>NZ_JAVDUQ010000010.1:0-120889 GCF_031456445.1 Neobacillus niacini | reverse complement strand
TTTTCTTCTAACGAAAAAAATTGACCTGCTGAACAAAACCGTACCTTCTTTCCCTTCCCATACATGATTTTCTCAACTGCCCCAAACGATCGTTCAGCGATATTCTGAGCCATTTGAGAACCGATATTTCGCTTGAACTTACGTCCCATTCCTTGAACGTACCTATTTAAGTCAAATTTACGAACGCCATATTGTTCTTTTAATTGAGTAAGAAGTTGATTGCGTTCTTTCCCTTTTGGCATACGAACCGCTTTCCAATACCTGGGATTGCGTATCATGTATTTATATCTGCGCCATGCTTCACCTAGACAGGCGTTGTAGATATTTCTCCCAATGTTTAAGCGTTTTTCTAAGATATGTTCCTGCCCTTTTTCAACTTTTAAAGGCAAAGATATCACGTATGTTGGTGTAGCCATCTAGGTTCAGCTCCTTTCGCTATTTCATTTGTTGATTACGAATGGATTGGCATATCTGTTTTTCTGTATTTTCACTTACGGTTGCGACAAAGTAACTAGGATTCCACAAATGACCACCCCACAGTTTCCTTTTTAAGCCCGGAAACTCTTTAAATAGTAATCTTGCAGAGACGCCTATTAATGTTTTAATCATTGTAGGAATGGAATGTTGAGGGGGGCAATCGATCAGAAGATGAATATGGTCGCAATCGGTTTCGATTTCTGAAATTGCAAAACCATTATCTTTTGCTATTTGAAACAGCATCTCTTTTAATCTTACATCTATATCACCAATTAGCACCTTATGGCGATACTTTACGCACCATACAATATGATACTGAATGGAATATACATATCTTCTACCATATGTTCCACCTCATACTTATGATAACATAGGTTACTAGATTAAAGGTAAATACTGGAATTATATTAGTATTTTTTTGTACATGCTTTGCTGAACATATGTCGGATAGTTAACTTGGCATAAGCCACGCCCTATCCGAAGCCGATTCATCTCATGACTGAAGTCACGAGTGTTCTCGGCTATTTCATAAACGGGATCACCGAATAACTCCATTTGAAGTCTTAATATTTCAAAAGAATTAAAAATTAATCAAGATTAGTAATGATTGCAAGATATTCAATAAAATCAAACCACATTTAAAAAATATCAATATTGAAAAGACTGCGAACCATTACGCAGTCTTTGTTGTTATTTTTTGTTTTGTATTCCCTCCTGTTTCGGAACCTTATTTCCGCAGCCACAGCCACCTTTGCTCCTTTTAGTGTAGGAGGCTCCTCCATATGCCGAATAACTTTTGGTACCTTTGATAATCTTATTTCCAAGATAAAGACCAGATTGCTGCGGCCGATGCGGTGCCAAAGATCCTGAATTTATCTGCAGGCCTTGTTTTCTGTTCAAACTAACTACCTCCCGGCTATTTTTACGTTACTTTAATAGTATATGAATTTATTTACATTCAGGTGTTCCCGTTTTTCCATTAATTCCTTGCAGGCTCAGAGTTGTTAGAAGGTTGTTCTGATCAAAAAATCGTTCCAGCAAAATCTTATATTATTCCTGCTTCCTTTCAACGGTGGAAAAAGGAGGAACGGGGGGCTGGCCAGTTTTCCTTTTTAATGTAAAAAAATCGGTCGGCTTTGCGTTTGAATTTTTGTTCTTACTGTGGGTAGACTGTCCCGTATATTGTTGCTGCGTCATTATGCGACGAAACCAGTCAGCTTGCTGTTGATTTAATCGCGATTCATTTCTAGCCTGTATTGGACCCTGCTCTTGCACCTTGGGCAATACTTGCTCAATCTCTTGAAACGGTGGCTGTAGATTATCAAACAGTTGGGAAAACGGTTGTTCTATGAACTGTCCGATAAAATTTTCCTTTTCCTCTAAATTGGATTCTAAATCAGCAATTTTAGCCTTCAGTTCCCTAAGAAGATTCTCCAACTTCTTCCTATCGTCCTCATACTCAGCTATTTTCCCCTTATTCATTTTCACCTCGGTTAAAAGCTGGTCTGAAAGCTCCAATTGAGCTCGTTCACTGTCATTTTTAATTTTGTATATTTCGATTTCTTTTGCTTTTAACTCGGCTATAAGCATTTTATTTTTTTGTTCAAATTCTTCCTTTATCTTGGCTGTTTCCTTTGAATGTGCTATTTTTAAATTTAACCGTTCAATCTCTTTAGACCAGATTTCCCTTTCCGAGTCCAATTCATCTGCCTTATCTTTGTACTTTTTCCCCTCTTCATGAATGTTAATAAGATCATTCAGGTACAACTCTTTGTCTTGATTATAACTCTCTGTTAGCAAATTTAATTCTTTAATCTTGGACTTGATATCGTCTTTTAACTGAAGGTTTTCTGATTCGAGCTGATCAATAAGAGTTAACATTTTTTTTACTTTAAGAAATTCTTCATTCAACCCTTCAATGTTTTTCTCTAGCTCCTTATTTCTTGTCTCGGACTTCTCATAAAGACCTTTTAGTTGGATAATCTGTTCCATAAGCATCTGTTTTTCTTTTTTTACTTGAGCCATCTCTAAATTTTTCGCTTCAAGTTGATGTTTCAAAGAAGAAGTCATTCTTACCAGCTGCTTGGTTTCCTTAAACACTTGATTAAGGTTGATCGTTATTTTATCCATCCGTTTTTCTTCTGAAATCTTTTGTTCTGAAAATTTAGAAACCTTGTCGTGAAACGAAGCATTTTCCTCTTCAAGGCCGGAAATCTTTCTAAGCAGCTCAGCTTTTTCTTTGATAAATTGTTCATTCTTTTCCTTTAATACTTTATTTCCTGATGCCATTATTTCTAACTGTGTATTGATTTCAGTTTTGGCTTCCTCTAATTCATGTACTTGGTTTTCTGTTATCTTCAAAGTTTTTTTAAGTCCATTGGTGGATTCAACTGCGGCTTTTTTCTCTAAACTCAATTGGGTATTCTCTGCTTTGAACTTTTCAAGTTCTAATTTCAATTGATCATTTACTTGTGTCATTTCCTTTTTTTCTTGAACCAATTTTTCTATTTCCACAGTTTTTGTTTGCAATAACTGTTCCAACTCGTTTTTTTCATTTTCAAGTTCTAATTTCAATTGATCATTTACTTGTGTCATTTCCTTTTTTTCTTGAACCAATTTTTCTATTTCCACAGTATTTGTTTGCAATAACTGTTCCAACTCGTTTTTTTTATTTTCAAATTCTAATTTTAATTGATCATTTACTTGTGTCATTTCCTTTTTTTCTTGAACCAATTTTTCTATTTCCACAGTTTTTGTTTGCAATGACTGTTCCAACTCGTTTTTTTCATTTTCAAGTTTTAATTTTAATTGATTATTTACTTGTATCATTTCATTTTTTTCTTGGACCATTTTTTCTATTTCCACAGCTTTTGTTTGTAATAACTGTTCCAACTCGTTTTTTTTATTTTCAAGTTCCAATTTTAATTGATCATTTACTTGTGTCATTTCCTTTTTTTCTTGAACTAATTTTTCTATTTCCACAGTTTTTGTTTGCAATAACTGTTCCAACTCGTTTTTTTCATTTTCAAGTTCCAATTTTAATTGACCATTTACTTGTATCATTTTCTTTTTTTCTTGAACCAATTTTTCTATTTCGACAGTTTTTGTTTGCAATAACTGTTCCAACTCGTTTTTTTCATTTTCAAGTTCCAATTTTAATTGACCATTTACTTGTGTCATTTCCTTTTTTTCTTGAACCAATTTTTCTATTTCCACAGTTTTTGTTTGTAATAACTGTTCCAACTCGTTTTTTTCATTTTCAAGTTCCAATTTTAATTGATCATTTACTTGTGTCATTTTCTCTTTTTCTTGAACCAATTTTTCTATTTCCACAGTTTTTGTTTGCAATAACTGTTCCAATTCGTTTTTTTCATTTTCAAGTTCCAATTTTAATTGACCATTTACTTGTGTCATTTCCTTTTTTTCTTGAACCAATTTTTCTATTTCCACATTTTTTGTTTGCAATGACTGTTCCAACTCGTTTTTATCATTTTCCAAATTTTTAAGATTTGTAATGAATAGATCTCTCTGTATAGTTAATTCTTCGAGTGTACCAGCAGCAGAACGTTCTTGTACTCTAAGGTTGTCGGCCTCTTCTTTATAGCCGGCAGATTCCTTTATTAACTCATCAATTCTTTCGATGAGTTTATTTTGTTCTATTTCATAGGTTTCAATTTGATTGATAAGGTCATTACAATCATGACTTTTTTCTAGTTTCGATAATTGGTTTGCGTAGTCGGAATTTTTTAGGAGAAGATCATTGAATTCCCTAATATGTTGATCTCTCTCCTCATCGTATCTTTCGTTTTGATGTAACAGCTCCTCAAGTTCCTCTTTAAGCCCCTCGTTTTTCCGTTTCAGCTTTTTTATTTGTTTCCGATATTTCTCAGCTAAATCTTCCGTTTCTGCACGGCTAAGAGAAAGCTCTGACTCAAGATGTATGATTTTCTGTATTAATTGTACATTGGTAAGTCTTTCTAGTCGACTTTGATTTGCCATTATTTCCCCCCCTTAGGTCAAATGCCTAATCCTTCTTCTTTTCATTTTATGCCTTTACGATTAAAACGTGTAAATACGGTGTGAAAAATTACCTTTATGGCTTGCGCAATGACCTGTAAAGAGGAATTCTCCTTACATCTATTCATGTATAGATGTAATCCGCATCATTTCGACACGCTTTTCTTCGCGGAAAAATCCAAATAAGTTAGGCACGCCTCAATTCATACCGAATATATTAATATTGCTTGATGTTCTGGTCATTGCTTCAAACTAAGTATCTAGCCAAACAGAACTAGGCACTACGGGAGGATGCTTAAAAATTACAGAAGACTTCCCTTTTTTAAATATATAGGATGAGAGGATGGATTTATTCATGGATGTTAGGTCAGTGAAAGGCGGCCAAGAAACACTTTGTATTAAGGTAAATAAAGTATATGACTGGGTTACCCGCCAATCCGATGTTCCCCTAATCGCTTTCAATGCAAGCGACTTGGGTGCTACTTTATTCTTTGATTGCCCTGGAGGAGTTACCCCTACCCCCGGATCAGATGATCCTTGTGCTGTTCTAGGCAATGTTTTTACTGTTGATTGTTTCGTGACAGATGAGGAAGGCAACCCTGTTGATCCGCTTGCACCGGGTTCCATTCTTTGTACTGAAATTGCACAGCCTGAAGGCCGGCAGACTGGAACATTTACTCTCCCCACTGGCGAAACTGTTACTTTACAAAAAGTAAAAGTGTTGAAAAAAGGTTTTGTTGTGGTTCGTGTGACTAACCCTCAAGGGTTATCCTGCTCAACACTGCCCATCCCGTTTGCAGTTGCTGAAAAATTCTTTCTATGTGCACCTCCAGGAACATTCTTACAATGCGAAATCACCGATTTTGAATGTGACGCAAACTTAATTTGCCGTCCTGGTGCATCACCTGGAACTTTCACATTCCAGCAGCTTGATATTTCCATCAATATGTGTCAAAACATTCAAATGGAAGCGTTGGTAAAGCTGGAAATCACAGCGGAATTTTGTGCACCACGCCCAGAAATACCGTTTGTCTGCCCGCCATTGGCGTTCCCGCCGCAATGTCCGACCATTTTCCCGCCAGCGGCTCCGACTCCGGCTCCAACCCCTTAACAAATGCGAAAAAGGGAAATTCCTAAAGATAGAGAGGAGATCCAAACTCCTCTCTATTTTTACTCTGAATATAACCACAAAAATTTACATATTTAGCAAACTGCTAATATGGCAATATTAAAATAGAAAATTTTGTAAAAACAAACAACATAAAGTCATTTAGGTCATAATAGGAAATTTCATCAATACAATAAAACAAAAAGGGAAGAATCCTTATGCTAAGCCCTTCCCAAATGATCTTTAATGTTAATTTCATTTAACTCACATTGTTTTACAACACGGAAGGAGCTGTCATGTTTGGAAGTGAAAAATAAACTTTTCCTTTTACTATGTCTTCATCGTTCGGGCTCAAGTGCAACTGCTGGCGCTATGCATCTTTTAGGCATTAATATGGGGGATAAACTCTTACCTGCAACCCGATTTAACCCAAAAGGACATTACGAAAATATTGAATTTTTTCAAATAAATCAAGAGATTTTACAAAGTGTTAACGCTTCGTGGAATAAGCCGCCTAGTCGTGAAAAAATTAAAGCAGCTAATTTCCCAAGCCATAAAATTCAAACCTTTTTAAAGAGCAATATGAAACCTATTTGGGGACTAAAAGATCCACGTACTTTATTGACAATTGAATTATGGAAACCTTATTTAGAACAAGACAATGAAATTACTTATGTTTTTGTCCATCGGCCTTTCGACGCTTCTGTTAATTCAATGGTTCATCGTGATAAAATTGGGATTGGAAACGCAACACAAATTTTAACCCCGTATTTAAAAAACTTATATCATTACCGGCATACTTACGGAATTCCATCCGAAAAAATCATAGATGTTTATTATCAGGATATTTTAATAGATCCTGAACCTTTCGTTCGGAAGGTGAATATAAAGATTGGAAATCCCCCTGACCATAACCTTGACAAAGTAAAAGGATTCCTCAATCAAGATTTGAAAAAATTTTAGCTTCTGCTTTATTCATATTTTAATACGAGGGTTACTATCCTATTTTTTTACGACAAGAATTTCTTTTTTAAGAATTCCAATTAATTCTTCAAGGCGCTTGACATACGTATGGTCATGCATCGTGCGTTTATAGGCATTTTCAGCAATTCTTTGTTTTTCAGTATTGTTTTCAAGATAATAATCAATCTTTTCCTTTAAATCCTGAACATTATGATAACACACCATTTCATTTCCTAAATCAAAATACTTTTCTAAATCACGCCTGTAAGTTGCCAATTGAAAGGCTTGACATGCTGCGATATCAAAGGTTCGATTGTTTGGAGTATAAGCGGGTACTCTTTGGGGATTTAAATTGACATCGTTAACGGTTCGATGAATATTAAGGACAATTTTAGTGCCATTATAATACTTTGCTACTTCATTAGGCGGAATGGTGTGATTAATAATATTATTTTTTAAAATGGAATAGTTTTTGAGCTTTTGCCACCAACGTCCAATTAGGATAAATTTTTTATCTTTAAGAAATGGGGTTAAATCATCGATTATCTTTAATCTGATTGGCAGTGCACTGCCTACAAAACAAATATCGTATTTGTATTTATCAGGTACCTCCATTGGTGAATAAAAGCTTGGGTTCACAGCAAGAGGAAGATGAATAGGCTTGATATTATTATTTTTATAAACAGGAACAGCTCCTGAATCTTCCGTGATGACAAAGTCAAACATCTTCGCTTTTGTTATGTGAAGGCTAATCATGTAGGGATCATCCACCACCCATAAACCAATGGGAACTCTCAATCTTTTTAATTGAGAAAAGTATTGTATAGGAATGATGTTATTTAGAAATATAATGATATTGGGTCTGAATTTATAAACTTTAAAATACAGGTATTGCATATTCTCTTTATCTGGATGGAAACAAGCAAACTTAAACGGCGCGGCAGCATGCTTTTCGATATGCCTAAAAGCGGATATAATATTGGGGTCTAAATAAGACAACGTCTTGGTTCCAGAAGAAATAAAAAATAATCTCATAATTCCACTCCTTGCAAATAAGTCAAAATCATGGTGTTATATATAGAACTAGGCATTATTTAACAAAAAGGGATTTTTTAACCCATGAAAAAGGCTCCCCTTTATCGTAATTGGATAATAGGCTTGGATGCATGACAATTGCATCGTTAACAGACAGTTTCAATCTATTGATTACGTCTTTTTCAATAGAATGAAGCCGATTGTTAAAAGCGAGGTAAAATTGTGAATTACATTTAAATAAAACTCCATCCGGTAAGATGGACTTCGTATTATTCACACTATCAATCGTTTGATTCGAGTCAGGAATTTTTGATATCATATCTTCCTCGAGAATGACGATATCATCCACCTTGAAATGATACTGTTTAAATACATTTATATTTTTTATATGATACTTTTTATTATTTTGAATTAAATAAATAGACGGGCTGTCTTTCGCTTTTATTAGTCGCTGATTGGGTATTTTTTCAGGTTCAAGAAAAATATTCTCATCTATTGGAGTTCCTTCCTCATATTTAAATAGGAAGGGATCAGGTATTTTAACGATCCTCTCTATTTTATAGTTTAATTTCTGCAGCATTTCGTTAGAAATTAGTCTGCGCTTTTGTTGATCGATTAGATAGATTTCATTAGAAAGCCCTCTTACTAAAGTTCCATTCGGTATATTTTTGGGTACATTTGCATTCAGTCTTTGAAAAGATTCCGGAAACTTCCAGGCGACATCTAAAATCTGCGGGATTGGATGAAAGGGTTGTAACTCGTTTAGGCGATTCCAAAAGGCTGCATCTCCATTCAACCAATATTGCGGATCGTCATTCCAATAGTTTCCATACTTTTTATAAACTAAATCTGCTATTTTCCTAGTATGCATAACAGAACAATGATCCACTCTTCCTGCTGCCCGATACTGAACCCCTTGGGCTTTACGGATATGTTCCTTTACGCATTTTCCATTTTGATCAAAATATATAACACGTTGTTCGGAATACACCACATCAACATTTTTTCTTTGTGCTAGAAAGTTCACCATTACCTTTAACCGATTAGGCAGATAGATGTTGTCGTCTGTAAGATAAGAAATGTATTTTCCTTTCGTCTTCAGAATCGCCTCGTTAATTAAGGTGGCATATCTGGTTGATTTATATCTCTCGTTTTCTTTGATTTGACTATTAAAATAGTGAATCCTCGGATCATTCAAATAGCTGGATATGATTTTTACGGTTTCTTCGTTTGAGTTGTCATCCATAATGAACAGTTCCCAATGAGTGTAGGTTTGTTTGATTACACTTTCAATGGCTTTAACAATCGAGTTTGGCTTATTATAGCTGGTTAATATAATGGAGACAATGGGTTTCATGACTCCACCTCCTTTTAAAAATTCTAAGAATTCCAATTAAAGTTCATGTTCAAAAGTTTATTAAGCTTATCATTGTGGGGCTTATAGAATGCCAGCAATTTTTTTCTCGTTTCAGGTTTCATTTTTTTATAATTCCCGCTCCTGTATGGCTGGTAATTTGTCAGTCTTATATTGGATACTCCTAAAAATCGATATACTTTTGTTAATGTCTGGGCTGGGTTTGAAAAGAATTTTTCACTCTGGATAATCAAGAGTTGGTTCGTCGGGAACCATTTTAGCCAACGTTCTAATTGTTCCGCATACATTCCCTTTTTTAAATAAATTTGTCCAATATTTGCTTCCAAAGCTTCTTCAAATGTCATAAATTGATCATTTGAACCCTGGTGAAGCAGTAGAGGCAATTTACTATCCAGATCCATTTGATAGTTTGAAAACGCTCGATCTACAGGGTTTCTCAGCAAAACAATTAATTTCACAGCTGGCATCTGTTTAAAGACCCTTTCAGGAACATCCTTGTCAAAGATATATTTGGGAGTCGCCTCTCCCGTTTTAAATCCCCCCAAACTCGTCGGTTTTAGAGGGAATTGCCTTTTATACCATTTCATCCCCTTGTGATATTTCAAATCAAAAAAGTGAATTTCTTTCTTTTTTGCCTGCATAATTTGAGGATGCTGAATCAAGTAATTATACAGAGAAGTCGTTCCGCCTTTTTGGGTGCCGATAATAAGAAAATCCGGCAACCTGCGAATATTTCTTCTGTTAGCCATCAATTTAACTCCCTTCAAATTTCCGTTAACCTAATTTTATTCAAAAAAAAAAATCTTGATTGGACTAACATATTGGAAATACATTAATTTCAAAAAACAGCTATATAAAAAGACGACATGGTCTGAAATATATATTGGAAACTTTTATTTAACAGTCTAGTAAAATAGTGGATTTTAAAAAAGATAGTTTCTTTAACTAGTTACACTTTTTTTTTTTTGCATACGTTATTATGGACAGGCTTCTCTTGATCTAAAAGATATGCAGTTTAAATAGAGAACAACTGTCATCCTTTATTCAAATTTTTTTAGAAAGGAGGATGAAACATGCCAAATGTGAATCGAGTCCGTAATGGCGGATTTGAACAATCCACACCACCAAGTGTCGGTCCTTTTTGGACAGGCAGTGCTGGTGCTGTAACGGAAACAGGCGGGACTCAGCTGCTTGGGGGCAATAATGCACTTCTTCCTAGTAGCGGTGATTTTATAGAACAGCCACTATTGCCTTTACAGGTTGGGGAGATTTATACATTCCAGGCTGCTTTTGCGACCTTTGCCAGTACGGGAACAATTGATGTTGAAATTGTCGGAGAAACAACCCGGCTATTTCAAGCAGTAAATGTTGAAGGTCCTGATTATGGTTTCTACAAATTTGACTTCACCGCTTCAGATGCTGCTGCCGTATTAAGAATCACAAACAGCTCAAACTCATTTGTCAGAATTGATGTCGTTTCAGTAAAAATAGCGTAAACTCATTGTTTAGTCAGATAAAGATCTATATTTCAACTTTTTTAATACATCCAACTTTACTAGTAAGATATATCTGGCTATCGAAATTAATCCAATTTATTAGGAAAGGGGGGATGAAACATGTCTAATATTAATCGTGTTCGAAATGGCGGATTTGAACAATCGACCCCACCAAGTGTCGCACCCTTTTGGACAGGCAGTGCTGGTGCTGTAACAGAAACAGGCGGAAGTCAGCTGCTGGAGGACAATAATGCACTTCTTCCTGTCGGTGATTCTATAGAACAGCCATTATTGCCTTTGCAGTTATTGCAGATTTATAAGTTCGAAGCTGCTTTTGATACGAGTGCACTTACCGGAACCATTGACATCGAGATTAGCGGCCATTCCGTTCGGAAATTCCAAGGATTAAACGTTACTGGCCTATATACCTTCTACAATTTCACCTTCACCGCTACTGCCGCAAACGTAACATTAAAAATTACGAACAATACAGACTCAGATGTAAGAATTGATGCCGTTTCTGTAAAGTTGGCCTAAATCAAACAGTTCTGCTGATGTCTTCCGGATAATTCTAAATTTATAATGGAAGGGGGAATATACATGCCAAATGTGAATCGGGTTCGAAATGGCGGATTTGAACAATCCACCGTTCCAAGTGTAACTCCGTTTTGGTCTGGCAGTGCAGGTGTAGTTACTGTAACAGGCGGTACACAATTGTTAGGAGACAATAATGCATTGCTTCCAGCCGGCGGTAGTATTTCGCAGCCTTTGCTGCCTTTACAGGTTGGAGAGATTTATACGTTCCAAGCGGCTTTTTCAACAAGTGTTCTTTCCGGAACAATTGATGTTGCTATTACAGGGCAGCCACTTCGACAATTTCAGGCAGCTAACATTGTGGGACCTAGTAATTATGCTTTCTACGAATTTGACTTTACAGCGACGGATGCAGATTCAGTACTAACAATTACAAACAGCAATGCAGATGTAGTTTTAAAAATCGATGGTGTATCTATCATTAAAGCATAATGTTTTTTGTTGTTCGAGCCCTGTTGAATTTCATTAACCGACTTCTTTTGCTTGCAGCCAAAGACTGAGAAATCAGTCCTTGGCTGCAAGCTTTTTTGTTTAATAGTGAACGGGAGTAAACTACCTTGAGTACTACCTAAAATTATTTTTAATAATTCAGGTAAAAATAATTGATTTTTATTAACATAGGTTATTTAACTATCTGCCCTTTGTCACGGAGGTATATATTACAATGGACAGGTTCTCATAATTGGATGAAATAATATGTTTTTATAAATTCCTCTTCACCGCTACCGTTGCCAATCCACTCTTACCAATTGCCAACGCTTCGGAGAACTAAATCAAAATTGATGTTGTAACTGTTCAACTAGCAAATACAAATCGCATTCGAAATGGTGGATTTGAACAATCTAGCGGAGGAAACGTAACTCCATTTTGGTCTAGTTCTGGGACTGCGACAACTGATAGCGGTGGAAACCAGTTACTGTGGGATAACTATGTACTTCTTACTCCCGGTGCTAGCATCTCTCAACCATTGCTGCCTTTACAGGTTGGCCAAGTATACGAATAAAATTGATGTGATATCCGTTTACTTGAAGTAATCATTTTATAATAACCAATTTAGTTAAGCAGTCATTTACGCTTATGTAAAGGCTATTTTCGCATAGATTGTTGTTTTTCGTATAAGTTCATCAACCCGTATAACTATATGCTTCGTGGCATCTTTTCGTATGAATATTTGCGAAAATTGCCTACAAACTTAGTAAATGAACCTTATTAAGCTCCAAAAGCAACAAAGTTTACGAAAAGAGCCTATGTAAATAATAAAACCCAGAACCTCTCACCTAAAATATTGGCTAGAGGTTTTGGGTTTCTATCCCCTTCGAACCACAACAAATTGATCATGAGTTACTGCCATTGATGGTTCAGAACTGGTAAGTGCCTCTCCGGGAGCTGCAAATCCACCTGAAACAGAAGCAAGAATCCTTCTCCCATTAGCTCCTACATCACCACGAACCGTAACGATGATCCCTGAAGACCCGGCGGTAGCTGCATTTACTGCTAAAGATTCTGGAGGTTGGGCTGGAGCAACAGGAACAGCAAAAGATCTCGCTTCATTCGGTCTGAGCGTTACCCGCTGTGGTGCCATAAGCACCCGAATTGGACTGGTTTCTGGTGGAAGCGGCTGTGGATTGAGTGTAACCTCGTTAATTTTTAACACTGCCTGTAAAGTCTGGGTGGTTTGATTCGTAAGTGTTACCATGACCGTATTTACGGGATCCCCGCTGCATGTGGTAGATGGAACTGGAATCGGTCCCGAACGCAGAGTAGCCATTAAATCATCTCCCATTCTTAAATTTATTACCCTATATTCTATGTTGTTTCTATTATGCTGACCGTATGCTTGTCCATTTTCTAACAAAAATTGAATTTGATAGAGAAACTCCATTGGCTATGTTAATACACTTTTATTTTCGAATACATATTATATAATCGTAAACGAAAAGAAATTTCTTTATCCTCTTAAATCTCAAATCCCAGTTTTCTTATTAGCTCAAAATCATCTTCTGAAAAAATACTTAAATCCTGATTTTTATACCTTTCCAGTGTGCCCGGCGGCTGAATCAATTGTACCAAGGGGGCTAAGTTAATTTTGGCCGGTTCTAATTCTAAAAACTCTATCATTTTCTTGATTTCCTTTTCTGGATTAGAACATAAATCATTAAAATTAATGAGCAAAAAGCGGGGACCGAGAAGTTCTTTTCCCAATCTGTTTGCTCTTTCATTTGCTGCATACCAATAGTGAAGACTGGCTTTTGGATCTACCTTTGAAGTTGATTTGATACGAAACAAATTTCCCCACTTCACCAGCTGATTTTTATTTCTGCTATAGGCCATCTCTAACCCGTTTCGGATTACATGAATATATTTAATTTTCTTGAAATATTTAACCAAGTATTCAATATAAATATGGCTGACCGGATTTTTCCATCCCCAGCCAATATATTGAGACTGATTTAAGCACAGGAAACTCGTCATCTCTTCTTCAAATGTTCTTAGCCGTTTAACGATTTCCTGTTCGTTTTCTTCATGACTATTAAAAAACCGATCAGGATTTCCAAATAATTTGGCAAATTTCACATTGTCATTTGATTTATTTAAAGGCCCTGTATAATACCCTAAACTCTTAATTATTTCTGCTATGACTCTAGTTCCGCTTCCTCCGACACCCCCAATGACGATAGGCCCCGCGAACCTTTTCTCTAAATCTTTTATCAAGTCGGTTACTCCCCTAATTTTTATATTTTTTACGATTCACAGTTGGGTTAACTACTGGTTTTTTATAAGGGGTATGGGAGATATGTTTGATCATGACATTTTGGGGGTTATATGTCATTCCATTTAGGGACAGCCCTTTTTCTGATAAAAGCTTATTAAATTGACGACAAAAACACAAATTAACTCTCCTCCTTTCTGTTGTTTTATCGTATGAGAAAGGCTTAAAAAGGCTTGTACTTTCGCACATGAGAAAAGAAATTGGTTTGATAAATGAAACCTAACTGTTCAGCATTTTATATGGGTAAGCTGTAAAGATGAAAAAGCATTCTCTACTGTTCACATCGAATGCTTTTTTGAATAAAATCGCTTGTTTATTTTCTTTTTGTTTAGACCAAACACCGAATAAGGATGGTATCATTTTCGTTCCAGATTCAACCAATTATTACCTACCCTCATTTTGTCTTTTTTTAAACCATTCAATCGTTTTTTGAATTCCCTGGATAAAAGAAACTTCAGGGCACCAGCCTAATTCTTTTTTTATCTTGGAAGAGTCCATCGCATAGCGACGATCATGCCCTTTCCGATCTGTTACATGTTCAATTAGACTTTTGTCTTTACCTAATTGCTTAAGAATCTCGTAAATGACATCAATATTGGTTTTCTCCTCTGATCCTCCAATATTATAAATCTGCCCAGTGGCCCCTTTTTCAAGGACCATATGAATTGCCCGGCAATGATCTTCAACATATATCCAATCTCTAATATTTAAACCATCCCCATATAATGGGATTACTTGGTTATTAAGTGCATTCGTAATGACTTTTGGAATGAATTTTTCGGTATGCTGCATAGGTCCATAATTATTGCTGCAGCGAGTAATGATGAGTGGTAACTGGTGAGTTTGGTAATAGGATCGTACAAGTAGGTCAGCACTTGCTTTGCTCGCAGAATACGGATTATTTGGGGTAATAGCGGTTTCTTCTGTAAAAGGAGCATCGGATGGACTTAGGGAACCATATACTTCATCTGTAGAAATTTGAATCATCTTGCTTGCCTTCCCGGATAATACCATTTGTAACAGGTTAAAGCTGCCGTAGACATTGGTATGAATAAAAGGAAATGCATCATTAATGCTTCGATCTACATGGGATTCTGCAGCAAAGTGAATAATGGCATCATAGTTTTGATCAAACACCATTGAAAGCTCATCTTTATTGGTTATATCACATTTGATAAAACGGTATCGATTCGAATGGTGAAATTCCGATAAATTTTCAATATTTCCGGCATATGTGAGTGAATCCACATTTGTGATGTGATAGTCAGAGTTCCTTAATAAATAGGTGATAAAATTTGCTCCAATAAAGCCTGCCCCGCCTGTTATGAGAAGGTGTTTACTCATTCGGGGCATCCTCCTTAAGTGTTTTCTCGTATACAAATTGATTCGCCTGAAAGAGCGAATCGTGTGTTCCCGCGTCAATCCACCATCCCTGTAGAATATCATACTCCAGCTGTTTATTCTCAATGTAAAGGTTATTCACATCTGTTATTTCCAATTCATCACGGGACGAGGGTTGGATGTTTTCAATATAATTGAAAACGCCTTGATCATACATATAGATACCTGTTACACAATAAGATGAAGGTGGGTTGCTGGGTTTTTCCATTATGGAGAGAATAGATTTTTTTTCTTCATCTAATTGAGGCACTCCATATCGGGTTGGGTCCTTAACCTCTTTCAAGAGTACTCTTGCCCCTCTCTCTTGTTTTAGAAACGACTTCACATATGGAATCAATGAATCTTCAAAAATATTATCACCTAATATAACGACAAATTTCTCTTTACCTACATAATTTCTTGCACTCATTAGGGCGTCCGCTATTCCCCCGCCTGCTTTTTTCTGGATTCCAAACTCAAAATTAACATTTAACTCTTCTCCATTCCCCAATAACTCAATAAACGAGCTAAGATCTTGTTTATTCGTTATGATGAAAATATCCTTTATACCAGCTTCTCTTAATTTTATGATCGGCCAATAGATCATGGGATAAGGCCCCACTGGTAAAAGATGCTTATTTATATAACTGGTTAATGGTTTCAAACGGCTTCCGGTACCGCCAGCAAGAATAATTCCTTTCATAAATAAACCACCTTTGAAATTTTTTCTTTATGGTAATCACGCGACTCTTTTTTTACCTTCAGAAGGAAATATTACTCTATACTTTATGAAAAAAATCCTTTTTTGGAACAATTTTCAGAGTACCATCAGGTAGTATGCAAGATTCTTAAACTTATTAAACCTGATTAAATCCTTTTTTCAGCCTTTATCGCTGTACACATCTAAACTTTTTGAATGTCTTAAATAGACCTTGCTTCCTTATAAAACATTTAAAAAAGCGATTATCATCATCGCTTTTTTAATAACATTCACTTCTTTTTGCCGAAATTTTCAAAAGACGAATTTGTCTTTTTTTTCATCCCTTGGAGTGAAGAAAATTTTACGTATTTGCTGCTTACCGGCTGAATAGGTCTGCCGTGGTATAACCCCTCTGAAGAAAATTGTTTACTGCGCTCATGACAACCACACATCAAAAACACCTCACCTTCATTACCATATTATATAAATTCAATTTTCTTCCGCTTGTACGTTTATACCTATTGAAGAGTTGATTTTATTTACACATCTTAATACCTTTTTTGGATGTTATGTAACTTAGACAAAAAGCATTCGATCTATTGAACATCGAATGCTTTTTAGTATTTAAACTATATTTTAGGTAGCTATCGGGACTGAGTTTCCCAATTAAAATTAATTGATGGATCATTCCATGGAATTCGCTTTTCATCAGGATGATCTGGATTATAGGACTCAGTTGTAAAATATATAATCACAGCAGGTTTTTGCCCCAAAACACGGTATCCATGAGCAACTCCTTTTGGGATCAGCAGCATGATTGGGTTTTCTTCTCCCATGTAATAAACATTCGTTTCTCCACTCGTGGGAGAATTTGTCCTAAGATCATATAGTACCACCTGAGCATTACCGGAAGGAAAAAACCATAAATCATCTTGCTTTTCGTGGTAGTGAAATGCTTTAATGATACCTGGATAACTCATTGACCAGGATGCCTGACCAAACCTAGATAAAAGCTCTGGCTCATCGTCACGGACCAATTCTGCAAAAAAGCCTCGATCATCACAATGTTTGACTAACTTTTTTACCTTTATTCCTTCTATCATTAAGTAGTCTCCTTTCGAATAAATTCACTTAAGGCTGCTTGCCAGTGACGTGGAACCTTTACATTTTCGTTTTGTAAATAATTGGATGTTAATACTGAGTAACTGGGTCTTGGAGCAGCTGCTCCATAATCGTCAGTTGATATGGGAAAAACAACATCCGGATTATAGCCGGCTTCTTTGAAAATCGCATGTGCAAATTCATACCATGAGCATGACCCTGAGTTGTTAACATGGTAAATGCCATTTTTTTTATTAATTAGCTCCAGGATGATTTCAACCAAATCGTTTACATAAGTAGGAGACCCTATTTGATCATTTACGACTTTTATTTCTCTATTTTGTTTCGCTAGTTGCAGCATCGTCTTTACAAAGTTCCTTCCGTCATGACCATATAACCAGGAGGTTCGGATAACGGTCCCCTTTTCCATTCGAAGCACGAATTGTTCACCGAGCCACTTGCTCAGCCCGTAGATCGATTGTGGATTGGGATCATCTTCCTCTACATAAGGAGATTTCTTTTTCCCGTCAAAGACATAATCAGAACTTATATAAAACATTCTTGCTCCTATCTTATCGGCGGCATCGGTTAAATAACTAGTTGCAAGTCCGTTTACTTCTAATGCTTTTTTTTGTGATATTTCACATAGATCTACTGCCGTAAATGCTGCACAATGGATAATTAAATTTGGTTTAATTTCCCTCATCAATTTTTCAACTTTTTCCCTTTCCGTAATGTCCAATTCCGTCTTGCTTAGTGCAATAACAGAATGAGAAAGGCTTAACTCTCTTTTCATCTCCTTTCCCAGCTGTCCATTAGCACCAGTTACTAAAATATCCATTAAACCACCTAGCCTTATTTTTCAATTGGTAAAATTCCTAAAGTTATAGGGTTTCGATTACTTCCTTAACCACAAATAAGATTTATACATAAGTTTTCAGACCATTTACTTCTATATACTTTATGTGCCAATTGCATTTTTGGAACAAAATTCCTTGTTGTCCAAGCAACTCTTCATTCCAAACATAAGGTTTTAATAAGTCACCTCTAAATTAATAATGATTTTCCATCATTCTATTACTAGGTATTATATATATGATGAAGTTAAAGGGAGATATGAAATTATGAAGGTGTTATTTGTTTTTACTGTCCCAGCTGGAGGAATGCTTACACTTAATATTGAAAGAAATATAGCTTTAACTCGAAAAGGAATAGAATGCCATTTTCTATATTTTAATGGACGAAAGGACATAGATATTTCTAATAACGGGAGAATTTATATTACAAATAAAGACAATGAAATTATTCAACTAATACAGGAACTTCAAATTCAGGCTATCATTGTTTGTACCTATTTTGAAATTTTAAAAAGGCTTAGGAAAGCAGGTTACGCGGGAAAAATCATATATGAGATTCAAGGGATTGGACATCAGCAATTAACCGGGCAATGGCTTGAAAAAGGAAAACCCGTTATAGCAAAATATGCAGATGCCATTCTGTACCCTAGCACCGAATACTTAGATAAATTAATGAAAAAACACTTTCCAAATAAGAAATTATTTAGCTTTCATAATAGTATTGACTCGAATTTATTTCATTATAAAGAAGTTCCAAAATATAATAAAACCATTGTTGGTTGGGTTGGAAGGCTAGATTACAATAAGAATTGGCAAGAATTTTTACTGATAGGAGCCGCCTTATCGAAAAGAATCCAAAATGTTGAACTTTGGATGTTTTACGACCCAGCGGCATGTTCCAAAGAGGCTTTAAAAAATTTTACTCGTTGGATAAATAAATTGAAGTTAAACGATTCCATTGTATTAAATGAAAATACTCCGCGTGACAAAATGCCTTATTTTTATTCTAGGATTTCAAAGTCAAATGGCTTATTATGCTCAACCTCAAGACAAGAAGGTTTTGGCTATGCGGTTATAGAGGCAATGTGCTGTCAATGTCCAGTTTTGACAACGCGATCTGGTGGTGTAGAAAGCTTTGTCATTCATAATGTTACCGGAAAGCTTTACGATCAAGGAGACATAAATAATGCAGTAAGTGAAGCAAAAGACTTAATTCTAAATAATAATCGAAAAAATGAAATGATTACTAAGGCCGTCCATTTTATTGAAACCTTCTTTTCCCCAGACCTATACGGCAAACAATTTCTTCACATGCTTGGCCAGCTTTTTACAATAAATGGGTAGATTTCCTGCCATACTTGTCCAATCAAATATTCACATTTGTCATAAATATGTTAAAGGTAACTGAGAGAGAAATATTTATAATCATAAATGAAAGACAGAAGGGAGTATAAAAAATTGGCAATTGTAAAATATTCCACTGGGCCAATTGATAACCAGGAAAGTTCCATTTATCCAGGTAACATTTATGCAAATGTTGATATTTTAATACTAAACAATAATCAACACCGTGCAGCTAATGTAACGATTAAACTCTTTAAATTACAGGGGCAGAAACAATTGGTAATTACTAAAAAAAGAAGAGTAGTCCGAAATACTAGTAGTTCAGTATCTTTAGACGTTTCAGGTCTTGATAAGTTCGAAATCCAATTTATTGTCAATCAACCAGGTACAAGGATTCAAGTTAGAAGATCTGTTCTTTTAACTGCAACAGGAAGTGATGAGGCTGGCCAATTTGTCAGTCGCCTTCCAATTAAAATCACTGTGTAAAATTTGATGTCTCTCTCTTTTATTTCTTTATTATAATATTTTTAGAAATAAAGGGGTTTTTAATTATTAAGAACCCCTTGGTTTGAAATGATTAAAACTCTATTACTATACATATTACAAATATAAAGGGGAGAAAAGGATGTTAAAAGATGTATCTGTTCTTATTCCTTTTAAATCGGATAACGGTCCAAGAGATGCGATATTCAAGTGGGTACTTGACTATTACACTCAACTAATGCCGGAGGCCGAGATCTGCATAGGTACCTCCAAGACAGAATTTTTTTTACGATCTCAAGCAATAAACGATGCTGCCAAAAAAGCAACAAGAGAAATTTTCGTTATTGCTGATGCAGATCTTGTTTATGATTCTGAAATGCTGGTCAAGTCTATTAATTTATTAAATAAATATTCATTGGTATATCCTTATCATAAAATAATGTATTTATCAGAATGTAACACACAAGAAATTCTGAAAAGCCAACCTGTTTGGCCACTTAAAATAAGCGGTCGTATTTTCCAATTACCGTATGATCCTTTCGGCGGAGTAAATGTAGTCACCCGCAAAAATTTTGAGGTTATTGGTGGATTCGATGAAAGATTTGTTGGTTGGGGCGGAGAGGATAATGCATTTTTTATTGCTATTACTACTTTGTTTGGGCCTCACTTAAGACTGGAGAGAAATGGTTATCATTTATGGCATCCAACTGTCGGAGCAAAGGGCAATCCTAATTACAAAAATAATTTTCTACTTGCTAAAAAGTACTTAAAAGCTAATGGAAATCAGGAAGCTATATGGGAATTAATAAATAAAAAAAATCCATAATGCTTTGATGCGTAGTTGTATATTAAAGGATGATGATCCACTTATGTATCTCCTTTCTTCGACCCAATAAATTTTTCGTAAAACAGTTTTATAAGGTGCTTGAAAACGGCCCCAAGGACAAACCTAAAAAAAGGTTTGTCCATTTTTGTCTGAGAATTTCATCCTCTGATATTGGAGAATATTTCAAGCAATTGGTTTTAAAAAGCTATTCCCTAACCGACAGCTGCTAATATTATTTCCAGCTAGAATTCTTATTATCTGTCCAATGATGAGCTGCATATGCATTTGGAAACTTTTCGTTCTTTCTATGCAATTCCTTATTTGAATAAGGAAAAAATAGATTTGAATCAAATACAGCTAAATCAGTTTTATTCTTTATTACATTTGTAAAAAAATGAGGTCCTGTTTTAACATTTGTGCTTCGATTAGAATGCATTTTTACCCAGTTAGGAAGGGAATCAACAGCGGTCTTCAAAACAGGATGGTCTGGAACTGCGCCAAAAAATCCATTTGAAATAAAGCCTTCCCAAAGGCTTTTAACAACAAAACCATCTATACCTGTTAATAAAGGCACTAAACTTTTGAAACACTCAAAATGTATGTCAATAAAAATTCCACCAAACTTATAAACTAGTTCATACCTTGCAATATCTGCTTTTTCAGCTAAGTTACTTGCTTGATCATATAGTTCTTGATTATGAAACCGTGGCATATTACTATCTGTCCAAAGTTTTACCTCCCAATCAGGATGAATTTGTTTCCATGTATGAATATATTTCAAATAGCTATCAGGAATTGGGTTTGGTCCAATCCAAATCTGATGTATAATTTTAGGAATTTTAACAGATTGAATTAAATTATTGTAAGCAGGATTTTGCTCGTTGGTTTCCATCTTAAATGGGCGTATTGGATAGAAAGGATCATTAAGGAAAATTCGAATTTTTTCTTTTTCAGCCGGTTTAGGAATAAAGTCAAATTTCCCCCACCGGTTGATTAAATTAACACCGTAATTTTTCCAAATATATCTCGCTGTCTTCTTTAGATTTTCTTCAGTTCTAAATCCCTCTACATCGGCTGTTTTTACATGTTTTACCAACCCATTATTCACTACAATTGTTTTGTTTATCCCTAAATTTTTGAATAGAAAAAACACTACTGTATCCTCATCAAAAATCAAATCAACTGGAAATTTCACTTCGGGTTTTAAAGCTTCCCTACAGAAAACCAAAGTTCCAATTGGACCCCAATCAGCAATTGTATATTCATTTGGAAATGATCGAATTTCTGTTCTTTTCATCCACATCCCATCTATAACAACTCGGTGTCCCCCTTGAAGCGGTTGTTCTTTTCCGTCAATTATATTTTGCATAACAGAAGTGAAAACTGAATAGTTAGGAAATTTTTCTATTGCGTTTAAAATACTTTCATACCACCCATTTGTAATTTGTATATCGTCATCAAGTGATGCTACAATTTTATGTCCATTTTCTTTTACCTTTTCAAACAAATAATAGCGTCCACCCCCACAACCTAATTGGACACTAGATAACTCATTTTTTTCATTCAAGATGCAAAATTTAACATTTTCACGTTTTGATTCCTGTAAAATAGATTGTACAAACTCATCTAAGGGACCTGCTAAATCATTATAAATATAAACGATAAAAGGGTCATTAATATATTTTAAAAGACATCTTAAATTGTTTTTTAAAGCTTCATTCCGACCTTGTGCAGTTGTAATCATAATCACAAAAGGTTCATTAATCATATTTCCCCTCCTGTTAGAAATATTCATCATGTTAAAAAATTGCTATCTATTGTTTTATCCTAAAAATGCCTTTTAAGTATTCGTTTACTTTAGTGTTAAACTCATCTGAATTTAAAAAAGATGTTGAAAGACTTGCCTTATAAAAAAGACTATACATTTTTTTGATTTCCTCATCATAATCATTTGATTCCATTAATTTTTTCATACCACTTTGACTATGTTGTAAATTAGGGTCTATGAAGCTATTAAGATTATTGATAAATTGATCTTCTTGTAGCCATGGGAGTTTAAATTCAGAAGAAATTTTTCGAAGTGTTTCTACAGAATTGTCAATTAAATGATCAAAATCGATCATTATTCTATGCTCACCATATGTTTTACTTAATGCTAAGAGTGTTCTTAACTTCCATTGATAGAGTGCATTATTTTTACTAATGTTATAAGCATTCTTATATGAACTGACAACATCAATAGGATTTCGAACCATAATCAAATATTGCGGTAAAATATTTAACTCAGTAAAAATTTCTTTCCATAACTCCAAGGTGTAGCAAGTCCTTGGATCCTTCCAAGCCCATATCTTATCATGATTTAAATTTTGTTGAAGATATTCAATTAATATGCCTTTGTATTGTTTAGCTTGTTCACTTTTTATCCAATCAGGAGGAAAATATTGTTTAGGACCTGCAAATTCCTTAAAAATTTGTTTATGGACTTCCACTATTTTTTTATCTTCCCAGAAACCTTTTGGATTAGTTTTATCAATAGAAATAAAGTTTGACCCAATATTAACACCTAACAAGTTTATAGCTCGTGTTATAGCTGAAGTACCGCATCTTCCCGATCCAAGGATACAAATCACCCTATTTTTATCGGGCAAATTTTTTTGCCCCCTTTCTATAAATAAACTAGGAATAATTTATAGTGTTTAAGTTTTATAAAGTTTTATCTTAATCGATTTGGCTCAATAGTCTTATTTCGATATATTACTTAGTGAGTTATTGATTTGTCATTTGCCCTTCATTCAAGATTCCCTTTTTAAACTTATGGAAAAACACATGAAAATCATTCCACCGATTTTAATTTATTTTATTTTAATAATTCTATTTTTGATTGGACAAATGTACATGCAGCTACCTAATTAGGCTTGTGCTTATTTTGTTTTTTTGTCGTTCCCATATAAAAAAACCTTTCATAAATTAATAAGATAATTTTTGTATTTTTATCTCTATAGTCTTTGATGTGGTTTTCCACTCTCTGTTTCATTTTATTAAAAAGGATGTGACTAATTATTATGGATAATGAATCTAGGAAAATTCTGATAACAGGAGGTGCAGGTTTTATAGGTTCACATCTTGTAGATGAATTAGTTAATCGGAACTTTAATGTGACAGTAGTAGATAATTTAACGACGGGTATTGTTTCAAACATTCCACCTGGAATTTCATTTTATCGCATTGATATTAGAGACAAAGAATTACTGAAGAATGTTTTTATAAAAGAACAGCCAGATATTACAATTCACCTTGCAGCACAGACAAGTGTTAATGGTTCATCGCAGAACCCTTCTTACGATTGCAGCAATAATATAGTCGGAACAATAAATATTTTAGAATGTTGTAAAATCTTTAATGTTAAAAAGATAATTTTTGCTTCATCTGCTGCTGTATACGGGCATTCTGATACACTTCCAATCAGAGAAAAGAATCCCCTGCAACCATTGTCCTTTTATGGTTTGTCTAAACTTACTGCAGAAAAATATATTCTACTATTCTCAGAGCTATTCGGGATTCCCTTTACAATCCTTCGTTATTCAAATGTATACGGGGAAAGGCAAAATTCAAATAGTGATGGCGGGGCAATCTCCATTTTTGTTAACCAAGTTTTAAATAATAAGCCTGTTGTTATTTTTGGAAATGGAGAGCAGACGCGTGACTTTATTTATGTAAAGGATGTCGTTACAGCAAATGTAGCAGCTATTGATAATGGAACAAATGAAATAGTTAATATTAGTTCTGGCGTCCGGATATCCGTTAATGAAGTAATAAAGAACATTTCAGAAGTTACAAAGTATAATGTAAATAAAAAACATACCCCTTTAAAACCAGGAGAAATACTCCATAGTCAATTATGTAATGAGAAAGCAGTAACTTTATTGAAATGGAAACCTAATTATAATTTTAAAGAAGGTTTAAATGAAATGTTAAAAAATATATAGCTAATTTAACACCAACAGATCCATATCTTTAATTTCGAAATATTAATTTCCCCAAATAAACATAGTTCTCTACTTTTCTATTAATTTAATTGAAAGAAGGAGATAAGAAATGATCACACCACATGGTGGCGAATTGATTCAAAAAATCGCAGGTCATAAGGAAGCAAATGAATTTTTAAATAGGTCATCTCATTTACCATCGATTGTTCTGGACGCCTGGGCATTATCCGACCTTGAGTTAATTGCAACAGGTGCATTCAGTCCATTAACAGGTTTTATGAATGAACAAGATTATCAAAATGTCTTAAGAAATATGAGACTATCCAATGGAACTGTTTGGACTATTCCTATTACTCTTAATATAACAAGCGAAGAAGCAGCAAAGTTAAAGACAGGCAGTGAGGTTGGTTTAAAAGGTAGAGATGGAAATTTATACGGAATACTCCAATTAGAGGAAAAATTTAAATATGACAAGCACCTTGAAGCAAACCATGTTTATGGAACTGAGGATCTGAACCATCCCGGAGTCCAAAAGATTTTTAATAAAGGTGATACGTATTTAGCTGGTCCTATTTATTTATTAAAGCGCCCTTCTCATTCTCCGTTTGAGGCCTATTTTAATGATCCAATTGAAATAAGAAAGGCGATCCAAGATAGAGGATGGCAGACAATAGCAGGGTTTCAAACACGCAATCCTATCCACAGGGCACATGAATATATTCAAAAGATTGCATTAGAAATGGTTGATGGTCTCCTTATTCACCCTTTAATTGGTGAAACAAAAAAAGATGATATACCTGCAGAAATTAGAATGCAAAGTTACGAAGCACTTATAGACGGTTACTATCCGAAGGAACGGGTGAAGTTATCTGTTTATCCCGCAGCTATGAGATATGCAGGGCCTAGAGAAGCTGTTTTTCATTCGATTGTAAGAAAAAATTACGGATGTACACATTTTATTGTAGGCAGAGATCATGCAGGTGTGGGTCATTACTATGGAACATATGATGCACAAAAGATCTTTGGAAACTTCTGTAAAGA
Organism: Neobacillus niacini; assembly: GCF_031456445.1. Taxonomy (GTDB): domain Bacteria; phylum Bacillota; class Bacilli; order Bacillales; family Cytobacillaceae; genus Neobacillus; species Neobacillus niacini_I. The sequence continues at coordinate 95,336 of NZ_JAVDUQ010000010.1, read as the reverse complement.
CGAGATTGGAATCAACATTTTAAAATTTGAACATTCGTTTTATTGTACGATTTGTGAAAGTATGTGTACATTGAAAACCTGTCCGCATGAAAAGGAAGCACATCTGTATTTAAGCGGGACGAAAGTTCGTGAAATGCTGCGAAATGGAGAATATCCTCCAAAAGAATTTTCCCGCCCAGAAGTAGTAAAAATTTTAATGGATGGATTGAGTCAAAATGCACAATAGGATTCTGTCTTCCGTTATAGGTGAAAAGTGGTTATGACATGGGAAATTGCTTTTGTGCTCATTTGTATTGGTTTAATGATAGGAAGTTTGATTCTAGAAATTAAACGGCCAGAAACTATTGTTTTTATTACACTGGTCGTATTTCTTTCAGCAGGAATTATTTCTACAGATGATGCATTTAAAGGTTTTTCAAACGAAGGGATGCTAACCATTGGTTTGTTTTTCATTATAGCCGGCGGGATTCAAAAAAGTGATCTAACCAAAATATTTATTCAAAAATTGTTAAATAACAGTCAAAGTGAGAAAAAGGCGCTTCTAAAAATATTGATCCCAATCTCAGCCATTTCTGCTTTTTAAATAATACTCCGATTGTTGTTACATTTACGCCCATTATAAGAAAATGGTGTGGAAATAATAATATCTCACCTTCGAAATTTCTGATCCCTTTGTCTTACGCAACAATACTTGGCGGGACGATTACCATTATTGGAACTTCAACTAATTTAGTTGTACATGGCTTGTTACTCGATTCCCATCTTTCTGGATTTTCCTTTTTTCAACTGGGAATCATTGGACTACCCATTACCATTTTAGGAATCCCCTATCTAATAACAATCGGATTTCATTTGTTGCCAAATAATACAGAAAAGAAAAAGGACTTGTTGGAAAACAGCTGGAAATACTTTGGAGAAATAAAAGTTAATAATCAATATCCCTTTATTAACCAAACGATTCAGGATGCAAATTTAAGAAAACTTAATGGTTTGTATTTAATTGGAATTATTCGAGATGAGGAAATTCTCTCACCCGTCACTAGTTCGACTAGGATTAAAGCGGGAGATCGTCTTATATTTGCAGGAATGATTTCCACAATTGTAGAGTTGCAAAACCAAAAAGGATTTGAGATCGTTACAGATACTGGTTCCATTTTCGAGCAATTAAAAAATAAGAAAACTAAAATTGTTGAAGCAGTTATCAGCCAGCATTCTTCACTCGTACACAAAAAAATCAAGGACACACAATTTCGAGGAAAATATAATGCAGCTGTTATCGCTGTGCACCGAAAAAACGAAAGGATCAAGAGTAAAATTGGTGATATCGTTTTAAAACCCGGTGATATCTTATTAATGATAATTGGCCAAGATTTCAAGAAAAGAGATTATTCTCATGATTTTTATTTAGTCGATACAATGAATGATTATGATATTTTACCTTCTTTATCCAGATTTAAGTCTTGGATTTCCCTAATTATCTTATTCATTCTAATTCTTTTAGTTTCTTCCGGTATTCTATCCATGTTAAAGGCTGCCGCAGTAGCTGTTATTCTCCTTTTCTTGTTTAAAGTCGTGACTGCAGAAGAAGCCAAAGATTATGTAGAATTTAATGTTTTATTGCTGATAGCTTCATCATTTGGAATCGGATCTACCCTAATAAATTCCGGAACTGCCGAGTGGATAGCTAAAGGAATATTATCCATTACAAAACCATTAGGAGGGGCATTTTTTATTTTAATTGCAATTTATCTGGCAACAAACCTTTTGACAGAAATTATAACCAATAATGCGGCTGCAGTGATTATGTTTCCTATTGCTTTGAAGGTATCAGAAAAAGCTGCCGTAGATCCTCTCGCTTTAGCGATCATTGTTGCAATTGCTGCCTCAGCTAGCTTTTCAACCCCTATCGGATATCAAACAAATATGATTGTTTACGGTCCTGGCGGTTACACCTTTAAAGATTATTTAAAGGTTGGGATTCCATTAAACATTATCGTCATGGTAGTGACTGTATGTATTGTCTATTTTGTTTGGATTATTTAATACAGTAAAAAGGGTGGTTTTTAATGAATTCAAAAAATATTACCTGGCACACAGGAAAAATCCACAAGGAAATCCGCCAGCAAAAAAATGGACATAAAAGTGCTGTATTATGGTTTACAGGATTATCCGGCTCCGGTAAATCTACATTGGCTGCTGAAATTGAAGAAAAATTGTTTAATAAAAATATCCATACTTATCGCTTAGATGGAGATAACGTTCGATTTGGATTAAATAGGGATTTAGGGTTTTCAAAGGATGATCGAGCAGAAAACATTAGAAGGATTGGAGAAGTTTCAAAACTGTTTGTGGATGCTGGATTAATTACTTTAACTTCTTTTATTTCACCTTACAAAACAGACAGGGAGATTGTAAGAAATTTACTTGAAGAAAATGAATTTATTGAAATTCATGTGAAGTGCGATATTGATGAATGTGAGAAAAGAGATCCAAAGGGTTTATATAAAAAAGCGAGGAATGGTGAAATCAAAGGGTTTACAGGAATTGATGCCCCTTATGAGGAACCAGAATCTCCAGAAATCATCGTTGAAACTGATAAGATGACACTTGATGAATGCGCAAAAAAAATTATTCAATTCTTACAAGATAAAAAATATTTCGATTGAGTTTTTTTGTCACAGTACCATTTAGCTAATCTTGATTGTAGTTAATTTTTTTAAGTTAAAAAGCATCCTTTATACTGGATGCTTTTTAATGCTGAAAATATTTCGCTTTTATTTTCTATCGGTTTTGTGTTTCCCAATTGAAATTAATTAAAGAATCATCCCAACTAATTCGCTTTTCATCTGGAATGTTGGATTATAAGATTCAGTTGTAAAATATATTATTGTGGCGGGTTTATTTCCAAGAACCCTATATCCATACGCGCCCCCCTTTGGAATATACAGTAGGATTGGATTTTCTTCACCCATATAATAAACATCTGTTTCCCCCAATGTAGGGGATTCGGGTCTAAGGTCATAGAACTGTCAGTAATGGTCTAATTTTTCCTTGTTTAGTCCAAATACAGAATGAGAAAAACTTAATTTTTTCACCAGTTCATTTCCAAGTTGACCGTTAGAACCAGTTACTACTATCTTCATCAAATCACCTGGCCTATACGGGAATATTTTAGAAGGGAAACATAAAAAAAAGCCAGCTCCATTAAAGTTGATTTTCTATAAGTAATAGAAGGCCTTTCTCAAGTTTTTTTTAAAAAAGTGAGGAGTAAGGGAGTGTACTAATGAAGCTAATTCAATTTTTAAATATTTTTATTTTCGCTAATCGATTTACGGAGTTTACGAATGATTTCAATAACAAATTCAAATTCCGTTTTTGAAAGCTTCTTACCGTCTAGCACAAAATCGAATTTTTTTAATAGCTCATCATGACATAAATCAAGCTCACTTAAAAATTGTACTTCTTCTGAAGAATAGTCTTTATTTTCTTCAAAAAAATAAGTCATTTCCACATTGTAAACTTCTGCGATTTTTCTTAGCAATTCTAATGAGGGCTCATATAAACCTCTTTCAATTTTTGATAAATTACTATAATCATAGTTTATTTTATTGGCTAAATTTTTTAAAGTGTCACCATGATGTTTTCTTAGCGCTTTAATTTTGTTGTTCATGTTAGTAAGTACTCAACTCCCTTTCCCATTCTATTTTAATGGGAAAAACAAAAAAATGGAATATTTTTCATTTGATTTGGTAACGCAAGAAAAAAAATAAATAAATTGGTTTCTAATACCAATATTCTGCATATAATAATTTTGAATAAACCATCCTTTTTACAACAGGTCTATCCTGTTGTTTTTTTACATAAAAAAGTGAAATTTTCAATAAGAGGTTAACAATAAGGTGGCAACTATCTTATCCCCAATTTTCTATAGATTATATTTAAAAGTAATTACAGCAATCCAAATGGACGATATTAACATCACCTGAACAGGAACTTGGCCAGATGAAAAAAATTTTGAAGGAAATAAATTAATTTTTTGAATATATCCCCATAAAATAGTATTAAAAAAGAAGGTGTGTCTCTTGACAAAAATATATCTTTTTCATCTATTTAGGTTGCTTATAAGGGAGTATGAACTAATACACGGCAAAACAATGTTTGAAATTAATAAAATCAATAATTCTTTTATCTTTACGAAGATTGATCTAAAGTTACTTGAACTCCTTGAACTAAAACAGATGGATATAATTGGAGATATATGTTCGGATTTTGCTTTTAAAGATAATTTTGCTGACAAGTTACTCGACATTTTTGATATTGCATGGCAAGGTAAAGAAACGCTTTATTTTTTATCTTCTAAAACAAATAAAAATCTTGTTATTTTAATAAACTTAAGGGCTATCCAAGAAAACGGAAAAACAGTTAAGTTAGAAGGTCATTGCGTACCAATAGAGATTAAAGGATTCGATGAAGGTTTAATTGGTTTGATATTAAATTAACCTCACTTTATTTGCATTTAAATTGTTGTTACCTCCCACTTAATCACCCGGATTTTAATATTTCAAACTTTACCTCCAAATTTCTTTTCAATAAATTCTCCCTAATAGTTTAATTCTTTATTGAGATATACCTGTTCAATGGTTGATAATCTTATTAAAATTATATAAATATGTTATTTTTTTAAAATTAGCAACAGCATAAAAAACAAAGTAACCCCTTTTGAATTTTGGTATGAAATTTTTCCTTCTATTATATTTAGCTGTTTGTATTGTTGGTGAAGCTGTTCAAAAGCTTGTATAGCCTTTTTCGGAGTATCCAATTTACGGCATCTAAAATCGAAGCTTTTACTCCTGAGATTCGCTTCAGCCACATTGAATCAACCGAATAAATATGTTTAAATATGACTGATAGTGAAGGAAAAATGCTTTTTACCTCTTTTGCAGAAACATCCTCCTTTAACCCTTTAATATGTTGCAGGAGTTTCAAATTTGCCCAATGGTGATACTTTAGTTTGGTTTCAACGGATAATACCATTTCTACGCCCCCTATGAAGGATTGATTAAAATCTAAAACTATTGTAAATGTTAATCATCTGAGCCTTTTTGTATATATGAAGGCAATGCCAGGAATGCTGCAAAATTATTCCCTGAAAACGTGAATATATCTGCCGCTTTAAGTATCGCAGGAGTTGGTTTCGAAAAAACAAAGGTTCAAATATATGTGGACCCAACCATTCAAGCAAATTTCCACACCATATTTGCAAAGGGTTTTTTTGGTCAAGTTGAATTTAAAGTACAAAATACCCCTTTTAAACAAAATCCTAAATCGAGTCCCATTGTAGCGATGAGTGTAGTAAAAGTGTTAAGAAACCTAACTGAATCTGTTGTTATAGGTCTGTGATCGTTTATTCCAATCAAAATAAAAAAGTTGTCCAAAAGTCTTTTTTTATCCTGGACTTTTTGGACAACCTCTTAGCCTTTCCTATTTTCTTTGCTTTGATTTACCGATTCAATATAGGCTTTTTTTGAATTTTCCATATGGATTTTTGTCAAATATTCAGCCATTTCACTCTCTTGATTCATAATGGCTTCCATAATTTTAACATGTTCTTCCATTGATTTTACCGCCCTTCCCGGGTTTTTATAACCAATTTTGGCGAAAGCACGAATATAATCAGATAACCCGCTCAGTATTTCATAAAGCTTAGAATTTTTGGCAGCACTATATAAGAGATGATTGTATTCCCCATGTAAATCAGTGAAAGCAGCTTCGTTGTCTAAGCATTCTTCTACTTTTTGAATATAGGCAGCAATATTACTTTTTGTTTCTTCATCCAACTTTTGAACAGCTAATTTTGCTGCTAAAACCTCGAGAGAAGAAAGAATCGTAAAGACTTCAATAATTTCCTTTTCAGAAATGTCCGCAACAATTACCCCTTTTCTCGGTCCGGTTTTAACAAAACCTTGTGACTCTAAGCGAAATAAAGCTTCCCGAATTGGAGTTCTACTAATATTTAATCTTTCCGCCAGTTCCCTTTCCACCAGCCGATCTCCGGTTTTAAATTCACCTTCCAGGATAAGATCTTTAATGTGTAAATAAACCCTTTCCCTTAATGAAATTAAATCTTCCGCATCCCAATTAGTACTCATTGAATCTCCTACCTTCAATTCTTTGTATACATTAAACCAATAATAACTTACCAGATTGAAAAGCATCAAATGATATGGGTCAAATTACCAATATAATTTTAAAATATCGAATTCACAAATTAATGTAATTATGCATCAGTTTCTCGTAATCTGATAATCTTCAATCGCACAGGAAATAATCTTGGTTACAATATCCGCTAGCTTTATTACCGTATTTAATCTAGTGGCATTCAACGACTCCTCTGGTTTAAATGAGTCAAGATAATTGACAAAGGCCTTCAGGTGATAGTTACCAACACTTGGTAAACCTTTATTTAATGCTTTTCCGGGAAAAATAGCCCCTTTTTTCAAAAAAATTAATCCAATTTGACTTTCTTCCCCTAAACAAGCATCGATTGCGATTATAAATGGTTCTTTATGCAAACATTTAATTTCCTTCAGAATTTTCTTACTATTTAACGCATGAACTGGTTCTTCTAATGTGCCGTATACAGGAAAATGAATCCCTTTTACCTTTAACATTGTTCCTACCATTGGACCAAAAGAGTCCCCAGTGGAACGATCGGTACCAATACACAAAAAAATAATTTCATCTTTCGTATTATCCAGAACCACTTTCAATTTTTTCGCTATTTTCTCAATTTCTTTTTCCTCTGTCGTTTCTGGTACGGAAAGTAAACCGGGCCTTTCTAATTTTTCTAGGGACTTTTTCTTACGTTGTTCAAAAGGCCACATCCCCTTCAACTCCCTCTACCGGTGTTTTCAATTGCTGACCTTATTTGGCTCTGCGTTTTCATTGCTCATTTCTTTTATTTTATTATAGATAGTGTTAACTTCTCCATAAAATTATTTAGGAAATTTCATTTAAAACACAAAAAATTCGTTAAATTGTAACAAAAAAGCTGCCCAATGGTTTTGGGCAGCTTCGTTTCATCAACTTAATTAATACAAATCCACATTTGGGTTACTACCGTCAACCGAATCCGAGAAGCCTCCAGAAGCGGCAGTTTTAAAACTTGTAATTTTTTCATACTCGCCCTTTTGAAGAACGCTCTTATCCCCTTTCATTAAATAGGTATAAGTAATAATCGAAATGAACAATCCAAATGTCCACGCATTATCCCACAAAAAGCGAAGTCCTGGAATGATGAGCCCGAGAACCGGGATTGCAACCCCAATGATGAGAGCATAAACACCATTTTTATTAAAACCACCTGTATAACTGTATCGGCCGTTTACATCGTACAACTCATGCAGAGCCATTTGTCGTTTACGGACAAGCCAGTAGTCCGCAATGGCAATACCGTCGATTGGACCTAATAAGGCACCATACGTTCCAAGCCAGCCAAAAATATAGTTACCAAAGTTCTCCATGATATACCATGGTTGGATTAAGATCGCAAAGAGACCAGTAACAAGGGCACCAATTCCAAACGTAATTCTTCTTGGATTTAAGTTCTCAATCGCACGGGCCGGAGCAACAACGTTTGCCCCAACATTGATTGTTAATGAAGATAGGACAATGACTAATGTACCTAAAAAGATGACATATGGCGGGAATTTTGCTAACAGTGCTACTGGATCCCAAAAAGCTTGACCAAAAATAACCACAGTTGCAGAAGTTACGGCAATACCAATAAAAGAGAAAATCGTCATCGTAAGTGGAAGCGAAAAGCTTTGGGCAACCATTTGCGACTTTTGACTTTTCGCATAACGGCAAAAATCGGGAATATTTAAGGCAAGTGTTGCCCAGAAAGCAATTACACCTGTAACCGCAGGGAAAAACACTTTTAAAAACTCACCAGTGGTCTGGAATTTTGATGGAGTCGATAAAATTGGTCCCCAGCCCCCTGAATTGGTGAATGCCCAGATGAGGAGAATAATCGCAGAGACCCCTACGACAGGAGTCGCAATCAAACTTAAGTATTTCATTGCCTGCGGACCTTTATAGGCAACAGCAACGTTTAAGATCCAAAACAAAGCAAACACAATGGCTGTGTGTCCCGGGAAGTTCCAGAAAGAGAAGGAAGCAGATAATAAGGTATCAATGGCACCTGTCCCAATCCACGTGTTAATCCCGAACCAGCCTGCAGCAACAAATGCTCTTGCTAATGCAGGAATATGTGCGCCCTTTGAGCCAAACCAAAGCCGTGCAAAAACTGGGTATGGAATGCCAAATTTTGTCCCAGCATGCGAGTTCAATAAAATAGGGATAAGGACAATAACGTTGCCGATAAAGATGGTTCCAATTGCCTGCCACCAGTTCATTCCTAATGATATCATCCCGCTTGCCATCGTATAGGCTGGAATACATAAACACATTCCAATCCACAAAGTAGCAAAGTTTAGACCTTTCCAGGAATGTTCTTTCATGGTCGTTGGGCGTAGATCGTCATTCCACATCTCGCTGCTGCTTAAGCTGTCTGCAGCTTCTTTTGTCAAAATGACAATACCATTTTGCTCAATTTGCGTTTTCAATAAAATTCCCCCTTGTTTGGTTTTTCAAAGAACTTTCGAGTAAAACCAATGCTGTGCATTCGCTAGAGAATATTTATGATCACTCTTTCATATTACCGGTTTGATAATAATATTGGGTATAATAGGAATAATTCGAATATTGATGGCGCAATAATATACCTATAAATTCCTGGAACCTTTCAAAATGTAAGCGCTTTAAAATAATTTTACAACTCTATTCATCGCATCACCTTCCAATCAATCTAAAATCGGTCCAATTAAAACAGAAATTTGTTTTGGAACAAACCACATCTGCCTAATTTATATTATATACCACCAAATTAGGCTGTCATTGGACAAAAGGTAAAATAATTTAGACCGTATTTTTTATGTTTTGTAAAAGATGGTATTCCCGGTAAATTATTTTATAAAACTATCATTATAGTACCATTTTTAATTCTCTATTCAATGAGAACCTGTCCTCAATTTTCATCAAAAAACTACAAGACCATTTAGAAAGCAAAAAGAGTACTGCAAAATACAGTACCCTGAAAAATTGAAATCTTATGATTAAAATGTTTTAGAGGCAACAGGAACCGCCGTTAACACCTCCACCAAACGTTCCATTCCAAGCTTAATTTTTTCAGGAGAAGAATGGCTGAAGTTCACGCGGAAGGTATTGTGCTTTGGCTCGCTCACATAGAATGGAGCACCCGGTACAAATGCAACGCCCTTTTTAACCGCTTCGCCAAGTAAGGCAGTTGTGTTTAACTTTTCATTTCCTTCTACCCACATAAACATTCCGCCCTTTGGCTCCTTGCAGGTGAACAAACCTGATCCAACTTTATCAAAGTATTCTTTCATGATTTTCATCCGCTCGTAATAGACACTTCTAATTAGTGCTATATGGGAATCAAGGTTAAAATCACGGAGTAAATAATAGAGAGCTTGCTGATCGAGCGAGCTGGAATGCAAATCATTCATTTGCTTCGCTTGTGTCATCAACTTGATTACTTCTGCAGGTCCGGTTACCCAGCCTGTTCTTAAAGCGGGTACGACAGATTTAGAAAATGTACTTGTGTACACCACACGGCTTTTCTCCGTATCTAACGCCGTTATAGGTTGATAAACATCTTCTTCATGGAATTGAATATCCCCATATGGATCATCTTCAAGGATAAGAACTTGTTTTTCATAACAAAGGTTGAAAAGCTCCTGACGACGTTCCTGGCTCCATACTTTCCCGTCTGGGTTTGAAAAAGTTGGGATGACATAGACAAATTTCGGCTGGTAATTTTCGATTTTCACTTTTAAATCTGCCGAAATTATTCCCTGATCATCACTTTTTACGGCCACCACTTTTGCGCCGTATGATCTAAAAACCTGCAAAGCTGCTAGGTAAGTAGGATCTTCAGTGAGAACAACATCCCCCGGTGCAAGCATAATCCGTGAAAATAAGTCGATGACTTGCTGTGAACCAGTTGTAAGTAAAATATTATCAGGATGAGATATAATCCCCCGCTTTTTCATTTTCGCTTGAACCGCTTCTCTAAGCGGAATAAATCCTTCCGTCAGTCCATATTGCAAAGAAGATTTTCCTGAAGCAAATACCTTTTCATAGGCAATCTGTACCTGCTCAATTGGAAAAATGTCTTCTGCTGGCAGCCCCCCTGCAAAGGAAATCACATGTCCTTGCTGTGTAACCTTTAAGATGTCCCTTACGGCAGATGATTCATAATTTTTTGTTTGGGGTGCAAATGAATAATTCATAACAATGTCGCTTCCTTTTTTAAATATTTGATACAATCTTTTGATGTCAAAAAATATTATCTATTAGATTTAAAATATATTATAGGATAACAAAAACTATTTTGCAAAATATTTAGAAAAATTTTTCTTTTCTTTTTAGCTACTTCTTCATAGCACTAAAGCATTATAGAAATATGTTATAATATATTTATAAAGTAATATACTGATTCGAACAAAAGAGGTTGTATCATGAAGGACCTCTTAACAGCTCAAATGGATCAGCGGTTACGATCCTTTATGCAGCTGCGGAAATTAACGCTGGACGAACTCGCAAACTTGACCGGGGTTAGTATTCCGATCCTTGGTTAAATTGAGCATGGTACTGCACAACCAACAATTCCCAAACTCATTTTTAATTACAGTCCAAACATACAATTTTAATCATAAGGAGAGGCTGATTTTTTTGAATAATTCAATTGAAACGGTTTATATATTAGAAAATCCTGAAAAGAAAATAATAAGGTTTGCTACCGGCAGTCAAATAAGATATGAGGATGTCATTAAGGAAGTATATGGTGTGGCATCCATTCAAGACCTACCAATGATGATTCAGTTTAATAAAGGCTTTCATGATAGTATTTGCGAAAAATATGGAATAAAAGGAAATAATATTTCAATCGACAAACTAATTCGAGTCGCTTCAAAAGGTGAACTCCTTCAATTTAAAAATCAATTGCTCGAAAAAACAATGGAGGAAGTAAAGGGATCCTCAGGACTAGTGGTTGAAATTCCATGCCCTTTTAACACCACCATCCGTTTACAAGAAGGGATTTTTGAATGGAATGACAATAATTTTTCATATGATTTAAAAACAAGTGCATAATTAAAAGCTCCAGCGTCCGTATTCGGGCGCTGGAGCTGGACAATTCTCAAAGTCAATGCATGTGGAACTTTTTTAACAGTTAAACCCAATTATCGTCACCGTTATCCCAATCATCAAAATCATTATCATTGTTGTCTTGTTGGTCATCCTGGTCATTATAATCTACGTTATTTGGATTATCTCCATTTCGTTCCTCGTCCCAATCACTATTATCTTCTTGGCGTCCTAATTGTTCTTGGAGTTGATCAATTTCATGTTCTTGGATAATATTTTGGTCCATTAATTCTCTCATAATTTCATGATCCTCTAGATTTTGCAGGGCATGGTATTGATCGAAGCCAATTCGGCTCTGCTCAAATAAATAGGTTAACAATGCCCCGGCGGCCATTCCACCAGCGAACCCTCCGAATCTTCCAAAGCCTCCGCCTGGTGAAGGTCCATAGTAACCTCTTTGGCCATTATAGCCATTTTGGTCATAATGGTTCCTTCTTGGTTCGAAAATTTGCGGACGATTCCGTTGGGTTAGCGGGCGAATAATGAGAAAATAGATTAACACGATGATAATGATAATGCCGATAAATGACATTCGAATCCCCTCTTTTAAAAACCTTTTCGTGTTCATAAACAATTTTCAATGTTTATACTTAATTATACCCAAAAATAAAAATATCCCTCCAAATCTTGATTATTTAAATAGGGTAATAAAAAACTACGGAGTTTAATTATCTCCGTAGTTTTTTATCTGATTCAGCTGGTGACAGGCACCGGATTAGCGATTCCTTTTATTCCGATTTCGCAAAAATGCCGGAATGTCTAGCGTATCCTCTTTTTGATGGTTTTCACGATTGTGTCCAAATCCAGTCTCTTCTTGTTGCTGCCACTGCCGGTTCCGGGCAGGAGCCTCTTCTTCGTACTTTCGATTGTAATCTTGAACACGGTCTTCACGGATGACCTGTTCACGTCTATGCTGAGTTGGAGCAGACCTATGGGACTGGAGATCCCTCGTTTGATTGGAGGCTTGATTAGAAGAGGCACTCTCCTTATCATCAAAGCCTGTTGCAATCACAGTGATCATGATTTCATCTTTAAGTCTATCATTAATGATGGATCCAAATATCATATTTAATTCCTGATCTGCCGCTGAAGCGACGATATCCGCAGCCTCTTGGACTTCGTATAAACTTAAATCAGTACCACCGGTAATATTCATTAAAATCCCTTGAGCACCATCAATCGAAGTTTCTAATAACGGACTGGAAATTGCCTTTTTAGCTGCTTCAACTGCACGACCATCCCCTTTTGCCACACCAATTCCCATCAGGGCTGTTCCTTGATTCGTCATAATCGTTTTCACGTCAGCAAAATCCAGGTTGATTAACCCCGGAACAGCAATGAGATCTGAAATCCCTTGAACCCCTTGGCGAAGGACATTATCCGCCTCACGGAATGCCTGAACCATCGGCGTTTTTTTATCAACAATTTGTAATAAGCGATCGTTTGGAACAATAATCAGGGTATCCACGGCTTCCCTCATTTGCTCAATCCCGCTTGCTGCATTTTTTGCTCGTTTATGACCTTCAAAACCGAATGGACGAGTCACAACGCCAATCGTGAGAGCGCCAAGCTTGTGTGCAATATGTGCGATCGCCGGTGCTGCCCCTGTGCCGGTCCCTCCGCCCATACCACAGGTAACAAAAACCATGTCTGCACCTTTTAATACCTCTTCTAGCTGTTGTCTGCTTTCTTCGACGGCTTTTCTGCCTACCTCTGGGTTTGCTCCTGCTCCAAGTCCTCTCGTTAAAGAACCCCCAATTTGCATTTTAATCTCTGCTTTTGAGAGCTTTAGAGCCTGTGCATCTGTATTGACAGCAATAAATTCGACCCCTTGAACTCCATCCTCAATCATTCGGTTAACAGCATTATTACCGCCGCCGCCGACACCAATTACTTTTATTCTTGCTACCTGATCTATATTTAAATCGAAATCCCACATGTTTGTTTCCTCCTATTGAACCACTCTAGTAATGAAAAGGGCGTGTTTCTATTTTCAAGAGTATTTTATATGTAATTTATAGTTAACTAATATTTTATCAAGATAATGTGAATTTTTATATAGTCCTGTGGTCACCCAAAACACGGTAGGTATTCCTAACCTGTGCCACTGGTCTAGACCAAGACTAAATGGGTTCTTTTTTGTGGACTCCTTTAATCCCTTGTTGGTCAAGTAATGCAGTAATCTGTTGGAGAAGGGAAGAGTCCTCTACAATGATATAATCCGGTTGAAATATCTTCCTTTTTATATCAAATGTTAATTTATAGCCGTTGTCAACACGAGAATGATAACCGTACAACTCGTGCCAACGAACTATTTGCTCGGTTTCGTAATGATGAATCTCGCTTGCCATGTAGTATTTTCCATTAAAAATAATCCCTTTTGGCAGGATATACAGATTGCCTTGATGACGAACAAGGCTAATAATTAAATAGAACAAATAGGCCAAACTGAAAAATGAAGACCCTAGGAATTCAGTAGTAAAAACTAATGCTAGTAATACCGCTAAAATGAAAAGGGCAACTACAGTCCCCCATTTAACATACTGATAAGATTTCGTATGTTTCGTAAGAGGGGTCATCTCTTTCCATTCGACTGGAAGCAAAAGACTAGCAAACTCACTCTTATTTAACGGGTAAAGGGCATCTTTTGAGATTTCAGCGGCTTTCTTTAAATTTAACCGATACCGGATTAAATAAATGACACTAAATAAAAAAATTACCGTAAATAATAAATTAGTTAAAATTCTTAACTTCCCCTTATCTTTTAAAAATTCCCCTTTTGAATATTTTACCATAAATTTTCATTCTTTTATGAATAAAATTGTGAAAGAGAAACAATTTTATTATCTCAATTTTCTAATAGATATACAATCCATTCGAGTGGATTTTTCTAAAACTTGTAGTATACAAAAAAATTAGATACGATATAAATCATTTTTTAAGTAATAGGAGGAATGTTGTCTGTGTTCACTTCAATTTGATATCAAAAAACTGCTTTAGTAGCATAGAAAAAAGGGTAAATATCCTTAATCTTAAACCCTTTTTGTTTTATTTGAAAATGTCTTTAAACCGTAAATGATTATGACAACAATGGTATCCTCTGCCGATACTTCTCAACCAAGCGATGATTATGATCATCTGCGCCATCAATATTACCGCTTAAGAACACTGGTGGTTCAAATCCTTGATCCGCCATCATTTTAATGGACTCTGCGAAGATGGCATTTAAAATCACCGCACCTACAACTGTTGAGGTTGGTCCAAATGGAACGGAAACCTTTTCATATGTAAGAGCTGCATCACCTTTCGTTGAGTGGTTGTCAATGACTAAATCAACCGAATTGAAAAGATGTTTTCCACTCTTATGTTTGGATGGCTGGCTTTCGGAATATTCAATAGAAGTAATCCCTATCACAAAAGCACCCTTTTTCTTTGCTTCCTGTGCTACGTCTACCGGTACGGGGTTACGTCCGGAAGTAGAAATAACAAAAACGACATCCTCCGGTAGAAAATCCTGATCTTTTAAAAACTCCTGAGCATAATCGTTCTGCCGCTCAAGCTGTGATGATCTTAATGCCCCTTCGTGAAGCATCAATGATTCCACAAGAATCGGTTTAATGGGAACAAGCCCCCCTGCCCGGTAAAAAATCTCTTCTGCTAAAATATGTGAATGTCCACAGCCAAACAGCTGGACAATCCCTCCGTTTTGAAAAGCTTCCGCAACCTTTTCAGCTGCTTGTTTAAGTTTTTCCATTTCCTGTTTTTCAACTAGTTGGATTTTTTCTTTTGCCTTTTCAAAATATTGGGTTAACATCCTTTTCTGCCCCCTAATTTCCGATCATCTCATCTTAAAATTTTATTATAAAATAACCGCTTCCTGGCATCAAGCAGCTCAATCTTCCACTACCTTAACATGTAGAATAAAGAACACACTGTGTCCAGTGTGCTCTCAATATACAGGTTATATTGAAGGGGCATCCATTTTTCCCCTTTTGGAAATCTTGAATGGAATATCCCCTTCTTTGCGAAAACAGCCTTCACAAACAAATCCATTGTTATTGGAGACAGTTTACCGTGTGTTAGCTAAGACCCTCCGAAACCCGGCATATCCAGTTAGATTCCATCAACTAACAACCTCTCAAATTCCCCTTTCGGCAACGGCTTACTAAACAGATATCCCTGAACTTGGTTGCAATGATGGTCATGTAAAAACTGTAATTCCTCTTCCGTTTCCACCCCTTCCGCAATCACATCCATTATTAGTATTTGGGCTAAATGGATCATCGCGGAAGTAATCCCGGCATTTTCTGATTGCGAGGAAATATTGTGAATAAATGAACGGTCAATCTTAATTCCATCTATTTTAAAAGATTTTAAATAGGAAAATGAAGAATATCCTGTGCCAAAATCATCAATATAAATTTTAATTCCTAATTCTTTTAAATCCTGTATCATTTGTTCGACATCTACTTCATTTCGCATTAACGAATTTTCCGTGATTTCAATTTCGAGGAATTTCCCCTCTACCCCGTATTCTTCCAATGTCTCCTTTACACTCTTCGCAAAATCCTTTTGTAAAAAGCGCTGGGCACTGATATTAATACTGATGGGAATAAGCGGAATTCCCTCTTCTCTCCATTGCACCAAAAGTTCACAAACCCTCTTTTTTATCCATTTCCCCATTGGAATAATCAAACCAGTTTCTTCTGCCAATGGGATAAAATTAGATGGCGGTATTAACCCCAATGTTGGATGGTTCCAGCGGATTAATGCCTCAGCGCTCGTTATTTGTCTTGTTTTCGAATCGACTCTAGGCTGCAAATGAACAATGAATTCATGGTTCAGCAATGCTTTCCGCAAATCTCTTTCAAGGAAAAAAGACTGATAACTCATTTTATCCATGACCGAAGAATAAATTTGAAAATTGTTTCGCCCCTGATCCTTTGCTTTGTAAAGAGCAATATCGGCATGTTTCATTAAATCTACGACATTATCGCCAGCTGTTGGATAAATACTAATTCCAATACTTGCTGTCATATATAGCTCATACTCTTCAATAAAGAAAGGGTCTTTCAGACAGGCAAGGATTTCCTTTGCAACATGGGCAGCATCTTCATCTACCTCAATGACAGGACAAAGAACCATAAATTCATCCCCGCCCATTCTGGCAATATAATTTCCATCGCCAATTTGAGTGTTTAGCCGGCGGGAAATCTGCTCCAATAATCGGTCGCCAATCATATGCCCTAAGGTGTCATTCACATTTTTAAACCGATCCAAGTCAA
This sequence comes from Neobacillus niacini, assembly GCF_031456445.1. Lineage (GTDB taxonomy): Bacteria > Bacillota > Bacilli > Bacillales > Cytobacillaceae > Neobacillus > Neobacillus niacini_I. Next base: position 78,759 of record NZ_JAVDUQ010000010.1, on the reverse strand, counting down.
TATACATGACCGCAAGCTTTTGGTTGGATTGCTGAGAATGAGTTATCGCCTTTTTCAGGTTCTCTTCAAGCCCTCTTCGATTAAGAAGCTCTGTTAACTCATCATGGGTCGCTAAAAAAGCGTTTAATTCCTGTATCTTTTTTTGCTCGGTTATATCCTTGCCAATCGTATAAATCCCAGTAATTTTCTGATCCATAATAATCGGAAGATAGGTTACATTCAGAAAAATTTGATGGCCTTTCTGGTGATAGACAGCCATTTCAAAATTCTGCGGCTCTCCTTTAAGGACTTTTTCAAAGCATGAGAGATGAATAGATTGATATTCTTTTACAATCAGTTCCGTACCTGATTTCTTTTTAAAATTCTCTAAAGTATACCCTAATACCCTTTCCGTCGCAGGATTCATCGTAAGAATCCTGCCTTTTGTATCAAAGGTGAACACCGCATCTTGGCTATGCTGAAATAGGGATTGATAGAGCATCCTATTTTCCTGCAGCTGTTTTTGTGTATTTCGTAGTTCGGTAATATCATAGACCGTTCCGATTAATTCTACTACCTGACCGCCCTGTTTAATCGGTGTGACATCTACATAGACTAATATACCGAATAATTCAATTTCATATTGGACGCCTTGACCGGTAAAGGCCAAATGATATTGTGAAAGTTTAAAGTCGGCAATTTCCTTTGAAAAAACTTCATATGGGCTTTTATTTTGATGTGATTGCGTATTAAAGCCCATTTTTTGAAGAAGTTTTCCTTCTGCCAATGTATAAACAATATTCCCGTCAGCATCCTTTTTCATTTTAAAAATACCATTCTCTAGTATATTAACGGTTTGATTAAAGTCATCCTTTAGGGATTTCTGTAATTCAGCTTCCATTTGTTTTTGCTCCGTAATATCAACACGAAACGAAATATACCGATATGGTTTCCCTTTTTCGTTCAAAATGGGAACGATGGTAGTATGAACCCAATACAATTTTCCATCCTTTGTTCGATTTTGAATTTCACCTTTCCAGACTTCTCCAGATCCGATTGTTTTCCACATTTTGCGAAAAAACTCTTTTGGATGATATCCCGAATTAATCATTCTATGATCTTGTCCAATTAATTCTTCTCTCGTGTACTTTGAAAGTTCACAAAATTTTTTATTCGCTGCCTGGATGATACCACGTTGGTCTGTTATTGCGATAATAGACGATTCATCTAGTGCGTATTTAAGTTCCGATAGTTCCTTATTTAAAGCAATAATATCCTGGTAATTGTCATTTAGAGTATTTAAAGGATTTTTATGCTGGTGTAAAGTTTCCATTGGGTTTCTCCTTAATCCCATTAGTATAAATATTATATATGGTCAAGTCATAAAAATCGACAAAATTTTATTGGTATCAATCCGAAAGAAGCCCACATTAACGACTTTGAAACTCTCTTTTCTCTAAATCTGGTATAATCATAAATGTTAAGGAAGTGATCAATTGAAAGAAACCATTCAATTATTAGCGGACATCGTCAATAATCTTCATGATTTCATACAGTTATATGTGAGCAGCTCGCTGAATCTTCAATTAACGGATAAGGACCTGCATTTCTGGATTATGGGAATCATCGGAATCATTGTTTTTCTATTTGTTCTGGTTATCTCTAAGATTATTGTAAAAATGCCATTTGGAATTACGATTCTTTCATTCTTGTACACGACAACTTTTATGTTTGTTTTAGTATTTGCCATCGAAATTCAACAGGCATTGACCAATCGGGGAAATATGGAGTTTGAAGATGCAGTAGTAGGACTTTTAGGTTTTTTTGCATTTTTCCTAGTATTTGTTGTGATTGCCTTCGTGTTCTTAATGGCAAGAAAAACAGTAAAATCCTTATATAAAAAATAGATTTCAAAAAAAAATCCCCATTTTTTGGGGATTTTTTTATATTATTATTCATTTCTAAATGGATAATCCCCCTTGTCAACTAGGCCGACCGTACTTTCTGTCTACGGAATTGCAAATTTAATAGTCGGTCAAGTTTTTTACTTAATAGAACCGTTTCTGACGAGGTTAATCCTTTTGTCATTCCTACTGTTATCATTGTATTTCTCACCGTTTCAATTTGGTAAATTAAGTCATCATTTGTCATATTCAATAACTCCTTCTATTTGCAACTACAAGCTTAAGTTTACCAATTGAAAACGCATTCAGAGAAACAGAATCTATCATCAAATATCGACATAATCCGTTGCCTTCCTATTATATGCCACATTTTTCCAAAATTTTAACAAAAGGAAATGATAGAATCTACTTTCAATCTTCAACAAAAACTGTTCTCTTCTTACAAAAAACTATACAATGAAATCTATGAATAAATGACCTAATTCAAATTGAAATTATTGGAGCACAATAATACAAATACGACATTTTGTTTACATAATATTATTATGTTTTACTTCTATAAAAAATAACCAGCTGCCCTCCCATTTTTCATGAAAGGCGCTGGTTACGATTTTAACTAATATCTTCAAATTCTCTTGCTATTCTTTCAAATGCTTCTTTTATAAGCGGTCTTGGTGACGGGATGCAAATCCTTTGAAAGGGCAGCCCTTCTTCTCCGAACATTTTACCATCTTCAAGAATAACATTTGCCTTATTATAAATCCGTTCATGGACCTCCTCCGGCGTCAGACCGTAGCCACTGAAGTCCATCCACATGATATAAGTTCCTTCAGGGATTTTCACTCGTACTTTTGGGATTTTTTCTGCTAAATAATTCACGACCCAATCCATCGTTCCATCGATATATTCTTTCAGCTGCTCTAACCAATCTTCTCCCTCAGTGTAAACAGCGATAAGTGCAGAAACCGTAAATGGCGATGGCAAATGCATCCCCATCACTTTATTCATCGTTATTCTAAGCTCCGGGTTTGATATGATCACATTGGTACAATGAAGTCCCGCCACATTAAAGGTTTTGTTAATCGCAGTAAATGTAATAATATGATCCACATTGTCAACCGCTTTTGCAATTGGAATAAAGGTTTGATTGCGCCGGACAAGGTCCCCGTGAATTTCATCTGCTACAATTAAAACATTATGTTTTTCGCAAATATCAGCTAATTTTTGTAATTCCTCCTTGCTAAAAATTCTTCCAGTAGGATTATGCGGATTACATAAAATAAACATTTTGGTTTTTTCTTGTTTTGCCTTGTCTTCAAAATCCTCAAAATCAATTTGATAATACCCTTCTTCATCCGGTTTTAGGGCATTATTCATCACTTCACGATGATTTGCTTCAATAGCAGCAGTAAAAGGCGGGTAAACCGGGCGCTGGATGATGATTCCGTCATCTGGATTTGTAAAAGCTCGGACAGCTATATTTAATGCATGTACCGTTCCGGGACTATAAATAATTTCTTCTTTTTTGATATCCCAATCATGGCGCTTTTTAAACCAGTGCTGTATGGCAGTAAAATACTCTTCCGGAAAAATAGAATATCCGAAAATTCGATGATCAACAGTTTTATGTAAGGCATCTATCAAGGGTTGGGGTACAGGCAAATCCATGTCCGCTGTAAACAACGGAATGGTTTCTTCATCATATCTGGATGTGAGACCAATCTCTTTAATTAGCTTTTCTCCATCCCATTTTAATGAATAGGTTCCACGACGGTTAACTACTTCATCGAAGTTGTATTTCATGAACAACACTCCTTTTTTAAAAAAGCCGAATTAACGAACATTGGTGAATTTCCCATTTTGATTTCGTACACTTTATTTTAACCCGAAAGAAATTGTTTTTACTATCAATAAGGGTCCCCTTTTCTGAGGACCCTCACTTAAAAGCTCATGTTTTATCAAGTCCGATTCAAATGATCCTCAGACCCAACCCAACCATTTTACAGACTGTGTAATGACGAGCGGCACAAGAATCGCAATGACAGTTGGAATAAGGAAGGACATGAATGTCCACTTTTTACTTTTGGTTTCCTTATAGATATTTAGTAATGTTGTACCACAAGGATAATGCAACAAAGAGAATAACATCATATTTAATGCAGTCAACCAAGTCCATCCATGCTTTAGAAGTATCGCTTTTAAATCAATAAGACTATCAACCTCTGTCAAAGAACCCGTTGATAAATATCCCATTAAAAGAATCGGCAGAACAATTTCATTCGCCGGCAGCCCTAAAATAAATGCCATCATAATGTATCCGTCTAAGCCAAGTAATTTTCCAAATGGGTCCAGGAACTGAACAACATACATTAAAATACTTGTATCACCAATGTAGATATTCGCAAATACCCAGGTTAAAATGGCTGCTGGTGCTGCCACTTTCACTGCCCGCATTAAGACGGACCAAGATTTTGTCAAAGAGGAGCGAATGACGGTATCTACTATTTTGGGTTTTCTGTAGGGCGGTAGTTCTAACGTATAATGAGTCGGAATTCCTTTAAGGGCTGTTTTGGAAAGTACCCATGAAACAAAAAAGGTAACGATGATTCCAAACAGGACAATACCGACCAGAGCCGCTGTAGTAACAAACAATTTCATTCCACCCGTAAATCCTGCAGCCATAAATAACGAAGCAAAGACAATCAAGGTTCCCCAACGTCCATTACAAGGAACAAAATTATTGGTCAAAATAGCGAGCATCCGTTCTCGGGGTGATTCTATGATTCTAGTGGAAATAACCGCAGCTGCATTACAGCCAAACCCCATTGCCATCGTTAAGGACTGCTTCCCATGGGCACCGACCTTTTTAAACAAGCGGTCCATATTAAAGGCAACCCGAGGAAGGTATCCATAGTTTTCCAAAAGGGCAAAGGTTGGAAAAAAGATGGCCATAGGCGGCAGCATGACGGCAATGACCCAAGTTGTTCCCCGATATAAGCCAAGGACTAACATCCCATGAAGCCAATCTGGCGCGTGTAAAAAAGTAAACGCAGTGGTTATATACGGCTCTAACCATCCAAAAAAGTCTGCTATTAAGGAAGATGGGATGTTGGCTCCCGCTATAGTAATATAGAAGACAGTTCCCAACATGATTAACATAATCGGAAAGCCGAAAATGGGAGAAGTGAAAATCGCATCTAACTTTTCTGTTCGAGTATCTCTTTTCGATTTTGTATAGGAGACTCCTGCTTTGCATAGTTGATCACTTCGTTCGTACAGATGCTGCACAATATCATCTCTTAACTCCGCTGTCGACATCTTTTGAGCTTCATTGTAAAGCTGTTCGATATTCATTTACGTCCTCCCTTTTAAGACTTAAGTATTTTTTAATTTCATCGATTAAAGCCTTATCGCCATCCAATAAGCGAAGGGAAACCCAGCGCGAAGATACATGGTCACCGACAATCTCTCGGACTTTAGGTTCGATTTGTTCAATTTTTTCTTCTATTTCCTGCGGATATTTCATTTGAACAGGATGGCAATCAATCTCCCCAGTCACTATGCGATGAATGGTATCAAGAAGCATTGGAAATCCTTTTTTGTTTCTTGCAGAAATTTTGATAACCGGCACCCCAAGCCGATTTGTAAGCAGCTGTTCGTTAATGTGTATTCCTTGTTCTTTGGCAACATCGATTAAATTGATACAAATCACTACATTCTTTGTCATTTCCAAAACCTGAAGGGCAAGATTTAAATTCCGTTCCAAGGAAGTGGCATCAAGGACAACTAGGGTTACATCAGGTTTATCAAATACAATATAGTTTCTTGCCACCTCCTCATCCTTCGAATTAGAAAATAGTGAATAGGTTCCAGGGAGATCGATCAATTGAAATTGGTCATCCTTATAGGCAATACTGCCCTTCGCAAGCGCAACCGTTTTTCCAGCCCAATTCCCCGTATGCTGCTTTAAACCTGTTAAAGCGTTAAACAATGTACTTTTACCTGTGTTGGGATTGCCTGCTAATGCAATACGATATTCATTTCTCATCGTTTACCAGCTCCCCTTCAATTTTTGAACTCTCTTCTTTTCTTAAAGCAATTATTGTTTGACTGACACGAAACGCAATGGGGTCTCCCAGTGGGCTTTTTCGTACAACCTCAACCAAGGCATCTTTTACAAATCCTAAATCTAATAATCTTCTTCTCATAACTCCTTCCAGTTGAATAGAAGTTATTCTAATCATATCCCCTTTTTTTCCATCCTCGAGTTTAATAATATTAGTTGTCCCCATCATTTTTTCACACCCCTTAAAGTTTTTACCGAGTGCAACTTTTAACTAATTATATGTTGTGATCATAAATTTGTCACCTACTTTGATAAATAAATAAAAAAAAGCACGTATGCCTAAATGGCAAACGTGCTCTACTATAAAATCGCATTGTCAACACTATAGTTTTTTAAATCAATCTCTGTTTCCTGTCCTACAATTAATTTAGCGAATTCTGCGCCAAGATACGGGCCGCTTGTTAAACCTGAGGACCCTAACCCATTTGCAACATAGATTCCATCAAAATCTGGCAAAGGTCCGGCTACTGGTAAAAAACCCGGGGTAAAAGGCCGAAAACCAACTCTTGTTTCAAGCACTGTGCTGTTTCCTAAACCAGGTGCTGTTTCTAAGGCTTGGCTTAAGATTTCATTGATCCCACCTGCTGTGACACGGGTGTCAAACCCCATATCATTTTCATGCGTGGATCCTACTACCACCCTCCCATTTTCAAAACTGAGGATATATTGGGTGTGCGGCGGCATGACAACCGGCCAGGAACTTGTATCCAAATCAGGTAATTCAAGATGGACAATTTGTGCTTTTTGCGGTTTTACCGAAAACTCGACTCCTAATGGCTGTAAAAGCTTTTTTGCCCATGCACCAGTTGTAATAATTACCTGGTCAGCAAGCATCGTTTTTCCTTCAAAAATTATTCCCAATACATGGTTTTCTTTATTTAGGATAGAGGCATCCCCTTTTAGAAATGTGGCTCCATTTTTGCTTGCTGCACGTGTAAGTGCATTTCTGAGGGCTCGTCCATTGACCCGTGCTCCCCCGCTAACATAAACTGAACCATATTCTTCTGATAATGGTGGAAATCGTTTTTTCGTTTCTGCAGGTGACAGGATATTTATTTCACCGATTTCCGGGGCATCTTCTTTGCGTTTTTGTGCCCGTTCTGCCATCTTTTCTAGTTTTATGGTGTCTTTGTGAAGGCTGATTGCCCCAACCCGTTTATATCCGGTTTCGGTTTCACCATCGGCTTCGAGTTGAGCAATTAATTCGGGATAGTATCGAGCGCCACCTTTCGCCAACTGATACCATATTTTATTTCGCCGCTGGGAGAGCCATGGACAAACAATCCCGGCTGCAGCATCGGTTGCTTGGCCAGAGTCTTCTCTATCGACAATTGTTACTTCTACACCTAGTTTGGACAGGTGGTATGCGGTAGAAGCGCCGAGAATCCCAGCTCCAACTACAATGATTTTTTGCATCATGACACCTTTTCTTTCTATGTTGATTACAAATTTATCTAGGTATTTATCCCAATCAATACGAATCAGGATTTGTATATAGGTTACATTATATACGAGCAATTCTATTTGCTCAAAAACTTCGGCGGGAGTGATGAATCATGGCTAGAAACAAACTTTTGGTTCCTGGTGCAGGCAATGTTCTGGATCAAATGAAGGAAGAAATCGCCAACGAGTTTGGAGTTCAACTTGGTGCTGATACGACCGCGCGAGCAAACGGTTCAGTGGGCGGCGAAATGACGAAGCGTCTCGTTGCATACGCTGAACAGTCACTAAGAAATCAACAAGGCCAATAACCTATGATTTCAAAAAGGCTGTCCCAAATTTGGGGCAGCCTCCACAAAGAAGTTACAATTTTTTTAAAACATAATAACACAAATCTGGATTCGTCTCATTTCTAAACAAATCAATCGCTGTCCACCCATTTTTAAAATAATGCGTAAATACTTCACGAGTGCTCATTCTCCACGATATCGCAAGCTCTGGGTTATTTTTCTTCAACGATTGAAAATCACTGGGAACCGGAACAAAGAGGAAACCCTCCGCCGAATCTCCCTCCAAATCCGTTTCATTAGGAATTAAATTCTCTTTCGAATCCCGGTCAACCTTGACCAACAAACGTCCCTCTAATTCATACTGGCTAGGTCTTTCCAAGGAATCTTCCTTAACCCACCATTCAACTGTAAATCGATCAGACGGCATTCCCTGATTTAACTCATCTTGCATTTCCCCGTAACAGTTTTCTATATAAGTAGAGCATCTTGCACCAAGCTTATGAAGATTCAAATTACCATTAACTGTTTCAAGGGGATCATAGGTCCAAGTGACCAAATCATAGCCCATTTTCAATGACTCTTCTTTTTGCGCCCGCTTCAGTTTTTCGCCAATCCCTAACTTACGAAATTGGGGGTGAATCCCCAGAGTATGGGAACATAGATAGATTTTATCCCCTTTAAATCCTGGAAAGCTATATTGAAATCCGATCAATTCATTTTCCAAAAAAGCTCCTAACATCATGCCGCCATTCTTTATTGCCGTTAGGGTTTGACTGCTGGGTATGGATTCATACTCACTCCAAATAATCGATTCCAGGCTTCTTACTTGATCGAGTTCTTCGACTGTCTTAAGAGAACGAATCATAATCTTTTTATTGCTCATCCAGCATACTTCCTTTTTCAAAATTTATCATAACATTCCATTTAACACTATTATACTTCTTCATGCTAAAATCATTTCCTTCAATGGGACTATTCTTAATCAAACGAATTAAATGTCTCAAGAACAGTCCGCGTTAAAATTTCAATTCCATCCAATAGGGCTTTCCGATTAAACGACATATTCGGGTGATGCAAACCAGGGGCCAAATCACAGCCTAAACCAAGCATTGCTGCTTTCAGATACGGGCGTTCTTTTGTGTAAAAATGAAAATCCTCCGCACCCGGTGTGATGACGGCAGGCATAACATTTTCAGCACCTATGGTTTCCGCAATCGCCTGTGCCATGATTTTCTGTGCCTCTGGATTGACCACAGCAGCATAAACCTTTTCTTTATGCTCAAATTCAATCTTTACCTCAAAAAGTGAGGCAATTTGATGTAAAATATGATCAACCTTTCGAACTAGTACATCCATCGTTTCATTTTTTTGTGCACGTAAATCTAAATGGAATTGGGCAGAGCCGGGAATGACATTCGTGTTTTCACTCCCTGCGCTGACCTGAGTCATCTTTACAGAAAAAGAATCAAACGGATTCAAACGGATTCCTTTTAATTGTTCGACGATAGCGGATACCACTTCAATGGCATTCACCCCTAAATCAGGACGGGCCCCATGAGCGTCAAAGCCGATGATTTTTGCGGAAACGGTTTCAGCGGCACCATGAATAATCCCAGGGGAAGCAGTTCCCATCGAAAGCTCCTGAATTGGCCGCAAATGAACACCGTACAAAAAGTCGATATCATCCATCACTTGCTTTTCAATCATTTTTAAGGCGCCATTGCCTACTTCCTCTGCCGGTTGGAAAATTAATTTTAATCGGCCCGGCAGCTGTATTTGCATTTCATTTAAAAGAAGCATCATCCCCATTACCATTGTCATATGGGCATCATGACCGCAGGAGTGATTGGCGCGAAACGTTCCATTCACTTCCTGCCACAATGAATCCATATCGGCACGAACTCCTACAGTCATGGAACCATCATTTCCCAGTTCCCCCACGACACCGGTATGGTCAGGAAAAGTAGTAACCTGGCATCCGTTGCTTTTTAAAAATTCGACAATATAGCGAGTTGTGTTTACCTCTTTCCAGCTTACCTCCGGATTTTGATGCAAATGGTCAAATATTTCAAAGATTATTGAGGTTAATTTTTTAATTGTATTTCTCATCTGTATTCCCTCTTATTTGGACTGAACTGTTTCTTTTTTAATCGTTAGTTCTTGGAGTGTATCCTCATTTACTTCAACCCCTAAACCTGGCTTGTCGCTAAGGACAACAAATGGGATTTGATACTCCAAGTCTCCAATATCTTTGCTAAATAACAATGGTCCGGTTAATTCGGTACTGGTGATATTTTTTCTCGCCATCGCCGTATGGTATCCAGCTGCAGAGCCAATCGAGGATTCAACCATTGAGCCGACTTGGCAGCTAAGTCCCGCAGCTTCTGCTGTTTTTACCATATGGATGGCTGGATAAATCCCAGCTGATTTCATTAATTTAATATTAATTTTGTCAGCGGCATTTTTCTTAATAATTTCATTTAGGTCGGAACCGTCATGAACACTTTCATCCGCCATAATCGGGATGACCGTTTTCTTTCGAAGCTCTGCAAGTCCGTCAATATCACCCATCTTAATCGGCTGTTCCAGCCAGGAAATTCTGAGCGGTTCTAATAATGGAAGTGCTTGTGCAGCTGTGGAGTAATCCCTCCAGCCTTGATTGACATCGACCCGAATCGGAACCTCATAACCAACTGCATCGCGGACTGCTTTGATCCGTTCTAAATCTTTGAATAGATCAAACCCGACTTTTAGTTTTAAGGAACTGTAGCCAAGGGAAAGTGCCTGTTTTGCCTTATCCGCCATGATTTCCGGTTCTTCAATACTTAACACCTTTGCAAAAGTAAGTTCATTATGAAATTTCCCACCGATTAAATCGTAAACTGGCTTGCCTGTATATTTACCCATCAAATCGTAACAGGCAATATCGATAGCTGCTTTTGCCGCAGGGTTAGCATGGATTCGACTATCCATTAGGTCGTGAATTTTTTCGATGGAAAAAGGGCTTTCTCCCATAATGGCAGGCAGTAATTGATGTTTTAAAATTTCAATCGCACTAAAGAATGATTCCCCCGTAACGTGTTCATCGGGAACGGCCTCTCCATATCCTATAAGACCATCATCGGTTTCCAGCTTCACGATAATCGATGGCATATACTCATAGGTTTCATAGGAAATAATAAATGGTGATTGTAATGGTAAATGGATTCCAATAATGTCTGCTTTAATAATTTTCATATTGCTTCCTCCTCTTTGTTTTACGACAATGTCGCTTTGGTGTCGCAAATTGGTTATTTTTATAATAGAATGTAAATTCACAAAAAACAATCCTTTTATGTAAAATATTTTTTTAGTTTTTGCGAAATATTATAAAGTGCCCGTGGGCGTCCTTGATCGTATGGCTGTTCCTCCCCTGTAATTTCAAGTAACTCCTGTTCAAGAAATCGTTTAATTAAACGTTCCGCTGAACGCCTGCTTACAGCTAAATAGTCCGCCAACTCCTGTGCCGAAAATGAGCGGAATTGATGAAGTCGAACAAAATCGAAAAAGCGAATCAAATTTTTCGCAGTCATTTTTAGGTGGTCTGCTAATGATTGGATTTCTTGATTCTCATTTTTTAAAGCATATTGTTTTTCATTTTCAAACAATGGACCAATTAACTTTTTGTCTTCATCTAATAGAAAAATGGTTGTTTTATCCTTTGTCTGTTTTTCTGTAAAATATAAAGCTTCTGTTGCATGGTTTTCCGCTTCATTCATCGTATATCCATAACCGATTCCGATTTGTAACGGAGAATTTATTTTTCCTTCAAACTCAAGAACTTTTTGCAGATTTTGTTCTTTCAGAGCAGCTTCCATTGAACCTCGGTTTGTGTATATGAGGAACGGCTGATGTTGGTCCAGTGATACCCTAGCATTTAATTGTCTTGCCATATTGTGTAAACATTGTAAGATTTGCAAGCGGAAAACTTGTTCCTCCTGGTGAGTTGGATAATTCATTACTTTAATCGAAATGACCGCGATTTGTGAATCCTTTGTCTTCTTTAATCTGGTTAACGTCACTGCCCTTTCCAATCCTTCTTTCAAGGATTGCTTCGGCTGTACCATATATATAGAAGGAATTGACAATTTCTGAAGTTCTTCATAGACAGCATGAATACTAGTCAAAGCAAACTGTGTTTTCTTTTCTTTATTCAGGTCCCAATGGAAGTGAACAAATTGAGTAATATCAAATACATCCTTCTCTTCTTCTAGGTTATAAACCCAAGGGTAGTCCTTAACAAATAAAGATTGATCCGTTATATGGATTTCTTTTAAAACATTATCTAAGAATTCCTGTTTCGGCATGTCAATCGAAATCTTTTCTAAAGGAATATTCTCATGAAAATAAATAGAAAATAAGGATAGGGAAACAACGAACTCGTTAAATGGAACATATGTCGCCATCAAACGGTGTTCATTAATTTTTTTTTGCCCGAAATAATAAGCAATCGCCCCGGAGAAAAGTAAAAAATCGACTTCTTTCCCCGCCTGATCAATCAAATGGTCAATTTCCCATGGAGAATCATATGTATAGTTGATAAACGAGATTTCCGGAAACAAATCATAATATTGAGAAATAGCATCGATATATAAGTTTGATCCTAACACACCAATCGCGACCATTTTGACAACTCCTACTGTGACATGAATTTAGCTATATTATAACATGGTTTTACAAATCATTGGGTCGTTCTTCGATGGTCCATAACTTAACACAAAAAAGACTTACCATCTAGGTAAGTCCCAAAGTAGCATTTGTTGATTGTAACTCAATTAGTAATTTCTCAACCGGTTGGTAATTTTATTTTTTCCATTATGGTTGAAAAATAATTTCTGACCGTTCCAATGGTGTCCCTTTTCTGGCTTGAAGTTTGATCATCGGACATAAGTTCTATTACGACAGAATCATCGTCCACTAGCTCAGGTGAGTAAATCCGCTCTCCATCCATAATGTGGCGAATCGAGCAGGCCAACTCCTCACTCGGGCTGTCCTTCAATAAATAACCTTTAACTTCTGCTTTCAAGGCACGCTCAAAATATCCAGTCCTCGCAAAGGTAGTAAAAATAATTACTTTGCATTCGGTTGACCTTAAAGCTTCTGCTGCCTCAAGTCCGCTTTTTCCAGGCATCTCAATATCCATCAAGCAAACATCCGGTTGTAATCTGTCTACAAGTGCAAGGGCCTCTTCCCCATTGCATGCCTGACCTACTACTTCCATATCCTCTTCCAAATTAAGCAGGGAACCAATTGCCCCTAAGAGCATTTCTTGATCCTCGGCAATGACAATACGAATCATCTAGGTTCTCTCCTCATCTGGTGTGACTAGTAAGGAGACTCCCCTTATATGAAGGAGAGTCTCAAAGGAATTAATGTTCTGGTTTTACTTGAACCGCAACATTGCGTTTCGTTAAATATTTAATCTCTTTAAAGCTTACAAAATTCTTGCGTTCCTCATCCCATAGGCGGAACCGAAGTGAGCGCAAACTAGTAGCAAGGGTGATCGTCGGTACGTTTTGTAATGGTAGCGTCTGATTATGTGCTTCTTCAAGTTTATAATTCGGCACCCTTGGACTTAAATGGTGAACATGGTGATAGCCAATATTACCTGTAAGAAACTGGATTAGCTTCGGAAGCTTATAAAAAGAACTTCCCTCCACAGCTGCTTTTACATATTCCCAATCTTTGTCTTCTTCAAAATAAGAATCTTCAAACGTGTGCTGGACATAAAACAGCCAAATACCTACTGAACCTGAAAGTAAGAAAATAGAACCTTGTACAATAAGAAACGACTGCCAGCCGATTGCCCAAATAAGTAATCCAACAACGGCAACAATGAGAACATTCGTTAAATATGTGTTCATGCGTTCCTTCTTTTTCGCACCTTTACGGTTAAATCTATTTTTAAGCAGAAAAACATAAATCGGACCTAATCCAAACATGACAAATGGATTACGATAAAAACGATAGGCTAAACGGAGTCTAAGCGGTGCCGCTAAATATTCCTCCACCGTAAGTGTCCAAATATCTCCTGTACCGCGCTTATCCAAGTTCCCACTTGTCGCGTGATGAACAGAGTGCTCATATCCCCATTGATCAAACGGGAATAAGGTTAAAACTCCCATTGAAGTTCCAATGATTCGATTGGCACGGCGGTTTTTAAAAAAGGAATGATGGGTGCAATCATGAAAAATAATGAAAATTCGTGTCAAAAAGCCTGCGGCTACCACAATGGGAACCAATGCTAACCAGTAAGAAACGGAAAGGCTCATATAGGCAAGGTACCATAACAGTATAAATGGTACGACTGTGTTGATAAGCTGCCAGACACTTTCTTTCGTTGTTGATTTTTCAAAGGGAGCAACTTGTTTTTTTAAATTTTTCGTGTTTTCTAAGGTCATTTTTGTAATTCCCTTCTTGTTTCTGTCGTTATTTAAAGTATAAAGAAAGATAATTAGACTTGTTAGTAGCAGGTGTCATGTACAGGATATGACAAATGTCATGTTTAGGCAGATTATTTTAAAATAATGGTCGATATGTCTAGGATTTCAAGTATAATAAACCGTATTCGATTTTGCATATGAAATTTTATTGAGAGAAATCCTAAATAAAGGTCGGATAATAAAAAAAATGAGGTTACTACATGAGTGATAGAAATTTTAACGATTTCCAGTTAAGCGAAGAATTGACACGGGCACTTACTATTTTGAAATATTCTACTCCTACAGAAGTTCAAAGTGAAGTCATTCCTTTAGCAATGAAAAATCAGGATCTGGTTGTAAAATCCCAAACCGGCAGCGGCAAGACCGCCTCTTTTGCGATCCCTCTTTGCGAGAGAATAGAATGGGAAGAAAAAAATCCACAAGCACTAATTTTGACACCAACGAGGGAGCTTGCGGTTCAAGTTCGTGAGGATGTTACGAATATTGGAAGGTTTAAACGGATTAAAGCCTTAGCCGTTTATGGAAAAGAACCTTTTACGAAACAAAAAGAAGAATTAAAGCAAAAAACGCATGTCGTCGTCGGTACACCTGGACGTGTCATGGACCATATTGAAAGAGGAACCCTGGTTTTAGATCAAATAAAATACCTAATCATCGATGAAGCGGATGAAATGCTGAATATGGGGTTCATTGACGAGGTGGAAGACATCATAAATGAACTTCCTTCCAACAGGGTAACCATGGTATTTTCCGCTACATTGCCTAAGGATGTTGAAAATCTCTGCCATAAGTATATGAAGGATCCCGTGAATATCGAGATTGCGGCAGCCGGAATTACGACTGATACAATAGAACACCAGTTAATTGAGGTAAAGGAAGGAGAAAAGATTTCCCTTCTAAAAGACGTTACAGTTGTGGAAAATCCAGATAGCTGTCTTATTTTTTGCAGAACAAAAGAGCACGTTGATCACGTTTATACCGAATTGGACGAGGTCAATTATTCTTGTGAAAGACTTCATGGAGGCTTGGAACAACAGGATCGTTTTGCTGTAATGGACGGTTTTAAAATGGGGAATTTCCGTTATCTTGTGGCTACAGATGTCGCTGCACGAGGAATTGATATTGATAATGTGACACTCGTCATTAACTATGATGTTCCTATGGAAAAAGAGAGTTATGTACACCGCACAGGACGAACCGGTCGTGCCGGCAATAAAGGAAAAGCGATTACGTTTGCGACCCCCTATGAGGGAAAATTCGTTAAAGCGATTGAGAATTATATTGGTTTTGAGATCCCTAAAACGGAAGCCCCGTCACAACAGGAAGTTACTGCCGGTAAAGCTGCTTTTGAAGAAAAAATGAGCGGTCGCCGTGTCGTGAGAAATAATAAAACGGCCCGAATCAACCAAGGTATTATGAAGCTCCATTTCAGCGGCGGTAAAAAGAAGAAGCTTCGCGCAGTTGATTTTGTTGGGACGCTTGCAAAAATCCCCGGGCTAACAGCAGAGGATATCGGCATTATCACGATTCAGGATCATTTGTCCTATGTTGATATTCTTAACGGAAAGGGATCGCTCGTGCTGCAAGCCATGGAGAATACAACCATTAAAGGAAAGAAACTAAAAGTGAGCAAGGCGCTTAAGTAAAGAACGAGGACGATTATGACTACTTCATTTTTTTTAACAAGACATCTTCTGATCAGTTAAAATAAGATAAATGATTATGCACTGGGTTGAGGAGGGGTTGAAATTGTCAAATAAGTATTGTCCTATATGTGGAGAAGAAAATCAGTGTATGACAGGTGCTGGAGAACACGGAAACTGTTGGTGTGACTCAAAAACATTTCCAAATGAAATTTTAGAGCTAGTTCCTGCAGAAAGTATTAGAAAACATTGTATCTGTAAAAAATGTTTAGATCAATATAAGGAAGAGCATAAATAAAAATGGATAAAAAACGCAAGGTAGATAAACCCCTTGCGTTTCTTATGTTATTTCATTCTCAAAGTTTCAAAAATTTATTACCATCTACATAATTTATTTTTTATTGATTGCCTCAGCAAAAATAAATAAATCACGATAAAATTTTTGTACCTCTTTTACATCGAAACTATGTGACTTTAATAAATCCAAGGTATCCCGATTTAAGCAGCAGCCATCACAAATCTTTTTCCAGACTGGAGTTAGCACATCCTGAAGCGCAGCAAGAAAACGGTTTTTCATTTTCACATGTTCAAATAATAGGATTTTCCCATCCGGCTTGCACACTCGTTTCATTTCTACCATTGCTTTTTCCGGGTTGGGAATCGTACAAAAGACAAGAGTGGCTACAACCGTATCAAAGGTATTATCTGCAAATGGCAGTTCTTCAGCACTTGCTTGGACTAGTTCAATCGGGACAACCGCTTTCTTTTGCTTTTCTAAGGATTTTTCCATCATATCGGGACTCGGTTCTATGGCAATTACCTTTTCGGGTGCCTCATATAAAGGAAAATTTATTCCCGTCCCCGAGCCCAATTCAAGAACACTTCCCCCTGCCCTCGAAAGAAGATCCTTCCGAATCCCATTAAATTTTTTATTTTCCAAAGGACTCATAAAAAAATCATAGCATTTAGCAAAAGATCGACTCAAAATACTTCACTCCAAACAGAAACTTCAAAATTCTCCTCTTACATTATATAAAAAAGAAATAAATTCATCATGATTTCTCTTCACATTCGACCAAAAACTATAAAATTCGTGTGGTGGCAGGGACCTCAAAGTGGTATCCTATTTTAATGTGAGCATTACATTTGGGGTAATATAAATATAATTCGGGCATTATGCTAGAGGTGAGTGGTTTGAATAAAGCCTGGTTTTATGTAGCTTTAACTTGTTTGTTTGAATTAATTTGGGTATACGGTTTCAATACAGCCGACACGTGGTGGGAATGGGCACTTGTCATTGCAGTCATTCTTACTGATTTCCATTTTCTCCCGAATGCCTGTGCCACCCTTCCGACAGGCACGGTTTATGCCATCTTTTCTGGAATCGGGGCAATTGGAACGGTATTAATGGATGTCTTCCTATTTGGCGGGAGCATTAATACGGGTATGATTTTGTTTATCGGACTAATAATAATCGGAGTCATTGGTTTAAATCTGGCTGATAACAAATCGGAGGATAAAAAATCCATGAAAGGGGCTGCCTGAGCATGGGCTGGTTGTTTGTTTTTTTAGCAGCAGCATGTGAGGTTACCGGTGCCGCGGGGCTAAAATTGTATAGTCAACAGAAATCATTAAAAAATGGTTTTTTATACATTGGCGGTTTTTGTGCCTCATTTGCTTTTTTATATACCTCCTTCCATTTCTTGCAGCTGAGTATTGCCTATATCGTTTGGGTCGGAATTGGGACAGCAGGTGCAGTGTTAATTAACATGTACCTTTTGGGAGAATCGAAAAACATCGGGCGGATGCTAAGTGTTATTTTAATTATTATTGGGGTCATTGGGTTGCGAGCACTGTCATAAAAATAAAACAACTCCGAACAAATTTTTGTTCGGAATTGTTTTTTCATTAGGCTCTTCTAAAGCCTTCTTCTACTAGAAACACTTCTGCTTCTTCATAGGTACTGAAGGTTTCTTCTAGATTTAAGCCGAAATATATATTCCAGGTTTCGTCTTCATTGATTAAAAGAAGCGTTTCCTTCTGATCATTCACCCAGCGTTCTTCTTCAAGGTCGCCAATAATAGCTTCTTCTGCGATTGGTTTTTCGACAGCAGATAAGCTAGTAATTGCATCTTTTATCAATTGTTTTAAGTCCTCGGCAGAAAAGTCACGGATGTTGACCATCCCTTTGTCATCTGTTTTGTAATTTGGAATACGCCCCCCATAGACAAAGCCATTTCCATTCGGATGCAGGTGATAAACTACATTCTTCTTTTCATAAACACTTTCATTAAATTGGAAATTGACACGTCCTAATGAAACAGTTACCCGCTCCAATTCAGGAAATGTTTCGATAATCGCAAGTTTTTCTTCAAAAGTTAGCATAGTTGCCTCCATATGTTTAGTTAAACATTATTTTATCATAATGTTTTAAAAAACATAGGCAGCTCTTAAAATTATTTATTCATAAATGCTTCTATTTCTTCAACCGAGCGAAAAATGTCTTTTGATAGCACTTCGTGACTGTCTTCTGTTACTAGAACATCGTCTTCAATCCGGATTCCGATTTCTTCCTCTTCGATATATAATCCTGGCTCAACCGTTAACACCATTCCTGGTTTTAGGATCAAATCCTTATAGTCGCCCACATCATGGGTATCAAGACCAAGAAAATGGCTCACACCATGATAATAATATTTTCCGATTTCGCTTTCTTCCTTAATCAATCCTACATTCATGCACTCTTGAGCTAAAACTTTCTTTGTGTGTTCATTCAGTTTTGGATGTGGAACACCTGGTTTAATAAGAGCCGTAGTTTCTCTTAATGCTTTTAAAACAATGTTGTAAAAAGTTTTTTGTTTTTCAGTGAATTTACCGTTCACCGGAAAGGTGTAGCTGATATCCCCATTGTAATAGTCATATTGCGCACCTAAATCAAGCAGAACGAGACTGCCGTCCTCAACGGTTGCATTATTTTTTTCATAGTGAAGGATCGTGCCATTTTTGCCGCTTGCTACAATCGTTGGAAAGGCGTAATTACGTACTCCTTCCGACTTAAGCGTAAAATCAAAGTATGCTTCAAGCTGATTTTCCTTCATGCCGGCTTTAGCATGGCTCATTAAGTTTTTAATTCCTTTATTCGTAATCTCAATGGCTTTTTTAATTTTTTCAATTTCTTCAGGAGTTTTAAATACACGCAGCTCACAAATATCAGGGTAAACATTCTTAATTTGCAGGTAAGGATAATTACCATGGATTTTCTGAGCAAATTGCTGCGCTTTTGTCATAACTTCGTCAATCTCTCTTCGTTCTAGGTCTAGATATATATTTGATAGTACATTTGTTAAAAATGTTCGCGATAGGAAGGTTTCAAATTGTTCGATGAATTGAATGTTGTTGATTCCTGAGACATTCGCAGCCTCTTCTTTGGTAATAGACTTTCCAACCCATTTTTCCCATACAGGGTCTGATTTTTCAATAAAAAGATATTCTTGTACACTATCATTTGTTTTATGGGCGAGAAAAACAATATTAGGCTTATCAATCCCTGTTAAATAAAGAAAATTGCGGTTGGGCACGAACCTATAGGCTTCATCAGCCGATTTTTGCGGGGCTTTCCCGGCAAACAAAACAAGCAGTGAACGCTCCTCCATTTTTTCATACAACTGATTTCGATTTTTTACGTAAAAATCTTTGTTCATGGTATTCCCTCTCTTCCAGTTGGTATGTACACATTTAAATATACTATACTATGAATAAATTCATACTTTTTTCTATGCGATCCAACTCTGTTATATTTTAATAAAATAAAATGTTTTTTTATAAAGGAGAAATATGGAGAAAAAAACGGCAATTGTAACGGGTTCCTCGAGTGGTTTTGGTTTGTTGACTGTTATCGAATTGGCATTAAGGGGTTTTACGGTTATTGCAACGATGAGGAATTTGACTAAATCTGACCAGCTTTTAGAATTGGCAAAAGAAAAGCAGGTAGTGGATTACATTCATGTCCATCTACTTGATGTGACTTCACCTGAGTCAATTAATGAGTTTAAAAGTTTTCTACCTGAGTGGCCATCGGTCGATGTGTTGGTTAACAATGCGGGTTTTGCTGTTGGGGGATTTAGCGAGGAACTCTCGATCGAAGACTACCGAAAGCAATTTGAAACCAATTTTTTTGGTTTAATTGCTGTGACAAATGCCGTTCTTCCGTTTATGAGAGCAAATGGCCGAGGAAGAATTATCAATATGAGCAGTATGAGTGGAAGGTTTGGATTCCCCGGGTTATCTGCCTATTCAGCCTCAAAGCATGCACTTGAAGGGTATAGTGAAAGCTTGAGGCTCGAGCTTAAACCTTTAGGAATTGATGTGTCGTTAATAGAGCCTGGTTCCTATCAAACGAATATTTGGACAAGTGTTGATGACTTGATGGTCGATACTGATTCCCCTTATGCTACTTATATGAAAAGCATCTTGAAAGAAATTGATAATGGAAAAACAGGTTATGGAAACCCAATGGAAGTAGCAAAATTGGTATCTGAAATTGCTACTCAGGAAAGGCCGCCTAAACTAAGGTATCCGATTGGGAAAGGTGTAAAATCAAACTTATTCTTAAAGAATATTCTTCCGTGGGAAAAACTTGAAGCGTTTATTATCAAGAAACTTAGACAGTAGGAACTAGCTTTTTTAAGGACAAAATTTATTAGGGACATAGAAAACGTCAATAAAAGGAATCCCGTTCATTTTGTCCTTTTAAAAATCATCTCATTCCAACAATCCGTCCCGGATGGGTATAAACATTCAACGACTCATTCCGGATAAACCCGATTGTGGTAATGCCGAGGTCATCAGCCAACTCCAGGGCAAGTTCCGTTGGTGCCGATTTCGACAGAATCACCTCGCAGCCAATTTTTGCTACCTTTAACAAAATTTCCGAAGAGATCCGGCCGCTGAAAACAATCAATTTATCGGCAACAGAAATATTATTTTTCAAACAATACCCGTATATTTTATCCAGAGCATTATGCCTGCCGATATCAGTCCGGCTTAAAACAATCCCATCCGTATCACATAATGCAGCCGTATGAGCTCCACCTGTTTCATGAAAAATTATCGCAGCATTCTCCAATTCCTCGATAAACCGGAAACAATCGTGAACTGATACGTTTACATGATAGTGGCCACCCATTTTCTTCGCTGTCATCGCATCATTCACGAAAACAAATCCTTGACGGCTATTCCCACAGCAGGAAGTAATAAAGCGCTTTCCTTGAAGTTTTTGATAAAAAGGATTACTTTTTGAAGTTTCAATGTGAACAATTCCCTCTTTTTCCTGAATCCAAATGTCGTCAATCTCTTTATATTGGCGAAGAACCCCTTCAGATGCAAGAAAACCAACCACCATATCCTCGATATACTCCGGGGTACATACAAGTGTCACAAACTCCTCGCCATTTATTTTTATCGTAACGGGAAATTCCGTTACAACGTTGTCCGCGACCTGCGTGAAACGTCCATTTTTAAACTGGAGGATCTCTCGTTGATTTTTAACTAGATTCATACACACTCCCTCCTATGAAGATATGTTTTGATCAAACACAAAAACGGAAACTGCAATATCTTCTTTAACTTTTATGTCTGAAAAAAGATGGATTAATTTAGCCCCGACCACTTCTTCCAAGCCTTCGGGAAGATTTTCAGAATAGACCTTTTGGACCATTTTTGTCCTTGCCATATGAATCATTTCTTCTCCATCCGGTGTTTGGGAAATAAATTTTTCCGTTGGCGTTAAATTTCCATAAAGCGTTGAAACCGCCATGTTTTCAGTAAATACGGTATGAATTCTTTCCGGCCCTTTTCCAAACAGGTCTTTCCGCAGCTTGCGAATAATATCATTGAATTCATGGATCACTTTTGACATTTTACAATCCCCCGGTAGTTCTAAACATTTACTAAAATAGTAAAGGATAAGTTTATAAAAATAAAGGGAAACCTCCTGAGAGAAATTTCGATATTGCCATTTTTTATGATAAACACTATAATTATAATATTAATGATGATGGACTCGGTATAAGGATTGTATGGGGTCTTTCTTTTAAATTAAAAATTGGATTGGTCTAATTGCAAGGACTGCTATTAAACTACTCCACCATGCAACCAACTGCCTGGAATGAACAGGCAGCTGTGTTCGTGGTGGAGTTTTTTGTTTAAAAAAATCGATTATTTTTTGATTCGCGGATAATTATCTTAGATACGCGGATAAATTATCGAGATTCGCGGATAAGTTCGATAAATTCGCGGATAAATGCTCTGGAATCGCGGATAAAAATCCAAAAGCCCGAATTTAAGGTGTAATTTTACACTGAAACACCTTTTTTAAAAACGAAAACTATAAAACAAGGGGGTCCCAACACATGAACGACAAAATGGTTACCGTCAAAATTAATAACCAAAGCTATACAGCAAAGCCAGGAGCAACCATTCTAGAAATCATCAATCAAAACGAAATCCCCCATCCACAGGTATGTTATGTTCCAGAGGTGGATCCGATCCAAACCTGCGATACCTGTATCGTCGAAGTCGATGGAAGGCTCGTCCGCTCCTGTTCGACCGCCATTACAAATGGGATGGACATTTCACTCTCTTCACCGCGCGCGAAAAACGCACAAACAGAAGCGATGGATCGCCTATTGGAAAACCACCTTCTATACTGCACCGTTTGTGATAACAATAACGGGAACTGTAAAATACATAACACCGTGGAATTAATGGAAATCGAGCACCAAAAATATCCTTACACTCCAAAGGAAGACGCAGATGCGGTAGACATGTCGCATCCCTTTTACCGCTACGACCCGAATCAATGTATCGCTTGCGGACAATGTGTCGAGGTATGCCAAAATCTCCAGGTAAATGAAACTCTTTCCATCGATTGGGAAAGAGAGCGGCCTCGGGTTCTTTGGGATAACGGCGTAAAGATCAATGATTCCTCCTGTGTCAGCTGCGGGCAATGCGTTACGATTTGTCCATGTAATGCTTTAATGGAAAAATCAATACTCGGCGAAGCTGGATTTATGAGCGGAATGAACAAAGGCCTGCTCACTTCGATGATTGATTTAGTAAAAGAAGTCGAACCCGGTTATTCTGGTATTCTAGCTGTCTCTGAAGCTGAAGCGGCCATGCGCGAAACACGCACAAAAAAGACCAAAACCGTTTGTACGTTTTGCGGTGTCGGCTGTTCCTTTGAAGTTTGGACAAAAGGCCGGAAAATTCTTAAAGTCCAACCTTCTCATGATGCTCCAGTAAATGCTATCTCTACTTGCATTAAAGGAAAATTCGGCTGGGATTTCGTCAATAGCGAGGAGCGGATTACGAAACCATTGATCCGGAAAAATGGTGAATTTGTTGAAGCTACATGGGAGGAAGCCCTCTCCTTGGTTGCAAGCAGATTAGGCGCGATTCAACAAGAAAATGGACCTGGCTCTATTGGGTTTGTCTCTTCTTCCAAAATAACAAATGAAGAAAATTATTTAATGCAAAAGCTGGCTCGTCAAGTGTTTCAGACAAACAATGTCGATAACTGTTCCCGCTACTGCCAGTCACCGGCAACAGATGGATTATTCCGGACTGTCGGGATGGGCGGGGATGCAGGCACGATTAAAGATATTGCCAAAGCAGAACTTGTCATCATTGTCGGTGCCAACCCGGCTGAAGGTCATCCCGTCTTAGCCACTCGTGTAAAACGGGCCCATAAGCTTCACGGCCAAAAGTTAATTGTGGCAGACCTGCGTAAAAACGAAATGGCCGAGCGTTCGGATATTTTTATCAGCCCAAAACAAGGCACGGATCAAGTATGGCTGATGGCTGTAACCAAATATCTCATAGACCAAGGCTGGCATGATCAAAAATTTATCGATGAAAACGTCAATTTTTTTGATGATTTTAAAACGGTCCTTGAAAAATACACATTAGAGTATGCCGAAACCATCACGGGGATTTCTCAAGAATCGCTGATTCAAGTAGCGGAAATGATCCGCAATGCTGACGGTACGTGCATTCTTTGGGGCATGGGCGTCACTCAAAACAAAGGCGGTTCCGAAACCTCCGCTGCCATTTCAAACCTGCTTCTTGCAACAGGGAACTACCGCCGTCCTGGTGCCGGCGCCTATCCGCTTCGTGGCCACAATAATGTCCAAGGGGCCTGTGATATGGGAACACTGCCCGGCTGGCTTCCAGGTTATCAGCATGTAACCGACGATCAAGCACGTTCCAAATTTGAAAGGGCATATGGTGTAATGATTGATGGAGTGCCAGGTCTTGACAGTATCGAAATGCTAAAGGCCATTAAACAAGGCTCCATGAAGGCCATGTATTTAATTGGCGAAGATATGGCGCTTGTGGATGCAAATGCGAATCATGTTCATGATGCGTTATCCAGCCTTGATTTCTTTGTTGTCCAGGATCTATTTTTCTCGAGAACAGCTCAATATGCGGATGTTATTTTACCAGCGGCGCCATCGCTTGAAAAAGAAGGAACCTTTACGAATACCGAACGGCGGGTCCAGCGTCTGTATCAAGTATTGCCGACGCTTGGCGAATCAAAGCCGGATTGGTGGATTATCCAGGAAATTGCCAATCGGTTTGGAGCCGGCTGGAACTTTAACCATCCAAGTGAAATTTTTGCCGAAATGGCGAGCCTCTCCCCTCTTTTCAGTCAGGCAAATTATGAGAACCTTGAGGACTGGAACAGCTTCTTATGGGGAAGCCTTGAAGGGGTCAGCACGCCGCTCCTTTATGTGGATGGCTTTAACTTTCCGGATAAAAAGGCTCGCTTCTCGCTATCCGATTGGATTGTTCCTGAGCAATTTCCGGATGAATATGATTTGCACATTAACAACGGCCGGATGCTTGAGCACTTTCATGAAGGAAATTTAACAAATAAATCAACTGGAATCCAGGCAAAAGTCCCTCAAATTTTTGTCGAGGTGTCGCCGGAGCTAGCTAAAGAAAGAGGTGTCCAAAATGGCTCCATCGTCCGGCTTGTCTCACCATTTGGCGCCTTAAAGTTACCAGCGCTTGTTACCGATCGGGTGAAAGCAAATGAACTTTACTTGCCGATGAATTCAACGGATAAGGATTCAGCGATTAACTTTTTAATTGGAACGACAACCGATTTACGGACCAATACCCCTGCTTATAAACAAATGAAAGTGCAGATGGAGCTTATCAATGTAGATGGAAAAAATCCGCTGCCAAAAACAAACCCGCGAAATAAACAACGCAACCCTCAAAACGGAGTCGAGGTAGAGCGTAAATGGAATCGTCCTGGGTATGTTCATTTGACAGATAAATAAGGAGGTCGTTACGTTGGCACAGCCTATTACGATAATAAAAAAAGAAA
Source organism: Neobacillus niacini (assembly GCF_031456445.1). GTDB lineage: Bacteria > Bacillota > Bacilli > Bacillales > Cytobacillaceae > Neobacillus > Neobacillus niacini_I. The sequence continues at coordinate 53,498 of NZ_JAVDUQ010000010.1, read as the reverse complement.
TTCCTGCAAAAGAAGAAATCGAGAGTAAAAAAATCGCGAATTTACAAGCACAGTTGGCAGAGAAAGAAGCAGCTCTGAATAACCTCATGAATTTAGTTGGTGAACTCCATGAGACCGGAATCCTGGATTCGGCAAATGCCATGCTCCAGGCTAAAGAAAAAATCGCTGAAATTGCTCTGAATCAAGTCAACCGTGAGCCAGTGACAAATTTTATCAATAACTTTATGAGTGCCTCAATGGCCTTTACCGATTTTAAACCGGAACAAACAAAAAAGCTGGTCAGCAGTATGGCAGCTGGGATGAATGAGGGAACTGATTTTGTCCAAAGTAATAAAAAGGTCAAAATGTTTGACCTCATGAAGGCTTTGAATGACCCGGATATCAATCGGGCCGTGGGATTTGGTATTCATTTCTTAAAAGGGATGGGTAAAAGTTTAAAAGAATGATTTATCTGCGATAATTTAATATTTATCTGCGTTACTCAGGTATTTATCTGCGTTACTGGATCAATTATCTGCGATACTCGGGTATTTATCTGCGAAGCCTTAAAAAGCAATCAATAAGCCTTACAAAATAAACTTGCAGCATTCGTCCAAAAAGACGTTTAGCTGCAAGTTTTATTTTTCTAATCGATTGTAATGTTGACTTTTCTTTTAACTTTAAAGGTGATTAGACCGAAACAAATGACCATGGAAACGAAAATGATAACTCCGACAATTTCAAAATCTACTTCTGCCCGAGGATAAAAATAGGTAAAGGCTTCATAAAAGGAAACACCATAGGCCAAAGACACAATGATCCATCCCATTATTCTCGAGGCAGACTGTCCTAGCCGTGTTGAATGACTTACCATACGGAAAGCAACAAATGAATCGATCGTATCGGTTACCATCATGCCGACCATAAAGACGATTCCGAGTATGATAGGCATATATTTTCCCGAATTTCCGGCAGCAATCGCCCACATGGATGTTTGGCTTACCGTATCTGCAGCCATTGCAAAAAGCCCGCCAATGAGAATGACGATAAATGGATTGGTCGTTTCTTTTGCAGCACGGGGAATAAACTTCCCTTTTATTCCGCTAACCTGAAAATTTTTATCCGATTCTGGGTTTGTCTTCAATAGATTATAGACATTTAATGTACCAATACTAAAAAGTGACAATACCGAAATCCAGGTCACAAATGTATCAACATAAACCGGGATCTTAAAATCCTTTATAAAAACGCCTAAAATAACGGCAACACTTGCGACCACAAACCCATGCCCAAAAGAAAACAGTGTCCCCACCCAGCGGGCAATCGGACTATTCATCCGCAAATTATATCGTGTTAATCCATCAATACATGCCAGGTGGTCGGCATCTAATCCATGCCGGAGGCCCAGCACAAATACTAATAGAATTAATGAAAAGGTCTCCATATTTTCCTCCTAAGATGGTTTCTTTATTTTCCCCATGTCTCATGAAAAATTAGTTGCTGAAGCGTGCGTCTTTTTTCCCAATTGACTTGCTCTAGTATTGGAGAGGAAGGGTATTCATTTGTGTAGCCAATCGAAATTAAGGCAATTGGATCAATATGCGGAGGAATTTGCAGGATATCTCTTACATCACTTTTTTTATAAAAACTGACCCACCCCATCGCCAATCCTTCCGCACATGTCGCAAGCCACATATTTTGAATGGCACACGCAACGGAAAGAATATCCGTTTCTGGTATTGAGTTTCTTCCTAATACATGAGATCCGCCTCGTGTAGGATCACATGTGACACAAATGGTCAATGGCGCTTGTTTTATCCCTTCAACCTTTAAACTTAAAAATTGCTCCGCACGTTCTTCCTCATAGTGTATGGCCAATGCTTTTCGCTCTTTTTCTGCCGCCCAGGCAAGCCTTTCTTTTATTTCACCTGAACTTACTAAGATAAAATTCCATGGCTGCATAAATCCTACTGATGGGGCATGATGTGCTGCTGTTAGCACACGATCGATGATCTCGGGAGAAATAGGGTCAGGAAGAAAACTGCGAACATCTCTTCTTTTAAAGATCACATTATAAATGGCATTTTTGTCTTCCTTTTGCATGGATACTCCTCCACCTCTGATATAAAATTAAAGACCTTTATATTTGAGTTTTTAACCATTTCAGAAATTTTCCTCGTTAAATGTAAAATAACCTCATTTCGGTTCAGGATATTCCCATCTAGTAAAATCCCCATTACCGTTCCACTATGGGCGACAACAACCCCGCCTTGAAAAGCATCGGCAAGATCAATAAATTCATTTAAAAAAGGTTTTGACATGACTTTTTGATTCACACGGGCACTGATGGTCGCTCCCTTACAAATCAACGATATATTCTTGAGCTTGAAACCCTCCCGTATCCATTCATACGCTTCTAAAAAACACTCTCGATCGTGCTGATTATATCCTTTTTCAAATTGATTAAATTGAATGGTATCGACGCCCCCTCCAAGATCGATCCCAAGTAAAATGAACGGAGGCAGTGTCCCAAAGCTTTCAAGCAGTTCACCATGAATATAGTCATAGGCGACCACTTCATCGTACATCACTCCATCAGTTGGCTCGATTCTCACTGATATAGCAGAAATTATTTCTTTCGTTAAAGGGAGTGAGTAACTATCTGCAATGGCCTTTATGGCTGCTATTACATCAGCAGAACTGCTGGCCATTCCTTTGCCTTCTGGAATATTGGAACGAATCTCGAGGCGGCCGCCGCTTGGCAACCCAAACTGTTGAGTCAGCAATTCTCCCGCTTTCAATGCTTTTACTTTTAAATCTGCCACCCTCATTTCAGGCGCGGCGGGATTTGGGATAAAAACAGCCTCACTTTTCAATTGCGGGATAGGAAACGTGATTAATATTGGTTTTTCATCGATTATTCCCTGCAGGAGTTCTCCGAATGTTCCGTGACAGCTTCCCTTTCCTATTCTCATTTAGAAAACTCCTATGTACTTATTCTACTAATTCTTCCTTTTACAGCCAGATTGTTTTCTGTTGATAGGGGGTTCGAGCCGGCAATTTGATTATTGCTTGATCATCCGGATACCCAATAAAAAGATTTCCGATTATTTTTTTGTTTTCCGGTGAGCCAATGAAGTCATACATGCGATGATCTCCTACTAGTCCTACCCCTCTTGTCCTCCAAACAAAACCCAATCCCAATTCTCTTGCAGCAAGCCACATCGAATGAATGGCACAGCATACAGCGTATTCGTTGTCCCGTGTTGCCTCCTCATCGCCTGGTACGATATCGGCCGCAGCCACAATGTGAACAGGTGTGGTTTTCAGGACTTTTAAGGAACTTTCTACTAAATGGGGTTTGGTTGGAAAGCGCTCCTGTAAATATTCAGAAGCCAAAATTTCGTAGCGTTTTTTGGCTTCTCCTTTTATTACATAAAAGCTCCATGGTTCTCTCATTCGATCATTTGGAGCCCATGTTGCGGCATCTAATAAAGTGTTTATTTTTTCATCTTCGACATCTCTCTCGGCATAATCACGAATCGCCCGCCGATTTTTGATTTCTGCAATGATGGACATGCTACTCCCTCCCTATGCTCACTCCGATTTTGTCTTCCCGTTCCTGAAACCATTTTATTTTTTCCCGAATCTTAACAACTTCACCAACCAAAACAATGGCTGGATGAGTAATGCCCGCTTTTTCAGCAAGCTCCTCTATATTGACTAAGTTTCCGGTTATCGTTTTTTGCTGTGCCGTTGTTCCCCATTGAATAATGGCTGCAGGAGTGAGAGGGTTTTTTCCATGTTCGATTAATTGAGAACAAATATAATTTAAATTCCCAATCCCCATATAAAAGGCAATTGTATCGATTCCGTGGGCAAGCGCGGACCAATTCAAATGGTCTTCTTCCTTTTCAGCCCGGCCGTGACCTGTAACAATCGCGAACGATGACGCAAAATCACGATGGGTAACAGGAATCCCTGCATAGGCAGGAGCAGCGATTCCAGAAGTAATTCCCGGCACAATTTCGTATTGGATTTGGTGATTAGCTAAAACTTCCGCTTCTTCCCCCACACGGCCAAATATACATGGATCGCCCCCCTTTAATCTGGTAACAATCTTTCCTTGGGATGCTTTTTCTATCAAGAGCTCGTGAATTTGATCCTGAATAATTTGATGTTTTCCAGGAAGCTTTCCGCAAAAAATCAGCTCTGCCCCCTCTTTTGCATATTGCAGCAGGGCCTCATTCACTAAGCGGTCATATAAAATGACATCCGCTTTTTGGATGCACTCCATCCCATAAACAGTAATCAGCTTAGGGTCTCCCGGTCCTGCACCAACAAGGTACACTTTTCCATTTGTCATATCCTATCTCCCCATTATTCTTTTGAAATTCCGGCAGATGTAAAAGTGGCCATTTCTTTCAGCATCAAAGTAGCCGATTGTAAAATCGGAAAGGCAACTGCCGCACCGCTTCCTTCGCCTAAACGTAAATCCAAATCAAGTATCTGTTCCTTTCCTAATAATTGAAGGGCTGTTTTGTGTCCAGGTTCGACGGAACGATGTCCGGCAATCATATAATCACTAGCTGTACTGCAAATCTCCTTTGCCATTAGTGCTGATATTGTACATATAAAACCATCTAGTAGAATAGGAACCCGATTTGCCGCTGCTGCTAACATCGCACCTGTCATGCCCGCAATTTCCAATCCGCCCACTTTTGCCAAGATATCGATGGGGTCATTCCGGTCAGGTTTTCTTTCTTTTAAAGCTTTTTCAATGACCTCTTGCTTATGGAGAATCTTTTCGGCAGCAATTCCCGTTCCCCTGCCGACAAGACCACTGACATCTTGGCCGCTCAATACAGCTAAAATTGCACTGCTCGGAGTCGTATTGCCTATTCCCATTTCTCCAAGGATTAGACATTTGCTGCCTTGGTGAATCATATTTTCGGCTCTTTCAAAACCAACTGCAATCGCTTTTTGAACTTCTTCTCTCGTCATTGCGTCCTGTTTGCAAAAATTCGCTGTGCCATACCGTACTTTTCGATTTATTACCCCTTCTGCCTCGATATCCGCTGCAACTCCAATATCCACTACTTCAAAGGCTGCGCCGATTTGTCTGCTAAAGACATTGATAGCGGCGCCGCTGTTTAGAAAGTTCATTACCATTTGCACGGTAACTTCCTGCGGAAAAGCGGATACTCCTTCATCGACTATACCGTGGTCAGCGGCAAACACAATCACCCCTGGCGGCGAAACTACTGGAAAAGACTCTGAGGTCATTTCTGCCAAAAGAACGGCCAATTCTTCTAATCTTCCTAAACTTCCCGTTGGTTTCGTCAAGGTATCAATATATTCACGGACCTTTCGACCCATTTCTTGATCTAATGGCTCAATCTTGGAAAACATGTCATTCATTGTGGGATCCTCCTGTTTTGAAACTCCTTACATTTCTTAATCCAGTTTTCCACAAGATGAGGACATGAGCCAAAATGAAAATGAGTATAACCGGCAATTAAATTCCCGTTCATATACCCTTCTTGTTTAAAGCCGCGCATTCCCTTTGTTTGATAAGCATGCTGAATTTCCGTTGTAGGCTGAAAGGTGGAATAATGAAACTCATGGCCCCTGGCGGTCAAATTCCCCTCTAATAAGAAATTTCCTTCTTCTGGTGTGATTTCCCGATACCCTAAGGCAGCAAGATTCGTTTGCATTTTTACCTTGCCCGGGATCATTCCGACCATTTCATAATTTTTTCCATCCGTTGTTTCAATCGATTCCGTTAAATACATAAAGCCGCCGCACTCCGCCAATGTTGGCGTTTCTTTTTCAATCGCTGCCCGAATCGATTGATTGACCTCTGTTTTTTCTTGGAGCACGGCTGCAAATTCTTCTGGAAAACCGCCGCCGATATATAAGCCGTCTACATTGTCAGGAACCGTTTCACCCTTTAGCGGAGAAAATTCAATAAGCTCCGCACCGAATGCTTCTAACAATTCAAGGTTTTCCTGATAATAAAAATTAAACGCCGCATCTCTTGCAACGGCAATTCGTACTTTATTCCTTTCCCTGCTCATAAACTGCGATTCTTTTATTTCTAAGGGCGAAGCTTTCGCTACTTCAAAAAGGGCGTCCACATCGATGGTTTCAAGAACCAGGTCGCCAAGCTGATTAAAAAATGAATCCAGTTCGCCCCGTTCCACTGAGGGAATCAAGCCAAGATGCCGCTCAGGAATGGCAAGATCTGAATCCTTTTGCAAATACCCAAGGACCGGTATGCCGCATTCTTGTTCAATTGCCGTTTTAACAAGTTTAAAATGCCCTTCACTGCCAACGCGATTGGCAATCACACCGACAATATTGGCTTCTTCTAAAAATACCTGGAATCCCTTTACAATCGCAGCAGCACTTCGGGCCATACTGGAACAATTGACCACCAGCACCACCGGACTTTTCGTAATGATACTGATTTCTGCAGTCGAACCGCTATTATTCATTGGGTTTTTACCGTCATAGAAGCCCATTACACCTTCTATAATGGATATATCCGCCCTCTCACTTGCCCGGATCATAATTTCCTTTACCAATTCGTGGTCCAGCATCCAGCTGTCAATATTCCTGGATATTCTCCCGGTAACTGCCGTATGGTATGTCGGATCAATATAATCGGGACCGCATTTAAACCCCTGAACGGTGTAACCCTTTTTCTTTAATGCCGACATCAGCCCGATGGTTAAGGTTGTTTTTCCAACCCCGCTGCCTGTACCGGCAATGACAAGTCTACGACTTGACATGAAATCCCCTCCCACAATAATTAATTTGGAATGATGGCAACTGAGATTGTCACATTTCCTGATTTCTTTTTGACAAGCTCCAATTTTTTTGCTCCGCTATAAAGAATTGCTGCTGGTTCACTTACTCCATAAGCACCTGTATATTTAAAAACCGTATCTGAAGGCGTTTCAATTTTAACTGAATTCAGCTCTGTGGGTGTAAAATAAATAAACTCCCAATTGTTTTTATTCACGACTTCAAGCAATCCTGCTTCATCTTTTTTTATATCAATGGTGCAAATGGCTTTGACACTTTTCTTGGAAAAACGTAATTCCTCCAAGGTTGCCTCGATAACCGCTTCAATTTCCTCAGAAGCTGTCCCCCGATTGCAGCCGATCCCAAGGACAATTACCTTTGGGCGATATAACACTCCATTATGTAAAATAACCGCTTCTTCTTTCGAAAGCTTCCGATGGGTAATGACCAGAGCAGCGTCCGGTTTGGCTGCCAATGCTTCCGGAATGGAATCATATAACTTAATATTATCCGGAATCGAAGGTCCATAATCCCACCATTCTTTTTCCCCCGACTCTTGTACAACTGCAATTTTTTCTTCATTCACGACTGCAGCACTAACAGGGGTCAGCTTTTCTGCGGAATCCCATACCCAACCAAAACGCTTTCCAAATAAATCAACCGGAATCGTCCCCTGCACATCGGAAGCGGTAGTAATGACTGGCCGTGCGTTTAAAGCCGCAGCAACTTCTTTCGTCAATTCATTGGCTCCCCCGATGTGCCCTGAAAGAACGCTGATGACATGTTCGCCTTTATCGTCAATGACAACAACTCCAGGATCGGTTTTCTTATCCTTTAACAGCGGCGCAATCATCCGGACAACGGCACCGAGGGAAATAATAATGATCAGACCCTTATAAGCTTCAAAAAGGGAAGGCAGCAGCAGGCGGACACTTCCGGTAAACATTTGAATGCCCTTCGCCGCTTCATCCCCTTTTTCAAATTTGCCCATATAGTAGACATCTGCATGTTGAAAAGAAGACCCAAGCTTTCGGGCCAGTTCCACTCCATGCTTCGTGATGGCAACAATCGCATAATCGCCCTTCTGCACAATTGCAGCCATTTTTTCTTCCTGAAGCTCAATCATGAAGACTCCACCCCCCGGCGGAATCCGTGCGTAAAGGTTTTATCGTAGAGCTTCGAACGGTAATTTTGGTCATGGATGTTTTCATCAAGTGCCCAACCCGCTAAAATCATTGCCTGTTTTCGAATCCCGTTTGTCCGCATATCTTCATCTAAACGTTCCAATGTAGTCCGGACAATTTTTTCATCCGGCCACGATGCTTTATATACGACAGCAACTGGAGTATCCTTGCTCCAACCAGCCTCTGTTAGTTCTTTTACCAGTTTTTTAGTTAAGGTCGCACTTAAGAAAAGCGCAATCGTACAATGATGTTTTGCCAAATCGGCAAGCTTCTCACGTTCAGGTACAGGCGTCCTGCCCTCGGCCCTTGTTAAAATGAGGGTTTGCGTTAAATCAGGGATCGTCAATTCGGCCTGCGCCGCAGCCGCCGCTGCAAAAACGGAGCTGACACCGGGAACAATCTCCACGTCAATTCCTTTCTGTTTCAAAAGAACCATTTGCTCCATAATGGCACCATACACAGCAGGGTCCCCTGTGTGAACGCGAACCACCTTTTTCCCTTGTTGAATTTGACTCACCATGATCTCAACCATTTCCTCTAAATGCATGCCTGCCGTTTTCATCACTTCTGCAGAAGGTTTCGCTTTGGCAATTAATTCTTCATTGACAAGCGAATCCGCATATAGAACCACATCTGCTTCCTGAAGGTGTTGAAGTCCTTTTACTGTGATTAAATCCGGGTCTCCGGGGCCTGCCCCAATGATGTATAGCTTCATTTTCTCACCACCATTAATGTTAAGTATTCAAGCTCTGCTCCTTCAAGCTCATCAGCCCGCCAAATAATCTCTTCATTTGATGTTACCTTTGTGACAACGGAGGCTTTGTGAACTAAGTCCAAATCTCGTAATACCTCAAGCATTAGATCGATTACTTTTGCTACTTTAATAAAAATAACACAATCATTGTCCTCGATAACTTTTTTCATTGTTTCATAGTCATCACGGGCCGGAACGATTGCCACATGCTCATCCCCATCTGCTAAAGGAATGCCGAGCCTTGAAGCAGCTCCGTTTATCGAAGAAATCCCCGGTACGACTTCAATCGGTACTTCGGGATGAGTCTCTTGCATTAACCGCATCATATGAATGAAGGTACTATATAAAAGCGGATCACCCTCTGTTACAAAGGCTACATCTTTTCCTTCCTGGAGCTTCTCCCATACACTTTCCACGGTTTCGCCCCATTTTCTTTCCAGAGTAGCTGCATCTTTTGTCATTGGAAACACAAGCCCCAGCATTTCCTTTTCATGAGGCTGAAAATAAACATCGATGATGCGGTGTGCATAGCTTTTGCTGCCTTTTTGTTTTTTTGGATAGGCAATGACAGATGATTCCTTTAATTTTCGAAATGCCTTCACGGTGATGAGCTCCGGGTCTCCCGGGCCAACACCTAAGCCGTATAGTGTACCAAGCATCTTTATTCCCCTTCCTGGCGCCATGCTTCAATAATATAGATAGGATTTAAGGCATCAAATCTGGTAAGATTCAAGATTGGCTTACTTCTTGAAATTTGTGCAAGCGTAATCGCTGTATCAAATCCCCGCTCCTTGAATGCCGACATGGCTTCTGATAGATTTTCAATGGTCACGGCATTCAGGACGATGTGCCCGTCCGCTCGAAGGCGGCTGCAGCAAATATCAAGGATTTCTCCCATCCCCCCAGCCGTTCCACCGATAAATACCGCATCCGGATCTAGGAACGTGTCTAAACCTTCAGGGGCCTTCCCCTGGAAGAGCGTTGCATCGACACGAAACTTAACTAGATTTTGTTTGCAGTTTTCCAAATCTCCTTCGTTTTTCTCTATCGCAAAGATTTGTCCTTCCCTGGCGATTTTAGCTGCTTCAATCGCAACCGAACCGGTACAGGTACCAATATCCCAAACAATACTGTCCTCTTTTAAATGAAGGGCACTGATGCTTAAAGTCCGAATCTCTTTTTTAGTGATTAATCCTTTATCCGGCTTTCGTTGAAAAAATTCTTCATCGTTTATACCGATGGACCATTGTGGAGTTTTACCTGTTTTCTTTAAAACCATGACATTTAGCGGTGTAAACTCAGCATCCTGCATTTCCTCCAAGCTAAACCAGCGGCATCTTTCATTTTGGCCACCAAGGTTCTCTCCGACAAACGCCTGATATTCATTCATCTCAAAGGAGAGCAAATACTGTGCAATTTTGTTCGGTGAATTGTCCATATCCGTTAAGATTGCGACTTTTTCCTTCCCGTCAATCCGCTGTGCCAGCCCTTTCATGCTTCTTCCATGAACACTTGTAAAGTAAGCATCCTGCCATCTTTCTCCCATTTTAGCAAACGCAAGCTGAACAGAGCTTAAATGAGGATAAATTTCCAAATCGATTTTAGAAGATAAGTAGCCGCCGATTCCATAAAACAATGGATCACCGGATGCCAAAATAACAACGTTTTTAGTCTCTGATTTCAAACGGTCTACAAGCGATGAAAGCCCCCCCTCAATCACGATTTTTTCTCCCTGATATTCCGAAAAAAAGGAAAGGTGGCGCTTTCCTCCTACTAAAATATCACTCTCATCAATCCACTTTTCATACATGGGAAGCAGGCTTAATTTCCCTTCATCCCCAATACCGATCATTTTAATCGATGTCATCCATTACTTCCGCCTTTCCTAAAAACTCCCCCTTCATCGTATATAAGGAGGTGTCTACCGCAATCCCGCCGTCCACTTCCTTTAGCGCGGCGAGACAGCAATTACGACTCAGTTGTTCAAAAAATGAAGAATAGCCACGGGCAGCCATCATGTCACCTACCTGGGAAGCGGTATTTGCCTGTTTAATTTCCTCTATCAAAGTAGCATCTGCGCCTGCATTACTGGCTACTTCTGCTAAAAACTCAAAATTAATAGGGGCACTTTTCGAATGAACCATCATCGTCCCCATCGCAACTTTTGAAAATTTCCCCATCATTCCGACCATTGAAACTCTTTTCACACCTTGCTTTTTACACTGTTTCAGTGTAAAACCAACAAAGTCGCCCATCTCGACAAAAGCTTCCTCGGAGAGTTCCGGAAATTGTTTGATGGCACATTTTTCACTTCGGCCGCCAGTAGTAATGACAAGATGCTCACATCCGCTTGCCCGTGCCACGCTGATTGCCTGAATAATACTTGCCTTATAAGCTGCTGTTGAAAAGGGAACGACAATACCTCGTGTACCAAGGATTGATATTCCTCCAATAATACCCAAGCGTCCGTTCAGCGTTTTTTGGGCAATTTCTTCGCCGGCTGGTACTGAAATCACAATTTTTATCCCTTTTTTGATGCCAAAATCGCTTAAAACCCCTTCTGCTGTCTTGCAGATCATTTTTCGAGGGACGGGGTTGATGGCCGCCTCTCCGACAGGAACTGGCAAACCATCCTTTGTGACTCGGCCAACCCCGACACCACCGTCTAAGATGATTCCTGGCTCCTCAGACCATGAAACAGTTGAAATAATTAATGCTCCGTGCGTTGCATCCGGATCGTCTCCCGCATCCTTTATGATGCTTGCCGTTGCCTTCTCTTCATTGACTTCACAGCTTTCAGTTTGAAAGGTAGCGAATCGCTTAACAGGCAAATAGATAGTTGACTCAGATTGTGGTTCCCCTGTAATTAATGCCGTCAGTGCGGCCTTTGTTGCTGCCGTTGCGCAAGCCCCTGTCGTATAGCCTTCACGCAGTTTTCCTTTTGGTACTTCCTGCATGGTCTACACCCGGTCTGCAAGAATAGAAATCGCATTTAAGGCAGCAACCGTAACGGTACTTCCGCCCTTTCGGCCAATATTGGTGATAAATGGGATGTCGAGCTTGGCTAATTCTTCTTTCGATTCAGCCGCGGACACAAAGCCGACCGGCAGCCCAATCACTAGATCTGGTTTCGCCTCCCCTTCTTTAACCAGGCGGATCAGTTCAAGCAATGCAGTCGGTGCGTTCCCAATTGCATAGATACCTCCATCCACTTCCTTCACCGCTTTTCTCATCGAGATAATTGCTCTAGTTGTATTTAATCGTTTCGCCTCTTGGACTACATCCGGATCGGAAATATAAACTTGTATTTCTCCTCCGTATTTTTCAATTCTTGCTTTATTCGCCCCGCTTTGAATCATTTGAACATCAGCAACGACTTTTTTACCGCTGCGAATCGCCCGTATTCCCGCTTGGATGGCATCCGGATGAAAAAGGACGCTTTTTCCCAATTCAAAATCAGCGGATGCATGAATAATCCTCTGTACAATTGGATACTGCTCCGCCGTAAAGGAATGCTCCCCAATTTCTTCATTAATCATTTCAAAGCTTCTTCCTTCAATTTGCTCCGGCTGTATCGTTAATGGTTTAAATTCTGTACGAAAATCCATTTCCTTCACTCCTCTGTTAAAATATATGTCTTTTTTCACTTGGTCATTTGCGGAACCACCGTTTTATGTAATTCCTTTACTACATCGGAAAAATTCGAATACACCTTTCCGTAATTAATTTTCGGACGTCCTATCATGATAACCTCAATTCCAAGTTCCTTTGCCGCTTCAACCTTTTCATCGACCGAACCCACCTTGCCGCTCTCTTTCGTAATCATTAAGGTTACGCCATATTGTTTATAAAGCGCTTGGTCAAACTCCTTGGTAAATGGGCCTTGGATGGCGACAATATTTTTTTGAGGCAGACCGAATTGTTCGCATTTTTCCATATTATCAATCCGTGGCAGCATTCGGGCGATTAAACGGATATCCGGTTTTCCCAATAATTTTTCTGTAAAAATCCGGAGCGTTTTGCTTCCTGTGGTCAGCATCACCACCCCTTTTTTGGCAGCAGCGATGTCTGCTGCTTCCTCGTAGCTTTCTACAACCTTCATCTTTTCGTAATGAAAGGTTTGCGACTCACGCTCGTATCGAATATAGGGAACTCCTGCTTTTTGGGCTGCGCTTATTGCATTTTTCGATGCTTCTTCCGCAAAAGGATGACTCGCATCGACGACCGCTTGAATTCCTTTTGTTTCAATCAAACTCACCATTTCATCGTCCGTTAATCTTCCAGTTTGGACAGGAATGCCTGATTCCCGAAGTTCATTTGCAGCATTATCCGTTACAACCGTAGCCAGGAGGCTATATCCCTCTTCCAATATTTCTAAAGCCAGTGCCCGAGCATCACTTGTACCAGCTAAGACTAAAATCATCCTCGTTCCCCTGCCTTGTGCACTTCGTGTTCATGGTGATGGCCGTGATCGTCATGATGGTGGTCATGTCCGTGATGGTGATGGCCATGGCCATGGTCATGATGATGATGATGAACATGTTCCATTGCATCCAGACGGTATTGGCAGGTATCGCAGTTCATTTTCACCTCACCCTGAAGGGCTTCTTCAACACGTTCTGCCAGGATGGTTTGCAATTTAGGGTGATAGCCAAAATAGCCTGCCAATTTGAATTTAATAGCTGGATATTGATGTTCGAATGGCAGCATCATCTCTTCTAATCGTTTAATCAAAATTCCTGTAAACAAAAAGTAGGGCAAAATAATCACTTTTTTTGCACCAAGCTTTAAGCACCGCTCAATTCCTTCGTTTACAAGAGGATTTGTCACCCCCATGAAAGCTGGTTCAACAATTTTGTAGTTTGTTTTTTCCCATAGTAATCTGGCAATCTTGTATAAATCACTATTCGCATCCGGGTCGCTTCCGCCTCGTCCTAACAATAGAACAGCCGTATCAGGATCAGGTTGATCCTGATTCTCGCCGATTTCGATTAATCTTGTTTTTAAAATTTCAAACGTTTCCTCATGAACGCCGATTGGCCGGCCATAGGTAAACTGTACTTCTGGATATTTTATTTTTGCCTCATCGATCGCCGCTGGAATATGAATTTTTGAATGTCCGGCTTGCAAAAGCATAATCGGAATAACCGAAATATGGTCGGCTCCTTTTTCGACACATACATCGATTCCCTGATTTACGGTTGGTTTTTCAAATTCCAAAAAACTCGTCTGAACGAGGATGGACTCGTCCCAATTCTTTCTCATCGCTTCAATGAATTGACGGACCTGATCATTCCCTTCGCGATCCTTACTACCATGACCCACAAATAATATTGCTTTCAAACTATTTCCTCCCCTTTGTTTAAAGATGGACCACTATATTTATTCTCCGCACACGGCTGCTTCAATTTTGATTTTCGGAGTAATATCTTGATAGATGAAGCCTTTAACCTGCTTTACCCGTTTAAAGAATTTATAGAAGCGCTCGTTTGGATAGGCCTTTTCCTTGTATTCTTGAACAATCCCCTCAACGAGTCCGACGATTTTCTCAGGTGCAATTCCTTCCGCGACAATTTGGCCGGAATGGGCACTTCTTCCGGCTGTCTTTGCCCCTAAAAATAAATCAAAGGCACCTTTGCGGTATACTAGGCCAATATCCTCTTTCACCGCTCCATAGCACGCCATGCCGCAGCCGTTCACTCCAATTTTTAATTCTTTTGGGAGTTCCATTCCACCAAGCCTTTCATGCAGTTCTTCGGCATAGGAAATCGAATCTTTCTTTTCTCCATCACAAAAATCGCAGGCTTTTACAGATAAAACGTCACCAATCGGAGAAATTATAAAATTGGCTTCTTCTAATTTCTGCACAATTTCATCTGGCTGTGAGGTTACAATCTGCAGTTTTATATAATGATCCTGCGTATATTCCATCACACCTTCTTCCCCTACAACTTCTGAGAGAGTAAGCATCTGTTTTGGGGTGAACTTTTTATTTGCCACACCCGGACTTACCGCCAGTTCAAAAATGGTCTGGATGGGCTGTTTAACAATATGGGAAAAGCCCTCACCTGCGCCAGTAATCATTTGCAGTGCTTCCTCTGCCAGTTGTTTTGCAGTCTCCTTGGAAGCCTGAACAGCGTCATCATTCCTAATTGGTTTTACATCATCTATTTGTTCCAACGCCCATGGTTCGGCTTCTTTTTGCAAACGCTGATGCGGTTTCAACGGCTGGACTGCCTGATTTAACGTATATTTTCGTTGATAACCGCGCGGCGTAATCATTAGGTCATCATAGAAAAAGGTAGAAGAATTTCCAATAATTACCGTTGTTAACATCCCAATTTCATGGTCAAGCATATCTTGTAAATTGGTCATGACAATATTTTGACTGTCACGGTATGCACTTTTCACTAAACCTACCGGCGTTTCAGGAGACCGATATTTTAAGAGAATCTTTTGTGCTTCGACAATTTGTCTTGTTCTTCTTCCGCTTTTTGGATTGTATAGGGCAATCACAAAATCAGCTTGGGCTGCGGCTTCGATTCTTTTTTCGATTAATTCCCACGGTGTTAAATGGTCACTTAAACTAATAGTGCAGGCATCATGCATGATCGGTGCTCCCAATAAGGCCGCACAGGAATTGATGGCGGAAATGCCGGGAATTACTTCTACTTCCACCCCTGAATCCTTTTTCCACCCTTTTTCTACCAAAACTTCATAAACAAGGCCTGCCATTCCATAAACACCGGCATCTCCGCTTGAAATCACAGCAACTTTCTTTCCCTGCTCTGCCTGTTTGACTGCTTCCTGGGCCCGGCTGACCTCTTCTGTCATTCCCGTGCTAATGATTTGCTGCCCTGAAAGTAATCCCTTAATTAAATCTACATAGGTTTTATATCCGATAATAATGTCGCTTTCCTGTAGGGCTTCTTTTGCACGTTCGGTGATATGTTTAGCGTCTCCCGGTCCAAATCCGATGACCAACAGTTTTCCTATCATCCTGATTGTCCTCCTTCCAAGGTCCAAATAACCAGAAATCTTTATCCCTAGCTTATTGGACCGGCTTTTTTACAGGCTTAATTATTCCTTCCACACAGTCCGTATTTTCGGTTTGTTTAAAGACTTCCCCGTCAAATTGATAAATAATGTTATTTTGCAACCTAGTTCCCCCTAGTAGGTGCTGCTGGACAATTTTGCTACCTACTTCCGGTGTTACATCCTTGTACCAGGTTCCGTCCGGATAGACAATCGCTACAGGAGCATCCTTGCATCTGCCGTTGCATCTTGTTCTGGTTGTATGTATGAATGAGTCTAAATCTAAATTGGTAATCTCGTTGCGAATGGCCTGTGTTGCTTCTTCACCCCCTTTTCTCATGCAGCTGCTGCCGTTACAAATGAGTACATGGTGTTTCGTCCCGTTTAAATTCCAGGTCGTCATATAACACTCTCCTTTTGTTTTTTTGAAAAAAAAACACCCCTATGAAAATAGGGGTGCAGGCAAATACACACAAAAATGCAAACTGTTCGTATTTTAAGCACTACTACCTATTTTCCCGTAGGTTTCATGAAACAAATAGGACAAGGCAGGTCTCCTGACTCAGGTTCATCGTTTCATTACGTCTTCCCGAAATTATTCAGTGACAATTGCAATGAAACTCCTCATAACAGTGGCGGGTACCGTGACGGATTCTAACCGTACTTCCCTTTTAAGCGCTGTTTTAGCGCACCTTTTCCTATTACTATTCAATTTTATAAAAAACTTATTCCCTTTATTTCACAAAAGAGTTTGTAATAAAAAAGATATTAATTTTTATAATAGACTATCAATCACCCTATATCAAGTTTTCCAAGGATTTTTTTAGCAAAATTTTCTCAAAATAGATATATTATCCTAAAAAACCATCGATAAATTTCCGATGATTTTAAATGGAAGGATCAATTCTCAAAATAAATAAAAAAGTTTTATGGAATAGAAGAATTATTTTGGAGGTATTTTTTCTTGAGTTTCTATGAAGATAAGTCTCTCAATTTGCAACATAGCGGAAAGTACATGAAGAAAAGTTTCGTGTGGAGTCAAATTTTTTGAATATCTATTATAATAATAGTGTAAATGCCTGACTATTTCGATTCTTGCTTTATAATCAAAATGGTAAAAATCAACAATTGGGGCATGTAAACCGTTCCCTAACGGTATTAACGTCCCCATGACAATTTCCCCATTTTTCGGCGGGGTTGCAAGCGGGTCACATACAAGGACATCAATTGTTTTTTCTGTTAAAATATCAACAACAACAAAGAAACGATCATTAAATTTATAGCCTACATAATAGAATTTAGGGCTTGCCTTCCAAGATTCCTTTAACCACGATACAATAACAGCACGACTGTCCAACTCATGGTTCTTTTCAGCCAAATATTCTGCAATGCAGCTTTCACTATAATTGTAAATGGCATCATACAAGATTCGCCACCAAAATAAATTATGTAATAAGATATCTTTTTTCTCTTCCCTCGTTTTAAGTTCTTCTACGTATTCCTCTAAAATGGGAGCAACCTCATTGAAATAGGCATCGAGCGTAAAGTACATAAAATCGCTAAATGTATCCATCATACTTTCCCTTAACTCCTCAGAAACAGGATAATCCGGCCGAAAACTTTTGGTATTCGTTTCTGACTGGGCAAACTCAATAACCTTATCAACAGTTTCTTTCATCTCCATCATGCTAACCAATCCCTTCAATGAAATAGATCTTTTAAATCCACACTTAAACCGTCTAAAAATTTCGATGTCACTGTTCCGCTCTCAGTTTTCAAATCATGCTGGTCATACATACCTTCACTATTAAGAGAATAAACCGTTACAGAATTCAGCATCGGATTGACAATCCAATACTCTTTGACACCATAATTCATATAAAGATTTAATTTTGTAATTAAATCATGGGATTGATTGGAAGGGCTTAGGATTTCCACTATAAGATCTGGAACCCCAATATAGCGTGCTTCTGTAAAACCACTTTTGTCACATAAAACAATTAGATCCGGGATAACAATTTTCGTTCCTTCCACGTTTTCCTTTTTTAATTCAATATCAAATGGAGCATGAAATACCTCACAAGGCTTTCCTCCCAAGAAATTATCCAATTTGATAAGAAGTTTTCTTGATAACCGTTGATGTTTCGTTGTAGGTGATGGCGAAATATAGACAAATCCGTCAATATATTCTAATAGTTCCTCTGAATATTCTCGAATTTTAAAAAAATCCTCTACAGAAATAGAATCATTCCGATATAGGGTCATGTTTTATCTCTCCATTTACATTTTTGGCAAAGATGGTTTGCCGTCCCTCTTGTTCATTTTCTTCAAAAAAGAGCACTTGCCAGTCTCGTAATTCGTTGAGAAGTTCTTGTGACTGCAGTTTATATTGATGAGAGACACCCTGATTCTCGTTCTTCGAGTTTAAATAATAGGTTTCCATGAACAAAAAACCTTCTTCTTTTATGATGTTCTTTAAAATTGGAAAAAGAGATCTATCTAAATAATAGCTAATTACCACTAAATCAAAGGAGTTGTCCTCCCAACTAAGATTGTTCCATTCCGTCAAATCGCATACTCGTGGCATGATGTTGAGATTTTCTTTTGATGCACGTTCTTGAAGAAAGTTGATCGCAACCTCAGATATGTCAACTGCTTGGACTTGATAGTTCAAACGTTCCAGTAACAAGCTGTTTCCACCAAGACCACAGGCAAGATCAAGCGCCGTACCTCCAAGAAGATAGGGAAATAGATTTTTTAATCTTGGATTTGGCGTGGGCACGTCTATTTGATTAAGGCGTTCTTGATGTTTTGTATTCCATTTTGTTCTAGTGTCCATAGGAAGCTCCTTAACTGTAATAAGTGAAAATGTAGATAAAAAGAAAAATGCGAGAATGATCAAAAGAAGGGAAAATCCGGATGAAATCGAGGTGAATCAAATGAAGTTAAAATATGAATAGAATTCAAAAAGAATACTAGTTCATTATAACATTCCAATTTATAGAATGTTCAAGTCTTCTTATGCCTTTCACAAAATTGTAAAATATTACAAAAGTCATGTAAGAGCTACTCTAGATAAAATTTGTTAAAATCGTTTCAAAAAAGCTACTCAGCAAATTTGAGCAGCTTTTGAATTAACATTTTATTTAAACCTTCCCAATTAATTCAATCATGTACCACAGAAAGTCCGATAAGGAAGGTTTGATGGTGCTGGCAATGTGCAATACTCTTCTTGTTCAGAAGAATGCGCAAATGGTTTAGAAAGAACATTAAGCAGTTTTTCCATCACACTTAAATCTCCCTCATTTACCGCTGCATCGAGTGCTTCTTCTACCCGGTGATTCCGAGGGATAACTGCAGGATTGCTGTTCCGCATTAACTTTTGAGAAGATTCATTGGAATTCTCCTGTCTCCCTAGTCTTGCCTGCCATTTTTCATGCCACTGCATAAATTCCAGATTTCCATTGAGCGATGTAACCTCTATCTTATCGATAGTTAATGCTCGGAACGTATTCGTATAGTCCGCACGATATTTCTGCATCATGTTGAGGAGATCTTCCACAAGGGTGGCATCCTCTTCCTCTTCGTTAAAGATCCCCAACTTTGCTCTCATCCCCGCGAGCCAATTCTTCTGATACTTTTCCATATAACCGGAAATAGCATCCTGTGCAATTTTTACTGCCTTTTCTTGGTCATCATGCAGCAATGGCAATAAAGTTTCAGCAAATCTTGCTAGATTCCAACCCGCTATGTACGGCTGATTGCCATAGGCATAGCGTCCTTGAACATCGATAGAACTGAACACTGTTTCAGGGTCATACGTATCCATAAAGGCGCAAGGACCGTAATCAATGGTTTCTCCACTAATCGCCATGTTGTCAGTGTTCATCACACCGTGGATAAAACCAACCAGCTGCCATTTTGCGACAAGCGCTGCCTGACGCTTAATTACTTCTTGGAGCAAGGAAAGGTAACGATTTCCATCCGCATCAATATCAAGGTAATGGCGTTTTATTGTATAGTCAGCAAGGGTTCGAAGTTCTTCAACTGTTCCCCATTTTGCCGCATATTGAAAAGTGCCGACACGGATATGACTGAAAGCCACACGGGTCAAGATAGCCCCTGGGAGGTAGGTTTCACGGGCAATTGCCTCACCCGTTTCCACCACTGCTAAACTGCGGGTAGTCGGAATCCCAAGCGCATGCATTGCCTCGCTAATAATATATTCACGGAGCATTGGACCAAGTGCTGCACGACCATCACCACCGCGGGAATATCTCGTCCTGCCTGAACCCTTGAGCTGAAGATCAAAGCGCTCTCCTTGAGGAGTAATTTGCTCACCTAGCAAAAGTGCCCGGCCATCCCCTAACATTGTAAAATGGCCAAATTGATGTCCGGCATATGCTTGTGCAAGAGGAGAACCCCCCTCAGGAATTCGGTTACCGGCAAGGACGGCAATGCCATCTTCAGATTGAAGTTTCTCAACGGTCAATCCTAATGATGCCGCTAAAGGACTATTGAGAATAATCAAATTTGGTGAGCGTACAGGGTTTAGATTTTGATTTGTAAAAAATATTTCCGGCAGTCGGGCGTAGCTATTGTCAAAATTCCAGCCTGTTTCATTTTGATTTGTCATGGTAACTCCTTTTAAAAAAATGGTTGTTTTTAGATTTGCTGATAAGTGGAGTTGATTCGCTGATTAAACTTCAATAAATCGCTGATAACGTTTAATCTTACACTTTATTTAAGTGTATTGATTCGAATTTTTAAAATTTTTACTTAAAGTCCTCTACTTTTTATATTAACACTTTTTAGTGTCCACCTATGCAAATCCAATATACCGATATTCTTTGCTATGAATTCTTTTTGAATAACAGATAGGAATAAAGGTAAATACCCACAACTCCTATGACTAATGCTGCGAAAAACAGTTGCATACCGATCGTACCAAGGAAACTAGCTACAATAGATATAAGACCGATCATGACCAATACATATCCACCAAATCTATGCGTCTTTTTCCACACATATTCCGACGCAAGAGTCCAAGGATTTCGAAAGCCGACAAAGTAGTTGTGGCGAATTTGTACCATGTAATTACCAAGTACAATGAAAAGAATTCCCAAAAGCATTGGCACCACCTTTTGCATTGGCACATGATAACCTAGCGCACTCGCGATGGCGATTAGGTTTATACAAGATAAAAAAAGGATAATGACAAGATTGATTATCGAGTAAGCAGTTTTATGCATTTTATAGGATTCCTTTTTCGGATCAATCGCTGGTAAATAATTTAGAAAAAAGAACATAACGACGGGCAATGCACCGAGGCCGACAAGTTCTAACCTTGAACCAAAGCGATTGACTTCGCCATTAATTCCCCAGTGAACAGGCACTTTTTCCGGCAGTTTCGAATAGACCAAAATATTAACTAGAAAGGTAATAATCGAAATTCCGAGCGTACCATAATAAAGCTTATTTTTTCTCACGGTGGTTCTCCCCTTTAGCTTTTTTTATCTAAGAGCCATTTGATGACATCCTGTAAAATTGTGGAGTTTAATGAGTAAAGAACAAACTGTCCTTTTTTTTCATCAAGGACTAATCCAGCTGATTTTAGAATTTTTAAATGGTTGCTGATGGAGGGCTTACTCATTTCGAATTGATCAGCAATTTCTCCAGCTGTTAAATCCTGCTCCTTCAACAAATCAAGGATTTTTCTTCTATTCGGATCGGCTAATGCCTTAAAAACTTCGTTCATCTTAGTCCCTCCTTTAATATTTAGTTAATTATCTAAATATATAATACCATAAATTTCAAGAAAAAAAAGACCATATTTGGTCTTCAAGGTCCTTTGAAAGACACTTTGCATGCCTTTAACAACAAATCTTTTCCTTCCACGACCTCATTCAAGAGTTCTTCTCTGTTTTTACCAAATTAACGTTCCCGGTTCACCAAATAATTCAATAAATGCTTCAAAAAAGTGGTATTTCGCGGGACCTCTTTCAGCGCCTCGATTGCTATACAGTAATGATCCCACATCGCTTTGCGAGCACCCTCCAGACCAAGGATCGACACAAAAGTTGAGCTATTGTTTTCAGCATCTTTTCCGACAGGTTTTCCTAGTAAACCCCGATCCCCTTCCACATCCAAAAGGTCATCCTTAATCTGAAATGCAATGCCAGCATGGCGGGCAAACTTTTTCAAGGCTGCTATTTCAACCTCCTCAACCTGGGCAAGAATCGCAGGCATGATGAGAGAGGCTTCAAAAGCGATCCCCGTTTTATTAAAACACATCGTATTTAATTGTGTCAGAGTCATTGGTTTCCCTTTGGATTCTAAGTCCATTGCCTGCCCCATACACATCACCTCAGTCACTCGCGAAGAATATTGAATCAACTTCAGCACCGTTTTCGCATCAAACTGGTCGAGAGAAGCTTGTTCTTCCGTAGCCTTCTGAGTCAGAAAAAGTCCTGTTAATTCTGCGATCGCAATATTATACTTCTTGTGAAGGCTTGAACGCCCCCTCCGGGTTGACGCATTATCCTGGGATGGCAAATCATCAAAAATAAGGGAGGCTGTGTGCATATATTCCAATGATCTCAACAGCGGAACCATGACTTTCGGATTGAATCCATAGGCGTTAACACCCATGACCCACGTAATAATCGGTCGTAATCGCTTTCCATCACCCTCCAAACTGTAATTTGCAGCATCGATGATCGAATCCTCAATTTCGACTTTAGGAATTGGTAAAAGTCGATTCATCTGCTCGCGTACACTTTCAATGGTATTAGAAAATTCCTCCTGCTCTTTCCGTTCATTTTTTAAAATAGTAATCATATGATCTCGAAGCAGCTTATCAAAGAAATCAACATCATCTGCTTTTCGAACCATTTTTTGAATCAGACCATTGAATTTCGGAATACCTGAAGCAAACAACTTCATCACATCATTGTATTTTTCAACTCCCATTCGTTCATTAAATCGCTTCAAGCCATTGATCGCACGATCAAGAATTACCTCGCAGGTTTTAGAATCGGAATGATACACATTATGGATCAAATTGGCGATAACCGTCCAGTATAACTCGAAGGGATTGATCAAATCATTGCGCTGTTCATGATATTTCAAATAATAGGTATAGGGAGTTACCGCCCCCTCTATCCAATCATCAAACATATCGGCAAAATCATCTGCCAGTTGGTTATAAATACCGTAATAAAACGTTCGACTGTCAAAGCCTTCATTTTCTGGTGCACCGATCACGGACCGGGCAATCAATCGGGAAAAAGAAGATTTTAATATGATGGGAAGATAAAGTTCTTCATTGGAATAGTTTGGATTCGATAGTTTCTTTTCACGGTCCACTTCCTGAGCATGAAAAAATACATAGGATTGCTCAAAAAAATTCTTACGTGTCGCGAGCCGTTGATGGGTCTTAATATACTCAAAAGCTTCCCGAAGTTCTGAATGAATCGGACGTATCAAGTCCTCATTTGCAGAAGCCCAATCCCCCAATTCCGGGACAGTCCCAGTAATAAGGGTGGTTCGTATTAGATTGGAATATTGTTTTTTCTCTTCATCGCTTAAAACTTTGGCATCGAGAAGATCGTCAATGAAAGGATAGGTCAGTCCATAGGAATACCCAAGCCGTATCGCTTCATCCAGTTTCTGGGCACGTTCTTCTGGTGAAATCTCCTTGTCCATTTCTTCCGTCACATGCATAACGACCCCGCCAATGATCTTTATCAATTTTCGCTGGGCATGGTCCGCTTCCATCCCCTTTGGAATGATTGCAGCTACTGTTTTTAGTTTGTTTATCAACCAGATTATCGTAGATTCAATACTTTCCTTCTGACCCCACCGATACATTCCCGACATACTAAACGTTTCCGTTTTGATCGGCTGCCTCAAGTAATTTTTTAAGTTGTCCACTACCTGACGAATCCTCGTTTGTGTATCAGGGGAATCCAAGGATTTGCCCAGGTCTCGCATAAAAATATAAGAGATACTTCGATCTAAATAATGATCTAATTTCCCTGCATAATCCAGCCATTGAATATAATTGTAGTATCCAATTTTTTTCTTTTCACTTGAGAAAAAAGAGAGGAATGGATAGCGATGAATATGATTATGTTTCCAGGAATGAATGTCTTTTGTTAAAACAGAGACAAAGGTCTTTTGCTGAACCTGGGAAAACAGTGATTGAAAATATTGTGCAGCCTTCTCTTCAGCTTGCTGATAACATGCATCCGCATCATAGTCTAATTCCTTATACATCGAAAACATTCCCTCTAGTTTATTTTCTGTTTTAAAAAATATCCTGTTTCTTGTAATTATACAAAAAATTTCATTTAAAACTATCAAAATATATTTATATATAATCTCAAAACTACGTCTTTATACGTTTTTCCTTATGGGAATTTAAAAAGACCCGTTCCCTCATTTCAGGAACAGGTCTTTTTAAGACGAACTTACTTATTTCTTTGTCACAAGTTTTAATGGTGCCGGAATATTTTTGGCAACCTTTTTACCTTGAACCACATCTCTGCCGGCATCAACAGCAAGTTTGCCGATTAATTCTGGCTGCTGAGCAACAGTTGCTTCCATTTTTCCAGCTTTAATAGCTTTCAGAGCATCATCATTTCCATCAAAGCCAATGACCATGATTTCTTTACCGGAGCTATTGATCGCTTCAATGGCCCCCAATGCCATTTCATCATTATGGGCAAAGACTGCTTGAATATCCGGATTAGCTTGAAGTAAATTTTCCATTACGTTTAATCCCTTGGTCCGGTCGAAATCAGCCGATTGTTTCTCGACTACATTCAATTTCTGATCGGCAATATTATGGAAACCTTTTCCTCGTTCACGTGTGGCGGAGGCACCTGGTACACCCTCAAGTTCGGCAACCTTTGCCTTCTCCCCAAGCTTTTTCACAATATAATTTCCTGCCATTTCTCCGCCCTTGATATTATCGGAAGCAACTAATGCGGCAACTTTTCCTTTATCGGCCGAACGGTCAAGTGTGATGACCGGAATTCCTATATTGTTTGCGGATTGAACTGCTGTTGAAATCGCAGCTGAATCTGTTGGGTTAATCAACAAAACGTCAACCCCCTGCTGGATTAAATCTTCTACATCATTTATTTGCTTTGCAGAATCATTTTGTGCATCAACAACTTTTACTTCCATTCCTAATGCTTTCGCTTCTTTTTGGACACCATTTTTTAAAGAAACGAAAAACGGATTGTTTAAGGTGGAAACGGATAGGCCAATCTTCACATCTTTTAAATTTTCCTTTTTCACCGGCTTTGCCCATGAGGGCGGCTGCATCGAACAGGCGCCTAAAAGCAAGAGTGATAGTGACATCAAAAGTACAACTAATTTTTTCATCGAAAATTCTCTCCTTATGCTGATTTCTTCCGATCAAGTAATACAGCAATGATGATTACAATCCCTTTTACTACTTGTTGATAGAATGAAGATACACCAAGAAGATTTAAACCATTGTTTAACGTACCGATTATTAATGCACCGATCAGCGTTCCAAAAATTCTTCCTTTCCCTCCTGAAAGGCTTGTCCCGCCTAATACAACTGCCGCGATGGCATCGAGTTCATAGGAAGTACCAGCTGTCGGCTGGGCCGAATTCAATCGTGATGTTAAAATTGATCCTGCTAATGCAGCAAGTAAACCGGAAAGACCGTAAATAATCAGCTTCACATTTGGTACTTTAATACCCGAAATTAGCGCGGCCTTTTCATTTCCGCCGATGGCATAGGTTTTTCGGCCAAATGGGGTTTTATGAAGAACAATATATAATAGTACAAACGTTACAATCATCGTAATCGCTGGTACAGGAATTCCTAGAAAATAACCACGGCCAAATAACTGGAATAAATAATTATCGCCTAACCCTGTGATTGGGTTTCCTTTTGTATAAACAAGTGTCAAACCTCTAAAGGCTGTCATGGTCGCCAATGTGGCAATGAATGGAGCCATTTTTCCTTTTATAATCAAGAGTCCATTGACCATTCCCATGATTCCGCCAAAAATACAGCCGACAATAATCGCTAAGATCGGATCAAGACCCGATACAATCATACCTGCCGTTAAAGCACTCGATAGGGCTAGAATCGCTCCGACTGATAAATCAATTCCTCCTGTTAAAATAACAAAGGTCATACCGAATGCGATTAACGCATTGATGGCCACTTGGCGCAATAAGTTTAGTATATTTAAAGGTTCTAGAAAACTTGGATTTAATATGGAAACAATCACAATTAAAATAATAAGTCCGAGAAGCGGTCCAAGTTTCTGCGTAATCGTATTCATAAAATTTGCCTTGCCAGCTTTTGTCCCTTCATTGATTGCGTTCATCTCACTGACCTCCCGTTGCCAATGTCATAATTTTTTCCTGGGTTGCTTCATCACTTTTCAATTCACCGCTTATTTTTCCTTCATGAATCACGAGAATTCGGTCGCTCATTCCCAGAATCTCCGGAAGCTCGGATGAAACCATGATGATCGCGACTCCCCTGTCCGTCAATTCATTCATCAGCTGATAGATTTCTCTTTTCGCACCCACATCTACCCCTCTTGTTGGTTCATCCAAAATCAATACCTTGGGACCAATGCCAACCCATTTTGCAATGACCACTTTTTGCTGATTTCCTCCTGATAAACTTCCAACCGCAATATCTGCCGATTCCGTTTTAACGGTTAGCCGTTTGATTAACATATTCACAAAGTCTTCTTCGTTTTTCTCTTTAATAATGCCTTTTGGAGCAAAACTATATAATGAGGGAAGAACCATATTTTCTTTGATAGAAAAATCTAAAATTAGCCCCTCATCTTTCCGGTCTTCCGTGATAAAACCAATGCCCGATTTCACGGCTTGATTAGGTGTTTTAATGGTTGTTTTCTTTCCATTCAGCCAAATTTCGCCGCTGTTAAAAGAATCCAGTCCAAAGATTGCGCGCATAATTTCCGTTCTTCCCGCTCCCATTAATCCAGAAACCCCAACGATTTCCCCTGACCGAACGGAAAAATTCACATTGCGGAATACACCATTTTTTGTTAACCCTTTTACTTCAAGTACCGTCTCACCAAGCTTTGACGTTCTTTTTGGAAACCTGTCTGTTAATTCCCTTCCGACCATTTTGCGCACGACTTCATCAAAATTAGTATCAGGAATTGCTTTTGTATCAACGGTCTTCCCATCGCGCATGACAGTAATCCGATCACAGATGGCAAGGATTTCTTCCATGCGATGAGAAATATAGACAATAGATACTCCTTGTTGTTTCAAAGAAGCAATCACGTCAAAAAGCTTGCTGATTTCTCTTTCTGTCAAGGCAGCCGTTGGTTCGTCCATGATAATGACCTTGGCATCCGTCATTAACGCCTTAGCGATTTCAATCATTTGCTGCTCTCCTACTGAACAGCTGCCTGCCTCTTTATCCAAAGGAATCGTCACTGATAATCGGTCAAACTGTTGTTTAGCTAACGCTTTCATTTCTTTTATTTTTAATAAACCAAGCGGGGACTTCAGTTCTTTGCCGATAAATAAATTTTCTAAAACGGTCATATCCGGCCAAATATTTAGTTCCTGATGGATAAAGGTAATCCCGTTTTGCTCTGCTTCTTTCGGGTTTTTAAAATAGGTTTCCTTGCCGTCAATGGTGATGGTGCCTTGGTCACGATTATGAAGTCCTGTCAGTACATTCATCATCGTGGATTTACCTGCACCATTTTCGCCCATTAATGCGTGGACTTCCCCGTCCAATAATTCAAAATCAACACCTGTTAAAACTTGATTGGTACCAAATGCTTTATAGATGTTCTGCATCGAAATGCGCATTTATATCACCTCAATCGATTTGGAAAAGCTACGAAGAAGGACAAATCTTGAAAGTCCAGCCCGATCTTATCTTTTAAAAAAATACTCCTGATTGTAAAATACAATTGGCATATGGGGTAACTTCCCCTGTACGGATAATGGCTTTCGCCTCTTTGGTTAATTGCTTAAACTCTTCATGCGAAACCTTTGCCGTTTCAATATCTGCAAATTTTCTTTTTAAATATTGCTCCATTTCCAGATTGCCTTCTTCGATTTCAGTAGCGATGATACATTTTTCAATCACCATGTCATCGGCAACTGCATCGGTAACTTCCTTAAACGATGGCAACCCAGCTTTAATCGCTAAATCAATTTTTGTTACACCTTCGGGAATTGGTAATCCGGCATCGGCTATGACAATAAAATCAGTATGGCCGAGGTCGGTTAAAACCTTGGAAATATGACTGTTTAAAATTCCATGGCGTTTCATGTTACAAACTCTCCTCTACTGCTTTTCTTGTTGGCATACCGCCCTGCGCACCAAATTTAGTAACAGAAAGGGAAGCTGCGCGATTGGCAAATTGGACACTTTCTATAAAACTCTTACCTTCTGCGAGTGCAACAGCAAGGGCAGCATTAAATGTGTCACCTGCACCTGTGGTATCAACCGCCTCTACGGTGTAGGATGGAACCACCACTTCTTCTTCACCGTTGTGGAAACGAACGCCATTTTTACCTTCTGTAATGAACAATTTGTTTGGATATTGCATTAATACCGAATGAAGGTTCTGATTTTCAAAAAGAATCGAAGCCTCTGATTCATTCGGTGTAATATAGGCAGCCTTCTCAATAACATCCTTACTGATTGGCCGTGCCGGTGCAGGATTCAGCATTAGAGGAACACCGAATTCATTGCATTTTCCGCTTACATATTCAACCGTTTCTTCAGGAATCTCTTGCTGAATCAAAACAATATTTGAATTACGAATTACATCGAGAGCTTTTTCCACAAAATCAGGTGTTACATAATTGTTCGCTCCCTTAACGACAATAATACTGTTATCGCCATCGGCAAGAGTAATATGAGCAGTTCCGCTTTCAGAATGTGTAACCGGTTCCACATAAGAGGTAAAAACACCATTTTCTTTAAAATTATCGAGAATAGATTTTCCGAAGGCGTCTCCGCCAATACATCCAACCATATGCACCTCTGCCCCTAATCTTGCAGCGGCCACTGCCTGGTTGGCCCCTTTCCCACCAGGCACAGTTTTAAATGATTCACCAAGAATCGTTTCACCCTTATTAGGCCGTCTTGGGGCCGTAACCACTAAATCCATCGATGAACTTCCAATTACAGTAATTTTAGCCATTGCCTTCAACCTTTCTTGTTGTTTGCCTTTCAATAAATGTAACAGGCATTTGAATATTTTTTTGTTCAATTTTTTCTTCATCTATAACTTGTATTAAAAGTTTTGCTGCCTTTCTTCCCATATCATAGGCCGGCTGACGAATCGTCGACAAAGCCGGATACAATAAGCTGCTGAGTGGGATGTCATCATAACCAATAATTTGCAGTTCGTCCGGAACGGAAATGCCTCTTCTTAACGCCTCATGCAGTATAGCGGCTGCGCCAAGATCGTTACTGGCAATCACTCCGTCTGTTTCCGGATATTTTTCAAATAATTCTTTTGCTATTTTTTCAGCATCATCAAAGGTAAAAGACGCAGTCGTCATCACATTAAAATCAACATTATAGTTGCAAAGCTCATTGATTGCTCCTTTAAACCGGTCTTGTGCTGTCCTTAATTCAATCGGTCCACGAAGCAACGTAATCACCTTGCTTCCCCTTCTAATCATTTCCTGTGCGGCCATTTTTCCGCCAGCCAAGCCATCTGCATAAACGGATGGATGTTCATTAGCTGTCCGGTCAAGAAATACGACTGGAAAATCTAAATTTTCATAATGACTCGTTTCGGTCTGGTTGGTTGCGGATATGATACCGATTACATTATTTTGTTTAAAGGTGTCTATATAATCAATTTCTTTCTTCGGCTTTTCATCAGCGTTTCCAATAATCAGCCGTAAACCATGTTCCTGCATCTCGTCCTCTACCCCGCGTGCAAGCTCGGGAAAGAACGGATTTCGAATGTCTGGAAGCAATAAGCCAATTAATCTGGATTTTTTCTTATAAAGAGACCGGGCAACTTCATTTGGTTTATAATTTAATTCTTGAATTGCTTTCTCTACAAGCTTTCTCGTATCTTCATGGATATAACCTTTATCATTTAAAGCTCTTGAAACCGTCGCTACAGATACTCCAGCTTTTTTTGCGACATCTCGTATTGTAGCCATTTATGTTTCACCTCTTATATGTAACCGATTACACATTCAGATTAGCACAGTATATTTTTAAATGCAATAAAGAATTTTTTTAAGATGTTATTATTGGGATTACCATTAATGTGCCCATTACCGAAAAGATTAAAATCTTGGAGCCAGTCCGATGGTGAAGTTATGCGTAACTCCGCCATCGGACTGGCTCCACATTTGTACCTAAGGAAGAAATAACGATAAAATTTCTTCAAAATAGTTATTTGTCCGTTTCAGAAACAATCACTTCTCATACTATACGAATGAATGAAAAGGAGGAATACAAATGACACAATCAGATTTGCCTCAATTAAGTCCCCCCCAATTTACTTATTTTAACGAAGTTAAAAGCTCTATTGGAAATGATCCTTCTGTCGAGGTGCTAAATTTAATTGAATTTCCAGAAGGTGCAGGATATTTAATCCCTATCATTGTCGACAATCGGAAAAAAGCTCGTGCATTAGCTACCATTCTCAACCTGCAAAAGGAAATGGGGAATATCGTGGTAAACTTAATTGTGATTTATGATAAATCCATTGTCAGACCGTATGGACGTACTTTTACAGCTGAAGGTCTTGTCGATTTATACAAAGATGCATTAGCTACGAACCGCTATTTTAAATTCGCTGAAGAAAAAGTTTTTGCTCCGGGCACAAACTCGGTGTATCCTGTTTTCACAAAGAGTGTCATTCAATTTTTTAACGACGACATATCTGACCTCTATAATAACTTTAATGAAGTAGCGGCCTTTGTCTTCAGAGATATATTAAATGAGGAAATTAATGGCATTCTCATAAATCCATCAACGGAAATGGATCCATCAACGTCAGATAAAGACTCTGAATAACGTGATTGCCATTATTTTTCTTACACCTTGCCTATTATATTTTTTTGGACCCAATTGGGTTCTTTTTTTTTTGAAAAATTGGGAAGTATGTAAACTAATGATGATAATGCAAAAAGGAGTTCGATTTATGATAAATGTATTATTTGTCTGCCTCGGAAATATTTGCCGATCTCCGATGGCAGAAGCGGTATTTCGGAAATTATTAAAGATGGAAAATATGACCGATAAAATTGAGGTAGATTCCGCTGCTACCAGTTCCTGGCACATTGGCTCCCCTCCACATAGAGGAACTCTAAAGATATTACAAGAATACAACATCTCTTCAGAGGGACTCGTAGGACGCCAACTCACAAAAGAAAATTTTTTTCAGTTTGACTACATAGTAGGGATGGACGAAAGTAACCTCAGCAACATCTTTGAGATCACTGGTCAACCAAATCATCCAAAAATCCTTCGTCTACTCGACTTAACAGAGCACAAAAAGGACGTCCCAGACCCTTACTACACCGGAAACTTCCAGGAAACCTATCAGCTTGTCACCGAAGGATGCCGGGCATTGCTCGAAAAAATTTGTGTTGAACACAATCTAAAAAAATAAAATTTAGGGTCTGACCCCCGGTGCATTAACGCTTTACTTCACTAGGTCAGCCCCCCTTTTCCTGATTCATTTATCTGCGAACCGAAAAAATAAAAGAGGAGCGAGCAATAGATGACCTGGCCCCTCTTATTAAAAAATCTATTTCATACGCTCAACAAGCTGCAACAGTTCTTCATCCGGGCCACGGAACAATATCATCCGACCGCCTTCAAGCGTTGGTTTAACATCATCTGAAGAAAACTCAATTTCTTTTTCCTTTAAATACCGAATCTCCTCATCAATATTCGTTACCGTGAAGGCAAGATGATTGACGATTCCATTTTCACTATATTCTCCTAGAAACTTGATATCCCGGATCAATTCAATCTCCATATCCGGCTGTGATTCCAGATAAATAAAAGCCATTTCCCGATTGGGATTACTCCCTCGTAGACGAACCTTAAACCCAAAAATTTCGGAGTAAAACTGAATCGACCGATCCATATCCTTAACAATTATTGCTACATGTTCCATTTTACTAATCACTCGATCTATTTCCCCTTTTGTGGTGCCTGACCCCCGCCACTTTAAAGCTTTAAAGCATCAGTGGTCAGGCACCACATTTTTCTCTATTCAATAAATCTTGCCACATCACCGCCGCATTTTTTACATTTGCCTTCCAATGCGAATCCTGGTGGTGAATCTTTGACACTATAATTTACAATTTGAACGACATCGCAACAATTCGAACAAAACACATTTCTCTCAAGTTTTTTACGAATTTCTTCAGGGATGGAAAGCCATTTTTTATTGGCTGAAAAGGAGATCAATTCTTGGGTTGCTGTTCTTTTAATGTCGCCATCAGCATTTTCCAATATATCGATAACTTCTTGAATCCTTG
The DNA here is from genome assembly GCF_031456445.1 of Neobacillus niacini. Lineage (GTDB taxonomy): Bacteria > Bacillota > Bacilli > Bacillales > Cytobacillaceae > Neobacillus > Neobacillus niacini_I. Next base: position 21,194 of record NZ_JAVDUQ010000010.1, on the reverse strand, counting down.
TTCTGACCTTTTTATACTCAATTTCTTGCCAGGCTTTCAAGATTATGATTAATTCTTTATTACCGGATTCCGCAATTTTATCTAATAATAATAGAATCATACCACGGTTTCGATCTTTTAAATCTTCGACAAATTCAAAAGTTTGATTTTCAGCAGACACCATTAGCTTTTCTAATAATTCATTTGCATAGGTTTCTCGTTCAATTTCCCAGCCTATATCGGTAAAGACAAGCACTGGAAGCCTGTAATTATATTCAATTTCTAAATAACCGTTTAAGATCATCCAATCAATCTTTGCAAGTATGTCCTTTTGTGAAACACCTTTAAAAGAACCGTATACGGGGCTTCCATCTAATTCTAGTTCTAAAAGCTTTTTATCCTTCGAACCTGCAAGAATTTTGGCAAGCAATGATCGACCGCCGCTCATAATTAAATCGTCTGCTCCCCGCAAAATCAGTTTGATTTCATCATCTGACAAAGACTTAATCCCGTTTGCATTTAATTCATATCCAACTCGGTTTACTTTTTTACTCATCCTGCTCCCTCACTGTTTAAAACTATTTTTCCTTTGTGATAATAATTAAAAGTATAGCCATAAAAAAATATACTTAAAAGTAAATTGATGCCAGACACCTTGACTTATTTCAAAACAACACTCGCTAATTCCTCATCACTATAATTACCCTTTATCCCCGGTTTATTTCTTAAATAATCGTAGATTTCCTCATTTGAATAGTCACTACGCAGACCCTTTATAATGGTGGTTAAATAGGCATGGGAAGGTTTCTTACATTCCACTTCATCAAGATTCCACGGTGCGGTAAAAGTAAATATTGGATACCCCTTATCTTCGCCAAGATAAACAATATTCCCGTACCAAGATGAACGGAAGATACTTGAACCTTTCTCGATTACTTCGTTTAAATCTATATCAAATCCGATTCCACCGTTTTCTTGGCTTACGATATCCAAAAATTGTTCAGTCGTGACAAGGTATTTCTTGCTATAGGTAATGTTAGAGGAGTCTTGGTTTAAACTGATAAATGCAACACCCTGGGAGCCCCAGCCTGCTGCCTTTTTTGCGAAATAAAGAGGATAAGGTATGGTAAAAGCCGACTCACCAATTGGCAGGGAACTGTCTCTACAACCTGTCTCCACTCTAGTAGACCCTTGAGGACTTCCCCCTTTGATATAACATAGAAATCGTTTAGTGTTTAGATTTGATCCATAGCTCGCGTACCAAACATATTGTTTCGCTTCATTCAAAATGAATCACCAACTCTATTAAAATTCTTCCTAATGAAAAGCAATCATTTTAGCTCACATGAAAGTTCTTAGTTTATTATATTATCTGATTAGGTGAGAAGATGATATGGCCAATCTTAAAAAAATGGGATAGCCCCTACCGGCTACCCCATTTTTTTATTAATATATCAATCTATGAGCATGATGAGTTACTCATTCAAAAACAGCATCGCTGTCTGGGCATAAATTCTCGAAGCTTCAACCAATTCTGCTACATCAATATATTCATTGATTTGATGAGGGATATGACGATCGCCAGCGCCTGTGGTAACAATCGGAATCCCCGCCAAATGAAGGAATGTGCCGTCTGTGGCACCAGGAACGCCATTATAAATGGGCTTCTTCCCGGCAACGGAACGGAAGGATTCCACACTAGCCCTTACAATCGGTTCCTCCAAATTCGTTTCTGTCCACGGCCGGCTTTCAATTACCTCTATTGTAGCCTTAAAATCCTGATCCTTGGAACCAAGCCGCGCCAAAATATTCTCCATGTCAACCTGAAGTTGATCATGATCCTGTCCAGGAACTGTACGAATATCAAGGGTACTATAACATTGGTCGGGAATGACATTGATTTGCGGCTCGCCTTTTTCAGGGCCTAAAATAATCGTCGGTGTAATACTCGGAAGCCCTAAATATTGGTGCTGACCGACTCGATGTTTCTCTTGCTCCTCGAGTGCCATGAGTTCACAAATAATCTGCGCCATTCTCGTATTAGGATTGATTCCAGCAAGCGGCATGGCACCATGCGCCATTTTTCCAAAAGTACGGATTACTGCTCTCATCGCTCCTTTTTGTGTGATGCAGATTTGATTTTCCTCCGGTTCGCAAATAATGGCACCGTCCACACCTTGCGCCCAGCCTCGTTTAATGAAATGCTTAATGCCAATCATCATGCCTTCCTCATCGCAAGGGACACATAAGATAATTTTTCCATTCCATTTCACTTTACTTCTTTTAATCGCATGGACCGCTGCAATCGCAGCAGATAGGTTCCCTTTTGTGTCATTTGTCCCCCTGCCAAACATTCTTCCGCCTTCAATGACAGCTCCAAAGGGATCATAGCTCCAGGCATCCCGGTCTCCCTCTGTCACTACATCGGTATGCCCTTCAAAAAGAATCGTTTTTCCAGGTCTGCCCGAATCAAGAATGCCAATTACGTTGGGGCGCCCCTTGACAACTTCTTCGATGTAGACCTCAAGCCCTAAGCCCTTTAAATAATTATATACATACTGTGCCGCTCTGCTTTCATTTGCCTTTGGGTCGTTCGGACGGTAAACACTTGGAATTCGAACAAGAGCTTGAGTCAAATGTACAACTTCCTGATCATCCACATAATTATAAACAGTCAACTGTAACCCCTCCGTATTATTGATTTTTAGGTAAATCTTTGTGAGCGATAATTCCTCCAATACTTTCAGCGGATTTAACCGCATCGATAATCGCCCTTTCCATCACCTTTGCCGCCAGCCCGCCAATAACATCTACAGGAATCTTTGCTCCTCCAGTCGCTACAGCAAAGACGGTATCCCCGTCATACATGGTATGAGCAGGATAAATCGTTCTGGCGTATCCATCCTGGGCCATCTGCGCCACCTTTGTGGCCTCCGCCTTAGTCAAATCTGCGTTAACCGCAACCACACCAATGGTTGTATTCGAACCGGTTGGAATCGTTGGCTTATAGTTTTTAATCAGCAGTTCAACACTATCAAGGATCGTGCCGTTCACAAAGGGTCCTGCTAAAATTTCTCCTGTAGCAGGATTGCGGACATCTCCTCCCGAATTTACTGCAACGATGGCTCCAATCACCACACCATTTTCTAATCGGATAGATGCACTGCCTAGACCGCCCTTCATGCAAAAGGATGAACCAGCAAATTTTCCAACGGTAGCTCCACAACCGGCCCCAACATTTCCGGTTGTGAATTTCTCAGTGGTTGCTGCTTGAGCTGCCTCATAGCCCATTTGTTTATCAGGCCGAACCTTCGGATCCCCGTGAGGAAGGTCAAAAAGGACAGCAGCCGGGACAATGGGCACCTTTGCAACACCAACATCCAGACCAATCTCGTGTTCCTCTAAAAATTGCATGATGCCAGAGGCGGCATCCAAACCAAAGGCACTGCCACCGCTTAAGCAAATGGCATGCACGTTATCTACTAAATTAACCGGATTTAATAGATCTGTTTCCCGGGTTCCGGGAGCTGATCCTCTTACATCGACTCCGGCAACCGCACCGCCTTCAAATAGAATTGCTGTACAACCTGTCAACGCCTGTTTATTTTCCATGTTCCCTACTTTTACTCCCGGTACATCCGTGATTTGATTATGCATAACTTATAAATCCTGAGAAATTTTTGATTTCTTGTTCTTGCCAATTTGTTTCCACGCTAATACAACCGCTAGTGTAACAATTGTTCCGACAATCGCTTCAGGAATTCCGTTTGTTATTCCTACTGTCCAGGCTACTCCTGCGGTTAAATAATGGCGGATGACAGCCATCGTTAATACAAGTACAGTATTCGCCAATGTCCCGATAAATGCGGCAGCTCCCACTGCAACGTATTCACTTTTACGGCGGATTCCCACATACACAAGCCACGCTACAACCCCAATAAATAATCGTGGTAAAATGGCCACCAATGGATCCTTAAATAATGGGACTGTTGCATTGAGGAAGGAAGAGATACCAAAAATTGCCCCTACAATTAGACCGACAACCGGTCCTTGCATAATGCCGCCAATAATCGCAGGAATATGCATGATCGTAGCATTTCCTGCTGCGGTTGGAACAGGAATATAGCCCAGTCGTGTAACCCCTAAAAGAATCGCCACCGCACCCAGCACACCAGCAATAACAATATCACGTACCGTCAAAGACTTTTTCATTCAATTTCTCCCCTTTTGTCTCAATTTTTATTTAGATCGGAAACGGATAAAAAAGCAGTAATGCAGCGAATAGAAGTCCAAGTAATAATACGAGATAATCCTTCGCTAATGCTCGATAAACGGAGAACGAACTCCTCTCGCCCCCTGGAGTATAACACCGGGATTCCATCGCAAGAATCAAGTCCTCAGCTCTTGATAATGCAATGTTAAATAACGGAATAATAATGGGAAACATCTCTTTCGTTCTTTGAATAATTCTCCACCAGCCTCCGGTACCAAAGTCCGCTCCTCTTGAGGCTTGTGCTTTCATCATTTTTTCCATCTCAATCGCGAAAGTTGGAACAAAACGGATCGAAATCGTGGTAATCAGCGAGATTTCGTGAACTGGAAAATTAATTTTCTTTAATGGACTTAATAAGCTTTGTATGGAATGTGTTAATTCTGTGGTGGAAGTGGATAGGGTAAGAACACTGCTTAAGAAGATAATTTCAATAAAACGAACGGCTGAAACCACCACCAAGCGAATACTTTCACTTGTGATTAAGATAAAGCCATAATCAACAAATACTCTGCCATGTGAAAAAAGCTGTCCTTGAAAAAGAAGCTGAAGCAAGGCCAAGATGATAATAAATGGAATCGCTGGCTTTACACCTGATAATCCATAACTAATTGGAATTTTGGATACAAAGAATAAATAAAGAGTTAAAAGGAGACCGATGGCATTTCCGAGATAGCTAGTATTTATAGCAATCGCCACTACGAGAATAATAAAAACAAGAAGCTTTATTCTTGGGTCTAATCGATGAATAAACGACCCTGTCGGTACATATTGGCCAATCGTAATACTACGGGAAATATCAAATTCACTGGACATGTTTCAACCCCTCCTTCGTACCAGCAAGAACCTTCATAATCTCTTCCGCTGCTTCAGTTATGGAAAAGGCATCCGTATTGACTTGGTAGCCAAGATCTGTTAATCGATAAAGAACCTGTACCGTTTCAGGCGTTCCAATTTGATGAAGCTGCAATTTTTCTTTATCCGTAAAAATTTCCTTCGGGGTACCTGTTAACACGTCCGTGCCGCCTGCCATTACATAAACACGGTCTGCGAGCATGGCGACCTCCTCCATATTGTGTGAAACAAAAACAACGGTTAATTTTTCTTCTTTGTTCAACCTTTTAATTTTATCCAACAATTCATTCCTCGACCTAGGGTCCAGACCCGCTGTCGGTTCATCAAGGACTAAAATCTTGGGTTTTAGGGCAAGAATACCAGCTAATGCCACCTTGCGTTTCTGCCCTCCGCTTAAAGCAAAGGTCTGTCTGTCCTTCATTTCCTCGAAATCTAACCCAACAACCGACATTGCCCATTGGACACGCTCCCGTACCTCTTTTAAGGGTAGACCTAATTTGAAAGGGCCATAAGCTATATCATCGCCAATGATTTTTTCAAAAATTTGATCTTCCGGGTTTTGAAAAACAAGTCCCACCTTCTGCCTCAGTGTTTTCAAATTCACCTTTTTCTTTGACAAATCTTCACCGTCCATGATGACTCTTCCAGATTCAGGACGCATCAGCCCATTGAAATGCTGGATCAAGGTTGACTTTCCCGACCCGGTATGACCAATAATGGCGATGCATTCCCCTTCTTCGACATACAGATTGGTTCCTTTTAAAGCAACGTGTTCCATTGGGGTCCCTTTCATATACGTATGTGACAGGTTTTCTATCTGGATGATTGGTTTGCTCCCCATCAAATCACCCCCACTTTGGCGAACTTGTCCACTTCATCAATAAACTCATCTTCTTGGATTAACTCACTTGAAAAATCGGAGAATTGGCTGTGAATCCCCTCGGCCATTTGGCTCACAGAGGGAACCTCCAGCTGGAGATCCTCTAATTTTTGCTTATGTTTAAAAATTTCACGCGGCGGTCCGTCCATGACGATTTGGCCGCCTTCGACGACGATAATCCGGTCTGCTTCCGCTGCTTCAGACATGTGATGAGTGACGGTAATAATCGTCATCCCCATATTGTTCATTTTTCTCATGACCTGAAGGACTTCTTTCCTGCCAAAGCTATCTAGCATGCTTGTTGCTTCATCAAAAACAATGCAATCCGGCTGCATAGCCAACACGCCTGCAATGGCGACCCTTTGCTTCTGTCCCCCGGATAAATGATGAGGCGGGCGATGACGAAACTGAGACATTTTGACAACGTTTAAAGCCTCATCCACTCTTTTTTTCATTTCTTCCCTTGGCACACCGATATTTTCCAAACCGAACGCTATATCTTCCTCAACGATTGTCGCAACAATTTGATTATCGGGATGTTGAAAGACCGTACCAACAGATTTACGAATTTCCCGTTTCTTTTTCGCATCCTTTGTGTTAAGATCATGAACCCAGACATCACCGTTGTCTGGCATTAAAATCCCATTAAGGTGCTTGGATAAGGTAGATTTCCCCGAACCATTGTGACCAATAATCGCCACATATTCTCCAGGGAAGATGGAAAAAGAAATATTCTTAAGAACAGGTACAGTCGTTTTTTCATTAATTTTGTAGGAAAACGATACATTTTCTAAGGTAATGATGGGTTCCATTTTATTCTCCCCTTTATTTTTTAAATCCCACGTCCGCCGTCAATATTAAGAACCTCTCCGGTCACAATCTTAGCTAAATCAGAGGCCAAATAAAGAGCACCTTGGGCAATATCTTCCGGTTGAATTAATGTTCCGAGTGGGACACTATCTTGAAAAATTTTCTTCATTCCTTCCTCTTTTTGAGCCGCGTCTCCGACAAGAAATTTACCAATCATCGGTGTATCAGCAGGACCAGGATTGATGGCATTGACTCTAATTTTAAAAGGGGCCAACTCAATCGCTAAAGCTTTCGTCAACATAAGGGCTGCTCCTTTTGAAGCACAATAGGCATTTAATCCAGGCCTTGCTCGAATTCCGGCAATGGAAGCAATATTGACAATACTTCCCCCTTTTTGCTTTTTCATAATGGGAACGGCATACTTAGACGTTAAAAAAATCGATTTTGTATTCACATTCATGATTAAATCCCATTGTTCCAGGGTTAATTCTTCGATGGAAGTGAACGATTGTGGAACACCCGCGCAGTTTATGACAATATCCAATCGATCGTATGCTTCTAATGTTTGATTCACAAGGTTGGCAACAGCCCCATCACTTGTTACATCTGCTTGTATCGCTATTACTGTTTCAAGATTGGTGGAGTTTGCGGCCTCTTTCGCCGCATCAAGATGTAAATCAGCAAAAATGACATTCGCCCCTTGTTTCGCAAAAAGCTGAGCAGTCGCTTTCCCCATACCTGAACCAGCTCCGGTAACTATCGCCGTCTTTCCATTTAACAGATTCATAGAAAGGATCCCTCCTTAGATTCGTTTTAAATTTTAGGGTTCAGACTAAATTGGACCATTTTTGAAAGAATGGCATCCCCCATTTCAATGGTGGTAGATTTCCCTCCGAGGTCAGGGGTTCTTATTTCTCCATCTAGTAAAACACCTTCAATGGATTCCAAGATGAGTTTGCCAACGTCCGAAAGTCCAAGATGGTCCATCATGAGACTAACACTCCATATGGAGGCAATTGGATTAGCAATCCCTTTCCCCGCAATATCGGGGGCAGAACCATGAATCGGTTCAAACATAGAGGGATAAATACGTTCCGGGTTAATGTTTCCTGATGGAGCAAGCCCCAATCCACCCACGATGGCTGCGCCTAAATCGGTTAAAATATCACCAAATAAATTACTTCCCACCACTACATCGAAATCTTCAGGTTTGGAAATAAAATAAGCGGCTAGGGCGTCAATATGGTAGAGTTGGGTTTTTACATCCGGGTAAACGTTCCCGATTTCTTTCACCATTTCATCCCAAAAAGGCATCGTATAGTTAATTGCATTTGATTTTGTTGCCACTGTAAGATTTTTCTTCGCCCTTTTTTCAGCTAATGAAAAAGCATAGTTTAAAATTCTCTCAGATCCGTACCTTGAAAAAATATTATTTTGAACTGCAAGTTCATAGGGAGTTCCCTCGTGGACACGTCCGCCCATATTGGAATACTCCCCTTCGGTATTTTCCCTCACGACCACAAAATCAAGGTCATCATGGTTCTTATACCTTAATGGACTTTCGATTCCTTGAAGAAGTTTGATAGGCCGTAAATTTACATACTGTTGAAATTTCCGGCGAATCGGGAGGATTAACTCCCATACCGAAATATGGTCAGGGACAGTTTTTGCACCAACAGCCCCAAAAAGAATCACGTCAAAATCTTTTAATAAATCCAACCCATTTTCAGGCATCATTCTTCCATTTTGAAGATAATAATCACATCCCCAATCAAAGGTTTCACAAGAAAAATTGATGCCACCGTGAATCTCTTCCGCTTTTTTTAATATTTTCGTTGCTTCATTGATTACCTCTGGGCCAATCCCATCTCCAGGAATTAAAGCAATTGAAAAGTGTTGCACCATTTTCACTCCTTTCGTTTTTTGAATAACGCCTGAAATTGTCCTTTACTTAGCACTTTTAATTTTTATCGCGATATTTTTTAATTGCGTATAATTTTGTAAGGCTTCAACGCCCTTTTCACGGCCAATACCGCTTTTTTTATAACCGCCAAAGGGAAGCTCAACCCCGCCGGCTGCACCATAGTCATTGATAAACACCTGACCGCTTTTTACTTTCCCAGCAATTCGGTGTGCCCGTGAGATATCATTGGTCCAAATCCCTGTTACAAGACCATAAGCGGTTCCATTTGCTAATTGAATCGCTTCCTCTTCGGTTTCAAATTCAAATACGGTCAATACGGGACCAAAAACCTCTTCTTGTGCAATTTCGCTGGCAGGAGATACATTTTCTATAATGGTTGGCTCAAAATAATACCCCACTTCCAACCCTTCCACTTTGGCTTCCTTTCCGCCTATAATGACGCGAGCGCCCTCTTCTTTGGCTCTTTCCACCATCGCTTGGATGCGGTCAAATTGCCTTTTGGAAATAATCGGTCCAAGGTCACAGTCGCTCACTCCAGGACCAATCGTAATCATTTGCATTTTTTCGATCAATTTCTTAATCAATTCATCTTTCATTTTGGAATGAACTAACAACCTAGAACCAGCTGAACAGGTTTGCCCGGCATTCTGAATAAAAGAACGAGTGACCCATGTTACCGTTTCTTCTAAATCACAGTCAGGAAAAACAATATGTGGTGACTTTCCTCCCAGCTCGAGTGTAACGGGAACAATATTTTTAGCTGCAGAAATCATTACATTTGTGCCTGTATGTACGGAACCGGTAAACGTGATATGGTTAACATCCTGGTGGTCCACTAGTGCTGCCCCAGCTTCTGTCCCATACCCAGTTACCACCTGTAGAGCACCTTTTAGCACATCAATCTCAAAAAATATCTTTGCTAACTTTAATGCTGACAAAGGAGTATCTTCAGCCGGTTTTACCACCACGGTATTTCCAACCGCTATGGCAGCTGCCACGCCCCTTGAGGTAATTTGAAGCGGATAATTCCAAGGAATAATCTGAGCACAAACCCCCATAGGTTCACGTACCGTGTAGTCAATCACATTGGGTGCTACCGGTATCGTTTCGCCGAACATCTTGTCTGCCATCCCTGCATAGTACTCAAAATAGCGGGCACTGCTTTCTACATCACTTCTAGCCTGGGATAGCGGTTTTCCTGTGTCCAATGTTTCAACAAGGGCAATTTCTTCCGATCTTTCACGCACTTTTCGTGCGACTTCAAATAGTGCATTGCCTCTGACACTTGGTTTTAATAATTGCCATTCACTAGATTCAAATAATGTTTTTGCAGCTTTTACTGCTAAATCGACATCTTCTTTTGAACCCCTTGGAACCCTGCCAATTTCCTCTTGGTTTGCAGGATTGTACGATGAAAAATACTCCCCTGAAACAGACTTTACCCATTCGCCATTGATATACATTCGTTCCATTGTTAACCTCCATTTGCTAGGAATCATAAATCTTTTAAAAATTCACTGAGGCCCTCTGCTAGAAAAAGAATGGTCCATTAAATTACAAATGTATAATGCAAATTACATGCCAAAGTTACAATATTTAGAAAAGTGTGAAATATCAAATAAAAACAGGGATATAAAATCCCTGTTTTTTAAAATGATGTTTTAAACTGCAACACCGTATTGTAATTTGCAACATCATAAACCATATTCTTTGATTTTTCTCCAAAGGGTTGAGCGGTCGATTCCAAGTGATTGAGCCGCTAACTTTTTATTGTGATCAAATTTCTCTAAAGTAGTTAGGATATGTTCTTTTTCCTTACTTTTTATACTTTGTTTATTGATTGCTTCTTCTGCAACTTTTCTTCTCCTTATTTTTTCAGAAAGAAATTTTGCTCCTTCAACCCTTAACAGAGAACTCTCTTCAAGGACTACCAGTCGCTCAATGGTATTCCTTAACTCACGGATATTCCCAGGCCAATCGTACTTCTGGAATAAACGAATAAATTCTTTTTCAATATGGACAATTTTATTTTTTCTTTGTTCATTAAACTCAAATAGAAAGGACTCGACTAATTTAGGGATGTCGGCTTTACGCTCGCGAAGAGGGGGTAATTCAAGAGCAAGTACATTCAAACGATAAAATAAGTCTGAGCGAAATTGTTTCTTTTCCACCTCTTCCTCTAAATTTCGATTGGTTGCCGTAATGATTCGAACATCAACGGGTATAATCCGCTCCCCGCCGACACGGCGAATGGTTCTTTCCTGAAGGACCCTTAATAGAAGAGCTTGAATGCGTAATGGAATCTCACCAATTTCATCCAAAAAGAGCGTACCTCCATGGGCAAGTTCAAATAAGCCTGGTTTTCCATCCTTTAATGCGCCTGTAAAGGTCCCTTTCTCGTATCCAAATATTTCACTTTCTAATAGATTTTCAGGAAGCGTTGCACAGTTAACGGCAACAAAGGGACCAAGTGCTCGATGACTTGCGGAATGAATCCCTTGAGCAAATAATTCTTTGCCTGTTCCAGATTCCCCGGTGATCAAAACGGTCGATTCCGTTCCCGCAAATTTTCTTGCCAATTCTTTTGCTTCGATTATTTCATGTGTTTCGCCAATAATATCACTTAACCGATACTTAGCCTCCAATCCGCTTTGATGGAGTTTTTTGCGCAGCTGTAATTCTACTTTTTGAATATCGGTTATTTCTTTAAAATTGGATACTGCTCCGACAATTTTCCCTTTCACAATAACAGGAGATCGATTGATGACAACCTGGCGACCACCTATCGTCGCAATATCCCCTCTTTCAATCTTCCCGGCCTCCAAGACTCGGAGCATATCTGATTGGGGAATAAACTCTGTAATGCTTCGCCCCTTCATATCCGCTTCAACGCCTAAAATGGTTTTGGCATGTTCATTCACTAATCGTATATTTCCCATTCGATCAATTACCACAACCCCATCATGAGTGGAGTTTACGATGGCATCCACTTGGTACCGCTCTTTTAAAATTTCTTCAATTATGTTTACCAAGGATTTTGCAATCTGTAAAAAGGGAATCAAGGACGTAAAGGATGGCTTAATAAAATATAAATTTTTATTCCGTGAATTTGGTAATAACCCCTTCATCCAAATGGGAGCTAAATATACATGATTAGGCTTTAGTATGGCTGCTTGTTTTTCAGTTAAAAAGGAGAGTTGAATCCCATCATTCGCGAGATGCTCGGAGTATTCTTTCTTCAACCACTCTATATTTTCGTTTGTTGTGATAAAGGTGAAGTCTTTTTGTTCTGAACATTCAAACAATGCCTCTATGGATTTTTTTATATCTGCAATATTGATCGAAATAGGGATAATCGGAAATGAAACACCTTCTAATTCTTTCTGAAAGATGGCAGGTGTAATAATAATCATTGGATTCATAATTTGATCTAATATGGAATTAATGGAATAAAAACAAGCTGTTTGAAATCCCAATTCATTCAATAAATTTTTAATTTGTTCTTCATATAGATCATTCATTTTAAAAAGAGCTATCATTAGTATCACTCCTGAACATTTAATGAACTCTTTTTACGTGTTTGAAGCGTTTCATTATGTAAGACTTCAATCAAAAAGCAACCTTTAATCGATTGGTTAGTATTTCAGTAAACCGCCGTTTCATAAATGCGTTTTGAAAGATTTCTTCACCTGTAATACTTAATAAATCATTTTTTGTAATTCCAAGATCATTTTCAAGGAAATCGATTCCCAAATCTTCTTCGTACACTTGAATAATATATTTTGCGGCCTCCTCAGGGGAGCTAAAAACATGGAAGGATAACGCGGTTCCATTTAATTTCAACCATTCTTCATTAAAACCTCTTGACCATTGTTTTAATTTTTCCAGGCATAAATCGTTGTTATCATCCCAACTATCATTTAATTTAAAATAAAATTCTTCCATTTTGGTAATTAAATTTTGTTTATCTGGATTTTCATCCTTGAACTCGTCTAATAGATCTGCAAGGTCTTCTTCAAAATAATATTGATACTCCATTTCCGGATTAATTAATCCTATAAAGGCTGTAGGAAGAAAGATGAATTTTAAAAATCCTAGGACACTTTGTGGATTGGGGTAAACAGCCCAAGCGCTTTCAGATTGGTCACTATAAGAGTTAAGTATTACGGGATTAATAATCACAGAATTCTGTGTTATGGGTTGGTTCTCGAAAAGGCAGCCCCATAACTCCTCTTCTAACCTTATTTTATTTCTCCAGTAATCTGCAATGGAATATTTACTTTGTTTCATAGTACCTCCTAAACATAGTATGGAGACTCAATTTTTCATTTATCCCATTCATATTCTAATCCTAAATCCTATATGTTTAATCATTCCGCTAAAAAAGAGGTGCCATTAAAATATGTGCTAATACATTCTTAAGTATTTTTTTCGGCACTATTTAAATATTTATACAATATTCTCTATTACCAGAGGATTATCCTGTTTATCAGCAAATCAAAAAAAGACTATATAAAAAAAACCACAGTGTTGTCGGGACACTGTGGTTTAAACTTTAAGAAAGCCATTGTTATTATAGTATTAAAAAGTTGCAGATCGCAACTTTTTTGCTTTAACGCTTTAGAGTTGGAAAGATACTCAAAATTAATAGGCCAAGCTGAATAATGCTTTAATGTGGGATAAGTATCGAACATTACTTGCTTCTTTCATTAAGGAAGCTGGCATCCCTTTAAGTGGAATAGCATTAGCACCAATGGATGCAACGGCATCTTTACGCCCTAAGCTTGCAAGGGTGCCTGAATTAATTTGAGAAAACTCATTAAAGGATTTATTTTCCAATAATGCATACAAATTATATCCTGTTTGTTCGCCCATTTGCCATGCAATTTGTGCAGTAGGTGGGAATGGTCGACCATCTGGACCAAAGACAACCGCACTGTCTCCTACAACAAATACCTCTTTATGAGATGTTGATTGAAGATATTCGTTAACCGTCGCACGTCCGCGATTCACTTCTAGGCCTGATTCACCAACTAAAGGATTACCTTGAACTCCGCCTGTCCAAACAAAAGTGTTAGCAGTAATTTTCTGTCCATCTTTAAGGTCAATTACATTGCCTTCAACATTCGTAACAGGCAGACCTGTTAAGAATTGCACACCACGTGCTTCAAGACTTGCAGTTGCGCGTTCAATTAATAGTTCTGGTAGAACTGGTAAAATTTTAGGACCTGCTTCTACTAGAAGTAGTTTCACTTCTTTTGGATCCACTCCATAGCTTCTAGCAAGCTTCGGCATCACATCAGCGATTTCACCAACTAACTCAACGCCAGTTAAGCCACCGCCACCAATAAGAATAGTTGCGTCTGCTTCATTTTTCGTTTTCGCATATTCGCAAATGCGTTCTTCGATATGTTGATAAATTTTATTGGCATCATCTGTAGATTTTAAAACCATACTGTTTTCTTCTAATCCTGGAATACCAAAGTAAGCAGTCTTACTTCCTAGCGCAACAACTAACGCATCATAAGTTAAATAAGAGCCATCTGAAAGTTTAACTTCTTTCTTATCCACGGCAAATGATTCAACCTTTGCGATACGAAGATCAATATCTTTTCCCTTGAAAAGCTTCGCTAAAGGCATAGCCACCGCTTGTTCCGAAACATTTCCAGCTGCTAAACGATGCAGTTCTGTAATGATTTGGTGTGTTGGGGACTGATTTACCACTGTAACTTGTGCTTGATCTTTATTTAAATATTTACGAATATTGATAGCAGCTAATAGTCCACCATAACCGGCCCCTAAAATGACGATTTTTTTTGACATAGAATTTCCCCCGTCCTTTTGGATGTAATGTAAGTAAAATTATTTTGTTGAACGTTCTGCAGAAACTTCTAGGAAAGCATTAAAGAAACGGAAAAGCTTCTGTGCTTGTGGGTCTTTCAACATTTTTAAAAGTCCAAATAGGCCGATTACTTCGTTGCTTTCTTCCGCACGGTCTTTCGCTTCAATAACAGTTGCAGCAAGGTTTTTCACAGAATCTTTAACCGGTTCTGCAATTTCTTTAATGGCTCCAACCGTATCATTTTTTAAAATCTCATCAGTTGCAACGGACTGAGCAAAATCATATGACTTCGTTAATAAATTCACAAGTTCAGTCAATCTTGGAAGCTGTTCAACTAAAGTAGTTAAAGATTCCTGAACCTCTGGGTTTAATAGCTGATCAAGCACATCGAGTCGTTCTTGTTTCGTTTCTACTGGTTTTTCCATAACATCTAACATATCGAATTCCCCTTTCATTAGGCGGCTGTTAGGAAGCATGAAACGATTCTATTTCCCTATGAACCTGCCTTTTCATCTTGGTGGTACCATTCATAAATAATTAATACTATAAACATAATAATAAAGTAATTTCACAAGGTAAAATTTTATACCTATTATTGATTATTTTCAAGAAGTTCTATCGAAATTTTTGATTCCTTTTACAAAAAACTACCATTGCTACGTTAAAAAAAAAGCCTTCTCACGAAGACTCTTTTCTCGTTCATTATTAATATAGTAAGATTTTAATATAGAAACAGGTGTTCACAATCGTTGTAGGTAAACAGACACGTACCAATAACTACCGTTTCTTAATAAACAACAACAGCCTCGTTTTGAACGAGATTGGCATACACCGTTTTCATCACATCTGGCATTATGTTCACGCAACCACCTGATCCATTGGATAGGTAGGCATTACTTGCCCAGTTTCTCCGCCAACCGGCATCGTGGAAGCCAACACCATCCAACGTAAACGGAGCCCAAAAAGTGACATTAACAGAATAATTCGGATTTCCAACTTCGCTTCCCCTAAGAATGGATGGCGATTTTTTATACTGGACATACCAAACCCCTTTTGGAGTATCTTGATTGACTCCATGCCAGCCTGTAACCACAGAGGTTGTCACTTTTAATTGGTTATTTTTATAAATCCAAATCCGTTGATCCTTAATGGACACTTCCGCATACGTATCACCAATTCCATTATTTGAAGTAACATGATAGCCAACGCCATATGTGCTCCAACCCAGACCATAAATATTATAGGCTTTAATCGAGTTTTCCCCTTTTTCAAAAGCCTTTACAATCCGCTTGGTTTCAGCTTCAACATCAATTGCCCAACCATAGGACTTTCCTTTTACCGAAATCACCTTACCTGAATGGGTCTTAAATTGAAAATTTTTATTTAATGTAGACTTCGAACGATTCATTTCAGCAATCTTATTCTTAATACCACTCGGGTCAATGACATACTTCATTTGTTTGGAAAGGGATGCATTCTTAATTACATCGCTGGCTTTTAAAGAATAAATTTTTTCCTGCAGCTTATAATCAACGGTTCGCTGCAAAAGTTCTTGAAGTAATTTCTCCTCTTTTTTTAGCATAGCAGTATCCACTTTATTAGGCTTTATGTATACGGGATTCAAATAAATGATACTATTATATTCCTTTTTCTGATAATCCTTTACAGTTCTGTCGACATCAACTAAATGACCAGCTTTGCTGCTAGGGGTGATAATCTTTCCATTTTTCAAAAAGACCGCCGAATCTCCATTCCCTTTTACACTTTTATTTATTGTTTTAAGTTTATTTTCTACAATCTTCTTCATTGTTTTCCTGTGATATTGATCCACATTACTTGGCAACAACGAATAATTTATTGCTTTTGAGGATGGTAAAAACGTCTTTTGCTTTTTTAATATATTTTTGACATTATTTAGGTCTTTATTAGAAAATCCCATTTTCGTATCTTTTCCATTGAATATTCTATCTTTTCCAATAAAGACTTCATTTTTTAATACAGATAATTCCAATTTTTTTAAAGCATGATCAGTAGTCAATCCACCAACTTTTGTCCCATTGATTTTGATATTCTGATTGAATCGAGTTGCCTGATAATAATAAATACCTGCCAATACTAAGCCTATTAATACAATAATGGCTATTATAATAAATTTTCCGTTTATTAACCTTCCTAATGGGTACCGCCTTTTATTTATTTGTCTATTTGGCAGGTATACTGTATTTCTCATTGACCTTCCCCCCTTAGTTGCAAACATGGACACGATTTTCTTTTGGAATTCATACATCTTGAACCATTGATTGGTTTGCCTTTGTTATTTTATTAGTATTATTTTAGTTGATTGAATACTATGAAATTTGTCATAATTTGTATAAATATAAAATTTTTAAAAACAAATTATTCCTACATTTGGTCACAGAAAAAGACGCTTTCATAAGAAAACGTCTTAGATTTCAGATCATTTTATTAACACGGTAAAAGGTTTCTTTCTTTTACCTTTAATTTTATTTTATTAAATTCGCGTAATATTTAGGTTTTTCCTAATTTATATGCTATACTTACTTTACCATTTGATTTACCGTTTTATCTGCACCACTCATTCGTGAGTGGTGTTTTTATTTTTATCGGATTAAAAAAGAAAAAAGCAGACTCTTAATTAAGAGTCTGCCTTTATTTATTATTATGCTTTACGAACGTTTGCAGCTTGCGCTCCACGTTGGCCTTGCTCAACATCAAAAGTTACAGATTGACCTTCTTCAAGAGATTTGAAACCTTCGCCTTGGATAGCTGAGAAATGAACGAATACATCGTCTCCACCTTCGCGTTCGATGAATCCGAAACCTTTTTCTGCGTTAAACCATTTTACTTTACCATTTTCCATTTTTGTTGCCTCCTAGTGTGTAATTACACACAATATATTACTATCCTTGCTCTCAGTGATCATCAAGACGAAAAGTTAAAAATTCACTTTCTTTACACCGAACAAAAATAATTCTTTTTTAGTATACTTCTTTTTGAAAAAAATTACAAGGGGTCTTTCAATAAATTATTTAGCCTAAACCAATGAAAGCCCTGCCTCTCTTTCATCCTTACGGCTCCAATGACCGTGCCAGTTTGAATTAGGCAAAAAAAACATATTCGTGCTACATTAAAACCTTTGGTAAAAAAACGGAATAGTTTAAAAAGTAGAAATGTCCTATTAATATGAGGAAATAAAGAAGTTGATGATGAAAAAAGACTTAAAAAGTATACATTTCTCCAGCTTATTCACAATAAACGCTAAAGGAAGGCACTAGCCGACCTTGTTATTTAACAAATCAGCTGCTTGATTTTCTGTGATTCCTTTAATTAAACCTAGTTCACTAATGAATATCTTCCGAGCACTCTCCAACATTTGCTTTTCGCTTGCATTAAGTGCTTTATTTTGGTTTATGCGCATTAAATCACGAACAACCTCTGCGCCATCTTTAATATTTCCCGTTCTCATTTTTTCTGTGTTAATTTTGTATCTTTCTTTCATTGAAAGATTTGTATCAGTTTGTCCATGCTGAAAAATATGCAATACGTTTTCAAGTGTAGGTATATCAGAAACTAAGCGAATCCGTGATTTTTTTTCTTTCCCTATAGGAATCATTACTTGCATTTTACTGATCGGCATTTTTATTACATAATACTGCTTTTTCTCACCTAAGATTTCCTTTTCTTCTATAGCTTCAATAACACCGGCACCTTGCATGGGATAAACAATGTAATCACCAACTTGAAACAATTAAAAACACCTCCAAAATTTGAACCTATTTAAGCATACCACACCTTTCATTTTTTATCAAATTTATTATTTTAACACTTACCTTCATTTATTGTCAATAAAATTATAAAGGAATTTTATATTTATTTTTAACAAATGGTTAAAAGGGATAACTAAAAAGAAAAGGGGGATTTAGGAATGAAAATTTTGAATGCAAAAACAAAAGCAGGGTGATTTCCCCCAGCTTGCTTATCTCTCTTTCAAAAAATCGACCATGACCATAATCATTCCTTAACCAAAAGGTGATGATTCCATAGGTGTCTCTTTCCTACAAGGGACCATTATCCCAAGAACTTTTTATAACTCGCCTTAACATTTTCGTGGTCAGAATATGGTCATAAATAAATGGCATCCATTTACTCAGGTTGGATGCCATTTATCATTATTTACTGAGAATTACTTACCTTTTCAAACAATCAATCAAAAAATTGATTATATGAATTTTTTATTTTTCTTTTGCAATTTCTATTCTATTGGGAGCAAGTGGCGGTTGTTCTAACCATTTATTTTGCACCATCAAATCAAACCATTTTTTAGTCACCATAAGATTTTTTAAAATAGTACCCTCATAAGCGGCCACTAGGTCAGTTCTCATAGCTGAAGCTAGACCTGCCCCATGATAGTTTTGGGCAGCCTGAAACAAAAAGCCGATATGATACAACATTAACTTATCCGAAAAAGGAGAGTCCGTTGATGTTGTCACTTCTGTTTCCCAGGATTTCGGCACAGGTAAATTATCCGATTGCATAATTTTTGAAAAGGATTTTATTTGTTCATCAGCAGTTTTTTCAGAATCGGTTAAAAACTTTCTTACCTCTTTTGTTTGTGCGACCTGACTGAATGCAATAGAAAGGGTTTTAGCCATAATGCTTTTTTTAAGGTTTAAAGAAATACTAATGATCTCTGTCGCTGCTAATTTTCTACCTTTTCCGATAAATCCATCCATGAAATCTTGGCTGGAAATATATTCAGGGTTTTTAGCTGGATAAAATAAGGGATCTCTCTGAAAATTTCCTTTCTCAAGCAATAACTCAATGGTTTGTTGGTACATCCTTTTCGCATCATCATCACAAGAATCATAAAAATCCCTTAAGTCCTTTCGAACAGAAACCGCTAAAGTAGTGCAGTGGCCTAGCAAACCATGTAATGTCATGATATGTAAATAATTCAAGCAAAATATATCTGTAAACAACCTCTGTTTACCTTTAAAGTGGTCAGTTTCCGTAAATCCAATTGGAACTGGGAACCCCTCTTCCTCCATAAATGTTACAATTTGCTGCTTTTGTTTTTCAAACGTCTTAATAGCATCCTCAAAAATGGTTTTTATTGACTCATCTTCAATAATAGAAACCATATATCTATTTACTGCATCTGTCATTGTCCCGTTCACAAACTCTCCCCAAAGTGTTCCTATTTCGGAAGATGTGAGCTTTAATTTAATTTCATTCACACAATCACCTCGTGGATATTATTTACCAATTCAAGAGGTTATATGTAATTCATTAAACATTAAGAAAACCTTCGCCGGATTT
Source organism: Neobacillus niacini (assembly GCF_031456445.1). Classification (GTDB taxonomy): domain Bacteria; phylum Bacillota; class Bacilli; order Bacillales; family Cytobacillaceae; genus Neobacillus; species Neobacillus niacini_I. The sequence goes on along the minus strand of NZ_JAVDUQ010000010.1, from coordinate 1,294 downwards.
TTAAGTCACCAACACAAGGATAATGATCTCATTTAACCACTACATGAATTGAGCCAAATTTATTTCACCATTCCATTGCGAAGAAACCCAATAATCAAAAACAAAACAATTCTAAACAAAAGGTTTCCTTGTTTCAGCTGCCCCCTATATTTCGACGGACACGTCTATCAATACTTAAAAATATTAGTGCAACGATGATAATAATCGAGTAAGAATGCTGATTCATGTTTATCCCCCAATAAAAAATGATTAATTAAATCGTTGTTCTTATCATATATTGTTTATTTTTATGAAATAGCCGAGAACACTCGTGACTTCAGTCATGAGATGAATCGGCTTCGGATAGGGCGTGGCTTATGCCAAGTTAACTATCCGACATATGTTCAGCCAAGCATGTACAAAAAAATACTAATATAATTCCATTATTTACCTTTAATCTAGTAACCTATGTTATCATAAATATGAGGTGGAACATATGGCAGAAGATATGTATATTCCATTCAGTATCATATTGTATGGTGCGTAAAGTATCACCATAAGGTGCTAATTGGTGATATAGATGTAAGATTAAAAGAGATGCTGTTTCAAATAGCAATAGATAATGGTTTTGCTATTTCAGAAATCGAAACCGATTGCTACCATATTCATCTTCTGATCGACTGCCCCCCTCAACATTCCATTCCTACAATGATCAAAACATTAAAAGGCGTCTGCAAGATTACTATTTAAAGAGTTTCCGGGCTTAAAAAGGAAACTGTAGGGCGGTCATTTGTGGAATCCTAGTTACTTTGTCGCAACCGTAAGTGAAAATACAGAAAAACAGATACGCCAATACATTCGTAATCAACAAATGAAATAGCGAAAGGAGCTGAACCTAGATGGCTACACCAACATACGTGATATCTTTGCCTTTAAAAGTTGAAAAATGGCAGGAACATATCTTAGAAAAACGCTTAAACATTGGGAGAAATATCTACAACGCCTGTCTAGGTGAAGTATGGCGCAGATATAAATACATGATACGCAATCCCAGGTATTGGGCAGCGGTTCGTATACCAAAAGGGAAAGAACGCAATCAACTTCTTACTCAATTAAAAGAACAATATGGCGTTCGTAAATTTGACTTAAATATGTACGTTCAAGGAATGGGACGTAAGTTCAAGCGAAATATCGGTTCTCAAATGGCTCAGAATATCGCAGAACGATCGTTTGGGGCAGTTGAGAAAGTCATGTATGGGAAGGGAAAGAAGGTACGGTTTTGTTCAGCAGGTCAATTTTTTTCGTTAGAAGAAAA
>NZ_JAVDUQ010000009.1:0-120985 GCF_031456445.1 Neobacillus niacini | reverse complement strand
ATTATACTTCCAACAACAGTTACATATTTATCTGCTTTATTATATTTAACTTTGATTGCTTCTTTTATGGCTTGGCTATTTTATTTAAAACTTGTCGAAAAAATTGGAGGAGCAAAAAGCGGGTATATGGTAGCTCTATTCCCAGTAATTGGAGGGTTTTCTTCTGTTTTAATTGGTGAATCAACTCCATCAATTTATTTGGTAGTAGGGTGCCTTTCTAGCTGTATTGGAGCAGCAATGGCGTTAGGGGTTAGAATTCGAAGTCAGAATAATAATCAGCCTGTAAATACTAATTAAGAATAGACTTTTTTATTAATGCTTATTAAGCTAACGGGTGTTATCTTGAATAAGATTTAAGTAATGATTTTTAACAATAGGGCGCAGTTCTTAAAAAGGATTGCGTCTTTATTAAGAATCGAAAACCACGAGATTTTATTAGCAGCTGTCTCCACGGGAGGGAAGACCTCGATAACGATGTGGGAAACCAAGACATCAATGTTGCAGTCAGTATTTTTAGGAAAAAACAAGTCAAGAGTTTCCTTTTTTATAGGAAACTCGAGCATTCAACCCACTGATAAAGGGAAACCCAAAGGGCATACTAAGATTATATTTAAAGTGGGAGGATATAATTTTGAGTACGAAAGAGAATGCATTATCTATCTTCGCCTTAGGCGGCTTGTATGAAATCGGAAAAAATATGTATGCAATCGAATATTCAAACGATATCGTGATTATCGATTGTGGCAATAAGTTTCCAGATGAAAGTTTATTAGGAATTGATTTGATTATTCCTGATATAGCTTACTTAGTAGAAAATAAAGATAAAGTCAGGGCTTTAATTGTCACACATGGACATGAAGATCATATCGGAGGGATCCCGTTCTTCTTAAAAAAATTGAATGTACCCGTTTATGCCACACGCTTCACACTAGGATTAATTGAAATCAAATTAAAAGAACATAAACTTCTAAGAGAAAGCGAACTTGTTGAAATCAACTCAAACTCAAACTTGAAAATTGGAGAAATGAGTATAAGCTTTTTCAAAGTGACCCATAGTATTCCTGATTGCTTGGGAATGGTCTTTCACACATCAGAGGGTAATATTGTACATACGGGGGACTTCAAGTTCGATTTAACCCCTGCGAATAATGAGCATTCGGATATTCATAAAATGGCTGAAATCGGCAATGAAGGGGTCTTGCTTCTATTGTCTGAGAGTACCAATGCAGAACGTCCCGGTTTGACTCCATCGGAACAAATGGTAGGTGAACATGTGGAAGCAACTTTCATGAAAGCCGAACGCAAAGTTATTTTTTCTACTTTTGCTTCAAATATTAGCCGTGTTCAGCAAGTCGTGAATGCAGCGCAAAAAACAAATCGAAAACTTGCGCTGCTTGGACGAACGATGGTTAAGGTGGTAGGGGTTGCTATGGAACGCGGTTATTTAACAGTTCCTGATGGAATGTTAATTGACCCACATGAAATCAATGAAATGGCTCCTAAAAAGGTGGTTATTTTATGCACGGGGAGTCAAGGAGAACCATTGGCTGCTCTTGCCCGCCTTTCCACTGGAAACTTTCGCGGTGTCGACATTTTACCAGAAGATACGGTTATCATTGCAGCAGGTCCAATACCCGGGAATGAACGAAATGTCACGAGTATCGTCGACAACTTTTTTGCACTTGGAGCCAAAGTGATTTATGGATCAGGAAGTACATCCGGAATGCATGTTTCTGGCCATGGTTATCAAGAAGATTTAAAACTAATGCTTACATTAATGAAACCCAAATATTTTATTCCCATTCACGGTGAATTTAGAATGCTGCACCATCACCGTTTGTTAGCTGAATCTGTTGGAGTGGAGAAAGGAAACACGTTTATCATCCGTAATGGAGATGTCGTCGATATTGAACATGCCATTGCCCGTCAGACCCGGAAAATACCGGTTGGGAATACTTACATAGACGGGGGGGATTTCGGTAATGTTGGGGAATTTGTGTTACGGGACCGTAAACAACTTTCAGAGGATGGAATGCTCATGATTGTTTTAACTATGAGCAAAGCGGAGGGAAAACTGATTTCTGAACCCGATACCTTTTCTCGTGGATTTATAGATAGAGATTTCTCGGAACTCCGAAGAGACGTTAATCGACTTACTACAAAAACTGTTAACGAGCTACAAGAAGCAAATAGAAACTCATGGAATGTAATGAAAAAACAAATAAAAAAATCAATACGACAATATGTATATACACATACTAAGAAAAAGCCAATGATTGTTCCTATACTTATTGAAATTTAATAGGGGGGAAGTTTTTAAAAAAATGAATTTATTGATCTTTCTTAATCGGGCGCATTTCTGTAGCAAGAAATGTGCTCTTCATAATGAATTGAGCCATTTAATGGAATAAGGCTTCTGTACAAAATTGAATATTTACCCTAATTAATGGGTATGAGATTGTGAAGAAATGTACTTAAAGTAACGAGCAGGTAAATATAATAAGCTTTTATAAAGAGTTATTAATTTTTATCTTCGCAAACTTTAATAAAAAACTTCTCCGGTGGACAATTTAAAAATGTATTATTTTATCGAAAGGAAGTTAAATTAAGTGAATATGAATAGGTTAAGTTCTGCGGAAATTTCAAGTTTATGGACCCAATATATTCGGGAAAGTATGGCAATTTGCGTAAGTAAATATGCATTAAAATGTATAAAAGATGCTGACATTAGTTCGACTTTTGAGGTTGCCCTGAACTTATCATATAATCATATTCAAAAGGTAAAGGATATTTTTATTCAAGAAAAGTTCCCAATTCCTAACGGGTTTACTAAGGAAGATGTTAATTTAAACGCTCCGCCATTATTTTCTGATACATTTTGGTTGAACTACATTTACGACATGACAATGCATGGTTCTTCGTTATTTAGTATTGCATTTAACTCTTCTGCAAGGAAGATTTAAGAGATTTTTATTACCAATGCGTAAATGATTCAATGAACCTTTACAATAAGGCAATTGATGTTCTTATATCGAAAGGTTTATATGAAAAATCACCATACTTTGCCATCCCGCAACAAGTTGATTACATAACAGATTTAAGCTATGTAACTGATGTCTTTGGAAAACGAAGACCTTTGAATACAATAGAAAGTGGAACCATTTATTTTAATCTTAAAAAAAGTATATTAACAAAGGCACTCCTTTTAGGGTTCAGTAAAGTATGTAATTTAAATGAGATTCGTGAATTTATAGAAAAAGGGCTGAAAGTTGCAAATAAACATATTGAATTATTTTCTTCATTGTTACTTGAAAATAATCTCATGTTCCTAAATTAATGGATTCAGAAGTAACAAATTCATCTATTGCTCCTTTTTCAGATAAACTTATGCTTTATCATGCTGGAAGTTTGATCATTGTTGCGAGATCATACTATGGTTATGCCAGTGTTATGAGCTTACGGGCTGATTTGATTTTACACTGTGATACAGCAATTGCAGGAGACTATAAAGTTTTAGCAAAATATGGTCATCTTATGATAAAAAATCATTGGTTAGAGAAACCTTCTTTTGCAGATGACCGTATAGATTTATCGACTTATTGAAAATTAATTTAGAGATTCAACTAAAGGTCTTGATGCTTTAAAAAGGTATCGCCTTTTTTGTTTAATGAAATAGATTGTGAAGTATTGAATCGTAGTTATGTTCAAATCGTTAAAATAACGAATAAGTACCATAGCTTGAAGGCGGTATGCTTTTAATGCTTGTAGGGAGAACCCTTCAATCCTTTTGTCCGCCTCGTAAGATTCCCATGCCTTAGATAATAGCAAAATAATTACCTACAATAATATTGTTTTAGAGGAATTATTGACGGCTTCATCGGATGGAAAACCCCGTAAATATCGTTATTCAACTATATGGCAGGTTAATGCAAGAAGGATCTACAGAAACAATTAGGAATTCTTATTTAAACATTCGTTTGCTAAGGATTTAGTGAGTATATGTTTAAAAACATGCATTGTTGCCTGTCTGAATATTTTCTTCAGAATCATAAAAGGTTCGGACCAGGATATAGGTGCGAACCCATGAATTGAAATATTTCAAACAGGCTGTCATGTGTGTTTTAACAATTTGATCATCATACTGATTCACTCTCTATTCCTATATGATAAATATTCTAAAAATTTCTTGGACGCAAGGGAAAGTGTTTTTTGTTCTCTCATAGCAACACCAATATTTCTAAAAGCAGGGACTTCAAGCTCTTTTGCTATAATTTTGTGAGGAATACGCTTTAATATCAATTCTGGTAATATACTGATTCCTAGCCCATTTTCCACCATAGACATAATGGCATAGTCATCCCATGTTGTAAAATTAACATGTGGTGTAATATGGTGCCTCTCAAAAATTTCAGAGATTTCTGCTTTTGCCCCCTTTTCCAACAGCATAAACGGACTGTTTAGTAAGCCGTTAATGGGAAACTTTTCGCAATTAGCAAGGGGATGATTTTGTGGAATCACTACCAGCAAACGGTCTTGTTCCAAAAAGATTGTTTCAAGTTCTGCTTTTATCGGCAGCCGCAAAAATCCAAAGTCAACACGCCCATTTAGGATCCAACTCTCAATTTCTGTATAATCACCAAGCAGAAATTCAAAATCTATCATTGGGTAATCCCTCTTAAAAATTTTAATAATGTTAGGGAGCCAATGAGATGCTACGCTAGAAAATGTCCCAATACGAATCATCCCAGATTCCAAATTATTTAAGTCTTCGATCTGCTTCATTAAGATTTCATACTCATTACAAATTCGCTTTAATTGGGGCAGTAACTTTAAACCATCCGAGGTTAAATTGATACCGGCACGTCCTCTTTCAAAAAGGAAAATCCCCCATTCCTTTTCTAAATCGTTAATCATACGGCTAATTCCAGACTGTGAATAGTCCATTATTTCGGCAGCTTTTGTAAAACTACCCAATTCTACTGCTTTGACAAATGCCATATATTTCTGGATATTCATATCTTTTTCCTCATTCCATCTGATTTTGTCATACATATCATGATAAACATTCGTTTTTGTAATGTATGTGATTATGATATATTTTTACTATTAATTATTCAAGTTAGGAAAGGAAAAGGTGTAAAATGATGTTTTTTGTGAGTGGTACTATGGAAACAGCACCAGACAGCTACAAGTCTCATCTACAAGAAACGGTCTATGAATTATTGACAAAGTTACAGATTCCATTTGAACGAGTGAGTACAGATGAAGCAATTTCAATGGAGGATTGTATTAAGATCAATCCGGCGTGCGCCTGGGTGTATACTGGATATTTTTATTTGAAGCATAAGCACAGATCGGTGTAAGTATTGCCACCCTTGCATATTATTGAGGTCATATTATCGATTATATTAAAAACAGATTAAGAATCTGCGAATTATAAGCTGTTTCGCGGATTCGTAGGAGTAGAGTAGAGGATGAAATCTAAAATTCTGTTTATATTATCAATGATTATTTTCGGTACAATTGGTTTAGTTGTTCGAAACATTGATCTATCTTCGAGCGAAAGAGCTTTACTAAGCAGTTTCATAGGATGCTTATTTTTACTGTTAATATTCTTCACGATTAAGAAAAAAATATCATGGAATTTAGTTAAATCTAACGCTTTATTTTTGATTCTTTCAGGAATTGCCTTGGGAGGAAATTGGATTTTTCTTTATCAATCGTATGATCATACGACAATTGCCAATGCGACGCTAGGTTATTACTTTGCACCTGTATTTGTGATGATTCTTTCTCCCTTTGTACTTCGGGAACAATTATCCATCAAGAAAATTGTGTGTATTGGTGTAGCGATCATAGGGATGTTAATGATTGTAGGAGAAGGCGTGAGAGCATCCAGCTCATCCGATCTTCTTGGACTTTTCTTTGGATTAATTGCAGCTGCATTTTATGCCGCGGTATTGCTTCTAAATAAATTTATTAAAGATATGGGAAGGTTAGAGCTGACCATCATTCAGCTTGGAACAACCACTTTACTTCTAATGCCATATGTTTTCTTTACTGAAGGCTTTGGTATCTTTGAAGTATCAAGCTCTTCCATTCCTTTTATTTTAATTTTAGGGATTATTAATACAGGGATTGGGTTCTGGTTATTTTTCTCTGGTATGGAAGGATTAAAAGGTCAGAGTATAGCTATGCTAAGTTATGTCGATCCATTTGTGGCTATATTAATTTCTGCAATTATCCTGCAAGAACAAATGACAATTGTTCAAATGCTTGGTGGTGTACTGCTATTAGGCTCTACATTTGTTAGTGAAAGTAGATCAGTCAACTGTTCAATTCAATTAACGAAAACACCAGCTGAATAAAGTATGAGTTCTTTCTTTACTAAAAGTAGTTCAATTATGCTTCAACCAAGAAATAAGGAAGCATTACTTAATAAATTCGATCTATAATTCATGTAATTCTAAAGGTATGCACAAATTGACCTGTAAATGGCATGTACTAAAAGTAAAAAATTAACAGTTAACTAATGGATATAAGTAGCCCGAAAGATGGGGAGACAATGTTGGAGTTTCATACTATTCATATACATGCATTTAAAGAAGATAGGAAAATAGGAGTATATGTTCCTGCTAATAATCGATCTACACTAACAAAATATCCGGTTCTATATATGCATGATGGGCAAAATGTATTTAATGATAGTGAAGCAATAGGTGGAGTATCTTTGGGTTTAGAAAAGTATCTTAATGATAAAAAATTGGATGTTATTGCCGTTGCTATCGATCAAAATAATAAAGAGAGATTAAACGAGTATTGTCCTTGGGTGGCTGGTGCATATTGCGAAGATGTCTTGGGACAACCTAGTACAACTAGAGGTAAGGGGAAACAATATGTTGATTTTATTGTGAATGAGCTAATACCATTTATAGATAGTAAGTATCGCACCTTGAAAAACTCAAACGCAATAGCTGGTGCCTCTCTCGGAGCACTTATATCCACATATGCTGCTTGTGTTTATCCTGAAGTGTTTAAGCATGTAGCTGGAATTTCCTGTGCGTTCTACCGCAACCAGGAAGAAATTGAGAAACTTTTAATGGAGTCTAATTTGTCACATATTAAAAGCTTTTACATGGATTGCGGGGACAAAGAAGCTAGAAATGACCATGTTGTAAGTGAGAAATTCTTAAAATCAAATGAAAGAGTATTTGAAATAATAAAGAATAAAATTCCTTATTCACAATTTAAATTGATGAAAAATGCGGAGAATCATTATAAATATTTTATTGATCGAGTGCCCAATCTATTTACTTTTTTAAACCAAGATACGAACAGTTCCAAAGGTGGACAAAATGATTGAAATCTTGGAGGCAAAAGGAAAAGAGGCAATAGACTTTTTAAAGGATCGTGAGAACGTAAAAAGCTTGTCGATTAAGCCTAAAATTGACTTACTGACAAGTTTTTTTCTGGAGTTTTACCATATAAATGATTGATTTTGAAAAGGGCTTTTCGCAGTGTTCAGGGGGTCAGTCCCCTGGTGGAGTAAAACGTTAGCTCACCGGGGGACTGACCCCAATTTTTCAGATCTTTAATATGAGTGTTTTAGGATTAATCGGGGTGAACCGTACCATAAGTAAATGAGGTTTTTAAAGTAGTTTTAATTCCTTAAGCAATAAGATGTCAAAAACAAAAAACTGTAGACATTTGTCTACAGTTTTTTTCAATTCATCCTATTTAAAATTGAGATAAAGGCAAACCGGCTTCAAGGAAAGCAATTGCATTAACTACTGTTGTCTATAATACCTACTTCCGGATGTTGAAAACAGTAAAATTGTGTGGAAATAATCGCGCCCCTTAGAGCACCCATGAAAGTGAGAATTTCCTGTCAATAAATTCGTTCCCAAGATGTTTCTAGATGAGAAATTTTTAGATTACATTCGTTATTAATTTCACATCCATATTCCCATTCGTTGCTTTAGAGTAAGGACAAACACTATGAGCTTTATGGACTAATTCCTCAGCCTCTGCTAATGAAACCCCTTTGATCGACACGTTTAAGACTGCAGCTAATTTAAAACCACCATCCTGATCTCTTCCAAGTGAAACTTCCGCTTTAACCATAGATTCAATTCGTTTTCTCGCTTGTCGTGCGACCAAATTTAGCGCACTATCAAAGCAGGCTGCATAGCCGGCAGCAAATAATTGCTCTGGATTCGTTGCATTTTCTTTTCCTTGACCACCTAAAGATTTTGGCATTGAAAGTGCTAAATTTAATGTTCCATCACTGCTTGTTACTTTCCCTGCTCTGCCACCTTCTGCTGTAGCACTTGCGGTATATAATAATTCCATAAAAAATCACCCCGAAATATAATTTTATAAAATTTAATTGTGCACAATTTATTTTATAAAATTATAGTAACGATAAAGTATTCTGAAGTCAATAATTAAATTGTGTAAAATTAAATTGCGGTTTAAATAATTGTTTATTGTATTATAATGGTACTAATGAAAGATGAAAGGACAAGAAAATGGAAAATAATCAATTAAAACTAGAGAACCAAATATGTTTTAAGATTTATTCGGCCGAACGTGAAATCACTAAATTATACAGAAATTTATTAGAAGAATTGGATGTAACGTATCCTCAATATTTAGTATTATTGGTACTTTGGGAGGAAAAATCGGTGACGGTGAAAGAGCTTGGCCAAAAGTTATTTTTAGATTCGGGAACGTTATCACCTATGCTAAAGCGAATGGAAGGGAATAATCTTATTGAACGCCGAAGGTCAATAGAGGATGAAAGAACGGTCATCATTTCATTAACCAAAAAGGGTGAAGAACTAAATGGCAAAGCTCAATGTATTCCTTCAAAATTGCTAGAAAATCTGTCCTTAGACATGAAGGAATTAAAGAATTTAAATCAAACACTATCAACCATTTTAAACAGAATTCAACAGAAACTATAAAGCTCGTTTTAAAACGTATAGTTGCAACCATAAAATACTAAAGACTCTTACCATCGCGTAAGAGTCTTTTTTGTAGTCATTAGATGGCTGAGAGCTTTTTGAGGATGCTTTCCACCATTGCATGAATATCTTCATTTTCCGTGTTTTTCAAGTACTCAGGTTTTAGGACCTGGGTTTTCTTCGCTACATAATAATCCAATAGAGCCTGTTTCAATGACAATTCTTCTTCCACTAAAAAGGCTGTATTCACCAATTTCCCTAGTACAGTTTCATCCTGAATAATTAAGATCGAGGGATTCAATTGATTAAAAACTTCTGCTTTCATGCCATTTCGATAAAAGGTATGAATCGCAGATAGTTGTTCTTTTCTTGAGTGCATCTTTTTTTCATAAAGATGCATACAGTTTGTTTTTAAATCAGTCAAATAAATATCTGAAGCATAGACAGCTGAAAAAACAGCTTGTTCAAACACTTTTTGCAAACGAAGTGGATATGATAACTCTTCATTGGAAATGGTTTGACCAGCTTCATTTATATAATCAATACAGAGATTAGTCAGCTCCATAATAATGTCTTCCTTCGAAGAAAAGTAGTTATACAAGGAAGCCCGGCTTAAATTCATCGTTTTTGCGATATCTTGATTGGTAAGGGAAAGGAAGCCTTTAGTCCGAACGACATGGATTAACTTTTTTACATAGGCTTTTCTCATCATCTGTCTTTCATCAGGTGCAATTTTTCTCAAACTACCACTCCCTTTATCAGGAAATTATATCATAATCCAATGGTGTTCTTTCAAATTCTGATATTCCAATTCTTTTCAGTTTACAACTAAAAGAAAGTGGAGTAAGGTTATACACAGTTAATATTTTAGACACTTTATAATACTTTTGTCTAAAATGAACAAAATTATTTAAAGAACTCAAATATTATAAACATTACTCATAACGAAAAGAGGAGAATATAACAATGACTTCTATGACTACAGCACAAATAACGAATGATTTTAATAAAATTGTGACAGAACGCCGTTCCATTAAAAATTATGATAAGTCCGTAAAAATCAGCCATGAAGAAATGACAGAGATTCTTACATTAGCAACACGTGCTCCTTCTTCTGTTAATATGCAGCCATGGCGCTTTCTTGTGATTGAAAGTCCTGAGGCAAAAGCAACACTTGCCCCACTGGCACGTTTTAACCAAACTCAAGTTGAAACATCATCAGCAGTTATTGCTGTTTTTGGTGATATGAATAATTTTGAGAAATTTGAAGAAATCTACGGCGCAGCTGTAGAGAAGGGATTTATGCCTTTAGAAGTAAAAGAAGGAATTCATGCTTCCTTTAAAGGCTATTTTGAAACGATTTCACGTGAAGATTTGAAAGATGTTGTTTTAGTGGATGGCGGACTTGTGTCCATGCAGATCATGCTTGCTGCCCGCGCTTATGGATACGATACAAATCCAATCGGCGGATATGAAAAAGACAAAATTGCAGAAGCATTTGGATTGGATAAAGATCGTTATGTTCCGGTTATGTTAATCTCTATTGGTAAAGCTGCAGATAACGGACATCCATCAGTTCGTCTACCTATTGATCAAGTCACACAATGGAAGTAATGAAATGTAAATAAGAAGGGATTGACGTTCGATGATTATTATTCATGCAACATTCCATATAAATCCAGCGAAACAGGATTTGTTTCTAGAGGAAATTCAGCCGTTAATTGTGGCCTCAAGAGAAGAAAACGGAAATATTTCATATCGCCTTCAAAAAGATACAGAAAACGAAAATGTATTTACGATGGTGGAGATTTGGCAGGATATGCAAGCCGTTGCCAATCATAACTCAAGCGAGCACTTTACCAAGTTCGTAGCAAATGCAAAAGACTTTTTGACTGCACCATTAGAGGTTAAAGCATTTGAGGGGCAGCCATTAAAATTATAGATTTCGGCTTCTTAAATAGAATGAAATGGTGAACCGTATCATAAGTAAATGGGGTAAACATTCTATTGGATATTCACTAAACAAAAAAGGACCAGGCTATGCCTGGTTTTTCTTATTATAGGGCTGTGTTAAACTTCTTTAAATTACTCGTGAATATATTAAGTTAAATACTGACAACTCCCACCGCTAAAGCAGTGGGGTTCTAAGGTACTAATACACTTTTCAACGGTACCCTTATCTTTCCTTTCGGACAGAGTTTCTACCGAAGCACTGGTGGATGCTTTCTAAGAACATTAACGGACGTATTGTGTACAGCAAGGCACTTCACTCGATAAGCCACAATGACTCTCGATGTGCTTTCCGTTCCGCATCGGACGTTATCACGACCGATTTTTTAATAGATCGTTGAAGATTTTACCTAGCAGACGTTTTTTTCCTGCTAGAACCTCATATCTTCAGTATTCAAAGAACATCTTATAAGTGTATCGTAGTACAAATGTTCGTATTTTTCAACAAAAAGATATAAAGATATTTCAAATGCTTGAAGTACCACAAACCTTTCGGTTTTAAGTGGTACTCCGCATTTGACCTCACTGTCATCCCATGTCTAAAGACGGGCTAATGTCCTGCATGGGCTTTCTCGTTCGGAAAATCTGTAAAGAATCGCAGAATATCACAAATCGGGTCTTTTTTAAACCTCAAATTAATATAATGACTTAGTTAGCTTGTTCCAGAGGTGAATAGTTTGGAGATCTTTGGTTTGTCTTTTGCGGTTCTTTTGGAGGTTATTTTAATCAATATTGTATTAAGTGGGGATAACGCAGTTGTGATCGCGATGGCATCACGTAATGTTCCAAAGAAGCAACAAAAGAAAGCAATCTTTTGGGGAACATTTGGAGCTATTATTTTACGTTTAATCTTTGCAGCAGCAATTGTTTACCTACTAAAATTACCTTTGGTAACTTTTTTAGGTGGTCTACTTCTCGTGTATATTGCCATAAAACTTCTAATAGGTGATGATAATGACTCTCATCGAGAAGGGGGTTCAAGTTTCATTTCCGCTGTGAAAACCATTATTACGGCTGATGCCATCATGTCCCTTGATAATGTACTAGCTATTGCTGGTGCGGTTGAAGGAAATATAGCCGGTATCATGATTGGAGTTATTGTCAGTATTCCTCTCGTTGTTTTTGGCAGCCAATTGATATTAAAGGCAATGGAAAAGTACCCCATCATTTCTTATGCTGGTGCTGGAATATTAGCTTGGACAGCAGGTGAAATGATGGTGGGAGAACCAAAATTCGAGTATATTTTTCCACACGATTACCATTTATTGATTCCTACTGCTATTACAGTTCTTGTCATTGGTTTGGGATATTTAGCTAATAAGATAAGGCTCTTTTCTTAAAATTTGTTGTTCTTGATATAAGAATAATTCAATATTGAGGTTCTTTTTGGACAGCTTTATTGAAGCCGAGGGCAATCGTGTCTGAATCAGGTGTACATTCGAACAACTTCGACTAAGCCAAGGGCCATCGTGCCCAAATGAGGGGTTCATTCGGACAACTTTGATGTAGCCAAGGGTATTCGTGTCCGAAACAGGTGTTCATTCGGACAATTTCATAGAAGCAAAGGGCAATCATGTCCGAATACTAGCGTAATTATAATCAAATTAATTATTTTGATGAAATTCTTATCCCTTGCTCATCGAAAATAACTTTTTCATTTTTATTTAAGTTTGTAAATACTACTGGAGTAATGATTGAAGGTACTTTATTTTTAATCGACTCAAAGTCTACCTCGATGAGCTTTTGTCCTTTCTTCACTCTCTGTCCATCTTTTACAAAAGTGGTGAATCCTTCGCCCTTTAAGTTGACTGTATCAAGCCCTATATGAATTAAGATTTCCCTTCCATTTCGGTCCTTTAGACTAACTGCATGCTTAGTTGGAAATATATTTAATACCTCTCCATCAACTGGGGAAATTACGGTGCCGTTTGAAGGCAGGATTGCAAAACCATCACCCATCATTTTTTGAGAAAATACAGGATCGGGGACGGTTTCGATGGAGACAACTTGTCCCTCTAAAGGCATTAAAGTAAATAAATTACTCTCAATATCTTTCTTTTTAAATAAACTTTTAAACATATAAAAGCCACCTTCATATATTGTTTTTGATTAGGGAATCGATTCCACATCAACTTAAAACTATTCTAATAATTTACATAAAAAAAATCAATGATAAATATAAGGTAATCACCTTAGTGCTGGAATTTGTGACTAATTCCTTCAACTAAATTTGCAATAGCCTATCAAATTGTTTACCCTAATTGAATAATCCATTTCAATTTGTGTTTATTTGTGTAAAATAAGAGTAGACTATTTATTTGCCCAGGAGGACCTGTTTATGATAACCATAAAAGAAATTGCTGAAAGGGCGAATGTTTCGCGGACAACTGTTTCGAGAGTACTAAATAATTCAGGATATGTCAGTGAGGAAGTAAAAAAAAGAGTATTAAAAGTCATTGAAGAAACGGGTTATGTCCCAAGTGAAAATGCTAAATCATTACGAACGAAAAAGACAAAGGTAATTGGTGTTATTCTTCCTAAGATAAGTACTGAAACATCAAGCCGTCTTGTTAATGGAATAGATGAAGTTTTAGCAAAAGAAGGATATCAGATCCTTCTTGCAAATTCGAAACTTATACCTAAAAAAGAAATAGAATTTTTAAGACTTTTAAAAAGCAGGCATGTCGATGGTATTATCCTATCCGCGACGAATACAAATCAGCCTTTAGTAGAAGAAATTTATCAATTAAAAATTCCTTTTGTAATGGTGGGGCAGCATGTTTCAGGATTATCCAATGTAGTTTTTGATGATTATCATGCGACCAAAGACATGGTGAATCTTTTGATAAAAAAAGGCCATCAACATATTGCCTTTATAGGGGTTGACGAGAAGGATCGCGCTGTTGGTTATTTACGGAAATCCGGTTACTTGGATTCGATGAAAGAAGGTAATTTGCCTATTGAGGAAAGCTGGGTCCAAAAGGGAATTTTTGATATGGAATCCGGTAACGATTGCATGAAAGCTATTTTAAAACTCTCTCATAAAAAACCTACTGCTGTGTTAGCAGTAACAGACAGACTTGCAATTGGTGCTATGCAGTATTTAAAACAAGCTGGTTTATCAATACCTGATGATATAGCTGTTGCAGGGATGGGAGGGTCAGAACTTTCCATGTTTATCAGTCCTTCTCTAACCACGATCGATTTTTCAATTGAAGAGGCGGGACGTGAGGCTGCTTCTTTATTATTGGAAAAAATAAATAGGGGAAATTACCATGAAGTTACCCGGACGATTAAGTATAGACTTTTAGAACGAGGCAGTATATAATGATTGTGTAATCGATTCCATAATGAAATGAAGCGATTACACTTTATTTTTTCTAATAAGGAATCGATTCCATACATGCCGGCGAATGGAATCGATTCTATAAATATAAATTTTATTTTTTTGTGCAATAGGGAATCGATTCCACATCATAGGCGATGAATAAAGAATATCATTCATTCCAAACTATTAAAGCACTAATTTATTTTTTTTAGTAAATATGAAATCGATTCCATAAAACTATTATTCAAAATGAAAATAATTGGGGTTCCTTATCTATTATTTTCTATACAAAACAGGGGTGAAGAAAAATGGCGGAAAATCGCAAAATCGCAGAAGAAGTCATTGCTGCTGTTGGAGGCAGAGAAAATATTCAGTCAGTAGCCCATTGTGCTACCAGACTTCGAATCATGGTCAATGATAAGGAAAAGATTAACCAGGAACAAGTAGAGACAATAAATAAAGTAAAGGGAGCGTTCTTTAATTCAGGACAATACCAGATTATCTTTGGTACGGGTACTGTTAATAAAATTTATGAAGAGGTTACGCAACTAGGTCTCTCCTTAATGTCTGCTTCAGATCAGAAAAAAGAGGCAATCAAAAGTGGATCCAGATTCCAAAGAGCGGTTCGTACCTTTGGGGATGTCTTTGTTCCCATTATCCCAGTCCTTGTTGCTACAGGTCTTTTTATGGGCCTTCGCGGCTTGGTAATGCAGGAGCAAGTTTTGGCGTTATTTGGGATGAAACCAAGTGATGTTTCGCAAAACTTCATATTATTTACCCAAGTATTAACAGATACAGCTTTTATATTCCTACCTGCACTTATTGCATGGTCTACATTCCGCGTGTTTGGCGGTACACCGATTATCGGATTAATACTGGGCTTGATGCTTGTCTCCCCATCATTACCAAATGCCTGGGCTGTAGCAGGCGGTGACGTGAAGCCGCTTCACTTCTTTGGTTTTATTCCTGTTGTTGGTTACCAAGCTTCAGTGTTACCAGCTTTTATTTCTGGAATTATCGGAGCGAAATTGGAGAGAGCCATACGTAAGCGTGTACCGGAATCATTGGATTTAATCATAACATCTTTCCTTACACTTCTAGTCATGATTACGTTATCGCTATTAGTTATTGGACCGGTTTTTCATACTGTTGAAAAAGGTATTTTATCTGTTACTACAACCGTTCTCTCATGGCCATTCGGAATTAGCGGGGTCATTATTGGAGGACTTAATCAGATTATTGTTCTTACTGGTGTCCATCACATCTTTAATATGTTGGAGATTCAATTATTAGCCCAGTATCACAACAACCCATATAATGCGATTATTACGTGTGCTGTTGCAGCACAGGGTGGTGCAACTCTAGCTGTTGCATTAAAAACAAAATCAAAAAAATTAAAAGCACTAGCCTTTCCATCCGCTTTGTCCGCTTTTCTAGGCATTACCGAACCAGCCATTTTTGGGGTCAACTTACGTTATGGAAAACCATTTATTATGGCACTAATTGGCGGTGCAGCAGGCGGATTTGTGGCATCCTTACTTAAGCTTAAGGCAACAGGGATGGCAGTAACAGTTATCCCGGGTACTCTGCTTTACTTAAATGGCCAGGTTTTACAATACATTTTAGTGAATTTAATTGCGATAGCTGTAGCATTTATTCTTACTTGGATGTTTGGTTATTCAGATACGGTTAAAAAAGAAATTGAAAAATAGGTATGGAGGGAAGGTAAGAATGCATAACCTTGCCTTCTTTTATTACAAAATGAGCAAGGATGGTTTGCAATGACAGGAAAAGAAAGTCTTCTTTTGCAAAAGGCTTATGAAGAAGTAAAAAAATATCAGGATATTGTGCGGCATGATCCCTATCGATTAGCTTATCACCTGATGCCTCCGGTTGGTTTGTTAAACGATCCTAATGGCCTAATCCAATATAAGGGTGTTTATCATGTTTTTTATCAGTGGAACCCATTTGGCACCGTACATGGTGCAAAATTTTGGGGTCATTATTCCTCAGTGGACATGGTCCATTGGCAAGAGGAACCGATTGCTCTGGCACCATCTGAGTGGTATGACAAAAATGGCTGTTATTCCGGAAGTGCCGTTGAATGGGAAGGAAAGCTTTATCTCTTTTATACAGGAAATGTGAAGCGGGAGAATGGGGAACGTGAAACGTATCAATGCTTAGCTGTTTCTGAGGATGGAATACACTTTGAAAAATACGGGCCAATTCTACAACTCCCGGAAGGCTATACCCCGCATTTTAGAGATCCAAAGGTTTGGAAAGAGAATAATCGCTGGTATATGATTTTAGGCGCTCAGACTTTGGAGCTAAAGGGAACAGTACTTTTGTTTACTTCTGATGATTTGTATAATTGGCAGGCAGCAGGGAAAATTGCAGGATCAGGAATGAATGGGTTAGAGGACTTTGGTTACATGTGGGAATGCCCGGATCTCTTTAAATTAGGAGGAAAAGATATTTTAATGGTATCCCCGCAAGGGTTGCAACCAAGCGGATATTGTTATCATAATTTATTTCAATCAGGATATTTTGTAGGGAATTTAGATTATGAAAACATGCAATTTAAGCATGAATCTTTTACTGAACTTGATCGTGGTTTTGATTTCTATGCACCACAAACGTTTACAGATGACTCAGGAAGAACGATTCTTTATGGTTGGATGGGAATAACAGATGAGATTGAGTCACATCAGCCGACTTTAGCCAATCATTGGGTTCACGCTTTAACCATGCCCAGAGAGCTAAAGTATAAAGAAGGAAAAATTTATCAAAAACCTATTGAAGAATTAAAAAGGATTCGAAATGATGAGGTTATAATTCAGAACGTGAATATCAAGGAACAGCGGATGACGCTTGAGGAAGTAACGGGTAAAGCCGTAGAATTTGTTATGGAAGCATTGAAAGTAGAGGAAGGAAAACTCCAAATTTCGTTTCGAAGTGAAGCATCTTTAATCTATGATTCTGATAAAAGGGAAATCAGTTTGCAAAGAAAAAATTTGAAAACTGGCTTGCTAGAAACAAGAACTTGCTTAATTTCTTCTCTTACTATGCTTCATATCTTTATGGATCATTCATCCTTAGAAATTTTCGTCAATGATGGTGAAGAAGTATTTACAGCTCGCTATTTTCCAAATCCGAATGATGAAACGATTACCTTTAAGGGGAATGCATGTTTTAATCTAAAAAAATGGAATCTTGGATTATTGAAAGCTAATTGATATTGTGATTGATAGAGGTGTAATATGAACGGTGTTTTATGTTTAGGGGAGGCCCTAATTGATTTTATACCATTGGATTCAGATAATTTAACGTATCAAAAGGCTCCTGGCGGGGCCCCAGCAAATGTTGCAGTAGGTATCGCAAAACTTGGAGGTACTGCTGCTTTCCTTGGAAAGGTCGGAAATGATGTATTAGGGCATTTTCTATATGATACATTACAAGGGTACGGGGTCGATACCCATTCTATGAACTTTATTGATGAAGCAAGAACAGGCGTCACGTTTGTTACATTAGATCCTTCCGGAGATCGTCATTTTAGTTTTTATATTAACCCAAGTGCAGATCGGTTTTTACAAAAAGAGGATATATCTCCATCTTTATTTAACAAGCATAAGATTTTTCATTTTGGTTCCATCTCATTGATTAGTGATCCCTCCAAATCAGCAACCATTCAGGCATTGGAAATAGCAAAGGAAAGGGAATTGGTTATTTCCTATGATCCTAATCTTCGCTTAGGCTTGTGGGATTCCGAAGAGAGGGCTAAAGAAGCCATCTTGGATACACTTCCATATGCAGATATTTTAAAAGTTTCGGATGAGGAGCTTTCCTTCTTAACAGGCTGTGCAAACTTAGAAGAAGGAGTGGCTCAATTACCTGACAACCTTTTGACTTTGGTTACATTAGGTGAAAAAGGTTGTATCTATCGTTTTAAAGGTCAGATGGGGAGGGTACCTGGGTTGAAATGTTCGGTTGTGGATACTACTGGTGCAGGGGATGCATTTGTATCAGGAATTCTCTATTCTATTAATGAAACCCAGAAAGCACTCGATGAGCTTTCTGAGTCAGAAATAGTGGAGATGATTCAGTTTGCAAATATTTCCGGTGGATTAGCTACAACCAAAAAAGGTGCCATGTCTGGTCTGCCAACATTGCAAGAAATACAAACACTATTAAAAAAATAAGGATAATTGAATAAAAGGATATCTTGGTGTAATTGTACTGTACCATTTTTTCTTCTTTTTTATAATACAATTTTCACATCAACTCGAATGAATCGTTTTGAAATTTTAAAAGATCCATTTAAGTTCCAAGAAACCTCTGGATACCACCTTGTAAATTCATACATAGCAATTGGTAATGGTGGAATAAATGGATTAGGATTGGGAAAAGGGATCGAAAAGCTTGGTTATTTGCCAGAATCACATACAGACTTCATTATGGCTGTTATTGCTTAAGAGTTAGGAATATGGGGTGTTGGTTTTGTAATTATTACATTAGCGTATATAGTGTTAAGAGGGATTTATATTGCATTGCAATGCAAAGATCCATTTGGAAGTTTACTTGCTATCGGTATTTCAAGCATGATTGGCATCCAAGCTTTTGTTAATCTTGCTGGGATCTCTGGTCTCATCCCACTTACTGGTGTCCCCCTACCATTTGTCAGTTATGGAGGATCTTCTCTGATTCAATTAGCAATTGCTGTAGGAATTTTAGTCAATGTTTCAATGTTTGTTAATTACGAAAAGAAGTATAAAAAACAACAGAAACAAAACGTTGAAAATATTGTTAATAGGAAAAATATTTATTATCTTACAAAATAAAGTGGCATTAGTTAAAAGATCTGACACACTATTCATTGAAGGAGTAGCTGGTTTAGTCTTATTGAGTCTAATTTGTCACATATTAAAAGCTTTTACATGGATTGCGGGGACAAAAAAGCTAGAAATAATCATGTTGTAAGTGAGAAATTCTTAAAATCAAATGAAAAAGTGTTTGAAATAATAAAGAATAAAATTCCTTATTCACTATTTAAAGTGATCAAAAATGCGGAACATCATTATAAATATTTTATTGATCGAGTGCCCAATCTGTTTATTTTTTTAAACCAAGATACGAACAGTTCCAAAATGGACAAGATGATTGAAATCTTGGAGGCAAAAGAAAAAGAGGCAATAGACTTTTTAAGGGATCGTGAGAACGTAAAAAGCTTGTCGATTAAGCCTAAAAATGGACTTACTGACAAGCTTTTTTTCTGGAGTTTTACCATATAAATGGACTGATTTTGAAAAGGGCTTTTCGTAGTGTTCAAGGGGGTCAGTCCTCTGATGGAGTAAAACGTTAGCTCACCGGGGGACTGACCCCAATTTTTCAGATCTTTAATAGGAGTGTTTTGGGATTTAAACGGGGTGAACCGTACCATAAGTAAGAGGTTTTTAAATTTAAAAGGTGACTGACCGAATTGCGTTAAGAATATGGGCCAGTTACCTTTCAAATTTACATACAAGCTTTATATTCATTCATAATATTGTTGATGATTGTTTTAACTGAGTAAAATTGCTGAAAGCATAACTGTTTGTTTTTCAGAGGATTTCCCTAATTTACCAAATAAAAGAAAATTGGCTGTATCCAATGGGGATAGCTGGTATTAAAAATAATTAGAAAATCCAGTTGACAGTGCATCTACTGCGTGTTACGATATACATGTAGTAAGTAACACTGGATACCAACAACACTTAATAGTGAGGTTGCAAAAAAAATTATAAGATAAATAGTTGACGCACCTCACTACTTGGTGTTACAATGTACTTGTAATGAGTAATACTTAATAGCGTGATTTCCCAAATGCTATTAAGTAAAAAATTTATCTTTGTACTAAGTTATACTGAATATAAGTCAGACAAAGTAAAGGAGGTTCCGAACATGGAAAATTTAACTGAAATGCTGAAGGGTTCTCTGGAAGGCTGCGTGCTTGAAATCATCAGCCGCCATGAAACCTATGGCTACGAGATTACTCGCCGCCTAAACGAGCTTGGGTTTAATGAAGTCGTGGAAGGAACGGTCTACACCATCCTCGTGCGATTAGAAAAGAAAAAGCTGGTGAACATTGAAAAAAAACCTTCAGATATGGGGCCGCCCCGCAAGTTTTACTCACTCAATGAGGCTGGCCGCCAGGAACTTGAATTATTTTGGAAAAAATGGGATTTTTTATCTTCAAAAATTAATATTCTAAAGAGGGTGAAATAATATGAAGAAATTTATAGAGCTAATCATAGGCGATTTAGAAAGCAAGAAGGAATACAAGGCATTTATGAAAAAAGTAAATTCCCTTCCAAAAGATTACGCCTTTGTGTTCAAAAAGATTCAAAAGTACATGTGGAATTTCGGATATGGTTTTGGTGAAGAAATTATCAATTTGTATGAACTGTTTGAAGCTAGTGCAGCAGAAGGCAAGCATGTACTAGATGTTACCGGTGAAGACGTGGCGGCATTTGCCGACGAATTGATGGCTCTTTCAAAATTAGATGGAGAATCGGCGAGTATTTTAGAAGGGCAAGTAGATTTCAAAAAAGAAATTGAGAGTAGAGTTGAACAGCAAGTAAAAATTTGGACGAATAAAAAATAAGGCAGGAGGTTATATACCATGGTAAATTTCATCAAAAAGATACTTGATGATAAAAAAGAGTACAAAGAAATGATGGCGCGTGTGGAAGCTTTGCCAGGCAACTACCCAGAAGTCTATAAAAAAATCTGCAACTATATGTGGAGGTTCGCCTCTGGAAGCGGCATGGATATGCTGAGAATCCAGTACGATCTCATTGATTTGTTTGAAGCTGGTGCGGCAGATGGCAAAGACGTATTGGAAGTGACGGGTGAAGACGTGACAACATTCGCCAATGGACTTATCGACCAAGCGAAAAGATGGGATGATAAATTACGCAATAATTTGAACAAAAGCATTCTGAATCGTGTGGGTAAGAAAAAATAAGTGTTAAACAACCCAACTGAAGAGCTTTTTTACAAAAAAGCTGTTCAGTTAAATTTTGACCAAGTAACTAGTATAACTGATTATCAGTCAGACTATATAGACAAACCCAGTTGCAGGCGCTACTGCATTGTGAGCTCGCGCCTTTAGCTTTATAAATAGGAGGGAAACAATTATGAGTAATGCACCGATTTCTGTAAAAGGATTAAAAAAATCCTTTAAAGGCAAGGAGGTCTTAAAGGGGGTGGATTTTGAGGTGCGGCGTGGCGAAATTTTCGCATTGCTGGGCTCAAATGGAGCGGGTAAGACGACGACGGTCAACATCCTCACGACGCTGATGAAGCCCGATGGCGGCGAAGTAGGTATTTGCGGCTATGAGGTCCAGCGTCAACCGGATCATGTTCGCCAGAGCATCAGCCTGACGGGGCAGTTCTCTAGCTTAGACGGCATGCACACAGGAAGGGAAAACCTGATGATGATCGCCAAGTTGCGGGGAGTTTCCAATCCCGCTCAAGTCGCCGATCATCTGCTTGCAAAATTCAGCCTGCGTGACGCGGCAAACCGCCGGGCGGACCAGTATTCCGGCGGGATGAAGCGCCGGCTAGACATCGCCATGAGCCTGATCGGAAGTCCAGAAGTCATTTTTCTCGACGAACCGACGACAGGTCTTGATCCTGAAGCGCGGCTTGAAGTCTGGGATACCGTCAAGGAACTTGCCGGCAGTGGCACAACCATCTTGCTGACGACCCAGTACCTGGAGGAAGCCGAACAACTGGCGGATCGTATCGCCATCCTGCATGGCGGAAAAATCATAACGACCGGTACTCTAGCCGAACTCAAAGAGATGTTCCCGCCAGCGAAAGTGGAGTATATCGAGAAGCAGCCGACATTAGAGGAAATTTTCCTTGCGATCATCGGCAAAAAGGAGGAGATGTAAAGTGAAAAGCAGAACAGGGGTATTACTAGGACGTTTAATGCTCAACATCATGCGCAGCCCGGATACGATTATCACGGTGGCGATAACACCAATTGCGATGATGCTGCTGTTTGTCTACGTATTTGGCGGCGCCATAAAGACAGGAACGGAAAACTACGTCAATTATTTATTGCCGGGAATCTTGCTGATGGCTGTTCTCTCCGGAATCTCTTACACTGCCTTTCGTCTGTTCGGGGATGTAAAAAGCGGGCTGATGGCGCGTTTCATTACCATGCCGATCAAGCGCTCGTCGATATTGTGGGCTCATGTGTTGACATCGCTTGTTTCTAATGGGCTTACTGTCGTGGTGGTTATTCTGGTCGCGCTCATAATGGGCTTCCGTTCGAGCGCTAGTATCCTGGATTGGCTCGCGGTAGCTGGAATACTCGGGCTGTTTACGCTGGCACTGACATGGCTGGCGGTCATTCCCGGCTTGAAAGCGAAGTCTATGGAAGGGGCGACGGCCTTCTCGTACCCGCTGATTTTCCTGCCGTTTATCAGCTCGGCCTTTGTCCCAACTGAAACCATGCCTAAAATTGTCCGTGCGTTCGCTGAGAATCAGCCCGTGACTTCAATCGTGAATGCCATTCGTGCCCTCTTATATGGAGGGTCTGTTGGCAACGATATCTGGATCGCGCTAGCCTGGTGCGTCGGCATCATGGTCATCACTTACTTCTTCGCCATTAAAGCATTTAAACGCCAGTTAGGATAAGTACAACACGAGGAACTATGGATTACATTTCAGTTGAAATGTGATTCATAGTTTTTTTTCGATTGAAGGAAAAATTTTTTAAGGCAGCACCAAAATAGAGAATTTTTCTCCCTTAAATCGGATTTTAAGTTGTTTTATTCCATTATCTATTAAAAGGCTTGTGTTTTCTTTATGAAATAAAAACCTCATCTAGATAGATCACGGTGAACCGTACCATAAGTAAATGAGGTTCGGTAGTTTCAAGTAAACAATCGTACTAATTGGTTAAAAAAATAGAGGTACTGATTACAAGAATTTTTAAGATCCCTAATTATTAACTAAACCCACTCCTTAAAGAAGAGTGGGTTCCTTAGCGGTCATTACCAAAAACTATTTCTTAATTGTCTGCTCTATAGGCATCTAGGAATAGTTGTCCAAGATTACCCTTTCCTTTGAAACCTAAATCACGTAGGCCATTATCGATTACTGTTAATACAGATAGAACTTTTTCAATGAAGGCATTTTCACCCATATGACCAATACGCAAGATGACATCTTCATATTGCGCCAAAGAAGTAGCGATGAATAGATTGTATGTTTCTTGGATGTGTTGTTGTAATCGTAATGCGCCTATTTCTGCTGGAATGATCAGGGCAGTTACTGTATTGGAGCATCCTGATTCTAAGAATAATGTTAGTCCATATTCTTGAATAGATTTCCGCACGGCGTTCGCAATTTTCGCATGTCGTTCATAAACCGCCAATTGTCCTTCTTTTAAAATATTGTCCAAGGCAACATCTAAAGCTTCAATATTGCCAGCAGGCATCGTATAAGGCAAGGTTCCTTTTTCAAGATATCCCTCGAAAATTTGCAGGTTTGCATAAAATGAAGCAATGGGTGTTATACGGTTATTCATCGCTTTTTTAGCGTCGTCACTAACGGAAACGATAGCTAATCCAACAGGTGCTGAGATAGCCTTTTGAGTACCTCCACAGCAAATATCGATTTGATTTTGGTCGACATCGATTGGTTCACCAACCATACCAGCTACTGAATCAACCACTGTTAGAATGCCGTATTCTTTTAGTAAGGGAGAGAGTTGACTAACATCATTTAAGATGGATGTTGGTGTATCACAATGAACAAATGTTGCATATTTGAAGTCATGATCTTTTTCTAAAAAGTTGCGTACTTCTTCAACAGGTATGTCTTTATGATAGTCAAAACTTAAGAGAACAGGTTCTCCTCCATACATTCTGACAAAATATTGAAACCCTTCACCATATATACCGTTATCGAGTACAAGGACACGGTCACCAGGTTCAGTTAAGCTCGCACAGGCAGCTTCCAAAGCTAGAATCCCTTCTCCGGCAAGCAGCAGTACTTCATTTGTAGTACCCATGACCTGGCCCATCTTTTGGCATACCTCATGGTAATAGTGGATGAATTCTTGATCAAAATCAGTGTTATTTGTTTTTTTAGCTAACGCCAAGCGTACATTCTCACGTACGTCCGTTGGTCCTGGTGCATAGTTTAGTTTAAATCTCATATAAATCCTTCCTTTTTAAATCAGTGTATTTTATGGAGTAATAGTAGCAAATAATTGGTATATTTAAAAGTATCAATTTATCCTAAACCTTAGGGGGTAGTTTAAATAAAATACCGATTTATGGAACTGATATAGTTAGAAATTTATTGCTTGGTTAGTTGTTTCAGAAATTTATTATCTTATTATCTCTATTTGGGAATATTATAGTGATTCAACAAATGTATTGAATGTATTTTATTTTTCTTATTATAAATCATTTGTTATATTCGGGTGAGATTACATATTGATAAGATTGCAATAGAAAATTAATGAAGATAAGTTTATGGGATAAATTGTTCCCAGACATTATTGTTTTAGTCATAGCTTTCTATATATATGGAAAGTAAAAGACCACTCCAACAATACTTTGAAGTGGTATAGGTTATCATATGGATATTTAAACCTGATGGTCAAAATCAACTATGTTCTTTAGGGAGCTTTCGTCTCTAATATTAATCAAAGTGAACCTTACCATAAATAGAGGCGGATTTTTTTATTATTGAAACTGAATAAATAATAAATGAAGGATCTTAAACTTGGCGTGCCTTGTCTTTGGGCACGCTATTTTTATTGTAGTGAAAAAGGTTAATGCGCTGTCCAAAAGAGGAAGACATCAATATGCATTTTTAATAAGACATGAAAAATGGCAAAAAGATGGCGCCGGGGAGAATGAAATGGAAAAAGCGAATGGAGAAATTATTAGAGTAATAGATGTTTAAGAGTAGGAAGGGAGGGTTTACCTTTTGGCTGAGGTGGCAAAGGGGACGGTTCTTATGGTTGGGGGTAACCCATAATTAAACCATGGGAACAATCCCATTAAAGCAATAAGAGAAGCTGCCACAATGTCAGCTTGTTCTACAACTCTTGCTCCCATTAGTTCAACAAGATGTTTTATTTTAGCTGTTTTCAATAAGAATGTTGTTTTAAAGGGATTTTAAAAAAGCGAGATAATAAAGGAATATGGTGAAAATTTAATAATTAATTAATTGATACATCTTGTGATATTCCTTTACAGCTTTTTAAAGGCTACCACTATAATCAAAAATAACACCATACTTAAATCGCCTTCATTTTTTATTTTTTCAAAATCCTAGTCTATGCTAATATTATGGAGATGGTTGAAGGAAACGTAAACTATCTCTTCATCATAAATCAATGAAATAATATCATTATTTACATCATATAAAACTCCTTCTATTTTTACTGGTCCATCACTGTTTATTTTGACCCATTTTAGTTTTTGATTTTCTAACAGATTTAGTAAATTATTAGCTTTATTGTACTCAATATCTTCTGGAGATACGATATTGAATTCCTTGGTATTCTCTGTCACACTTTCTATGTGATCGTTATTATAGTAAACAACCCCATCTTCTTCAGTGAGTAGGACAAGATAATCATCATAAACACCTAATAACCTTCCAACCCCTGCTTCTTGAAAACCTTGATCAATTTTGACCATTTTACCTAAAAATGACTTCATCCTGCCTAAAAACATCAATACATTTTCCCCTCTCCATGAAACAAGCATTTTTTTTTATATATATGAATCCTGTACTGGGGTTGTACTAATAAAAAAGCCTCTTTTGTGGGAAGAAGATTTGTGATGTCTATTTTCCACTTAACTGCCCCGTTACAATAAAAAAGCTGATCGATGGCAGCTAGTTCTTCCACTCTTGCACCCGTTAGCTTAGTTACATTAAATCTTTATAATTCCTCCTCCTTAAAGTTGGGGGTATTTGCAATAAAAATGATTTATTTGCGTGGCCATATACTGACCTATCCGGTTCGGGTATTGAATCCGAGAATGAATTTGAGCTTCATGAAAAAAGTGACTTAAGGAAGATGGGTTACCAGATCACAAATTCAACCAGGGATTTGCGGTGGAAAGTATTACAGCGTGCAGTCCCGGCCATTGGTTTAAGAAAAGTCGCATACACCATTGCCGGAAATGTAAAATTACTCAAGGGGCAAAAAAACGGCAAAGAAAAGTTTAGTTACGCTATCAGGGAATGGGATCATGATTTACAAAAATTAAAGAAGCAATATTATAAAAAAGATTTTACCTGGCCTAGTACCTAGGTGACCCTTTTGGGGTCTTTTTTTATACAGCTCTGCATGAAAGGAATCGTGATTATTTTGTTAGGAAATTTTCGCATTTTTAGAAAACCATATGGGTAAAAAGTGCCTGGAACCATCCAGAAAAAAGGATGGTTCCAGGCACTTTTCTTTTGGCAAATAATTTATTTATGTATCGGAATAAGTTTCTATAATTGGCATTTTTGAACAGAAAAATTAGAAATTAAAAAGGACCATTCTACTACTCAAAACGAATCAAAGAGTATTTCAGATCAAACCAAATAAGAGGTCAACTTGAACCCATATAATATTTCAGATTCACACAATGGAGGGAACAAGTCTGAACCAAGCAATACCAGAGATTACTTCAGAGATTATTACAAAGACTACAACAAAGAAAAATCCTCTTATTTTCCTCATCCAAAGAAATTAAAAAAACCCCTTTAAAGACCAAAATCCTCCCTCATCCAATCGTTCACCTAATTTCCATATTTATAAAAACGTTTTTATTTTACCCTGTCCCTTTTTGTCATTTTTCTTTATATAGCTAGTGAAAGATGAATGAACCAATCGATGAAACAAGAAACGGAAGCAAACAGTTTAATCGTTTGGACTTTGGTAAGGGAGGAAAAAAGAGATGAGTAAATTATTAGTGTACGAAAATCTGATGATCGTGAGCCCATCATTAGCCAACAGGATTGGTTTAAATGAAGCAATCGTCCTGCAGCAATTACATTACTGGGTGAATAAAAGCACCCATATCATTGAGGGACGAAAATGGATTTACAATACCTATAACGATTGGCAGGAACAGTTTTCATTTTGGTCACTCAGTACGATCAAACGGGTATTTCGCTCGCTAGCGGATCAAGGATTCTTGCTTTCAGGGAACTGGAATAAAAGCAAAATGGATAAAACCAAGTGGTACACCATTGATTATGAACGGTTAGAAGCACTGGAATTAGCGCCAAATTTGCAAAAGAAGGAAGAAGAGCTCAATGAAAGGAAACACATCAAAACAAAAATAGATCCTACAGCTTCGGAGATAAACGAGCCTGCTGTTAAAGATAACCTTTATAAAGAAGATATTTTAGATAGGGATTTAGATGAAAATGATACATACACAACTGAATATAAAAAAATTGACGAAACGTTCCTGCATCGTCATTCGATACGTGGGCAAAAAGAAAAAGAAAAAGCTTTCGATCACAATATAGAACATAATCCAGACATACAAAATCCCTTATTGCGTAATCAAAAAACAGAAGATGTGAAAGAAATTATTGAGTTTTGGGATGCGAATGGATTTGGATTTACAAACGTGAATGCAAAAGAGCAGTTGTTGTCGTGGTTAGATGATTCTAGCTTTTTACAGCCAAAAGAGATGATTTTAAAAGCAATGAATATTGCGTGTGCGAATAACAAGCGGAAGTTGAACTATATTTTAGGGATTCTGAAGAACTGGGAAAATGAATCTTTACTGACCGTAGAAGAAGTTGAAACTGATCAGGAGAAGCAAAAGCCTGCACCAAAGCAAAGGAAATCAACTGAATCGTTTCCTACCGGAAGAGATATTCCAAGAGGATTTGAACTTGACCTGACCGCAGGTGAAGAGTGATGAGTATAGCAGAAAAAGCGTTCTTAGGAAGCTTGATGAAAGCGGAATACTTACTCAAGGATACGGTGATTCAGCCTGAACAGCTAGAAAGTATACGGCATAAAGAATTAATGCGAAGGATGGTAGAGTTTAACCGTGCTGGCAAAAATATTGATTTAATTTCCTTGACCACTTTACCTGACCTCGATTCTGTAGGTGGAATGTCTTACCTTTCGGAGCTGTTATCGTATGCGGATATAGAGAAATTTGACAGTACGGAGAAGCTCATTCTTGATCAGTGGAAGGAACGGGAAAAGCGAAACATCTTAACGGTTGCAGCCATGAACGATTGGGAAATTGCGAAAGTAATCGCCGAATTGGATAAAATTAACCAAATGAAAATGGACGACCACACGTCATTACAACAAGCGATGTCAATCATTTATGAGGCACCCTGGGAAGATCAACCAACGTTGAAAACAGCGACAACGGGTATCAAAAAGCTGGACGAAGTGACGGGAGGCTTTCAGGACGGGGAAGTGACAATTCTAGCGGCAAGACCCTCGATGGGAAAAACCGATGTGATGCTTCATTTTGCAAAAATGTCGGGATGGGCTGGATATTTGCCTCTCGTATTTTCCTTAGAAATGCCCGAAAGGCTGATCACCTCCCGATTAATGGCTTCAACGGGAGGCTTTAACCGTGCAAAAATGCGCGATCCGAAAAGAATGCTCAATCAAAGTCAAAAGAATAAATGGTCGGATGTCATTGGGGACCTCGCTGAAACTCAGATGCAAATTTTTGATGGGGCTGGACAAACTATTTCTCAAATGAGAGCGAAAACGCGAAAAATGATGCATCAATTTCCATACAAGAAACCGATTTTTTTTATTGATTACTTAACGCTCATCCATTCTGGTCAATTTTATGGCGGAAATTCCCACTTACAAGTGACGGAAATATCCAAATCTCTTAAAACAATGGCGAAGGATTTTAATTGTCCCGTCATTTGTTTGGCGCAGTTAAATCGATCAGTGGAATCAAGAGCCAATAAACGGCCGATGATGTCTGATATTCGGGAATCAGGCAGTGTGGAACAAGATGCCGATGTGATTCTGTTCTTGTATCGCGAAGCCTATTATGACAAGGAATCTGAGGATCATTCCCTTGAAATCATTGTCTCAAAAAATCGAAATGGTCCAGTTGGAACCATTCCAGTGAATTACAACGAGCATACAGGAAAGATAGAGGAGCAAAAGGAAACCAATTAGACCACGGAGCCTAGGATAAACAATCTTATATCGAGGTGGTACCAGATGATGGTGAAAGAATTGTACCAGGATTGTTTCCAATATAATGAATCCTCTTTGGCCCATTGCATCTACCATTTACTAGAAGAGCAGAAAATTTCATTAAAAGATGACATTTCAAAAATAGACCTCAATCAAGTAGATCAGCAGAAGGTAGCGAAATTGATTCAACATAATTACTTAGGGATCCATAAAATGGGCATCTACTCATTGAAGATGAACCATAAGGAATTTGTCTTTATCTTTGCAGAAAGCGAAGAAGAAGCAATCGATTTCTATACCAAAACCTTTCATCAAACTCCATTGAATTGTCATGAATATTCGCTAGACTTCCAGCTTACTAGAGGCAAGGAGGTGATTTCGTTTCGGGACATGAAGAAGGATATTAAGAGTTTTCCTGCTATTGCGGGGTATTTTAAAATGGAGAGGTGAAAAGGAAAGAGAGGGAACAACCCCACAAACTGGAGGATATCGACCTTGAGACGCAAAAATATGGATTGGCGGTGCCGACTGGGACTGTTTCCGAAACAGGTGTGGCTGGCCTCGCATTGAATGGCGGGATTGGCTATTTAAGAGGAAAGTATGGATTGACATGTGATAACATCGTTGGTAATAATACGTAAACTATAACTTTGTTATGTTAACAAAAAACTCTAAATAAATTGTGAAAATATATAAACAAATGTAAGGTGTTAAATTTATATTGTAAGCGTCAGTAGATTACTTCAGAAAAGGCGCAATGTAGTAAAACTTACACCCTTATGGAGCCTGATATGCAACAATAAATCAGCAATAGACTTGGTACGATGGCGGTCAGCGCAAAAGTAAAGGTTACGAAAGAATGGACTGTCCTGCTGAATTACGTGGCATAGCAAAGGTGGTTATGTAAAAAATCGAGTATTTTTTACCGATAAGTATATAGCGATTGCAGTAAGCTTAAGACCCAGTGCAATTTGTCTGCCAGAAAAGTATGCAATAAGGAAGAAATCGAAGGACATTTAGGTGGAGTAGGAAGATGATTACTTGAGGGGCACTAATTGAATTGGATAATGTGATAACTGAAAAATGACTTCTAGGGACTCTTTTGAGTCTTTTTTTGTGCTTTACAAATATAAGAAAAAATGAATCGTTTAATGAAAAAGCCACGTATTATAACGTCTTAATATAAAAAATGTATTATTTTTGAAGAAAAGGTGTCAAATCTGTTAAAAAATGATCTATTTCATTAAAATAAATATATTTTAAGAAAAAAAGGTGATTGTAGCCCTCAATTTGCAGTAGAGTTGATGCTAAAACCTCTTAAAGAAAATAATTTGATTATTTTACTGCTATAGTAAATGTTCGTCAAGGTACTGCTGGAATCAGATATAAAAACAAGGCAGAAGGTGAAGTTTAACGCAACAAGATATGAAAATTACAATTTACAATTCTATATGGAAAAAATTATAATATTTTCGGGAGGAGTGATGGAAATTGTCGAATCTTGATTTTAAATCAATCATTGAAGGCACCGGTTATAATCAGTTCGGAAAAAAAGTTCTCGCGACTCAAATCCGATTTTCAACATTAGAAGCACTTTTTGAGGTCGATCGGGAGGTGCAGCGAAAACTGGATCCGGTCCGAAGATCGGAAATCAGAGAATTTATTTTAAGTTCATTAAAAGGCAAGGACTTTTATTTTTCACCCTTTATTTTTTCGGCACGAGGTGCATTTACGCAAACAAATTTAGGTTGGGCTCTTGAGCCGGGAAGCAAGCTTTACATACTGGACGGCCAGCACCGCTCTAGTGCCATGTCATCGGCACTCAGCCACTTAAAATCGCAAAAAGAGACAGCAGAAGAAACAGGTAATGAGAAAGAAGCAGTAAAGATCCAGGGATACATAGATAAATTGAAAGCGTACCCAGTTGCGATGCAGGTTTATTTGGACCTGACACAACAGGAAGAAAGACAGCTCTTTACCGACATTAATACAGAGCGGAAAGAAGCACATATCGGATTAATCATGCAATATGATCATCGTGATCCTTACACAGAATTAACGAGAAATGTAGCAAGACTACTACAGGACCAGTTTGAAATTGAACAGGAATTATCCCGGCTAACGATCGAAAACACTGCCGTTACCTCACTGACCATCATGAGAAAATGTCTGCTTGCCTTATTTGAAGGGAATTTGACAGTGAAAAAGGGAAATGCAAACTTTGGAAAGTACACACCAATCGAAGTATTGGAAATTTCACAAGCATTTTTTCAATCATGGCAGCAACTATTCCCGAAACAAATGACCAACCGCAAGAAGTATGTAACAGGGTTGACAGGAATACAGGTGGCCTTAGCCCTTACCATATACGAACTCACCAAGAAACACTCCATGCCTCATCTAGAAGCCATTAAGCAGTTAAAGAACCTTAAGCCCAATTGCTCATGGAAACATGATGACCCGCTTTTCGCTCATCTATACGATCCTGCAACTAGACGAATAAAGCATCATTCATCAACCACTTCGATTCAAAGAACAGCATTTAAGTTTATTGCGATGTTAAATACAGAAAGGATAGGATTTCCTTGATCGTCAACCATATTTTTTCCAAACGGCAATCAATCGCAACATACACGATTCAAGAGCTTTCATCACTTATTAAAAGCGGACAAGTGAAATTGCGGGAAGTAAACAAACTACATGTAAGGGCGATTAAAAAGTACATTCTTGAAAACGTCTTGACCGAGCAAATTTATATCCCGCCAATGGTTGCAAATGTTGACAGTTTGGGAACGGACAAGCCCAAGGAACTAACCATCATTGACGGAAATCAACGGCTAAGGGCGTTTTGTCAAATCGAGGAAATGGGATGCAGGGCAGCAAAAAGTGATAATGAAGAGGAAATGAAAAAAGGCTATAAGCTGCTCCATTTTGTCATGAATACGGAGGTTGCTATACAGCTGTTCGAAGGGTTGTCAAAAGAAGATGCCGATCAGCTTTATATCGACCTGAATACAAAGGGTAAAAAAGTGGCGCTATCGAAACGGATTGCCTTCGATTCCAGAAAAGAATTGAATGTTATCACCAATACCATATTGAAATCGAATAAACAATTAAAGTTAGCAGGTGTGGAGATCGAGAAGAGAGCAGTGGTGAGACCGACTAATAAAAAACTGTTATCACTATCACACCTGCGTCAAATTGTTGCTATTTTTCTAACTGGTAAGATGATCTACAGACCGAATGATGATTATTATGATACACATTTGGAAGCCCAAGAATATATCAAACTGATTAACCGGTGGTTTCATGAATTATTTCGATTATACCCTGCGGAACGAATCGGTGATTTTAATGAGTCGGTCATCGCCAATTATCCTTTATTAGTCAGTATTGCGTATTATGCGAATAACGGATTAGAACAATTCAGCTTAGAAGAACGGAAGCAAGAGCTGGTCCAACGAATGAGACGGTTGAATAATGTGGATTTCAACCGGCTGAATCCCGTTTGGAAAGAGTTTAAAGGCACTGCACGATTAGGATTCTATTATTTGAGTAATGACAAGGAAACGATAGAAAAGCTAGTTAGTTGGCTGGAAAATCAAGGGAGGTGAGGAGAATGTGATTGATCATAATAAAAAACCCATAGGTGATCATGTCTTGGCGGACGACACCCATGGGTTTTGGTGAGTTGGGTATACCAACCTTTTGTTAGTATACCCTTTTTCGCAAAAAAATCAAAGATGCAAGATGAATAGCCTGATAAACTTTGAGGGAAAGAGGTAGTATTATGGAAATAAAGAATAATTATTTAATTAACGGAAAAACGGTGCTATTTTACGGTGAATGTTTTGAAAATGGTGAGTCATTTACTCATGTGGTGGAAGGAGACAAAGAATTTTTAGTAGCAATGTCACCAGTCAAGCTGATTGATCAATCTCTAATGAGCTATGGCTCAAACTTTAGTGGAGCATTGAAGAGCTCGAAAAAACAGCTGGGTGATAATAAATGCATGTATCCAATTAAAATTGACGCAACGCTGGATATCTGGCTTTTTCCAACAAAATCCTATAAAAAGGAAAACTGTGTCTGGTTTAACCTCAATCACGTTAAAAACCCAGAGGCACTTGGTGTCAAATTCACAAGAGTATTCTTAAGTTATGGACATACGATTGAAATCGCTATGAAGGCATCGGCTTTTCGTGATAAACGACAATCTGCCCAGGATTTAAAGGATATGATCACCAGTAACACAAAAAACTCGTTAGGCCGCTCAGACGAACCAGTAAAGGGATTTATCATTGTGGAGAAGAAGGGAAGGTATAGCTGTAAATCAAAAAGAAATAAAGAAAAATAAACTCCGTTTTTGAAGCAGAAAATTAGAAATGACTGACAACGGGTTTTTTACCAATCTCAAAATAATTAAAATGAGTGCCAAATTGAATGTGAATTTGCCACTCATTTTTTATTCACATCATCATATTCTTTGGTTATTCACCTATAACCTTGTTCTAACAAAAATGTGTTTTTATCTAGAAGTAATAATTGGGCGGAAAACCTAAAATTCTTGATTTTTAACATTACGGCATATCTTTGATTCCTTTTCTTTAGTATTTCAATCCATTCGTACCTTGACTTAATTTCTACTTAGGCATTTTCTTAACATTCTAAGTTGCATCTGTTTCGATGGTGATTTGTCCATTTTTTAATTATTTTTGGTTCAAAGATGATAACCATATTGCGTGAAGGGGCTCTCAGACCAATTGGGAGACTTCTTTTATATTGCCTTTGGTATGCAATTTTTAACGACATTATTAAGTTCATCATTTTATTTGTGTATCGGGAAGAAAGGTGACTCAGCCAACACGATTTGTGTTAACATTTATCTGAATAAAATACAAAGATTATGGGGGATAACATGAAAAAGTTAGTAAAAGGGATTTTAGCAGTAGTATTATTTTCTTCTGGGATTATGGTAGGTGGTAATTATAAAGTTGCTGCTTCAACTACTACTCCAAAGTTATCGCAAGGAAATCTGTACACAGACGATTATTTCACGGCTTATAACAAGAATCACAAAAAGCTGTCTATGATTCATAATAAGGTACAACTAGTTAAGGTTGATAAAATATGGTACAAAACAAGATTGAAATATAAGGTCAATAAAACATCTCAAATTCTCTATGTTAAGAAGGAAGATGTAGTTAGACAAAAAACTTATGAGCAAGCCTATAAAGATTTGGATATCATATTAAAAGATATGTTAAAGAAAGCAACTGTTAAGAAGGTTAGAGTATATCTTGATTATAACCAAGAATACGACGATCAGTGGCAATATACTTTCAAAAATGAGTTGGGTGTAAAGGTTGACTGGTTTCAGTTGGGTTGGAATTTATTGGACAATAAAGGTAATATAATCGGTAAAGATTACTCATACACTGCTGATAATGTTGGTGTAAATAAAGTGTTTAAAAATAATGTAAAATTATACTTGAATACTGCAACAGGTTATAAGAATATTAAATTAGATGCTTCTGCCCCGAAGTTTATTGCTAAAGATATAAAGCCAGTTTATGTAAAATAAGTAAATTAAATATATTAGGGAAAATTCTAATAGTTACTTTATAGATATACGATAGATAAGCACAGAAAGATTTAAAATATCGGTATCATCATTAAGGTGCATTCCATATTTGACGATGATTAACCATATTATGAAGGGGCTCTTAGACTGATTGGGAGTCTTTTTTTGTATAGAAAAAACCGTTTTGACTGCCCCCCCAAGGTGGATTTTCATTTTTGTCACCCTATCCTCGACCGCAGCCTGATAACAAGGCAAAAAATGTTCCCTAAATGAGATTTACTTGGATGGTTATATAATAATTAAACAAGAAATTCTATTGAGACACTACCTTATTGGGATTAATTTTGCATTAGTATCATCGAATGGACAAAATACTTCAAAGGTACTTAAGAAATAGAGTACAAGTTAATAACTTTGGTGACTATTAAGTCATATCCAGTTTTATTTTTGAACTAAAGGGATGATATTACAAAATAATGTGAATTTCTCATACAATAATCTACTAAGTTAAACAACCCCCACTAAATTATAGGATGGCTTAAGATGGATGTGGGTAAATTGTATTTGACTCCTGACCCAACGCCTAATAGAATGCTTTACATTAATCTTTTTTCGATGCACGCGTTATTAAACAGACAAATCCATCACAATCTTTCCGAGCCCACCCGGGTCCCCCATCGTCCTCGCATATAATGGAGTAGAAAGTTTCTCTTAGGTAAAAGTCATTTTCAACTACCTTAGAATTAAAAACTGAAAGAGACAATTATTTTCATTCTATGACCTCCTGTTGAACTAGGGCTTAGATACGAGAGTAGGCTAGTCAATAGAAGGTCTTTTTTATTCCTTTAGTGTCAACGATATGTTATATCACCGGACTTACTCTTTAACCGTGATAAACCAACACCGCATGTCTGAGCTATCCAAATGGACATGCATTCCTTCTTCTTTTATATAATTTCCAATAAACTCCATGACTTGTGTGGTATCTGCATAGATAGAGTATTTCCAATGGTCTTTTCAAAATATTTTGCACTTGTTAAAGTACATCATTTAATTAAAGTAATTATACAAATTATAACTTGCAAAACTTGTTATATTTTTTTATAATTTTGGTTAAACATAACCATAAAGGAAGAACAAAGCTTTGATTAAGGGGGGAATTTGATTATGGGCTTAAGTGTTGAACAACTATCAGAAACTCGTCAAATGATTCTTCGCACCCTTAAATGTAAAGGACCTGCTACAATTGCGGAACTTGCCTCTCAGTTAGAAATGACGCGCGAAGCGGTACGTCAACAACTTTTACAGCTTGAGCACGAAGGATGGATTAAAGGGTTTTTGAAAAGAGATTCAGGAAATGGTGGAGGGAGGCCGTCCATGCACTACAGCTTAACTCCTGAAGGTGACCACTTATTCCCCAAGCATTATGACTCTCTGACATTGGAGGTCATTGATACTGTTGCTAATCAGCTTGGTGGGGAGGCGTTGCAACAAGTTCTTTCAAAAATGACTGAGGCACGGGTTCGGGAGTGGGAGCCTCGTCTTCATGGATTAGATCTAGCGGAGCGTGTAGAGGTATTGAAGGAAATTTATCTTAAGAATGACACGTTTATGGATGTTGAAAATTCTGGGGATCGGCTAAGCCTTATAGAACGAAACTGTCCTTTCTTTAATGTAGCCAAACAACGTCCAGCACTCTGTAGTGTGACTGTTTCCATGCTTACTCGGTTACTTGGGCATCGTGTGATACGTGAAGAACGTTTTCAAAATGGGGATGGACGGTGTGTGTTTCGGGTCTTGTTAGACGAACCGATTGGAGAAGACTTTCCAATTTTTACTCTTGAGCCTTCGTCCAAACAAAATTATAAAGATAAAAATAATTGAAAAGTAAAAAAGAGGGGGAAAAATAAATGGCTGTAGATGCTAAACGATTAATTACGAGAGAATTCCCGGGAGTAACGGAACAATACCATGAATTAAATAAAAAAACCAAACTAGGTCATCAATTTATGGAAGGCGTCAAGGATTTAATCGAATTATGCGGCGATGATCCAAATCGAGACGGTCTTCAAGAAACTCCTTATCGTGTACTTAAGGCATTCCTCGAGTACACGGAAGGTTATCGGGAAGATCCTAAACTCCATCTTGAAAAAACTTTTGATGTAGAACATCAGGAACTTATTCTCGTTAAGGACATCGAATTTCACTCTGTTTGTGAACATCATTTCGCCCCTTTTTTTGGTGTTACACATGTTGGATATATTCCTAATGAAAAAATTACCGGCCTTTCAAAAATTGCTCGAATGGTTGAAGGATATGCCAAAAGATTTCAAGTTCAAGAGCGCCTTACATCTCAGATTGCTCATGCAATGGAAGAAATTCTTGAACCAAAAGGAACGATGGTGATCATCGAAGCAAAACACATGTGTATGTGTGGAAGAGGGATCAAAAAATCAAATGCTTCTACGACTACTTCTTCTGTTCGCGGGATATTTGCCGATGATTCGGTTGCACGTGCCGAATTTTTATCCTTACTTCAAAGATAGGGACAGATTTTGGTGTTAAATGGATTCTAATAGAAATTCATAGATTAATAGAATTGTAAAATTGGAAGATATGTAATAAAAAGTGGATATTAATAAAAAGAAATTTATTTTTTACGATAAAGTTACCATTATACTTAATCCAGTAAATCATGAAGGTGGTTATCGATGAAAAAAGTTGGATTAGTCATGAGAAAAATACAATTTACCGAGTCCCAAGGACCTCGTGTCTTTGCGGATCGATTAAAGCAAATCTGTAAAGAATTTGGTATTGACATTGTTTTTATATCACCCGATCGTCATGTTAGCGGGTATGATTGGATTCCAGGTTATGAACATGAAAAAGGTGATTTAGTAAATTATGATATTGTATTGGATAAAATCTACTCGGAAAACATTGATCATGTTATATATACTGTTTCAGGATTCACCTATTTAAAAATGTTCATAAAAAATAGCGTTTTATTCCCACATAGTTTTCCAGATCCGGCCTTAACTGGTTATGAAATGATGAAGCCGTTTTATCAAATGGTTGATAAGGCAATAGTACAAACAGAATTTCTTAAACGTGAATTAGACTCAAAATTTGGCGTTAGAGATGTAACCGTTATTCCAATTGGTTTCAATGAAAGTATAGCAGAGAAGTATTTTGATCCTTCGCAAATCGTAGAAAATCGTGTTCTTTGGATAGGAAGGGACGAGGAAAATAGACGACCTGACCTTGTTTTCGAGTATGCGCGTCAAAATCCGGACAAAGAAGTGTTTATGGTTTTTGGCGGATTACGTTATAAAGAAAGTATAAAGCGGTATAAAATACCTGGAAATGTCAATTTGCAATTTGCTTTAACACAAGATGAGATATTTTCTCTTATGAACACAGCAAAGGTATATTGGAGTTGTTCAAAATTTGATACTTTTGCTATGCCTCTAACAGAAGCTTTAGCAATGGGGAAAATTATAGTTAAACCTGAACATCCCTGTTACGATCATATTAGTTCCAAACAAACCTTTTCTGGTAATGAGAAGAACTGGTTTGAGCTTGTGAACATGGCTGCTTCTTTGCCAAAAAGGGTTTCTTTTGAAAATCGGCAATATGCTTTTGAGAATTTTTCTAGTAAAATCATGAAGCAGGGCTATAGGGATTTCTTTGATCAATGGTTTAGCAATACTGGAACGCCAGAAGCAGAATTGTCGGTTAGCCTATAGGGGTTAAAAAATAGTTATATCTGCTGGTCAGATCTAGCAGGTCTGGTGGGTTCAAATCCTACAAAGTCCCGACAACTTTTGATATTAGTGCACATTCACTGGATTGTATTCTAAATATTATTATATAATATACTGATTTTGTTGTAATAAACGCCCTGCCCTCGAGAGTCTGTGATTCCCGTGGGCATTTTTTATTCCTATCTTTCCGCTGCCGTATTTTTCTAAACTCCTCTTTGTCACATATATTTACATAATTTAAACAGACAAGCTTTCTTCTTAAATGTTAAAACTCGTTGTTATTAAATGTTTCTCTGGACAATTCAGCCTCAAACTAAAATTATTTAGAAATCAAAGTCCTCCTTAGTTATAATTAAGATACAAAGATCTTGGAGGTATCAGTAAAAATGCCGATATACAATAAGCTTGTTCGAGACAGAATTCCAGAAATAATTGAAGATACAGGTAAAACTTTTTCTACCAAAATATTAAATAACAATGATTACATAAAGGAACTTCGTAAAAAAAGCTTCGAAGAACTTGAAGAATACATGAATACCACAAACAATGAGGATGCAATAGAAGAACTTGCCGACCTATTGGAAATTATTCATGCCCTTGCTGAATATCATGAGTCATCTATTGAGAAAGTGGAAGAAGTTCGTCAAAAAAAGGCAGAGAAAAGAGGCGGCTTTAAAGAAAAAATCTTTTTGATTGAGGTCGAGGATGAGTAAGGTTGAATTAATCACCAAAGAATTAGGGAAACATCTGTTGGTTCAAATTGAAAAAGCTTCTTCTATTTGTATTTTAACCTCCTTTGTCATGAAGTCAGGAGTGGACTTTTTAAAAAATGCCCTGAAGGCCGCTGCGAGAAGAGGGGCAGATATAAAAATATGTACCGGTGATTATTTATATGTAACTCAACCTGAAGGGCTCTTCTTGCTATTGATGATTGAATTCAAATTCGTCTATGGAAGAGTAATGGTGTATCGTTTCACCCAAAGGCCTATCTCTTTCAAGACAGGGAGCAGGAATGCCTATTTATTGGCTCATTCAATTTATCAAAATCTGCACTTAATCAGGGTGTTGAATGGAATCTTTCCGTCAGCAACGATCAACAAGTTTTTGCTGAGGCGCTTGACCAGTTTTTAACTACCTTCTATGCGGATCAAACCATCTCCTTAAATAAGGAGACCTTGAAGGACTACAAAGAGAAATACAAAGAGTATCATCAGAAAAACCCGAACTTGGCAAAAACATGGTCCAAAATGGAAGAATTGGGTTTAATGCTTCCTACTCAAAAGGACGAACCTCCTTTTCAAGAAGTGATAAAAAATAGGATGGTGCCTGGCACTTTTATTTTGTAAAAACAGTCTTTCAAAAAGGACACATTAAAAGCCCTCCACCTCTAAACAGGAAGGGCTTTTAAATCACTTAATGAAACATATGAAGGTAGCCGTAGCAGTCTGGCGGTAAATCGGGGATGTATAAGAAACTGCATATCGGATAATTTTGCGTAATGATTGGGCGTTGATATGTCGGGGGTTATATTCATATACGTAATGATGTTGAATACGTTATACAATCGCATGCAAACAGAACTGAATGCGAATTGTTTGCGGTAGACACACAATTCCGACACCGCTCGGCATCCGCTCGAACCCCCCAAAGCCGACCGGCACAGCCCCTTCATTTGACGTTCTATCTTGCGCATAATTTTTTTCCACCTCGATAGGTTAACGTCACACAACTGTCGCAAATAACCGCAGGTATGGCCCGCAAGCTACCGAAATATTTAGGGTAGAAAGTGAGGCGATAATCAATGTTTTTTCGAAAAAAGAAACGAATAAAAGTTAAGGTATTTTATTGCGGAGATGAAGGCTATATTGCGATGGCATCAGACGGAGATCGAGCGGTTTGGAATTGTTACGGAAGTACCAATAAAGCTGCGAAAGAAATGGCGCTCTATAAGCTACGGAAATTTCAAGAAGAAGTCTCAGGCGGTTAATGTCGGGGTTTTTTATGTTTCGATGTTCTTTACCGTTCTAGCCTCTTCGTTTTACCTTTACAACTCCTATGCATTTTTTTAATATTGGGACTAAAATTGTTATAATTTTCGTAAAATCCATAGACATTTCTAATTTAGCAACTAATAATAGAAAATGAACCAATAAAAAATTAGGATGGGATATATGGATAAAAATAATTTAGATTTCTCTGTTCCAGCTTATTGGGCTGCTTTTATTGTATCAACGATTTTGTATATTGCATATAGAATTGGTATGTTCCATGCTTCGAAAGGTACCGAAATTGTTTTAAGCCTATTATTAGCATTTATCATACATATTACGTACGTTTGGTATAAAAGATCAAAAGTAACAACTAATGTACACATTAACGGGGAAGATATTTTGTCTGCTGTTTTTGCTTCTTTTTTTAGCCAATGGGGAGTCGCAGTGGTTCTTATATTTTTTATGTTTTTTAATCCTGGGCATCACCAAAATAAAGATGCATCGAATTATTATGAAAACTGTACCGATGCTCGTTACCATAATGCTGCACCGCTTTATGAGGATGATGCAGGATACAGAGATGAATTAGATCGGGATGGAGATGGCGTTGCCTGTGAATAATTAAAAAAACTACCCGTAGAAGGTAGTTTTTTTGATTTGATTACGATGGAATTAAGAACCCGACAACCGCAGCTAATTCGGAATTACTAGGTTTACTTCGAGATGGCCAAATTTGTCGATCCGTTCATTTTCAACCTTACGTATATTTCGCTGCAGATATGCAAATTAAAAAGAATTCACAAAAGATAAATCATTTTCACGCAGTCCTTAACCTGTACAAAGAAATGAGAAAGCGGGGCCGGCTTGAAACGTTTCTCGTTGAGCCAAAGTACGGGAGCAAGGGATTAGTTGAACC
Source organism: Neobacillus niacini (assembly GCF_031456445.1). GTDB lineage: Bacteria > Bacillota > Bacilli > Bacillales > Cytobacillaceae > Neobacillus > Neobacillus niacini_I. The sequence goes on along the minus strand of NZ_JAVDUQ010000009.1, from coordinate 79,197 downwards.
AGAAGCGTATGCAAAATTTCGCAATACGGGATTTTTCTTGGAATGTCAACGGACCTGGTATAGTGAAAAGCAAATGGCGGATAAACTTGGGCGATATGTAAATTTTTATAATTCTGGAGTAATGGCGTCACCATTCCCACATTTATTAATTATTACTAATCAACGGTACTCAATAGACGGAGAATACCCGTTTAAAATATTTCGAGTTAAGTCATTTACGCAATTTAACGAGTAGTAGGTATTTATCCATTCAGATTAAGGAAGCCATTACACAAGCCCAAAATATCAGAAATTGTTAAAAAAACATGGTTTAGACCAGTCTATGTCTAGGCAAGAAAACTTTTGGAATAATGCCCCGATGTAGTCTTTTTTTGGGCATTTAAAGGATGAGGTAGACTATCAATCCTGTAAAACATTAGATGAACTAAAGGCGAAAATAAATTATTACATGGTGTACTATAACAATTATCGATATCAATGTAATTTAAAAAAGATGACCCCTACTCAATATAGGAATCATCTTTTAACTTCATAACTCTTTTTTCATGTGTCCTTGACACGGGTGCCAGATTATTTTCGGTAAGCTTTTTTATTAGATTAAAGCTATTCTACAACAAATCTTTAATTTGTTCATATATATATTCTTTACTTAACCACCAAGCTTGTTTTGTCATATAATCATCTGTAAAATTTTCTTTTTCACTCTCTGGTCGATTTATCCATTTTGCTGGGCGAGGTAATTTCCTAGAATTATTCATTAATTTCTTTTTAGGAATCCCTTTAGCTACAACGTCTTTATAGTATTCTGATCTGTATTGAGCAACTTGGGCATCGGGGCGAAGATGTAAAATATCTTCTAGGGATGGTTTAATGAAATTATTATTTATTCTGATTCCATTATTTTCATTTTTGGTAAAAGTTAGTTCAACACCGTTTTTTAGTTTTTCTACCTCCGTTTTCCAAACTCTTTTTACTGGCCCATCTATATCAGGAATTGGCATATTCCAAAATTTAGCGCCTACAAAAATAATATTCTCAGGGTTTGTTTCGTACAAATCACTATCTTTTTTCTGTTTATTAAAATCATTAAAGACTAGTAGTAGAAATTTTTTTCTATCTAAGAAGTCATAAACTCTTGATTCCTCCCAAGATTCGTTAACTAGTTCAAGAAATGAAGGAATTCCCATAAATTTAAAATGTTCTTTTGGTTGCCCCATCTTTAAAGTAACCGTTTTTAAACTAATTTCTGCTTTTTCGATTTCTTCTGATGTGACATCATCTGTAGTGGTTGGCAAATTAAGAATTCCACGGATTATCATATTATTGATATTTTTTTGTGTCTGACTTTTACCAACAACGATACCAAGTTTTTGAATCAATTCACTTTGTTTCATACCGTAATAGGGAGTAAAGCGGGAGACAATTATTTCCTCAAGAGTTTTTTTTTCTAGCTCACTAACATCTTTCACAATACTCTTAATTGCTCGGGTATGGTCTTGTCCAATAATATGATTATTTATGAGTTCATTAATGAATTTTGATTTAAATGAATAGGCTCTAGGTTTTGCAGGAACATCTGCATGCTTCTGTTTTGTAAAATCACCACCAGTTGTTGACTTTGTACATGCTCCTAGATAATTTGTAAGCCCTTCTGATAATTGTTCAGCTTTACCAGAGTTTATATATTCGGATATTTTTTTCCAGTCTTGCTTGATGATTTCTAAATCTTTCTCAGGTATTTCAATTACAGTATCTTTAGGCAAGCCAAAATCTTTTAACTCTGTCATTGAAAGTAGATTCGCATATAATACTCGAAATTTTGTCTTATCTTCAATTATTTCTCCGCTAGAAATTTTTTTCTTATGCGAGACATCACGTCTATAATATTGAATTAATTCAATTAGCTTATTCTTATGCCAAAATGAGCTTTGTTCAAATGATTTACCATATTCATTTTGGTAATTAATTTTATTTAAAACAAGTCTCTCCCCAGCAATAAATTTTGTGACTTTTTTCTTTATAACATTTTTTGTATCTATGGGGGTAACTTTTAATTCTACACCAGCTTCTGGAAAATCTGGTTCGGCATAATTATCTGCAGGGTGGTCAAACCAGACTTGCTCTATTACATTGCCTGGATAAGATTTATTTTTCACATTTATGGTGCTTTTTACATCGATTTCTCCAAGCGTCTTTCCAACCGCTTCTAATGCTCTTTTATGTACTTTCTCCTTAGTATTATAGACACTACTCAAATCAATCCACTCCTCCAATATAACGAACAACAATTGTTAATTTAGTATATCAATGACTTGGCATTAGATAAATATTAATTTTATATTCAGTTAGTGAATATCGAAATCCCATAATCGAGGTGATATAATGATTCAGCTTCGGATTGATGAAATTCTAAGAGAGAGGAATGAATCAAAAGGATTTATGTGAATTATAAGAGTCTTTCTTTATAAAAAATGTTTAATAGCTGAAGAAATATCCAAATGATAAAGTGGCTATTTTTTTCACCATGTATTGTTGAGGACGATAAGATTAAATAATCTTTAAATTTTCCTTTACTTGACTATATCAAATTAACGACTCGCCGCTTGGCGAGTTTTTTTATTCCATCCTTTTTCCTATAAGACTAGTAGTACTCGATTCCAAACCCTAGAATTGGGAAATAAAGTATACTATAATAGTATAAACGTAATATTTTTCGCAATGGGAATGGGGAAACGTATTCATGATGGATCAACTAATTGAATATTCATATGTTTTATATGCTGATTCATATGTAGTGAAACGGGAATCAGAGTTATTATCCAGCTTGTTGGAAAAAGGTGTAAAAGTCCTTTTATTTACTAATAAACAAACTCTTTTAAATTGGACGGAAATGGAACTCGCGCCTTTTAAAAAGGCAAAGCTGTTCAATCTGATGATTGAGGACATAACCATCGATAAGACGATTACAATCATTGACGGTCAATGGAATAAAGAGATTACTAGTATTGTCGACGATTTTCCAAGGTTCAACGTTGAACAATATAAGATTGAGCATGCACCGTATCAAGAAAATATCATGGTCAAAGCTGGCGCGGGTACGGGTAAAACAACCGTCATGGTAGAACGTGTCCTATATCTATTATTGAAAGAAAAAATCAAGCCGGCCGAAATCGTGATGATTACCTTTACAAGGGACGCGGCTCAAAACATGTACAAGAAATTACGGGAGCAGCTATACCTGCGTTCAAAGGCATCCGGTTCAATGCAGTTATTGGCGCTGCTTGAGCAACTGAACGAAATGAGTATTAAAACAATCCACTCCTTTTCAAAGGCGTTGTTAAAGGAGCTTGGTTCATTAAGAGGATTCGGCTTAAATCTTCAGCTCCGAAGCTTCAAAACCGAGAAAAAGCGATGGATTGAAGAAGAACTGAACCGGTATTTCGAAGCGGAACTTGCCAACAAAGATATAACTATCGAAGATATGCTATCTCCTTTAAAATTTTATGAGCTGGTCGATACTCTTTATGATTTTTGGGAGAAGTTTGAGCAGAAGGGTTTTTCTTCTTATGAAATTATCGAAAAGGTCGATTTTGGTGAGGCGCCGCCAGGTAATGAGCGGTTGAACGATTTGATTCAGACGGTGATTCGAAAGGTAGAATCGCGGTTTATTTCGGAGAAAGAACTGCTAAATGCCGTGATGATGAATGATTTGACAAGGCAGATCGATTTGATCCGGGAAACGCATGGTGCCAAGGCATTTCAAACATTATCTACGAAGATTTCTTACTTGTTTGTCGATGAATTTCAGGATAGTGATGATGTTCAAATCCGCCTGATTGCCACTCTGCAGGAAGCGTTTGGTTCCACATTGTTCGTTGTAGGGGACACTAAGCAATCGATTTACCGCTTTAGGGGAGCGAATCATACCGCATTTCAAATTCTTAAGCAATCTTTGGAGGAGCGGCAAATCTCCATCAATGACGAAGATTACTATTTGAATAAGAACTACCGGACAACGGAAGAATTGCTGACCGAAATGGACCAGTTTTTCTCCTGGTGGGGCGAGAAGGAGTATCTCCAATATGATGGGGAAAACGACCGGCTGAAAGGAATGCGGCATGGGAATGAGGAAGTGCCCCTGGTCATTCTTAACAAACGGGAAGATTCGAAGGAAAATATGCGGACCAACTTCATGCCGTTTATTAAGCAGCATTTTACAAATATCCAAGAGCTGAACGAAGCCATTAAACCGGGAGAAGAACCTGAAAAATTGGCGGTGTTAACTAGGACTATTGAAGAGGCGAGGATGATCAATCGTTGGTGCAAAGAGGAAAAGCTTCCTATTAAACTCAAAGTAGGAGGAGGATTTTTCCTGTCACAAGCAGTCAGAAACTTTCATTCTCTCATTTTGGCCCTGCTGTTTCCTGATAACGGTAAATATCTAGCGAATCTTTTGGAGGGTCCTTACGGGCAGGTGCAAAAGAATCTGCTTCCGGACTTGCTGGCGGCAGGGAGGTATACAACGGGAACAGTGGAGATACTTAAAGGGGCAACATCCTTTTCCTTTGAAAAGTATCATAGATTGCTATCCTATCAGCCTGTTCTTTCCGTGCTTCGGACGATTATCAACGATAGAAAGCCTTATAATTGGATTTTTTCGCGCAAATTGGATGAACTTCGGGCGGTTTTTGCGCAGGAGTATACCGAGGAACGACTGGTGAAAGAGGCAAAGGATGAGACACGAAAATATGAGATGACGGTTGGTAAACTATTTGAGATGCTTCATCAGCGGTTTTCAGAGGATTTTGTCTCACTTAATCAAATTGCGGATTGGCTACAGGTCCAAATTGCCACGAACAGAGATGAAGAGGAAGTTTCCTTCGAACCGACTAGCGGCGGCTTGGATCATGTCCATATCTTGACTGCCCACCGGGCCAAAGGACTCGAGTATCATACAGTCATTATTCCATTTACGGAACGGCCGTTTACCTCTTCGTTCAGTAAGATTATTTTTGATGATAAAAAAGAGAAGGCGGGCTGGTCCATTCAAAAACCAGGCTATGAAGTTCGTTATAATAACCATTTTATGGAGCTTTCCTCTCACGATGAGACGGAATCAATTAAAGAGGAGACCAGGCTTCTGTACGTGGCGATGACGCGGGCGAAGAATCAGCTGATACTGATTCGGAACATGAAAAACGATGCCTTCCATTGGACCTGGTCCAGATTACTAACCCAATTTAGATAGGATGATAGATATGAGTGGGAATGTCACAGTTATAACATACGAAAATCCTTATACTTTCCACGAAAAACTGGAATTCCAGCCGTATGTAAATTGTCCTCATATTTGTGCGACAAGAGCTTTGACAGCTGGGGTTAAGCGAAAGTTCAAGCTTCCTTTTGTAGAATCCACAGGGGAAATTATCGATATGTTTTACCCTGACTGGAATCTTCCGGAAAACCGATTTATCCAGTATAGCCAGCTATCGGATATATTGCGTAATTGGGACAAACCACAAGATTCAAAAGTGCTCCGGTCCTTTAAGCGAAATAAACTGAATCTGTTAATTACTATGAGGAATTTTACAGAGATTGGACTAAGACCGCAGGATTTGCGTCCCCATGTGAAGAAGATAGAAGAGCAGTTTTTCTGTGACCTTTGGGTAGCTATGCTGCCAAACTTTAAGGTGTACATGGATGAAGCAGCTAAAAAGATTGCTGACCTGGAGCAAGTCAGGGAAGTATTTCGAAATGCGAATATTCCATTGAGAAACGACATTGTTGTCCTGCATGGCTTTTATTATATTTCTCCTGTGCAGCATTATCTTTTTACCAAGTGGAAGGAATTGGGGATAAATATTGTCATTTTAAATCTGTACCATGCTGATTATCCTTCAGTATTTTCTTTTTTGAATGAAAACTTCTCGGACAGATATGGCTGGGCAAGGAACGAGGATTGGCAGATCACAAGGGACGATGCCGCGATGAATAGCCGTCTGTTCGCTGCCTATTTCGATGGTAAGGACATGTGCGGGGAACTGCAAAACATTGCCGAAAAGCCCTATGATTATATGGTCGAATTTATGGATGACTTCAAGAACGGAATCCGTTATGTGTCGCCAAACAGTGACGAACTAAAAAAGAGATTGAAGGAATTCCGTCCTGATTCATTCTTGAAGGATCGTCATTTCCTTTCTTATCCAATTGGCCAATATCTGTTCCACCTCCATTCAATATGGAATGAGGAAAAACAGGATTATTACCTAACAGAAAAGATTCTGATGGAATCCTTTGCTTCCGGCTGGCTTCAATACGAAGGTGAGAATGCCCGCCAATACACAACCGAGTTGAAAGCAGTACTGCCGTATTTCGCGAATTGCCAGACCGCCGATGATTGGGTGGTACAGTTCCAGATGCTGATTGATGCCAAACGATCATCCGCCCAGATTTTTAAAAATTACCATCTGCAGAAGGACGATTACCTTGAAGCGGTCAGGGTGAGCCCTGTCCTGCGTTTTTCCTATTTTTCTGTGCCGCTGCGGGAGTTAACCAAGCTGCAGGGGTTTGTTGAGAAATTGGTGAAGGACGCCAAATGGCTGGTTAACATAAAAGAAGAACGTATTACAATCAAAACCCATTTCCAACGCATCCAGCAGCTCCTTGATGATTCGAACTTGAAGTCTTCTTTGACTGACACGATTGAAGGTAAGCTGGTGGAACATCTGGAAGAGCTGCTTTCGAAACCGATTCGTAAAGAACATTATTATCATGTCGGGGATTTGGCCGATGCTATTGTAGTATTTTTGAAAAATGGCCTTGAGGATCCTGATAATGAACTAGGTTCATCGGAGATTCCAGCTGGTGTAACGGACGAAGAGGCCGGTGTGAAGCCGATTCATCTAGGCAAGATGGCGGATTTGGATGGGCTGATTCTCCTGGATGATTTCGAGGAGCTCCATTTATGTGGGATGGATGAGAAGCACTTTCCGGAAACCACCTCACCATCGCCATGGCCATTGTCGTTTGATTCGATTTCCAAGTTGAATAACCATGCAGCCGACATGTATATTTTCCGAAAGGAGAATTCCTTGGCGTTTTCGAGATATTTATTTTTTGTAGCCTTAAGCTTTAATCGTAAAATATGCTTTTCTTGGGTGAAGAACTGGAATGAATACGAGGAGTTGGATAAATCCATCTACATCCAATTGCTTGAACATTCATCGGACGGGGAGGCTGACGGGGGAAGCTACGATTATATGCCGCCAGCTTACATTCCGGAGGGGCTGAATCCGGAGCTTGTTTATCAAAAAATCGGCAAGCTTCCGCAAGAGGAATTTGCTGAAATGAGCTTGTGTAAAAGGCGCTTCATTTACAGCTCGATTGTTGATGGTTATGCCACCTATCGTTCATCCTTTCACCAAGGATTCCTAATTGGCAATCTTGTGAAGGTCTATGCTTCGACAGGGAAAAACAAAACAGAGATTATCGACATGCTTCAACAGATGTTCCCGTACATGACCGAAATTACTCTAAGGACCATTGTTGATCAAAACATGAATGAAGACTATGTGGCCGGAATGCGGAAGTATGGACTAGGCAAAAGACGGAAGTTTGCCGACATCGAATATCCTGAGAGCATGCTGTATTTTCAGTTTTTGACCCATCGCGGGGCCTTCCAGAATGAGATGTGGCAATCGGCATTTACGCCGGTAACCGGAATCCGCAGACAAAAGTCAGAAATGATTCAGAAGATGGCGAATCAAACAGGTGTTCTTACGGAGGCGAGTCCGTCTGTGTTCTGCAAGCTATGTCCTCATGCGGAATATTGTGAAGACGCTTATTATGCCGTAGATATTTCTAAAAAGGGATTTGATGAAAATGACATTGACGCAGCAGGAATTTGATTATAATAGAGAAAAGCTGGATTACGCGTTTTCCGTCCTGTCCGCTGCCCTTTCCACCGTCCCAAGTATCGAAAACGACATTTCGGAGAGGACGGCTAAATTTCTGCAAAATATTGAATTGAGCGACGAGCAGCAGAAAGTGGCCAAAATGAATTCCACGCATTTGCTGGTCAAAGGGATTGCAGGAAGCGGGAAAAGCATCACCCTGTTGACAAGAATGATGCAAAAGATGTCAGAGGATTTCGGTAAGCGGTTTTTGTTTGTTTCCTTCAATCAAGAGCTTGTCAAAGATGCCGAGAACCGCTTCAAGAAGTCAGAGTATTACGAGCAGCTGAAGGAGCACCATCATACGGTTCATTTTTATACTTTTCATGAACTTGCCTACCATTTATTAAAGTCCATAGGAAAACCGGTTAAGTTCTTCCAAACCAGCCATTACAATTTGAATCGGAATGAGGATAATGTCAAGGGCACCATGCTTAGGTTGATGGATTTACTGGAAACCGAAGAATTTAAGAATCTGCCATCAATCCATACAATTAAGAAAAAAAGAAACACCACCTTCCTTTTTGATGAATTTTCGTGGATGAAGGGCAATGGTTTCATTACACTGGAAGACTACTTGATTTGTGAGAGGGTCGGAAGGGGAAAGTTGCCGAATGTTTCGGTAAAGCAGCGTAGGACGATTTTTAGGTTGTTTGAATACTATTTGAAGGACCAGCAAAAAGACTTCTTTAACCGTATCGACAGGGAAGACTATGCTCTTCTAGTGATGGAAAACCTGCACCGTTTGTTACACAAAGAAAAATATGATCATATCTTTATCGATGAAGTTCAAGATTTGCAGCCCATGCAGTTGAGGTTATTGGTGAACATTAATAAAGGAACCCTAACGCTTAGCGGTGATGAACGTCAGCGCATTTACAAGAGCAGTCCTTTCTCTTATCGTGCTTTAGGGATTAACGTTCAAAGCGGGCATAATGTCGTGCTAAAGACGAACTGGCGATCGACGTACCAAATTATGAAGTTAGCCAACTCATTACAGTTTTCTCGCTCGCAGGAGGATTCTAGGTATGATGATGAGAAATATTTTCCACGGCAAGGTGAAAAGCCGGTTATACAAGCGTTTTCTGGGCATCAAAAGATGTTAACTGCCGTAGGGAATAAAATCCTTGAACTGCACAGGAATGAACCAAAAGCTACCTTTGCGATTATCCATCGACAACACGATTTACAGAAAGAAAGGGAAATCAAGACGTTCCTTGGAGGTTTTTTCACCTTTAATACGTATATCCAGCGAGTTGAAGTGAATACTCAGACAACCAAAACCGGGCGGCCGGACATATATTTTCTTGAGGCTAAAACTACGAAGGGTCTAGAGTTTGATTATGTATTTATCTTAGATTTTAGTAAGTTTTATTATCCTCATAAAGATGAAATTGAAAATTTAAACAAGAAAAAATCGGTCAATTCAAGGGACTTTTTGGATGATAAAAAGGAAATCGAAGACAAGGAAAAACGTATCCTTTATGTTTCTCTGACAAGGACGAAACAGGCAATGTTCCTTTTCTATGTAGCATCGGAGAATCCAGAGGAAAAGATTTCTCCTTTCGCTAAGGATTTTAACTCATCGGATTATGAGGCAAAAGGTTTTAGGAAAACTTTGATTTAATGAAAAGTGGAACTTAATTTTTAGGCCAACAGAAATGCTTTGCCCATTCTAGAAAATGAGCCTGATTTTTTATAGCCGTGGAATGAAATCTAGCACGTAAAGTAAATAATCCATTCCTTTATCTTCTACAAATATGTATTCTAAAATATTAGAACAAACGTTCCTTTTAGTGTATAATTAGTTTACGAGTTGTTCATCAGAAATTAGTTGTCATAAATTTCACCTGAACAAATGGTTGATCTTTTGTCTGTTTTTTATTATAATACTTCTTAGGTATAATCGATACCGAAAGGATGTTCGGAATGTTAAAGGTAATAGAATTATTTGCTGGTGTAGGAGGTTTCAGGCTAGGTCTTGAGCAAACTAAAGGCCTTCAAGTGGTATGGGGAAACCAATGGGAACCATCAAAAAAGGCACAGGATGCCTTTGATTGTTATGCAAGGAACTTCGAGGGAAAAGGCATTCACTCAAATGAAGATATAGCTACCGTGGATGAAAAGGAATTAAGGGATTTAAATGCAGATGTTATTGTAGGCGGTTTTCCTTGCCAGGATTATTCCGTTGCCCGTAGCCTTTCGGGAGAGAAGGGGATTAAAGGGAAAAAAGGAGTATTATTTTGGGAGATTGTTAGGCTTGCGACTGAAATAAAACCAAAATATATCTTGCTCGAAAATGTGGACCGGCTGTTGAAGTCTCCTTCAAAACAACGAGGCAAGGATTTTTCCATTATGCTAGCAAGTTTTCGTGATTTAGGCTATTCTGTGGAATGGCGTGTAATCAATGCTGCTGATTATGGACAAGCTCAACGTCGGCGAAGAATATTCATATTTGCGGTCCGTAATGATATTCAGTTTATTAGAAACAGAACGGATCTAGAAGATGAGGCTATGCTTCGAACGGATGGATTTTTCGCACAAGCCTTTCCTGTCTTGGACGAAAAAGGGAAAAAATTTGATGGTTTTACCTTTAATGAAGATATTGTCGATGTATCAGATCATTTTTCAAAAAACTATTATAACTCTGGTATTATGCGTGATAATAGGGTGTACTCTGAAGAGTTAACCCCTATAATAGAAGAGCCAATCACATTAGGTGAAATTCTTCAAACTGGAGTCGACGAAAAATATTATTTAAACGAAAGTGCCATTGAAAAATTCGAATATCTAAAAGGGCCGAAAAAGATTGAACGTACAGCAGCCAATGGGCACAAATATGTATTTTCTGAGGGTGGAATGGCATTTCCTGAATCTCTTAATAAGCCTGGCCGGACGATGCTGACAAGTGAAGGAACTGTCAACCGCAGCAGTCATGTTGTATCGGACCCAGAAACGAATCGTATACGAATTTTAACCCCTGTGGAATGTGAACGATTAAATGGATTTCCTGATAACTGGACCGAAGGAATGACAGATAGAATGAGATATTTCTGCATGGGAAATGCCCTTGTAGTTGGATTGATTGAGCGAATGGGAAAGAGAATATTGGATGTTGATAAAGAGGATATAGAAGCATTAAAAGAAAAGCCTATGCAAATGAGTTTGTTTTAATCGAATCCTAAATAATATTTATTAAAGAGAAAAACCCCCAATTTAAGATATAATCCCCTTATAGAAGACAGTAATAAGAAAGTATACTTATCTGACTACTATAAGGGGATTTTTTATAATGAAAACACGTAAAGCACATAATTTAACCTCAAAAAGAAAGTTGTTAATCTTCATCTTAAAGATAGGATGGGTTATAACATAATAAGCTAAAGAATTTAGGATAAAAATCAAGTAAGAATATGGCTTAAGCATTTTGAGGCTGAGGGTATTAGGGGTTGGAGGAGAAGGCAGCTGTAGGAATAAATTCGCCAAGTGAACTGTTCACCCCTAGTTGTATAAACCTGTCTCAGGCAGGTTGGGACAATGATCCCGTTTACTCTAAATATATTACTTCAAATATTTCTAATCTGAAAGAAATAAAAAAAGATGATACCTTTTATGGCATCATCCCTTAGAATATTAAACCTGAAAAACTAACTCTAAACCATAAAGTTTATTCCGGATTCATTGCACTTTCATCCATATAAGCTACTTCCCATATATGACCGTCTAAATCCTGAAATCCCCATCCATACATAAATCCATGATCTTGAGGATCACTATAGGATTTACCGCCAGATGACAATGCCTTATTTACTATCTCATCCACTTGATCCCGACTTTCAGCTGATAAGCAGAATATCGCTTCGGCAGAAGTAGTAGTATCTACAATTTCCTTCCTAGTAAACCCTTTGAAACGTTCTTCAATCATAATCATTACATAGATATTGTCACTGATGATCATACAAGATGTGGTCTCATCGGAAAATTGTGGGTTGAATTCAAAACCTAGCCCTTTGAAAAAATGGGTGGACTTGTTCACGTCTTTTACCGGTAAATTAATAAAAATACTTTTTGAAGTGAATGCCATTTTTTACCTCCTGTTAAAATTATTGGCAAGTATGCCATTTGAATTTTATTCACGTTAACTTCTGCTTTAGAAAAAGAGTGATTCCATTTTTCCGAAATCACCCATTAAGTGTAATTATATCCAATTTACTGATTTCTTTCAAATCTTTTTTAATTCTTAAAATATTCACTAATCTGGTTAGTCTAACGTTTCCACAGCCCTTAATATTTCCAGACTTTTAAGTAGTCTTCTGATTAGATAATTATCTTTTTGGCATTAAAGATTAAGTTCATAAATGTTCATGATTTTTGCCAAATACTTGCGAAAATCCTTTTCAAAAAGACCACCGTCAATCATTTCGGCATTCGCTCCTAACTGTAAAATAAAGCGATAGGCATTCTCAACATTCGGAAGTTGCAGGTCTACATAGTAGGTTGTTTCATCACAGGGTGTAATCACCGAGGTGCCAAAGCGTTCGATAATGATATCGCGAACCCTCATAGTCGCTTTCAAACGAACTGGGTAAAACTGGGGTAGCTTTTCTTTTGGAATTTTGTCTTTTACGATATAATCGCGTATATTAAATGTTTCGTTTGTAAATTTCAAATTCGACATGCGCGCCAAGCGGAAGGTGCGAAAATCCTCTCTTTCATAGCTATAGCCTTGTAAATACCAGCGTTCGCCTTTATACATCAAGTGATAGGGTTCAATTTTTCGAGAAGAGTGTGTTCCATTAACATCATAATAATCAAATTTGATAATTAAATGTAAACGGATTGCCTCTTGTAAAGACTCAGCTACAGCCTTCAATTCTTCTGTTCCTTGCCAACCAGTAAAATGCAAAGAAAAGTCCATCTCAGCGTTCCGTTGTTCTGTTTGCATTGCACGGATTTTTGTCATAGTTGATTTGATTTCTGGACTTTGAATGAGCTGCTCCACACCATGTAAGGCAGTTAAAATATTTTGCAAATCCATAGAGGTTAACAGCTTTTTATCAACTTTATAGGTAGGCATTAGTCCAATTCCGCCATCTCGTCCCGGAACGGTATAAATGGGGATCTTCGCCATGCTCAGTGTTTCGACATCGCGATAAATCGTCCGTGTCGTTACCTCAAAAATATTTGCTAGTTCTGTTGCCGAGACTAATTCTCGCTGCAATAAAATCATAATCATACTAATTAATCGTTCGATTTTCATAAGTATCTCCAAATATATGACAGACAGCTGTCAGGGTTTGTTGGTTATAGTATAGATAGAAAATAAGAAAAGGGGAAATAAAATGACTAAATTAACAATAAAACACATGGATGAATTAACCTTGACTGGCTATAGCACCACCGTTCCAATGCCAACAATGGAGAATGTCGATGAGGTATCGAAACAAAAATCAGCGCACTTCGGGCAACTCGCACAAAGTGGCAAATTTAGCGCACTAATGGCTGGGAGCAGAGACAAAATTGGTTATGCTGTCGGGACAACTGGCAGTGAGGGCTTATCCTATTTTGCAGGAGCAAATACGGCAACTGTTGCTGAAGATACGGAACAATTAGTTTTGCCAGCTAATGATTATGTCGTGCTTACTGCTGCAGGAGGACCAAGTCGAAAATTATTTGACCGATTAATTCGCCAATTTTTCGGAGATATTTTACCAAACCATCCTGAACTTGTGTATAAAGATACCTATGTCATTGAAGCGTTATTGAACGGTAACCCAATGGACTCGGTTGTTGAATTAAGGATTCCCGTAAAAGTCAAATAGCTTAGGTAAACGACAGGTAAGCTTAATAGGTGTGACGTCAGGATAATGCGGATTACAATGCTAATCATATTTTCAAGACGATTACCCTGTTTTTTACAACGTTAAGAAATACTTAATCCCAATATTCATTCCCAATCCTAAAAAGGACAGCCATGATCATTGATCACGTTGCTTTTGGAATGCCAGCTCACTAATGGAATGAAAAATAAATCATCACTTATTAAATTAAAGGGCGCGAATGTTGAAGATCATTAGTCTAATTCCTCCGTAAAAATGCGGAGGAATTAGACTTTTTTTAGCTTTCAGAATCCTTTAAGTTGTATATTCATTTTTCATATTACTCCCTAGGTAAACTTGTTGTTCTTTGTGTCGGTCCCCCGTTTAATTAATATTTTACGGTAGAGGGGGCCAACCCATTTCCGTGACTTTAGTAGGATTACCTATGATTAAACATTTGGTAAAATTTACAATAGCTAATTTATGAATTGGTTTTTAAGTTGTAAGCAATGAAGGGGATTCAATAGGATGATTGATTTAGAGAAAGAAACAAAGAGAAAATTATATAAAGTGCAGGCTGGGATTTTGGAAGGGTATGGTACGAATATGAAGCAGGCGATGAGCTGCATGAATGAAGGGAAAAACCTTTTCGTTTCTGCCCACGCAAGGGATACTCATCAATGGCATGGAGATGCAAGAAATGAATACGAAAAAATGGCTGCAGAGTTGAATGTTCTAGGAAGTGAAATCTATAATATGGGTGAAAAGCTCTTAGCGGAGTTACATAAAGAAATTCATCAGTTAAAAGGGAAGGCAAAAGAATAAGAATGAGCAAAATCCAAATTAACTTTCATGATTTGTGGGATTTTGCCACTCAACTCGAAAAGGCGAAACATAAATGTGATCAAGCTCTCCACCATGTTCAATATGATCTTAGTTCTTTGTTTGCCAATATTCCAGGTGTCCCGACGCAGCGTATTCATCAAATAGAGGAAGAGTTTGTTCGCAGCATAAAACAATATCAGCAAAAGCTCAATCAAATCCAAAAGCTTGTTGTCCTGACCGAGACACGAATGAGTGAAGACGAAAGGAACCTGGTTTTAAAAGCGTGTTCGATCGGAGCTCCTAATTCAATAAACACATCAGGTTCGAACGCTAGAGGTTCATTGAATGCTTTAATGTTTCGAGAAACAGGTAGCCGTACATTTTCCTATGATTCGAAAAAAAGTTCCTTAACTTGGTATCAAACCTTAGGCAATGTGCTTATCGGAATTGCAGAGGGTTTTGTTAAGGCAGTTTTTGATATTTTCAAGGGACTTTGGGAATTGGGAAAAGCGATTATCACAGATCCCCTAGGTTTTTTCAAAGGAATTGGGAATGCGATCCTTTATCCAGTTGATACTTTTAAGTATCTATACGGTGCAGTAGAGCAGGCTTGGGAACGAGATGTCACAAATGGCGATGCTCGGAGCCGTGCGAAATTTTTCACCTATTCTCTTGTGTCGCTTGTCGGGTTAAAAGGAATTGATAAAGTCGGAAAGGTCGGCAAATTAGGAAAGCTGGGAAAAGGTGCCGTTAAAGTTACGGAATCAGGGTCCAAAAGTATTCTACCGTATAATGTTTTCAGAACTGAAAAGTTAAAGGAACAAGTAACTAATGGAGTAGAGGCTGCATTCCGTTATGGAAAAGATCATACCCATAAATTTTTAAAAAGTGATCTTTTCCAAAAAACGGTGAAACAAGGATTAGCGGCACTTGTGAATGCGAAAGTCCTAAACACAGTAAAAAACGTGGTAAATCCGAAATCGTTCATGTCCTTGTTTAGCGATACCTATAATGCTGTTATAAAAAGCCCGATTTCGAGAACAAGGGTAGCGATAGGTGAACTGGGAAGAAAAGTTTCAAAGGTAGAAATACCAACTCGAGTTAGGGTGGAGCAACTAGCTGCAGCAACCGGGGGAAAGGTTCTTAGTGTTTCGACAGAAAAGATGCAGGTATATGATCTTATTCAAAAGTTTAGTGTTAAAAAAGTTGTCGAAATTAAACTGGCAAAGGACACTTCTAAGGGTACGGTTGATGATAGTAAAGGATATAGTGAGTATAGTAAGAATTTAAATGATGTGGAAATTCCATCAGTAAGAAACAATGAATTTAATAAATGGTTTGATAGTCTTTCACCAATAGAATTTGAGGAAATGTGGAATAATCCTGAGTTGAGAAGTAAAATAGAAGATAGGATTAGACGACCAGGAGGATATCATGAATGGCATCTTGTAGCAAGAACTCCTATATTTAAACAGTGGGGAATTAGTATGGATGACATTAAAGAAATGAGGTCATTGACTAAAGATGTAGAATTTGTCAATCCACCTGGTCGTCATGGGAGAAGAGGTTCAACAAAGGCACATAATGAAATTTTGAAGATAATTGATTCTTCTTCTGACTATGAAAGTTTTGTTAAAAGGCTTAATGAGTGGGCAAAAAATAGAATGAAAAATGGCATTATAGATTTACCAAAAGGTTTGAGGAGGTAAAAAATGAAAAATGATGTTACCTTGTGGTTAGGATGCTTTAATGATTTTGATGAGCTCGAAAAGTACACTGAAATAAAATATAATGAAGACGGAGATAGCATTCCCTCTATTTTTGAGAAAGATTTTAAATTAGGCTATTATGACAGGGACTTAGTTGAAAAAGATTGGATTCCTGATGCTGAAGATGACATAAAAAATCTTTTAGTAGATTTTTCATATGATAATCAATTAATACAACAGTTCAAAAACATTAAGTTAAAATCTAAATACAATACCATCATTTTAATTTATAATTATGATTATAATAAAGAAGGTAAAATTGTGAATTTTGTTGATAAGAATTCCTACAAGTTGGAGTTTATTGGTACGGCTGAATATGTAGATTGATATAATTAAAGTATGTTTGCAGTAGAGAGAAAAAAAATATTAGGCTGTAAAATAGTAAAGACTTATGATGGGGGTATCTTTATAGAGTTGCATAACGGTACTTAGGTATATAACGATAATTTGGCTAGAGATGACATTTTAAACATCCAAGTATTATTATAGGGAACAATCTATATACTTGCGAGATTACCCAAGATCGTTGGGTAATCATAATATTTGTCGTGAAATGTTTATATAAGTTAACAATAAAGCACTTTATTGCCTTTTAGGCAACAGGTGCTTTTTGTTTTTTGAGCAATTTAAGTATAGGACAACATGATTGAGGTTAACTTGAAATTCAGAACTCACTAAAATTGCACCAATATGAGGGTATGTTTTAATAACGTAAGCGTCAAATAGCCCCCACCTAGGAACATATTAATTAACATGAGATAATCTCTTCAAATCAATATTTGAGGAGGTTTTTCATGTCTAAGAAATCAAATCCGCAATTACGTAAAGAATGGGAACGACGGATCTTAGTTTACAGGTCTAGCGGTCAAACCCAAGCTAATTGGTGTAAAGCCAATGATATAAGTATTCATCAATTTAAATATTGGTTAAAAAGAATCGAAGGATTAGAATCCAAAACGAAACCAAGCTCCCAATGGGTTCCTATAGAATTAGAAGATTCAACTGATGAAAATAGTGAAACATTACAAGTAAAAGTTGGACTTGCGTCCATTGAGGTGAAACCTGGTTTTAATCCTTCTCTATTGGCTGACGTTATCACGGTGTTGAAGACGTTGTGTTAGATGGAATTAGCGTTGATCGTGTCTATCTCGCAAGAGGTTTCACGGATTTAAGAAAATCAATAGACGGATTAGCAATTCTTGTTAAAGAAGGATTCGATTTAGACCCATTCTCTCCTAATCTATTTGTCTTCTGTAATAAATAGATCTGGATTGACCGCCAGTGGATCGTTGAATGCTTTAATGTTTCTTGAATCCAGCCCCAATAAATCAGCAAAAAAAGGTTCCTCAACGTGGTACAAAACAATAGGCAATCTATTTATCGGAGCAGCAGAGGGCTTTGTTAAAGCAGTTTTTGATATTTTTAAGGGGCTTTGGGGCTTGGGAAAAGCCATTATCACTGATCCCCTAGGGTTTTTCAAAGGAATGGGGAATGCGGTTCTTCATCCAATCGACACTTTTAAGTATATGAGGGGTGCAGTAGAGCAAGCTTGGGAACGAGATGTCACAAATGGCGATGCCCGGAGCCGTGCTAAATTTTTTACATATTCTCTAGTGTCGCTTGTCGGGTTAAAAGGGATTGATAAAGTCGGAAAGGTCGGCAAATTAGGTAAGCTAGGAAAAGGTGCCTCTAAAGCGACTAAAGCTGGGCCTAAAGGTCTTCTTCCGTATAATGTTTTCCGGACTGAAAGATTAAAGGAACAAGTAACGAATGGAGTAGAGGCAGCATTCCATCATGGAAAAGATCAGGCCCATAAATTTTTAAATAGTAATCTGTTTCAAATAATGGTGCAACAAGGGTTTACAGCGCTTGCGAACGCGAAGGTTTTAATACAGTTAAAAACGTTGTATATCCCAAATCGTTTAAAACCTTTTTTGAAAACCATTATAACATTGTTTTAAAGAGTCCAACTTTTAAAACAAAGCTTGCGATTGATGATTTAAGAAGAAAAGTTACAAAGGTGGAAGTTCCAACTAGAATCAAGGTGGAAAAGGTGTCCTCTGCGAGTGGTGGGAAGATTTTAATGGTTACCACAGCAAAAAAGCAGGTTGGAGATTTTTTTCAGAAGTTTAGCGTAAATAGACAGGACAATCCCGAGTCAGTGGGAGTAAGGTTAAAGGGTATTGAATATGTTAAACCAGGAGATAAAAGTTCTCTTGTACCAGGTGGAGGATTAGCTGCACATGAGTTAAAAGGCGGCCATTTGATTGAAAGGCATGTTGGAAAAACTGCAGAAAAATTAATACAGAGAATGGAAAGTAATCCTAGAATTTCAGGTTCTTCTACTTTTATTGATAGGGCTACAGCTGAAAGAGTTGTAAGTAATGTTTTAAATGATACAGATAACAACAAAGTTATCCAATCATGGTTAAATAATCCACAAAGTGGATCAACTTTAGTCTTAACTTACCAAGGAAATGATGTAATTGGATTCGGAGTAAAAAGAGATTCTCCAACTATTGAAAATATGAAAAATGCAAGAATTGTTTTAAAAAAGAATGGAGAAGGAAACTTCATTCTGACTGGTTATCCAAACTAATACTGAAGGGTGCGATACAATGTTATTTACAAACAAACTGGAAGAACCTGTTTTTCAGTTCTTAGCTGGAACCTTTCATCAGGACATTGAGTCTCCGGAAGAGGCCTTTCATGAGTTATTATCTGTGGAAAGTAAAGAGTATCTAGAAAATGCAATTGTCTTCCTAACAGATTTTGTTCGAAGTGAGTATTCAGATAATGACAAAAATGAATACATTCAATACTGTGCAGATGGAGTATACTTTCCGGATCTCGGTGTAGAACCACTTGAATGGCTAAACAATATTATTGAAGAAATAAAAGAAGTAATAAAAACAAAATAGGATTTTTCTTTACCAAAACCTTGGACAGCGACATGCTATTCAAGGTTTTTACTCTACTGAAATTTGATGTTGCTATTTAATGTGAAAAAGGTATTGAATTCACCTGTTCGTTTTGGGATATAAATGAAAGTTTTTTCTCCTGTATAGTGAAAATGTTTGATCAGGTAGATAATATAATGCCAGCTTCGGATATCAAGGTTAATGATGGATAATGAATGGGGAATATTGAGCAAACAGAATGGTAGTGAAGACAATTTTCCCGTCGTAGATCTGGCAGACCGCTGATCGTTATCGTATAGTTAGAGGTTCATGGATTGATGAATTTGGGAGAGCTTTAAATAAGGAGGATTTTAATTGAAAATAGATAAGTCGACTATAGCTCTACCGTTACCAACAGATGATTTGTTTGAGAGAAAAGAAAAAATTTGGAGAGTAAAACTTCCAAAAGATTTTGTTGATTTTCTGAAAGAAAATAATGGGGGAAGACCAATAGATGGAGCTTTTACATATAATAACCGCGAATATGCAATAGATCGCTTTTTATGTTTATTAAAGACTCCTAAAGATAATACATTAGGAATGTATGATATCGATGTTACATTAACACAACTTGAAGATAGATTGACTGATAATGAAGATTTAATAGGTGCAGATATTTTACCAATTGCTGTTTTGTTTGCTGGTGATTTTGTATGTTTGGATTTTAGGGATGATAGAGAAAATCCAAAAGTTGTTGTTTGGAATCATGAAGAATCTGCTGAATTAGAACCAATAACATATTTTGTAGCTAATACATTTAGAGAATTTATTTCTAATATGGAGTAATATAACAAGAAAGGACCTAGGGGGTTCTTGTGGCTTTTTTAGTGTAAAAGTGGCCACAAGAACCGTCCCCCATGGCATAAGCAAATGCTTACCCCCGCTCAACGAATTGGATTAACAGACAGGGTATTTGAACTAAAAGACATTATCTACATGTCATAAAAATGACCTTCGATAATAAGAAGGTCATTTTTGTGAAGAGTTCATTTTTCTGTTGTAAACCACTCTTGAATAAAGGTAAACCGCATTTCCTATCAATAAAATAGTAAATTGCAATCCAGAGTTTCCTTTGGCATAAAAATCATATGCAGACCAAATCAATAGGGCTATGGTATAAAAAATAAATCCATACTTTGCGGATTGGTCACTTTGATACTTTTCCATCTCGTCAGCTTTTCGTAATCTCATTTTTTCTCCTCCTCATAAAAGAATAATTTTTCAATTTGCGTGTTTAAGTGTATGGATAACTTAAATGCTAATGTTAAAGTTGGGTCATATTTATTATTTTCAATGGCATTAATGGTTTGTCTTGTAACCCCACACTTATTGGCAAGTTCTTCTTGTGAGAGCTTCATTTCTTTTCGTACATTTCTAATATTATTTTTCAACCTGAACCACCTAAACTTCAATAAATGTAAAAAACTTTTTACATTTATAATTATAAATCATCATGTCAAAATGTCAAATTGTTTTTACATTATATCTAAAAGCGTAGCATTCAATAACCGAAATGTTCATTAACCTTAACATTTTTAATTTTATCCCTATATACAGAGAAAAGCAGGGAGAATCCGTTTGCGATTTCACCTGCTTTTTCGTGTGTGATTTCACTTGTTTTTTTACGTTTTGCACCTCGAAAGAGAACCCGTTAGTATTAGTAAGTAGTTCCGTTTTCGTGGAGAAACATAATAAATAGTATTTGAATTAGCATATCAATTAACGAAGCAATTGGTATACTTTTTTTCGTTGATACATCAACATTTTTAAAGAAAATATACCTAAAATAGCACCCCAAATAACATCTTGACAATAGCTATTGTCATCGTGCGAATTTGAGTGCTATTTCAATTGTAATTTTATCTAAAAAGGAAAAAGTATATGGATAAAAGTGTTAAAATGATTAAGGAACATTTAAATTACCTCAATTAGAAAGGAAGGTAATATGAGGAAAATTCTCTTGAAATATATGTCTGATTTTACTTCACTCAGCGAAGATGAACAGCGGGCAATCTCTGAAAGTTTACGAATTGATGAATATAAAAAAGGAAAATACCTTCTTAGACAAGGAGAACTTTCTTCCATTAAATGTTATTTCATATTAATGGGGTGTGTTAGGCAGTTTTTTATAGATGAATCAGGTAAAGAGGTGACATCAAATTTTTTTACTGAAGAACAAGCTATTCCAATTATGAACGAACAGACACAAGGTGATTTATCAAAATATTCATTAGTGTGTGTCGAAGACTGCATATTAGTTGTTGGCAACGTTTATTCTGAAAAAACGATGTTTAACAAATACCCACAAATGGAAACAATGATACGCAAAATGATGGAGATAAACCTTGGTGAAATACAAGAACAATTCGGAGAATTTATTAATTCTTCTCCAGAAGAACGCTACGAATCCATTTTACGGAAACGTCCACAGTTAGTTGACCGTGTACCACAGCATCAATTGGCTAGTTATCTTGGAATTACTCCTGAGTCATTAAGTAGAATAAAAAAGCGAATTAAAAAAAAATAAATTTTAAAATAGATGTCATCCACATTTCGCAATCTTCCCTCCTCTCAGCAGCAACAAAATACCGAAGCTTAACTCACCAAGCATCATTGAGCATAATACCAGCCTTACTCTTTGTAATAACCACCATAAAAAAACTCTAAATTTTCTAGAAATTAACTTAAGTCAATGAAAGGTTTTAATCCCCTTGTTATTATTAAATAAAATTAAATCAAGGAGATTAGTCTATGGATAATTTCGGAAATAAACAAGCAAATCCTTTCATTTTAAAGAATATTGGAGGGAGTTATTATGAAAGCAATAGTTTGTGATAAATATGGTTCACCCGATGTACTTGAATTAAAAGAGATAAAAAAATCTTTACCTACCGAGAATCAAGTATTGGTAAAGGTTCATACAGCATCCTTGAACTTTGGTAACTTGGTTCTTTTGAAAGGCAAACCCCTCTTAGCCCGTTTAGCCTTCGGACTAACGAGACCAAAATACTCTATTCCAGGAGGTGACATAGCTGGTACAGTTGAAGCTGTTGGTAAAGATGTTAAGCTATTTCAAATAGGTGATGAAGTATTTGGCGACCTCTCGGGTTGTGGCTGGGGTGGTTTTGCTGAATATGTAACTGTCCCCGAATATGCTTTAGCCTTAAAGCCAACCAATATCTCCTTCGAGGAAGCTGCTGCGACTCCTATGGCAGGTGTGACTGCCTTACAGGGACTCCGTGATAAAGGTAAGATTAAATCGGGACATAAAGTATTAATTTATGGGGCATCTGGTGGCGTCGGTACTTTCGCGGTACAAATTGCCAAATCATTTGGTGCTGAAGTAACAGGTGTATGTAGTACAAGAAATTTAGAGATATTGCGTTCAATAGGAGCCGACCATATCATTGATTATACAAAAGAGGATTTCACCCAAGATGAGGAGTGTTACGATTTGATTATTGGTGTGAACGGTTCTAATTCCATTTCAGCTTATAAACGTGTACTAAAACCAAATGGGATTTTCGTTCACGTAGGAGGTTCCGAATCCCAATATTTTCAAACATTATTTCTTGGACCTTTTATTTCAATGACTGGAAGCAAGAAAATAAGTAACCTGTTACAGAGATCAAACCAAAAAGACTTAAATTATGTAAAAGATTTACTTGAGACTGGCAAAGTAAAACCAATAATTGATAAACGGTATAAATTAAGTGAAGTAACTGAAGCTTTCAAATATTTTCAGGAAGGTCACGCTCAAGGAAAAGTGGTAATTACTGTATAACGGGGCGTATTAATTAAAGTCTTACCACATTAAAGTCAAAAAGCTTGAGGTTGAAAATATTTCTCAAGCTTTTTTGTGTGCTGCCAAAGAGCTTGGAAAAGACCTCGGTGTGGAGGTGAAATTTGTTGCTACCACATGGCCTACGATGATGAAAGACCTACAAGCGGACAAATTTGATATCGCTGTGGGCGGTGTGATTCGCAATACAGCTAGACAAAAAAGCGCTTATGTATCCCAAGGTTACCTATCATTCGGTAAGGTGCCTTTGATTCACAAAGAAGATAAAGATAAATATCTTACCATAGAAGATATTAACAAGCCTTCTGTACGCATCGGTGTAAATCCAGGCGGAACAAACGAAGCATTTGTCCGAAAGTATCTAAGCAATGCTAACATAACTGTTGTAGAAAAAATCTCGATATCCCTCATCTTGTTTCAGATTGTACGTATGATGTTATAATTAGAGTACAAAAATTAATTTAGCACTCCAAAACGGACTACTTTTTTATTTTATATTCGCAGCATAAATATCACACTTACTCGTACTTTTTTAAGGAGTCTCTTACCTTATTTTTGATAACACGGAATTTTCAAAACTTATCAAGTCAGCTCCTAAAAAAATCGTTATAATTAATGGTAGAAATTAACTGGATTTTTAAGGGGGAGAAGATTTGATTTCAAATATAGGTGTGCCAGGTTTAATATTTTTAATAACATTAGCACTGGTTATTGGCGGAATATTTTTATTGGTAAAGGTGCTTAAGAAGTGAGCCCTCCTAACAAGCTGAATTAAGCTGTTCGTCGAATGGTCATTTACATTTAAAAGCATTCGTGCAATTCGCTTGGTTCGTAAGATGATAAATCAGTTGTACAATCCACTGTATGAAATCCTCTATCTTCGTGTTCGAGGGGTCAGTCCCCCGGTAGAGTAAAGGGTTAACTCACCGGGGGACTGACTCCAATTTTCCTGCATAATTTATACATAAAATCAATTATGAAATTAACTCAACCATATATAAGTTTGTTGAAAATATGTAAATTTGAAAATATTAGAATATAATGGTATTTGATTATAAATTAAAATGAATGATTTATACAAAAAAGGAAAGGAGAATTGAATTGAAAAAACGATCTGCAAGAATCATGATGTTCATTTCGTTGATACTCATCTTTAGCTTTTTTAGAGTGTCAATGATTTCGGCTGCTACAGGGGTCGTCAAAAAGGTAAATATATCAAATCCAAAAAGTCATCCACTGTTAAAGGACTATTTCACTCCAGAAAATAAGAGAAATTTAAAAACGGATAATGGAGTTCAAGTGTATTCCTATCCAAAAGATATTAGTATGGATCTTAGTATGTTATTAATTGCAAAGAAAAGTGGCAAAACCCTTTGGAAAAAGCAGTATCACCCTGGGGTAAGTCTTTTGGCTGTAGAAGGAAATCTCATTTTTTTAGATGAACGTAGTCCAAGTTTACTTGACAATAGTCCTTCCAACTTAGTTGTCTTAAATACAAAAGGGAAAACTTTATATCGAACTCATTTAAACGGTTCTATTGCATATGACGGTTATGAGTCTGTTAGTTTTGGAGATGTTCTTTACTTCGTGACCGACCGATATTATGACCGAATTAGTGAGGGTCGAACAACCCCAGGCAAAAAATACTCCCGGGTTTTGGGTATTTCTATCATTACTGGAAAAATCCTTTGGTCAAAAAGTTTAGGAGTAGTAAATCGTCCACCAGCTTTGTATAAAGGGAAAATTTATGTGACTGATCAATCCTCTAAATCATTGATTTCCTTTGATTCAAAAGGAAATGAAAAGGTACTAATTAAAGACTCATTTTATGATGCACCTCAATTTTCACCAAAAGGACAAATTTATATGAAGACCATTGGTAAGGGGGAAGATGATACTATAAATGTCTATGATAAAGATTTTCATCTATCTTGGAAAAAAACATTTAATGGATATGTGACTTTTATAATCTTTGATCAAGACCTTATTTATATTGGCTCAACTGATTTTGAGGGTACAAGTTGGATATACACATTAACTGATAAAGGAAAGCTCCAATGGTCGATAAGGTATCAAGGTGAAAATAGTCAGGGAGTCGGTGTTTCAGGAAATAAATTATTTTTTATCAATAAAATTGAAAATCCACAGATTATTCATTTAAAGAATGAGATGGTTGTATTAGAGAATAGAATTTATGGAATTAGTAAAAGCACTGGATCTATTTTTTATAAATCAGGGTTAGGTAGCTATTCTTTTCCAACCTACCAAATTCCTATTGCAGGTAAAAGTATTAAACCAACTGTGCCAATTATCGAGGAAAAATCTAGGTCTGGTAAGTTGAGTTACTATCTTTTAAAGTAGAATGGAAGTTTGAAAGGGCCACATTTGTTATTCTCTTTTAAAATCAAAAGTTAACACTTTTAGTAAGTATAATATTATAATTTTTTTAATGATAGTCGGTAGTGAACACACTAAAAGCTTGTTGATTAAGTCTAGAAAGGACTTTTCGACAAGCTTTTTTCATGGAGTTTTTACTATATTTCTATAATTATGAAAGGGTGTACTGAAAATGGTGCACCTTTTGGAGTACAATAGTTCCTGTAAACGAAAACAAAAAGTAATAAAAGGATATAACCATTTCCTCTAGAAATTAACTAGTAAAAAAGCCGTAGTGAAACAGAAGCTATAAGGAATTCACTGCAAAAGAGGGTAACGATGTTGAAGATTATTCTAGACCATTGGCTCGCCCGATTCTAAAACATATCCGGACGCACTCGGTGACAAAGAAGCAGAGGTCGGTACGGTTGTAACAGGTTTTAACGGATTAATCGGTATTTTAGAAACAAAGTTGGGACTCGCTGGACCGATTGCATCATAAAACATAAGGATAGCCGAGTGGCAGGAACTTGGAAACGTGGATGGATGAAATGAAGCTCCAGGGGAAATTTGACGCCCTCTACAAAAAGTGGATGGAATAGAATATTAAGATGCTAAAAAGCTACTCAACTACTGCCATTTCAGTTTCTATGAAAGCTTTTTTTTTTAGTGAAAGGCTGTGTTAAAGAACAATGTTGATTTTTCGAACAGCGTTGATAGGAGCGGAAGGCACGAAGACTCCTGTGGGAGTAAGGGACAGGGGAGACCCCGCAGGAGCGAAGCGACGAGGAGGCTCCCCGAACCGCCCACGGAAAGCGAAGTGCCTGGAGCGGAAATCAACAACCAAGTTTAACAGAGCCTAGTAAAAATAAAAACAGGAGAGTAAATAGCATTTTTTAATTGCCAAAAACACCGGAAGAGGCCTTTCAAGAAAAGACATCCGGCCCAAATAAGGAGCCGGATTTTTTAAGTCTGTTTTAATTCTAACTTTCGTGCAATGAGTGACAAAGCATAATTAACAATAAAGTACATCAATGCCAAAATGATAAAAACAGGTATCACATACGATCCTTTTTGAGCGTAAATAATTTGTCCATTGTGTAATAAATCCGGCAGGGCAATGACGACTGCCAGGGATGTATCTTTAAGCAGAGAAATAAATTGACTGACAATAGGGGGAACCATTCGTCTCAGAGCCTGGGGCATGATGATATAGCGTAATGTCTGGATATAGGTCAGTCCGGAAGAACGTCCTGCTTCAATCTGGCCTTTTTCGATGGAGTTTAATCCGCTTCGGATAATTTCTGACAGCATGGCCGATTCAAAAACTGTCAATGCTGCGATAGTTGCAGTGGTTATTTCCATCTCAATTCCGATTTCGGGTAATGCAAAATAGGTAAAGAAAATGATCAGCAGCAAGGGAAGGTTACGAATGGTCTCGACAATTAAAGCAAGAACTGGTGAAACAACCGGAATCCGTGCATATCTGAGAGTACCCATAAGACCGCCAATAACAAAACTGAGGACAATCGAAATGGCAGCGACCTTAAGAGTGACCCCAAGTCCTTCCAACAGAAATTTAAAATTGTCCAGTGTATATACTTCAGTGAACGGTGCCAGAAAATCCATCCTTTTATGCACCTCCTTCATGACTACGAGCCATGCGTTTTTCTAAATATCCGACACCAAGACTTAAAGGAATTGTTAATAGTAAATAAAATAGGGCAACAAACACATAGGTATCAAAGGTTACGTATGTTTTTGCTGAAATTAAGTCCCCCTGATACATTAAATCCCCACCAGCGACGACGGCTAACAATGATGAATTTTTAACTAAATTGATAAATTGGTTGCCAAGTGGAGGGATGACAATTTTGATCGCCTGGGGTAGGATAACCATTCTCATTGCCTGGCCGTAACTCAACCCAGTCGAGCGGGCAGCCTCCATTTGGCCTTTTGGAACCGACATAATTCCAGCACGGATGGCTTCGGCAATGAAAGACGCCGTATAAATGGTCAATCCTAGTGTTCCTGCCACCATCCCGCCAAAGTTTCCAACCAAGTATGTGAAAAAGATAATAACTAGTACCGGTATATTACGGATAAATTCAACATATGCCGTACCGAGCCAGTTTAGTAGTTTAAACGGGCCAATTCGCATGACTGCAATCAGTGTTCCCAAAAGGAAACTGCATAATAAAGCGATTAAACTGGCAATAAGGGTTATTTTTAATCCTTCCAAAAATGAATCGATATTAGTGGTTAAAATCGAGAAATCCACAAGCGATCTCCTCCTAATGAATCAGGATGAGCTGGATTGTAAACTTACAAACTTACAACTGCCCATCCTGACTAGAAACCTGTTAAAAAGGGATTATTTTTTTATCCATTTATTCTTTATTTCATCGTACTTTCCTGAATCCTTCAGGCTTTTTAATGCTTTATTCAACGCATCGACAAGCTCTTTATTGCCTTTTTTAACAGCGATGCCATAAGGTTCTTTCGTGAATGTTCCTCCAACCAGTTCAAAAGATGGATCTTCTTCTACCATTCCATAAAGGATTGAATCATCTGTAGTCAGGGCATCACCCTTACCTGCCTTTAAGGCTGTAAAGGCCTCCGCATAGTTTTCGAATTCTAGGACGGTTGTTTCAGGGGCTTTTTCACGAATATTGATCGTCGATGTTGAGCCTTTAACAGCAAGCACTTTCGTCCCTTTTTTCAAGTCTGCAATGCTATGAATCTTGCTGCCTTTTTTCACAAGCAAAGATTGCCCTGCATCAAAATAGACATCCGTAAAGTCTACTTCTTTTTTCCGTTCATCCGTGATGGTCATGGTCGCGACAACGGCATCAACCTTGCCATTATTAAGGAGTCCAACCCTTGTTTTCGATGTAACCTCTACATACTCAGGTTTAACATCCTTTCCAAACATTTCTTCTGCAAGGGCTTTGGAGAGATCAATATCGAATCCTTCTACCTTTCCCGTCGAAGGATTTTTCAATCCAAATAAACGCGTGTCATATTTTACTCCAAATACGATTTTTTTATCTTCCTTAATCTTGGCAAGCACATCCTTGCTGCTGCCTTTCGTGTCCTTGTCCCCGCCGCAGCCGGCAAGAAGTAGGGCAGCCATTGTTGATACGACCACCGTTTTTAATAAATTTTTTGTTTTGAACATTTTCTTTCCCCCTATTAATGATTTAATATACGGCTGAGAAATAAGCGAGCCCGTTCTTCACGTGGATTCTCGAAAAATTCAGCCGGAACTGCTTCTTCTAAAATTCGCCCCTCATTCATAAATACGATTCGGTCTGCCACCTCTCTGGCAAAGCCCATTTCGTGGGTGACTACGACCATCGTCATTCCTTCCCTGGCAAGGGCCTTCATAACATCTAGAACCTCTCCAATCATTTCGGGATCAAGTGCCGAGGTCGGTTCATCGAAAAGCATGATTTCCGGTTTCATTGCAAGGCCGCGGGCTATTGCAACACGCTGCTGCTGGCCCCCGGAAAGCTGGGAAGGATAAGAATCGGCCTTATCTAATATCCCTACCTTATCAAGATAATGTTTTGCCGTATTCTTCGCTTCTTTTTCAGATAGGTTCAATGCTTTCATAGGAGCAAGAGTGATATTTTCAAGCACAGTTTTGTGGGGATATAAGTTAAAATGCTGAAACACCATTCCAATCTTGCGCCTTAGCTTGTTGATATCTGTTTTTTTATTTCCTACAGATATCCCATTTACGGTGAGAGTACCGTCAGAGATTGATTCCAGATGATTAATACAGCGCAGCAAAGTACTTTTCCCTGAACCCGATGGACCTATTACTACTACAACTTCACCTGGATGGATTGTGAGATTAATATCTTTTAAGACTTGAAAATCGCCAAAAAACTTATTTACCTGATTAAATTCAATCATTCTTGACCTCCTGATAGAATACCTATTCATAATGCAAATTCCAAATTGGTAATTTTTAGAATCATTTGAATTATATTCCTGACTTGTCTAAATCAGACTAGGACAATTTACTTGTTTTTTAGGATTTTAAAATAGTAGAACAGGTAATCTAATATAGAATACTTAAGTGTTACGCCGATTTACTTTTTAAGAATATTAAAAATGGTTATTAAAAAATAAATAAAAAACTAAAAGCTGTAAAAAATGACAGCTTTTTGCATCTTTGGTTCCACATGAGTATATGTGTCCATCGTGAAACCAATTGTCGAATGTCCTATTCGCTGATACATCTTTTGCACCGATTTTTACTCCAATAATTAAATCGGCAGTAACTCAGTGGAATAAATGAGTATCAAGTATGGGCCAATTTAGCATAATTCCCCTTTGATTAAATAAAATGGATTGGAGAGTTTTATCCCGTTTTATTTCATTTGAACTTTCAACAGCTCTCAATTGTAAAGAACGATTTTGATTTAATCCAGGAAAGGGGATTTTATGGATGTCGTAAGTTTAGACCCTTATTTACATGTTCGTACTGCGAAAAATCCAGAATACGCTCCTGTTGGTAACAAGTTACGCTTTATTGCTGATTATACGGGTGTACCTCAAGTATGGGAGCTCGATCGAGGTGAAGGCTGGCCTGCCCAAGTCTCTTTTACACAGGATAGAATAACCCTTATTAAGTATGTAAACGGTACATCTCATTTAATTATTGGGATGGATATTAAGGGAAATGAAAATGAGCAATTATACTTACTAAAGAAAGATAATACACTAATAGATCTGACAAACTCACCAGAACATATTCATCTTTATGGCGGAAGCTCTCCTGATGGAAAATGGATTGCCTGGTCTAGTAATCGCCGGCATCCAGCCTATTTTGATATATACATTCAAAATCTGGAAACATTAGAAATCCGTCTTGTTTATTCGGATAATGGGCTATTTTCATCCCTTAAATGGGCCCCAGATGGAAATTCGCTATTAATTGAGAAAATAAATACACCTCTAGATAATGATTTAGGTATACTTGACCTTTCAACTGGGAGCGTGAACTGGATAACAAAACATTCAGGGGAAGCAAGCTTTATAAATGCTCATTTTAATAAGGATGGAACTCATCTCTATTTATTATCCAATAAAGATAGAGAATTCTTTGGGCTTGCCTTTATTAACTTAAAAACAAAACATTTCGATTGGATGGAGCTTAGAGAGTGGGATTTCGAAAATCTAGAAATGAGTAATGATAAAGAAAAGCTTGCCTTTACGATAAATGAAGGGGGAATTTCCAAAGGGATCATTTTAGACTTAAACACAAGCAATCTTTATACATGGAAAACACCACTTGGTGTCATATCAAAAATGAATTTTTCCCCTGATAATCAAAAACTGGCATATGAATTTAATGGACCAGCTTATCCACCTGAAATATGGGAACTGGATCTTAAAACAATACAAGCTGAGAGGCTTACATATGTTTCCCGATCACCAGTTCTGAAGGATAAATTGATTGAACCGGAAATCATAACTTTCCACTCTTTTGACAAACTTCAGATTCCAGCATTTTACTACCAACCGAAAAACATCACTAAAAAATTGCCTGTTGTCCTTTATATTCACGGGGGTCCTGAGAGCCAAAGCCGTGCTGTTTACAACTCCATCCAGCAATACTTATTAAATCTTGGGTTTGCTGTTTGTGCACCAAACGTTCGGGGCAGTACGGGCTACGGAAAAACGTACACCCATCTTGATGATGTCCAAAAAAGAATAGATGCTGTAACGGATCTGGTTTATTTAGTTAAATGGCTAAAGACAAATAGGAACATAGATTTTGAAAGGATTGCCTTAATGGGCGGCAGCTATGGTGGGTTTCTGGTTCTTGCTGCCATTAGCCATTTTCCTAAGTATTGGTCTGCCGCCATTGATATTGTGGGAATGTCAAGCCTTAGAACTTTCCTCGAAACAACAAGCCCCTGGCGTAAGAAGCAAAGGGAGGCTGAATATGGAACAATAGAAAGAGACGGAAAATTTTTTGATAGAATTGATCCATTGAATCATACAGATAGAATCACTTCCCCGCTAATGGTTCTCCATGGGGAAAATGATCCCCGTGTCCCGATAACAGAATCCGAGCAAATGGTGAATAAATTAAAGGATCGAAATCACCTAGTTGAATTTATTCGGTTTGAAGATGAAGGCCATAAATTCGAAAAACTTAAAAATAAAAGTACTGCCTATAAAGAAATGGTACAATTTCTCAATCGGCATATTGGTAAGTGATTTCTCAATGTTGTCAGGACTAGGAGTGACCATCTAGTTAGAGGTTCATGGATTGATGAATTTGGAAGAGCTTTAAATAAGGAGAGTACTTATTTCCATTTGAATCAACTCTCCTTATTTAGCCTGTTCTATGAATGGAAAAACGGAGCATAAAGTTGCGACACTAAGATGGTAAATCTCTCAATTTATTATTTTTCTCGGACAATGCTGGCTGAAATCCAGCCTTCGATCCCGTTTGCGGTTTGAACTTTTAGCCACTTAATTCCTTTGGAATCTACTTGTTCTTTATTCAAAAAGTGCATGATTTCCCCATTTCCAATCGTGTATAATCGATCCGCGGTTAGTGTGGGAGCTACCCGAATATTTCCACCATCTTTATATTTCCTATTTAAAATGAATTCTTTTGTATCAGGAGAAGCGGCACCGGATACTTGTGTGTCTCCATGTTCTTGGTTTAACCAGGCCTCAGCTTTCTTCCATTTTTGTGTATACCGCTCATTTGGATTGTTTATAGTTGCTGCAGAAAGCAAAATCGCTAAAGCTGTAGCAGAATAGAAGGTCCATCTTTTAATCCTTGCCTTATTCCTTTTCCGTTTCCTGAAAAGCTGAATCATTTTATTGAAAAACCTTTCGAACAAGGCAAATATTCCTTCAATGATATCAATCCAAATAGGTATGCCCGCTTTTCCTGCTTCTCTCCGGCTTCTTTGCATCGTGCAAATTCCTGCCATGATGGGATAAGAAAGGAGATAAAGCATTTTTTTCAACAACCGGCACAACAAATTGAAGGAGGGAGGAACAACGTACAACAAAATCGTTCTTACGAGCAGCAGGAGTACAAAGAGAACCAAAAAAATACGGAGCCATTCCGGAAGGAGAGAAACAGGTGTCCACAACCAAAATAACTGATTTATAATGGATTCCACAATCACTAATCTCCTTTATTTAAATAGGATGGAAGTTCTCTCCTAGGATCAGAAATCTGTTTTTTCCTATTTACTTTTTCCAGATCGACGGGAAGATAGGGGAATAGTTTCTTTAGTTTGGCTAATCTTTGTTCTGCCTGGAACTGGTCAATCGTGTGATCGTTGATCAAGTTTAATAGTTGTTTGTTTACCTCAGATTTGAAGGTCTGATTTTGGCTAAACTCCGATTCTACCAACCGCTTTGCCATTTCATTTTTTTCTCCTAGCTTCCCGGCAGTGATAAAATCACCTGCTTCAAGGGCTTCTTTAATCGTGGCCGAAATCCGGCGCGCTTCCTCCAAGTCATGAGCCTCTTGATAGGCGGATAGTTCTGCGTTCCGGTCTAAATCGGCGATCGCCTCATCATGGCGCTGGTCCCGAATACCTTGCCGGATCAAAACCCGAACATTTCGAACAACAATTCCAGCATCTCTTAACACCTTGACTAATGGCGAGGATTGAAAAAATTCTTCAATATGCCGGGCAAATCTCAGTTCCTCTTCAATAGGAAAAAATCTTGCTTCTGATTCTACCCAGAAGGGCAGATTATTGTTAATGATGGTGCGAAATTCTCCTGCATTTTGTTGAACTATTCGTTCCGGTTGTTCGACGGCGATATCGATAGATAAATTGACAGAGAACCTTCTCCCTCTTGTTGCCGAAGAGACCTCCTCATTGTAGGTGATGGTTTGATGCTGCAAATTGACGGTATAAACCCTATTATATTTACCAATCCGCAATTCACTGCGTGAC
Source organism: Neobacillus niacini (assembly GCF_031456445.1). Taxonomy (GTDB): domain Bacteria; phylum Bacillota; class Bacilli; order Bacillales; family Cytobacillaceae; genus Neobacillus; species Neobacillus niacini_I. The sequence continues at coordinate 45,733 of NZ_JAVDUQ010000009.1, read as the reverse complement.
AAACGCTCTCCATTTTTAACTGCATAGTATTCGTTGTCATTATTAACATAAACAAATGCATGAGTCATAGACGACGCCGGCGGTTTTTCCCAAAAACTAAATTTCACGTCATTAACATCTTCAATAAATTGCATTAGGTTATTCCCTCCAGGTTTACTATTTTCATTGAGAGATCACTCACCCTTGTCTACATTCTATGCAGACAATCGTAAGAAAAACCCCATATCTTTTGATCAAGGTTTTTACATATTCCTTCACAGTCTCATTCCTTTTTATTGGCACCGACTGTTTCTTAACAAAGGACTTAAGAATCTTCACTCCAATTGTTTGTTACAACTAGCAATTAGAGGTAGATTTTTTATGACCAAATAATAGAAACAAAAAATAAAAGACAAATAAAGTCAACAAAAGACAAAAAAACCTGTTTTAAGATTTTTACATTCAAGGTACAATTTGGTAGAAAAATAAAATGGGGTGAAACGATTGAAAGTAATAAAAAACAAGACAGTATTAACGCTATTTACATTTTTATTCGTGGTAACATTTGCTTATTTATCTCCTATGGGGAATGCATTCACCCAACCAAAACTTATTGAAGCTCAAACTCCATCTAATGCATTAGAAGGAGAATTCCATTTAGATAATATTGTTAAAATCTACATACCGTCTACAAATGGGAGTGACCCGATTTCTAAAGAAGAGCATAACAAATGGGTAGATGATGCAATGACTCACTTTTCTACTATGTTTGGAGGTGCTACAGCAGTTGATGGAAATGGGGCTTGGGTTGATGATAAGGGAAATTTGATTAAAGAAAAGGTTACGATTGTGTATAGCTTTGCACAAAAATTAAATAACTCAAAAATCAATGATGTTGCAAATTACGCAAAACAAATTAAGGAGGCTTTACATCAATCATCAGTCTCCGTAGAAGTTAATGGAAAAATGTATTTCGTAGAATAATTGAAAAATAACTCTTCCATTAATGGGAGAGTGTTTTTGTAAGTTATCTATCTACTGGCAAAAACCGGTTTTTCTTTGCCGATCCCAATATTGGTGTAGAACACTCTGCACTTATAGGTTTAAAAGCGGGTTCGATAGGCAACAGCTCAGGTTTAAACGCTAATGGATCATTAAATGCTCTAATGTTTCGTGAAACAGGCAGCCGCACATCTTCTTATAATTCGAAAAAAAGTTCCTCAACTTGGTACAATAATTTGGGAACGTGTTTATCGGAATAGCTGAGGGTTTTGTTAAAGCGGTTTTTGATATTTTCAAAGGACTTTGGGATTTGGGTAAAGCGATTATCACGGATCCTCATGGATTTTTCAAAGGAATTGGGAATACGCTTCTTCATCCAATCGACACATTTAAGTATATGTGGGGTGCAGTAGAGCAGGCTTGGGAACGAGATGTCACAAATGGCAATCCCCGGAGCCGTGCTAAATTTTTTACATATTCTCTAGTATCGCTTGTCGGGTTTAAAGGAATTGATAAAGTCGGAAAGGTCAGCAAAATAGGAAAGCTAGGAAAAGGTGCCTCTAAAGCGACGGAACCAGTGTCCAAAGGTCTTCTTCCGTATAATGTTTTCAGGAGTGGAAAGTTAAAGGAACAAGTAACGAATGGAGTAGAGGCAGCATTACGGCAAGGCAAAGAGCGGGCGCGTAATTTTATAAAAAGTAATCTGTTCCAAAAAACGGTGAAACAAGGTTTTACGGCACTTGCGAACGGAAAGGTCTTTAACTCAGTAAAAAACGTTATAAATTCAAATTCATTTAAGTCCTTTTTTCCAATACCCATCTACCTGTCATAAAGGGTCCTATTTCAAAAACAAAGCTCGCGATAGATGACCTAGTAAAAAAAGTTGAAAAGGTAGAAATACCTACTCGGGTTAAGGTGGAACAACTTGCTACGGCCACTGGAGTAAAGGTCCTTAGTGTTTCTACAGAAAAGATACAGGTTAATGATCTCATTCAAAAGTTTAGTTTTAAAAAAGATGTCGAAAACAAACTGTCCAAGGGAACTTCTAAGGGAACGGCTGATGGTAATAGCGTCAACGAAGTAAAAGAAATTGACTTCGGAAAGCACATAATAAAAGGTGAAAATGGCAAAAAACAACTACTTCCAAATACAAAGTATGTAACTAATGATGAATACAAATATACTACCGATGAACTTGGACGTATTGTAAATGTAGAGGCCCCTGAACTTGTATTGAAAAAGGCTGATAGAAATAAATATGCTCAGGCAAATGTAGGGGGAAAAGACAGAAGTCGTATGGGATTGAAATCATAGCCATTGAAGATTTATATTTTAAAAGTGACTTGAGCAAAAATGCAAAATTTAATCGTATGAGCAGTAATTTTGTATATAGAAAAATAATCACTACCCTCATTTCTAAATGTATAAAAGAAGAAGTCTCCCTCGCACAGGTACCTGCCGACTATTCTTCTTTAATTGGACGGGTTAAGTATCAAAAAACATACGGGCTTTCCGTTCATCAGAGCGCTGCCTTGGTCCTAGCACGGCGAGCCATGGGTTTCAAAGAAAAAATTCCGGCACAGGTGATGTCAGTCCTTTTTGCCAAGGAAGCAAAAAAGGGACATCAGAACAGTGATTTATTTAAGCATTGGAAGAAAGTGCACGCCTGGATTTCTGATTTAAAGGAGAGGGCGTATCAAAATCATGTAGAATATAAACGTGGTCGGCGCACTCCCAAACAGAAAGGGGGTGATGCTGAATGACAGTATTTGAAACATTAATGATTACGATTGCTTTTGCAAGTTTAATCGTAGCCATTCTGTCATTTAACCATAAAAAATAATCCACCCTTGAGTTTACCCGGCTCAGGTGGATTATTCCCAACTAGCCGATCCCCTTTGAGGGAACCGTCTATTGCTGGACCGGACATGTTTCCACCATGTTCGGTCTTTTTTAATTTATGCAACTATTTAATATAGTATAACCGTAAATAGCAAAAAAAACTATTATTTTTAATATAAACTCTTTTCTAATTTCATTAAATAAGACCAGTTCATACTGACTATTTTCAAAAAGTCTTTCTTCAGAAACAATCCCATAACCTTCAGACTTAAACCATGGGGACAAATCCTATGGCGCAAAATGCCGTTGGAACCGTCCCCGTGGCTTTCCGGAACCGTCCCCGTGGCTTTCCTAGCAGTTTAAGAATATACTTATTTTACCGTTGAATACCTATTTGTAAGTTTGTATAATTATTTATAAAGTTGCATAATTATTAATTGTTATTTTGAATGTATTGATAATAACTATGATGGGAGGTTAATTAATGTGTCGGCCACACAAAAAAAAATGAAAGAAAGAATAGGAAATAAAATTGATCCAAAAATCGTTCGAGTAAGTATTGAAATTCCAGAACAGTTAAGAGATGATTTTCGAGATGCGGTTGAAAGAAATGGAAAGTCAATGAACGACGTGCTTAAGTTATATATGCAAAAATACACATGGAAACAAAGCGAATTACAAAGAAATAGACAAAAGCGTCGCCAAAGTATTGGGATCAAAAGTTGCTGGAACAAAGAATCAGAAGATTAAACCACAAAAATTTTCATTTTGTATTTTTAGGAGACAGCAGAGGGGGGGGATAATGATCATTGTTTTACAATGAACGGAGAATTTGAACTGGTATTAAAAAAGGCAGCCGAATTGGACTCACTGTTTATTATTCATGGAGGAGACACGGTATACACCGGGGAGTTAGCTTTCTTGGAGCATTTTGTTCGGGTGGATCCAGATATTACCCCCTGGCACTCAGAACTCCTACATTAAAGAAAGTTTTTCTTAAAACAAAAAACGATAAAAAGAAACAAAATTCAGAAAGTATATTGACAAAAATATTCAGAAAATTATAAAATATAAACAAGAATTAAGGAAGTTGTATAGAACCTAATGTCTAAATATGTCGATTCGTGTAAATAATTAGGTTTAGTTCACTTTTTTTCTTGTAGATTATATACATGGATCTGCCAAAAGGAGGATAGAGGAAAATTACAGTAGACAAAAATTGGTTCTTTATAACATTCATTAATTCATAGAGATTCTGTTTTATCTTACGTTGATGGTCTTTCTATTTGGTAATACGTGTATCATCCTTTATGTAAAATCTTATTGTTTTGTATAATTGAGAAACATAAATTTGAAAGCGGTTACAGATCGGAGAGAAACAATATATATAACATTTTAAATTGCAAGAATAGCAAATAATTTAAAATGTTGCATATATAGACATTACCTTTCGTAAACAATGGATGTTCCCATATCCATTGTTAGTTAAATAATACAATTAATTCCATTTTTATTCTAACACGATTATAAGAAAAACTCAAGGATAAATATTATTTTATACAACTAGAAATTAAGGGTGATTAAATCTGTATCTTGAAAATCCCATTGTTGCTCCCCTAATCCTATATATGTTTGGGCAGACTTCATTCATTAGTGACTCTGCCCCTTTTTAGTATTCAAAATATGAATGATATTTTTTAATAAAAATTAGAGAACAAACTTTTAATCAGTATAGTTTTTATCATAACTGTATTGGAATTTACTTAATGCTATCTTTTGTTCTATTTAGGGTATCCGTAGCCTATGCATCTTTCTATCATCAAGGTGGATTTATCTTTGTTTGGTACTGTGCCCCTATGAGTTTGCTTTGCTTAGTTAGATTAGTGCAATCTCATCGGTGACTAAAATGGTTAAAAAAGGAGATTTCGAAGGCTGTAACCAAAAATATTAGCTAATTATAATGGACTCAAATCTACATCATCATTTTGCTGGAGGGATATGATGAGTAAAATTATTGAGTTTCGGAAGTTCCCTAAAAGAAAAAAGCTCAAGAATTTCCTTCGAATTCTGGTAGGATTCCTACCAACAAAACGATATGATCTTAACTATGGAAATCGAGAGTATTTAAAGCATTCAAAGAAGAAAATTTGAGTAAAAAACAACTTTGAATATTTAAGGGAGGGAGAAAAAATGGAACAAATTCAAAAAATCGATCCAATGACCTTTAACCCAGCAGCTGTAAGAATTGCAGAAAACAATTATGCAAGTGAATTTTATAGAAAAATAATTGAAATGATTAATGATTTCGAAGCTAGCCTTAATCATGATGAAGAGGTTGGTGTTAGGCTAATTTCATTTGGTCAAACTGTTCAATTTCATATTGAAGATTTGAGTTATTACAATCCTAGTTTAATTGCTTTTATCGGAAGATTACCCAATGGATCAAAAGTCAAACTAATTCAGAATGTAGACCAAATCAGCTTTTTATTGATGGCTCTTCCAAAACTTAATGAAGACGCACCAGCAAGAAGAATAGGTTTTAAAATTGAAGATACTTGTGAGGGGGGATCTAAAATTCTATAAAGATGGTGAATGAAACTTACGATTACACCACCTTATTATTGAAGAGGCGCCCTTGTCAGGCATCCATTTACTATTTGGTTGCATATAATCTGAAATTCCAAACAAGAAGGTGATTCCAATGAAGTAGGTAAGGCGAAATCAGACGATTAATTGATACGTTAGGTATCCAAGAGTCACAATACTGCTTAAGGAGGCGCTTTTTCTACTAACCTCTCTGTTCCGAATACATGATAAAATAAATGAAAGGGCTTGTTATAATTGGATGAAAAAATAGTGTAAGCGACCTTATCATTCCAGTACGGATTGACGAGGTTGCTTACTGTTGTTTTATGCTCTTTTCCAAATAGGATGGTATCAAATTTTTATGGTATGATTCATCCCTGAACGCTGCTTCTCCTTAATCATTTTTCGATCTAGTTCACTAAATGCTGCTATTGGGGTAGCGTTAGGAAACTGATTTACTACGGTAAGGAAATTATAATATTAAAAAGCTTGATTTATCAGGATTAATTAGGAAATTAGACTCTTTCGTTACTATAGAAAAGTGCCCGATTGCGGAATATTGAAAAATGCAATAGAACTTCAAAAATTGCTCCTTAGTTTTTTACTAGCACTCAGTAGCGTAAGAAGTAAACCCCTATTCAGCAAAGCGCGAACAGGCCGTAATCCACAAACAGGTGAGGAACTACAGATCCCTGCTTCTAAAGTTCCCGCTTTTAAACCAGGTAAGGAATTATAAGAAGCTGTTAAATAAGTAGGCATAGTATAATATAGAATAGCTCTAAGGATTATCCCTAGAGCTTTTTTGTCGTTTAGGACACTATTAATGAGAAAAGGAAAGCTCAATCTCATTTCTCCATTTTAAGGTGAAAGTTAGAAAATGATTCTAGTTATTTATAAACATAAGTTAAAACTGCTAGATAAGAATCCATTTTGATCGATCTTTTTTTCAAAATGGATTCTTCATATTTACCGAAAAATACGGGTTTATGAGGTGTATTTAATTAAACTTTATTTCAAGGTAACAATAAAATTTGCTAGAATTGTTTATTATATTGCATCGCTCTGATTCAATTGAGGTGCCGTTTTGTTCTCTTTTGATCTCAAATCATCGTTTATTTTCTTTCCTTGTTCCAAATACTCTGTTTTGAATCCGCACTTTATTGCCCAGCTATAGAACAAAAGAGACATACATGTAATGAAGACCATATCCCAACCAAATGGAATTACGTTTATTCCTCCAAACTTTTCACTGCCTAAATATGAAATCGCCATCATACATAGCAGGTAAACAACCATCCATAGACCAGCCAGGAAGTTTTGACGGAATCCTTTCCATTTGATTTTTGCTTGGTAATAGAAATAAATAGGGAGACCAATCATAATGATAAAAAAGACTTCCCCTGTCAGTGGCCATCTCGCCCAATATAGAACTAAGGACGCAAAAACAAATCCAAGCGGTGAAATAATGCTTAAACCTTTTAGACGTAATGGTCGGTACAAGTTTGGACCTGTATGTCTTAATGACATAACCGTAACGGGGCCTGTAATATAAGAAATCAAAGTTGCAACCGAAATAACCTCCGCTAGTACCCCCCAGCCCCTAAACATGAATAGAAATAAGAAAGATACCCCAAGATTTAAAAACATAGCTTGACGCGGGACACCATAAAGAGGATGCAGTTTTCCAAATACACTTGGTAAATATTTGTTCTGTTCCATCCCATAAATCATTCGTGAAGTGGTTGCCGTGTAGGTCATACCCGTCCCCGAGGGCGAAATAAAAGCATCAGAGTATAGTAGGATAACTAACCAGTTTATGCCTAATGCAATGGCCAAGTCGGCAAACGGTGAATTGAAATTTAAATGATGCCATCCGTTCACAATCATGGACGGATTAACGGCTCCTATAAAAGCAATTTGCAACAGTACATAGATAACCGTAGCAATTAAAATAGAACCAATTACTGCTTTAGGAATTGAGCGCCCAGGATTTTTTGCTTCACCCGCCATATTAATCGGGCTTTGAAAACCGTTGAAAGCAAAGATAATGCCGGAAGTTGCAACAGCCGTAAGAACACTAGCCCAACCATTTGGTACTATACTTCCAGTAGATGTAAAATTAGAAGAATGAAAACCGACAAATAAAAGTGAGCCGATCGTAAGCCCAGGAATAATAATTTTAAAGACAGTAATAAAGGAGTTAGCTTTTGAAAACAAACTAACTGTCCAGTAATTTAATAAAAAGTAGATGATCAGTAATCCAGAAGCAATGGCCAAGCCTCCTCCAGTAAGGGTTCCGTTTACTACCAAACTATGTGTCCACTGAGCCCATTTCCATGGCCAAGAACTCATATATTGAACGGATGCAACTGCCTCAACTGGAATGACAGAAACGATTGCAATCCAATTTGCCCAGGCTGCAAGAAAACCTGCAAATGAACCGTGTGAATATTGCGTATATTTTACCATTCCCCCAGCCTCAGGAAACATGGCTCCTAACTCACTATAGGAAAGTGCAATAAATGTGATGACAACCATGCCAATTATCCAAGAGAAAATAGCGGCCGGTCCGGCTATTTGTGCTGCTCTCCAAGCCCCGAATAACCAGCCGGATCCAATAATCGATCCAAGCCCTACCATAGTCAACGAAAAAGTCCCCATCCTTCGATGCAAATTGTTCATTTGTTTTACTCCTCTCATATTATGTATTTATTTAGAAAGACCATTACACCATTTCAAAATCCGTTCTACTAAAATATCGATTTGTTTAGAAACGTAATTCCTTAGTTTAAGGTGTAATAATCTGGATTAAAACGACTTTAAGCGTTTTCAAAATACTTTTTGATAAAATCGCCCAATTTTTTCACAGATTAGTAGTATATGTACGTAGAGATATTATTTCCTTTTGTGAAAGCAAGGGCGTTACATAAAAAACAATTCTGCGTAAAACCTCCGAAAAAAGATAAAAAGTATAATTAACACGCGATATGCGTACCTTTATAATGGATTTTAGACTGAATTTGATAAAAAATCAATATTTTGTATTCAATTCGCGAACATTTTAGTAAAAAGAGCAATAAAAATGGCTTGTTCGATTTGAATGGAACCAGCCATTTTTTAAAATTACCATTCTTGCCCCGCTATAAAAAATCATATTTTGTATTAGTTGAAGTTCTTTCTCCTATTTCCTTAAAATTCTTTTCACCCTCAAAAAGGAGATTAAATCGATTATTTCAACAGCTGACAAAAAGTCCCCATCTATTGAAAGCTTGTAATCTGGATGAGATCCCGGTTCTCTTTTGTTCTTCCAAATAAAGCATCAATCGTTATATCAAATAAATCGGAAATTGTGGTAGTGAGTGGAGCGAGGGTCCGCGCCATGCCATTATAATTCATGCCCGCATAGGTGCTTTTGGTTATCTCAAATTGTTCGGCTGTATCTTGTAAGAACCATTTTTGCTTATTTTTAATTCGGATTTATGTACCATCATGTTCTCAAACTCCGTTTTTAAAAGATTGAACTCGTTAGAACACGGGATAATGGGCTGACTAGAAAAAAGACGCGATACGCGAACAAAATATTGATTTTTTTTAAAATTTAGTTTTATAATACTTAGTATAGGTGCGCGTTTCGCGTAATAAATAACTATCCTCTTGATATGGAGATGTTGATCATGAAGAAAATATTATTGCTAGCTACTGGTGGAACAATTGCTTCAGTGGAGGGAAATGAAGGACTGGTTCCCGGATTATCTATTGAAGAATTGCTGAATTTCTTACCAGAAACATTTAATAACATGGAAGTTGACGGTAAAATCTTAATGAATATTGATAGTACCAATTTGCAGCCTGAGCAATGGGGAAAAATAGCGGATGCGGTTTACACACATTATCATGACTACGATGGGTTTGTGATTACACATGGAACGGATACATTAGCCTATACATCTTCCGCTCTTTCTTATATGCTTCATGGTCTGGAAAAACCGGTCGTGCTGACCGGATCGCAGGTTCCAATCAGCTTCAAAAAAACCGATGCCAAGAGAAATGTTGTTGATGCCCTTCGGTTTGCTCTCGAGGATATTGGTGGAGTGTTTATCGTATTTGATGGTCGAGTGATTCTCGGAACGAGAGCAATTAAAATGCGGACAAAAAGCTATGATGCATTTGAGAGTATCAACCATCCGTATGTAGCTTACGTTAATAAAGACGAAGTTAAGTACCAATGGAAACCTGTGTTTACCGCAAAAAAACTTTCTTTGAATACTAATTTGTGTACAGATGTTTTTCTCATGAAATTGTATCCTGGTACAAAGCCAGAAATCTTTGATAGTCTAAAAGATTTATATAAAGGAATTATTATAGAAAGCTTTGGAAACGGTGGCTTGCCTTTTGAAGGAAGGAACTTGCTTTCAAAAATACAAGAGCTTACAGAAAAGGGTATTGCGATCGTTATCACCACTCAATGCTTAGAAGAAGGAGAAAATCTGTTTCTTTATGAAGTGGGCCGTATGGTCGCGCACCATCAGGTTATTTTATCCGGGGATATGAATACAGAAGCAATCGTTGCCAAATTAATGTGGGCGCTTGGACAAACTGATTCTCTGGAACAGGTCAAGGAGATCATTGAAACACCATTGGCAGGAGACTTAACGATTATATCCGATAAAGAGGACGGTAGATAGTGACACAGGAACTGTCTCCAAAATAACTAACGAAGCAACAATTCCAATCGGTATATTCCTCTGAGGGTTCCTTAGATCCATTAAAATTACATCAAATCGGATGTAAGAAAAGAAAACAGTAGTAGAACCCGTAACCATACCATTGAAATCAAACGGCATATATGGGGTCCAGTTTGATTTCTTTTTTCAACTAAGAAGTCAGACGTATTGTAGAGAAAAAATAAAAGAGGAAACAAGTCAACATCAAAAGAACGCATTCATGAAAGGGAGAGAAATTTTATGTCAAATTTACGTGAAGAAGCCTTAAAGTTGCACAAGGAAAAGCAAGGGAAGCTGGCCGTCCACTCGAAAATTCCAGTACGAGATGCGAGAGATTTAAGCCTTGCTTATTCGCCTGGTGTTGCAGAACCCTGCATAGACATTTATGAAGATGAAAGCAAAGTATATGATTACACGATGAAGGGGAATCTTGTTGCCGTTGTTTCAGATGGAACAGCCGTGCTCGGTCTTGGGAATATTGGCCCGAAGGCTGCCATGCCGGTTATGGAAGGGAAAGCATTGTTATTCAAATCATTTGCAGATGTGGATGCATTCCCAATTTGTTTAGATACCAATGATCCGGATAAAATTGTAGAAGTTGTTAAATTATTGGAGCCAACTTTTGGAGGAATCAACTTAGAAGATATCGCAGCACCGCAATGTTTTGAAATTGAAGATCGCTTACGAAAAGCTTGCAATATTCCTATTTTCCATGATGACCAACACGGGACAGCAATCGTAACGGCTGCAGGGTTAATCAACGCTCTAAAATTGGCTAACAAAAAAATTGCGGATATTCGTGTGGTGGCAAACGGTGCCGGAGCTGCAGGTGTAGCGATTGTGAAGCTCTTGCTGCAAATGGGGGTAAAAGATGTCATCTTATGTGACACTAAAGGGATCATCTATGAAGGACGCTCTGTCGGAATGAATCCGTTCAAAGAGGAATTGGCCCGTATCACGAATAAAGAACAAAAGCATGGGACACTGGCGGATGCTCTTGCAGGAGCGGATGTCTTTGTTGGTGTATCAGCCGCAGGTGCCGTAACGAAAGAAATGGTTCGTTCCATGAACCATCGTCCAATTATTTTTGCCATGGCTAATCCAGTACCGGAAATCATGCCGGAAGATGCAATAGAAGCCGGAGCGCTAGTCATTGGGACAGGACGTTCTGATTTCCCCAATCAGGTCAATAATGTACTTGCGTTCCCTGGAATGTTTCGAGGTGCGTTAGATGTTCACGCAAAAGAAATCAATGAAGAAATGAAGCTAGCGGCTGTTTATGCAATTGCACAATTGATCTCAGAGAAAGACCTCCATCCTGAGTATGTGATCCCTGATCCATTTGATCGTCGGGTAGCTGCCTATGTAGCAGCGGCTGTTGCTAAAACTGCGATAGAAACCGGTGTTGCACAAAAAAATGTAAATGTAGATAAGATCAAAAACAATTTATTAGCACTAGTATAAGTAAATTAAATAAAAAATGGTTTAACTTCACCCTCTACATATCAGTTTACAAGGTTGGTAAGAAGAAGGAAAGTAAGCGGATGATAAGATATGGGACGAGTTTCCGACTATTTAATGATTCAATGGTCATTCTATAGTCAATGCAGTTAGATGATCTATTAAAACTTTTTGAGAAATGCTGAATACTGCCCAAGCAATCGAATTGTAAGATGAAAAACTAAACGAATGATGCCAAATAACAATGGCGCAAATTTTTCGGGATTTATGATTATCACGATTATTTTAAAATAAAAATCGTCCCGTTTTACCCCTTTGGATATGGTCTAAAGGGGTGTTTTTATCGTGGAATATCTAAATTGAAAGATCAATTAAGTAACTGTTGAGTGACTATAAGTTGTTCCGTTAGTAGGCGATATTCTTTAATAAAATGACTGGGATTTTTCCTTTTAATTAAGCAGTTATATCGAAAGTTTAACACTGCTTTTTAAAGGAGACTTTATTATAAAATTACCATAACAACACCATTCATTTTTGTACTTTAAATAAAGGCCTCAAATTTTAGACAAAAAGGCAACCAGAAAATTGACCTTGATGATGTTTCGGATACAGGCTATGTTGAACAACTAATCGAAGATAATGACCTCAGCCCCTTTCCACAAGTTCAAAGTACGGAACGGCCGGATCGTGTCATCGGTGCATTAATGGAAGGGCGAGTAGCAATCCTATTAGATGGTACACCTTTTGCTTTGATTGTTCCCGTTACATTTAGCATGCTTCTTCAAACTCCAGAAGATTATTATGAACGTTGGATTCCTGGTTAAAAAATCTTAATGGTTTTCTTACTAGTTGATTTTGATTTGGTAAACAATTCTATAAAAAAATATGAGAAATTTTTGTTGATTAAACAATACCAATCAGTATGATAGATTTGAATTAAGTTCAGAATGGATTGATTGTAAATTATAATACAAAAAAGAAGCTCACCTTAGTCATTGCTTTCCAATGTATAATCAGGCATCCATTAATTTGGATGCCCTTCCTTTTTATTAAGAGATAACGATTTAATGACAGAATCCTCAATAAACATGATTTCGTTAAATTCTTATATTTGTCCGGGGCTGGAACTGACTCGATTTAAAGTTAAAAGTGTTAGTGTGAGAGCGTGTTCGAAATTTTTCCAAACTGGTCTTTTTTATTCAAAAACGGCAGTTTGGTTAGGCCCTAGTCCAGATTGGGGGATTATATATAGATTAAATACATCATTCCGCTTCTGTGTTTGATGTGTCTCTACACTCCCAGCATTCCGTCCGATTCCTCTCCATAATAGATAATTCCTCTCCACATGAAATGCAAAAATCCATTTCAATCCCCCTTTTCGTGCTTTTTAATAAAATAACCTACCAACTTCCGCTAGTTACTAAGTTGTTAGTTTAATAATAACACGAAATATTCTGACACTTAAAGCTAAAAGAAAAGAAAAAATAGTTTGTAGAAGGATTTTTTGTTTTTCCACTGTTAATCGTTATCTAGGAATCTTAATTTAATGGAAACATATAATTAAGAAAATCTCATTTTCCTCATGGAAGTCGCCTTATTGACTATTAAGATTTTAACTTATTAATGAGTAATTGGATATATTCAGAAGTCTAAAATAAGAAACGACTTCATTTGGAAACGGGGCTCAAGGTAACGCATATTGTTTTTCTTAAAAATTTCTTCTTAGGATCATTAATTAAAAGACAAAAAGTTCCCATTTATTTGTGTGGGAACTTATTTGTGCTCGATATTACAAACAAGTATTAATCTTTTCACAGTACTCCAATCAACTTTCTTAATGGTAAGGTTTTTCGCAGGCTAAATACCTTACAAGGTTCCTTTCGTCAGGGGACGAATGTGAAACAGGTGATCAGCAGCAAGAGCTAGGGAAAAACATGTTCGTTTTTGCCCACGCAAGGGATACCCATCTATTGCATGGAGATGCAAGAAATGAATACGAAAAGATGGCTGCGGAGTTGAATTTTCTAAGAAGTGAAATCTATAATATGGGTGAACAGCTCTTAGCGGAGATACATAAAGAAATTCATCAATTAAAAGGGAAGGCAAAAGAATTAGAATGAGCAAAATTCAAATTAACTTCCATGATATTCGGGATTTTGCCATTCAAATTGAAAAGGCGAAACATCAATCTGATTAAGCTCTCACCCATATTCAATATGATCTTAGTTGCTAGTTTTCCAATATTCCAGGTGTCTCTCCGCAGCGTATTCACCAACTAGAGGAAGAGCCTATTCGCAGCATAAAAAAATATCAGCATTAGCTTAATTAAATCCAGAAGCTCATCGTCCTTACAGAAACCCGAATGAGTGATGCCGAAAAGAAACTGGTTTTAAAAGCGGGTTCGATCGGTGCTCCTAATTCTATAAATAGATCTGGATTGACCACCAATGGATCGTTGCTTTAATGTTTCGTGAAGTCAGCAGCCAAGGGGAATTGAAGAATTTTGTTTAGATAGTGGATATTCGAATGCACAGAAGATATGGAAGAAAAAATTTGGAGAGCCTGATTATTTGCTGAAGGATTATTGGGGTGAGGGGTGTGATCATATGATTTGGAGGAGATGCACTATAGATATGTCCATAATATTTAGTTGATGATTACAATTTCGGTCTATTGTCGAATGTAGTCCATTAAGAAGAATAGATTTATAATGGAGAAAGATATGCAAAAAAAGGACAATTAGAACTTTTTAACCTACATGAATTAATACAAGACCAAAAGACTACACAAATATTGAAGGGGGTTAGCAAATGATATTGGTGAGTTCGTGCTTAGCTGGGTTTGAGGTGAGATATAACGGTACGCATAGTTTAAATAATAAAGTAAATAAACTAGTAGAAGAAAATAAAGCTATTACAATATGTCCGGAATTACTTGGTGGACTTTCAACGCCCAGAGAACCTGCTGAAATAATAGGTGGAAACGGAGAAGATGTGCTGGATGGAAAGGCTAAAGTAGTTGATAAATCAGGAAAAGATGTTACGCAACTTTACATTAAAGGAGCATATGCTACACTCGAAAAGGCTAAAGAAATAAATGCGACTATAGTGGTTCTCAAGGAGGATAGTCCATCCTGCGGCAGTTCAGAGATTTATAACGGCGAATTTATTGGTAAAAAAATTAAGGGGATGGGAGTTACTTCTGCTTTACTAAAAAGAAATGGATTAAAAGTAATGGCTGAAGAACAATTTGCTGACACCTTTCTTTAGTTTTTCAACTAATTGCGTTTCCGTATGAAGCAGAGAATTATTTTAAGGGGGATTAAATGCTTCAGATATTGAAGAAGTCAGGTAATTTGATTATTGTAATACACGAAATCTATGGCATTAATCAACATATAAAGAATTTTTGTGATATATTTTCAAAACAGGATTTTGATGTTATTTGTCCAAACTTATTAGAACGAGAACAACCTTTTGATTATTCTCAAGAGGAGATTGCCTATCGTAATTTTATGGAGAATGTAGGGTTCTCTGAAGCTGTACTTAAAATAAAGAAACTATTATTAGATGTTAAAAATGATTATCAAAAAATATATATTATTGGATTTAGCGTTGGGGCAACCGTTGCTTGGTTGTGTAGTGAGGAAGATTGTCTTGATGGGGTTGTGGCATACTATGGTTCGAGAATTAGGAATTACAAACAAATAGTGCCACTATGTCCTACAGTTTTATTCTTTCCGCAAGTGGAACAATCTTTTAATGTGGATGAGTTAATTTCTAATCTAGATAAAAAGAATATCGAGATACATAAATTTAACGGACAACATGGTTTTAGCGACCCATACTCTACCAAATTTAATGAAAAATCATCCCAAAACGCTTTCAATAAAATGCTAAATTTTTTAAAGAAACATTAATTGAGAAAGTGGATTGCTATTCAACGGGTACTTATCTTCAATAAGACAACTTAAATGATCTTCCATAATCGGGCGCGATTCTACAGTAAGAATTGTGCTTTTGTTTATGTTTCGGGGCCACGATTGTTGAATAAGGTTTTAAAAAAATATCAAAATATCCTTCGATTAATAAGCCTTTTAGAGAAGCGGATGGTTAGCTGGACATGATACAATGAATTTGAAAGGCTTGTTTAAAAAATGAAGGATTTGCTAATTTAAGGAGGAAATGGAATGTTTACATCAGTAAATGATTTCTTAAACGAATGGAAACAAGAAGCAGCAGTCACCCAAAAAGTGCTAGATTCGATGACGGATCAATCATTGAATCAGGAGGTTTCTCCAGGATTATACAGCATTGGAAGCCTGGCTTGGCACATTACTGGAGCAGTTTTCTACTTTCCATCACAGGTTGGATTGAAATTTGAGGATCCTGATCTTCAAAAAGAGGCACCGAAATCTGCTGCTGAAATCAGTGAGACCTACAAAACAGTAAGTCAGCGGTTAACACAAGCATTTTCTGAACAGGTTTCAGATGAAAAAATGAACAAAATGGTAAATTTATTTGGAATGGAAATGCCATTTCAGGCTGTTTTCCGTCTGCTAATTCAACATCAGGCTCATCATCGCGGACAATTGACTGTCCTAATGAGACAAGCTGACTTGAAAGTTCCTGGCGTATATGGTCCTAGCAAAGAAGAATGGGAAGCAATGAATCCTCAAAAGAGCTGATATCGTCATATGCAAAAAGCCGGTGCCTGCCGGTTTTTTGTACTATCAGAATTTAATTATTTCTTAGCTCAGTTTGCGCATCCGAGTATTTTAATCAAGCATGGGAAAATCTCTAAAAAAGAATTACGAAAAACACGCTTTTCTCTTGTGGAGCTACTGTCAGCAATTCGAGCTGCAGGATATCCGAACATACAGGATCTCGATTATGTGATTCTAGAACCAAATGGAGATCTTAGTATATTGCCTACCCGGCTGTTGTTAATTTGAATCCTAGACACTTAAGCATTGAAACGGACTATCAAGGATTGCCGATTGCCGTAATTATCGAAGGGAAAATCCAGCAAAAAAATTTAAGATTCATCCATAAGGATGAAAAATGGCTTCTGGAAGAGTTGCAGCACAAAGGATTTTATCATTTTAACAACATCTTTTATGCGGCTGTCAGTGATAAAGATCATTCCTTAATTATTGACACAGGCAATCAAAACGCTTAATTTACTTTCTTTTTTGCCTCCCATTTACTCCAGCCTTTCAATTCACCTTGGTAAAAATAGAAATTGTATCTATTTTTAAAACAGTTTAAAAAATAAATAGGATTTTCCAACAATAATATCTCGTTAATGTAATAGTTTAGGATATTCCTATTAAATATTTAAAAGAGGTCGTACAAGTATTCAAGTAAGAAGGATTTCTTGGTTGCGCTTGATTGACCGCTTCAATATAAGACAGGATCTTATTAATATACGTTAAAAAATCTCTGGATTTCTTTTGGGTCATTCGTTTTTGTTAATGCAAGCATGGCCAAAATGCGTGCTTTTTGAGGATTAAGTGAGTCTGCTGTAACAAAATTATTTTCATCGTCCGTTTTTTCTCTCGTCACAATACCATTTCCGACATGGCTGGAGCGAATAATAATTACTCCTTTTTTAGCTGCGGCTTTCGCCCCTTCAAGAGCATGATCCGAAATAGACCCATTTCCTACCCCTGCAATGATAATTCCTTTTGCCCCGGCTTTTACAGCCGCATCATAAAAATATCTGTTATCATTTTGATAGCCATAAATAATATCCACTTGAGGCAATTCATCTAGTTTTGTTATATCAAAAACGGATTCCGTCGTATGCTTACGAGTCGGTTCATTATAGAAATATATTTTATTTCCTGCAATTGCTCCCAAATAGCCTTGTTCCTCAGATTGGAATGTATCTGTCGTCGTTGTATTTGTTTTTGTTATATAACGTGCAGAACCAATTCGACCATTAAGTGAGATTAAAACCCCTTTGTTTTTAGCCTCTTCACTAGCAGCAATTTTCACTGCATTATATAAGTTTAAAGGACCATCTGCACTTAAAGCTGAAGCAGGTCTCATTGATCCGACAATGACCACAGGTTTGCTACTTTTTATGACAAGATTTAGAAAATATGCAGTTTCTTCCAAGGTATCTGTTCCATGCGTGACGACAAATCCATCAACCGCTTTCGTTTTTAATAATTCATTTATTCGTTTCGACAACTTTAATAAAATTTTATTATCCATATTTTGACTTCTGATATTGGCGATCTGTTCACCACATACATTGGCTACTTGCTTTAATTCAGGAACAGCATTAATGAGTGTTTCAATACCAAGTACTCCTGCCTGATAACCGGTAGTATCCGTTTTAGATGAAGCAGAACCTGCAATTGTTCCCCCCGTAGCTAAAATTTTCACATTTTTTAACTTTTGATTTTTTGAGGTTGTCTCAGCTTTCTCTTCAATTGGACGATTACTCGCTAAACTATGGGTTGCTGTAATAGATTCTGAAAATACATATAGGGCTATTAAAAAAATGATTCCTCTATACTTTTTTCAAGTACATTTTCGAGTTGCTCCCTCTTTGTTAATTTGTTATGCATTCAAAAAGGACATTTCTGAGTGTTTTTTATCATCTTCGAGTTTCCCTTTAATTATCATCATAGAGTATATTCTGTTCACCATGGGGGGAGATTCATACATTAAACTTTTTAAACCAAAATTCCATTTTAAGTTAGGCAATTTTTTCCTTTTATAAAAATAAATTGCGATGTCATGATATAGAAGTAATTAAAATAAAGGTGAGAGATTCATTCCTCAAATTGATGTAAATCAATTAAATCAAGCAAAAGCAAATGTAACACTTACCCAGGAATTGTTAACAAAAACAATTGAAAAAGCAAATTACGATCCTATCCTCGCCCAGGAAGCGATTAAGTAGGCATCAAACGAAATTTCGTCTGCTTTAACTTCTGTAACCCAAGAACAAAAAACATCTCAAGACAACTCGACAGAACTTAAGAGCTTCTGTTCAGGAATTAAGTCAATTTTTTAATGTTTCTGAGGTTACCATCCGCAGGGACTTAAAAGAATTAGAGGAAGAGAAATTATTTATGGATACAAATACTCCCCCATTATTTGTGGAATATGGAAGACCGCTTACTACTTTCTACAGCAACAAACAACAGAACTTTATGTTTGAAGCAGAATTTAGTAAGCGGTGCAAGGCTCTGGCAATTGCTGCACGCTGCGACATTCCTCCGGATAATTGGCGTGGATATGATATTGCCGATAGTATCGTGCTGTATTTGAATCAACGGTTTTTAAACCAAGACATTCTGTAGTACATGTTCACGCAGAAACAGGGAAAAAGCATATGTTATTAGGGGGATTTGCAGGAAAGATAGAAGGCTATACAACAAGTGAATCGCGGCTTTCATTTTTAATGATGATTGTAAAAGGGGACCTATTGTTCAATTAAAAATACCTGGTTTCAAATTTCTTGACGATATCAAGCATCGAAACGACGATAAGACTGTCAGCAAAATGATTGCAACGGAAACGACCTATGTTAAACTTAGATTATCAGAATTTACCAAATAAACCATACTCGGTATTGTGTTAAAGGGTAGTTCCTTTGAATAAGGTGTTTTAGATAATGAGGTGAAGAATGGATAATCGCTGGAATGAATTAATCTATAAATTGTGGTCCCCTGTCTATGATAAGTTTTTTAATTCAGGACAATTTCTCGAAGCACGAAAAAAGATCTTTCAAGAGGACATGTTTATTAAAAATCAAAATATACTGTTCGTTGGTGTAGGAACAGGAGCTGATTTGGAACTAATTCATCATAATAAATTAAATATTACAGCGATAGACTACTCTACCGAAATGCTTGAAAAGGCAAAAGCTAAATTCAAAGGTTCTACTATACAGTTTTTGAAAATGGATGCTCAAGATATGAGTTTTAAAGATAATCATTTTGATTTAGTGGTTGGAAGTCTTATTTTATCAGTTGTTCCTAATGCAGATAAGTGTTTCAAGGAGATGGTAAGAGTTTTGAAACTCAATGGAGAGATGATTATCTTTGATAAGTTTTCACCGAAAGGAAAAGAACTTTCTCCTTTGAAAAAAGTGGCTAGACCGTTAATCAAATTATTAGGTACTGACATAGGTGTAAACTTTGAGACATTATACGAGAAAAACAAAGGAGCTTTATTCGTGAAAGAGGATAAACCTTTAATGTTTAATGGTATGTACAGAGAGATCATCCTCAATAAAATCAACACATAATAATATTCCGTTTAAGAAGGCAAACAAGGGAAGTCCATTAATAGGAGTTCCTTTTCCAAAATTTTTAAAAGTTTATTGGATTGGTGAGCAGAAGGGACTTTTAATTGTTATGGGAAAAAGGAAGAAAGATCAAATCGATTATTACACAAAATGTGGATGAGGGGAGAGCTGAGGTAACTTAGACAAATTTAAAAGAGATAAATCTCAAAAAAGTACATACATAAAATAGATTTATGTATTTTGTTGCGGGAGTAATGAAACCTGGACTATTAAGTGTAAATAGCACAGGCTAGCCCACCCCGCAATTATTGTGCTCCTATAACGTTAAAATACTCATGAAATGGCTGTAAGCCAGGTTTTGTACTTCCGTACTGCAAACGGCAGCAAGCCTTGTATAAGAAGTAGTAGTCATCTATCTATCGACCAAAGATCGATTCATCCGTTAGGTTCATTTCCCGCAGGATGATGCCCCTACCTAAATTTGGGTTGCTCGCTCGTGGGGTTTACCCGTTCCACCTTTTCCGTTTCCAGAAAAGCCTCGTCACTGTGGCACTTTCAGGTTATTCTCAGCATATCCCGAAGGACTTAGCATGATTTCACCGCCGTCAGTTGGTATTGACCAACTGCCCACTCTTGCGAATGGCACGAACACTACAGGCATCTCAGCACTGTGCGAGCCTGGACTTTCCTCAGCTCCTGTAAAAGGAACCGCGACTACTCACCATTTCATGTTTATCAATTTGTTCAGAAGCGACAATACATACTATATCAGGATTAACAGGATAAATCTTTAGTAGGTTCATTCCATTGTTTCCAACATAGTTGGTATTTTTTCCAAAGGTCAAATATTAGATTTATTTAATAATTACCGTAAAAACAAAAGTTTTATATTATTTTTCCCAAAAATGTGCAAGGTTATTAAAGAAAACCATAATGTTATGATTAGGACTTTTGGACTACCAAAATTTACAGCTATCTTCCATTTGGAGGGCATGATATATTTCTCTTGTAAGTTCTTAACGGAACTTGCGCGTAAGGTTTTATTACAGAGAAGTACTCAAGAGGCTGAAGAGGCGCCCCTGCTAAGGGTGTAGGTCGGGTAACCGGCGCGAGGGTTCAAATCCCTTCTTCTCTGCCATTCTATTATGGGAATGTCTTGGTATCGACAGGGATCGTTTGAGCTTATATTGCGAATCGAGGAATCGACCTCGTTAAAACGATAAAGCCTAATAACTGGCAAACCAAACAACAACTTCGCTTTCGCTGCCTAATAACAGTCGTTAGCGGTTCCTCCTTCCATCGTCCATGTGGCAGGTAAGGGACTCATTCTTAGTGGACTACGCCGAATTCCACCGTCTGAGGAAAAAGGAAGAGATTAACCAGACTAGCTGCTTCCATGCCTGTCAGTAGGCTAAAGAAGTGAGCGATAACTAATTTTACTGACTACACTCGTAGAGGTATAAGTGTCATGATCTTTGCACACGGGTTCGACCCCCGTCATTTCCACTAGATTTTTTTGCGATAGCAAATAACATAGCATTTTTCCGCAGTAGCTCAGTGGTAGAGCGATCGGCTGTTAACCGATCGGTCGTAGGTTCGAGTCCTACCTGCGAAAAGTTTTGTCCAACAAGGACACTAAGAACGGGTCAGGGCGGGAACGCAGCAGCCATCATTAGTGAAATTGTGTGGGCTATTACATAGAACAAAAAGCAAAAACGCTAAACTCAAACAATTCGAGTTTGGCGTTTTATTTTTTGTCTAACAAAATCAAACAGAAGTGGGATCCTTCCGAGGAAAAACTAAATATAAAAGACCTTTATTTCCTAAATAGAAATTAAAGTAAGGGATCAAAGAGGTTATTATTGAACATGAAAAGTGAAGATTTGTGCATGAAAGGAATGGTTTCTACATAAACATTTGTGGAAAAATCGATAGCAAAACATTATTTAATAAAAGGAAGGGGAAACTTATGAAACTAAACCATCTCAATCTTACGGTGACCGATGTAAAATTGGCTAAAGAGTTCTTGGAGAAATATTTTAATCTGCAAATAAAGCATACTCGTAGTGATTCGTTTGCATTACTGCATGACGATAATGGGTTAGTTCTCTCCTTGATGAAAGGCATTCAAGCCAACTATCCAAAGACCTTTCATATAGGTTTTATCCAACCTAGCGATGATCAGGTGAACAAGATTTATCAACGTTTGAAGGATGATGGCTTTGATGTAAAACCCCCACAAAGAGCACACGGGTGGACATTTTATGTTCAAGCACCGGGTGGATTTACTGTTGAGGTACTATCTTTTGAAAGCCTTTAAAAGAGCATTTATCTACACCCTGACTTGCGGGATGTCCCAAGAATTAAAACTCTGTATTTTTCAACTGAAAAATGCGCCTTGACTATTACGCAAGTCCCCTTACAACTCTAAGCATCATAGGAGTAAACTGGAGATAGGAAACTAAAAATCCATTTATAGTTTCCGCGGTATAAAATGTATACGAATCGGAGGATATGATGGAGGATCTCAATCGAAACCGAATCATCCAGGCTGCTGATGAACTCTTTAATAAACGGGGCTATAAGAGTGTGACGATTAGCGACATCGCTGAGAAATTGGGCATGAGTAAAAAAACCATTTATCAATACTTCTCAGGAAAAGAGGAAATTGCAACATCTGTCATTGAGACCGTCTTCAGACGAATATCTGTGCAATTTGACACACTCAAGCAAGATGATGATCATCCAATCGCTGAACTTTGTGCTTCATTGGAGCAAGTCAAGACTGAAGTCGCTCGTTTGCATCCTCTCTTCTTGGAAGATATACAAAAGCTTTTGCCAGATTTATGGCAAAAGGTAGAGGAATTTCGTGCCCAAAGAATTTTGCAAATTGAATCTTCCATTAAAGAAGCTCAAAAGATGGGAGCGGCAACGGATGTAGATGCACGTTTGGCAACAGTGATTTTTTTGGAAACCGTACAATCTCTGATCAGACCAGATACACTATCACGACATGGCTTCACCGCAAGTGAAGCACTTGGCGCACTGATTGACATTTTTATTAAAGGAATTACACAAGTTCCTCATAAGTAATATGAATCAGTAAGCCTTTAAACACTTAATTTTTTTCAAAACTTGAAAATACAAACGAGTTCCGTGGGTATTCGTACCGAAAGGGTGAAAAAAATGAATCATTTCGTTTTGTATTTCAACGAAATCAATCAATCATCATTGCCGCTTGTCGGAGGCAAAGGGGCGAACCTTGGGAAATGACGAAAGCAGGATTCCTTGTTCCACAAGGGTTTTGTGTAACCACTATGGCGTTTCAAACATTTGTTCAAAATAGTCAAGAGATGAATAGATTCTTTGACCAACTTGACCACATCCAACCTGACAATTTAAAAGAAATTCGTTTATTAGGTCAACAAATACGCAATCATTTAGAACATTTATCGATTCCAAAGGAGATAGAGATAACAATAGTAGAGGCGTGGAATGATACGGGAAAGGATAAAGCTTATGCGGTTCGATCCAGTGCAACAGCAGAAGATTTACCGAATGCTTCGTTTGCAGGTCAACAAGAAACATATCTAAACGTGTGTGGCCAAAAGCAACTCCTTGATTCCGTTAGGAAATGTTGGGCGTCCTTGTTCACTGATCGGGCGATCTCTTATCGAGCTAAAAATGGATTTGACCATCGTCAAGTATTTTTGTCTGTGGTTGTTCAGGAAATGGTTTTTCCGGATGTTTCGGGCATCCTGTTCACAGCGGATCCTATATCAGGGAATCGAAAAATCGCTTCCATAGATGCCAGTTTTGGTTTGGGAGAAGCTTTAGTATCCGGGCTGGTGTCGGCGGATTTATATCAAGTCCAAGGAGGTCAAATCATCCGAAAGAAAATCTCCGAGAAAAAAATTGCCATCTACTCTATACCAGAAGGGGGAACCGTCACAAAAGAATTGCCACCAGAAGAACAAAAAGCACAAGCATTGTCTGATGACAGAATTGTTGAATTAGTAAAACTGGGAAGAAAGATTGAGTCCCATTATGGCGTGGAACAAGATATTGAGTGGTGCTTTGCGAATGGAAAATTTTATATCGTTCAGAGCAGACCAATCACATCCTTATACCCAGTTCCCATCTTTTCAGATAACCAGCTTCACGTTCTAGTGTCGGTGGGGCATATTCAAATGATGACCGAAGCGATTAAACCTTTAGGGATATCCATCTTCGAGACCATCATTCCCATTGCTTGCCAGGCTGGCGGAAGAATCTTTGCAGATATGATACCGGTTTTTTCAATCAAACCATTGCGTAAAAGAATTCCGCTTGTATTGGATCACATGGATGAGCAAATCGGCGCTGGCCTGAAAGAAGTAATGGAACGTTATGGAAAAGAAATTCCTTTTAAAAAACGGGTTCCCATTTGGAAAATCGCATCATTTGCCTGGCAAGTGATTATGACCATCATCAGAAATTTGCTGTTTGCGGATCCTGTACAGGGGAGAAAAATAGCTACAGATTTCCTAGAAAAATCAGTTCAAATAGGCAAAGAAAAAATTTTGAATACCTCAAAAGAAAATAGGATAGAAGCAGTTAGGCAGGATTTACGCAAATTACTTCCAAATGCTGTATTTAAAATTGTGCCATATTGGGTTTCAAGTGTGATTGCTTCAACGATGATCAAGAGGGTGTTAGATAAATGGTTAAAAAATAACGAACTCATTCATCGATTGGAAAGGTCAATGGCGGGAAATGTCACCAGTGAACTTGGGTTGATGATCGGGGATTTAGCTGATCTTGTTCGCCGGCATCCACAACTGGCAGCCCATTTACAGTCAAGGACGGACGAGAATTTTTATGAGGGTCTTGATGAAGTGCCTGGTGGTCGTTCTTTTCATCAAGAGCTTGATCGTTTTATGAAAAAATTCGGGATGCGATGTCCTGGGGAAATTGACATTACCAGACCCCGTTGGCGTGAGGTGCCGACTACATTGATTCCTCCGATTATGAGTCATCTGAGGACGGTGGAGGCTGGTGAACATCGAGAGAAATTCAATCAAGGGGCAAAAGAAGCGGAAGAGGCTGCAATGGAAATCATTGAGCAAGTCCGCAAACATAAAGGCAAGCTGAAATCAAAAATTTTGTCACGATTTATAAAAGTCTATCGTGGTTTGGGCGGATTGCGGGAGCATCATAAATATCTTTTAGTTCAGTATCTGGATATTTACAAACGGGCCATTTTACTTGAAGCGAGTGAGCTTGTGAAAAATGGTGTATTAAGTGAAGAGTCCGATGCATTCTATCTTTCTATAAATGAATTGCATGAGTTAACAACTAATGAGTTTAAAGGAAATGTTGGAGAATTGATAGAAGAACGAAAGAATCAATATAATCTAAACCAAAAACGAACACCGCCAAGGGTGATGACAAGCGATGGCGAAATCATTTCAGGCAAACGCCGTGAAGTGGATGTACCTGAAGGTGCCTTAATTGGTACTCCTGTCTCATCTGGTATTATGGAAGGATACGCGAGGGTAGTTCTTCGACCAGAGGATGCAACATTGAATGCAGGAGAAATCATGATTGCGCCCTTTACTGATCCCGGTTGGACACCACTGTTCCACTCCGCAAAGGCGCTGGTCATGGAGGTAGGTGGCATGATGACACACGGAGCCGTCGTAGCACGTGAATATGGTATTCCAGCGGTGGTCGGTATCGATCGTGCCACGGAAATAATCAAAAATGGTGCTTATATCAAAGTAGATGGAACTCAAGGTTACGTACAAATCCTGAGGGAACCTGGCAATCAGAACTACGATTGAAGATTGCATTTCGGTTTTAAAAAGTAAGATGTTTTAATTGGTATAATTTAGTATATGGAGAAGATGAAACAAATGGATAACGGGTTCATTAAAGTTAGAAAAGCAGTTTTAACCGATGCGAAAGGAATAGCTAAAGTACACGTCGACAGTTGGAAAACAACATATGTCAACATAGTTCCAGATGAATATTTAAATAATCTTTCGTATAAATGCCGCGAACAAATGTGGACCAATGCCATTCCATATGGAGGTGTTTATGTAGCAGAAAGCAATGAGGGAATAATAGTTGGCTTTTCAAAAGGCGGTAAGGAAAGAAGCGGTAAATATAATGGGTACGATGGGGAGTTATACGCCATATATATTT
Organism: Neobacillus niacini; assembly: GCF_031456445.1. GTDB lineage: Bacteria > Bacillota > Bacilli > Bacillales > Cytobacillaceae > Neobacillus > Neobacillus niacini_I. The sequence goes on along the minus strand of NZ_JAVDUQ010000009.1, from coordinate 19,676 downwards.
TAAAAGAATATCAATGTAAAGGTATTGGAACAGCCCTTGTTAAACCAATCATAGATGAATTTAAAGGAATGGGATTAAACTCTATGCTTGTTCTTGTCTTGAAAGATAATATTTTTCGTCAGTTTTATGAATCACTTGGAGGTAGAAAAATAGATACTGTTGAAGTGGAGATTGGAGAAAAGAAACTATCCGAACTTGTATATGGTTGGGATGATATTAGGAATACATTTTAATTTTTCTTCTTCAACAGGTACTTTTCTTCAACAATACTCAGCAATGACCTTCAACAATAGGGCGCGATTGTTGAAGATCATTAGTCTAATTCCTGGTAAAAATGCAGAGGAATTAGACATTTTTTATCTCTCAAAATCCTTAACGTTGTAAATCCGCGTTTCTTGACATTACTCCATTGGCTAACGTGTTGGAAACAAGTGGTAAATCTTGTGACAATCGGCGGTAAAAAACATGGCAGAAGTGGTACATTCTTATGGCCGTAATCAGGTTAACGAAAAGTTCAATTCTTAATTAATACTGAGAAATTGGGGTTTTTAATATAATAATTTCTTTACCGTTGTAAATGCGGTTTCCTGACGCTACCCCATGCCCATCAAGGTAAGAAATTCCTTGTTCCCCAAAACGTAAAAAATGAGCTGAATTCTCATAAATACTGTAGAGATATAAATTTTCATTTTGGGATTACTTCAAAATATCAGCTTGAGGAATTTGGCCAACATTTTGTTAAAACAGGCCACTTGATGGTAATAAAATACACTAAGTGGCCTGTTTATTTTTTTCTACTCATATTCCCTCAAGGATTAAATGGGTACCCTCGATTTCAGCTTGAACTTTCACACCCAGCCGAGTCATTAAATTCGTCTGCTAGAATTAACTATCCATAGCTGATTCGATTGTCCTCCATAATCAAAGCATTTCTGAAATGGATCATAATTAACTTACCTAAATTTAAAGAATGATCTATATTTAATCTTTTATAAAGGCTATTTTCGCATAGATTGTTGTTTTTCGTATAAGTTCATCAACCCGTATAACTATATGCTTCGTGGCATCTTTTCGTATGAATATTTGCGAAAATTGCCTACAAACTTAGTAAATGAACCTTATTAAGCTCCAAAAGCAACAAAGTTTACGAAAAGAGCCTTTATAAATTTAATCCAAATTTTTTTAATTCAATGAAAATACTTTCCAATCGTTTTCCTTTTTCGGTTAACGTATATTCCACACGAGGAGGAACCTCTGGAAATACCTTTCTTTTCAATATCCCATGATCTTCTAGTTCCTTAAGACGAAGTGAAAGTGTTTTAGGGCTAATTCCATTCATTGATTTCAATAGCTCGCTGAATCGCATCGTTCCTTCAATAAGCAGATCACGAATAATTAAAAAGGTCCATTTAGTCCCAATCACGTCAAGCGTTTTAGCAATGGGGCAAGGCTCACCTGGTGCCCCTTTGGTCAGCACGACCGGCTCAATAACACTCATCTGAAACTTCCTCTCAAAAATTTTTTCGACTAATTTACCTTATCATATCACAATAGTGTATTTTTGGAAACTTAATGAATTAAATATCACTACTTCCATAAATAAATTTACTACATATATAATATCGGTGAACCTATTATTCCATCCCTATATTGAGGAGGTGATTAAAATTAGTGTGAGAAATCAACTAAACAAACAGCCGTTAGCGCTCATTGCACTCTTAATCAGTGCTTTTGCTATCGGTACCACAGAGTTCGTCATCATGGGGATTCTTCCGGATGTAGCAAACGATTTAAATATTACATTAAGCGCAGCAGGGTTATTGGTTACCGGCTACGCGCTAGGTGTCGCAATCGGCGGTCCAATTATCACCGCATTTACCGGACATTTGTCACGTAAGTCGCTGCTGTTCAGTTTGATGCTGATCTTCGTTGCAGGAAATCTACTGGCAGCTGTAGCTCCCAATTATCAAGTTCTGATGACCGCCCGCGTCCTTTCTTCCTTTGCGCACGGCACGTTCTTCGGTGTTGGCTCTATCGTGGCAACCCGTCTCGTTCCTCGTGAAAAACAAGCAAGCGCCATTGCAATGATGTTTGCTGGTCTCACTTTGGCTAATATTCTTGGTGTCCCATTTGGAACTTTCATCGGGCAAATGTGGGGATGGCGCGCTACATTTTGGATTGTAACGGTTCTAGGTATCGTATCTCTTATCGGGATTGCTTGGCTCGTTCCACGTATCCAAGGAGAGGTTATCTTGGATTATCTTCAAGAAATCCGCGTCGTTCGTAACAAACAGGTATTGCTTGCTTTACTCATGACGGCGCTAGGGTTCGGCGGTGTATTCACGGTCTTTACGTACATTACTCCTATATTGACGGATATCACGGGATTCGACTCAGGTGCAGTCACCCCGATACTACTTATATTCGGCATAGGAATGACAATCGGCAATGCGATTGGAGGTAAGCTATCAGATTGGAAACTGATGCCTTCCCTCGCTGGGATGCTGGCACTCTTAGCTGCCGTTTTGGTGGTATTCACTCTAACCAGCTCCTTTAAATTCGCTACCGTTGTTACGGTTTTTGTCTGGGGAATTGCATCCTTTGCGATAGTTCCTACTTTCCAAATGCGCGTATTGTCGAAAGCAAAAGAATCACCGAACATCGCTTCTGCATTGAACATTAGCTCTTTTAATCTGGCCAATGCCGGAGGAGCTTTTCTGGGCGGTTGGGTAATCGACCATGGACCGGGTCTTCACGCTGTGTTGTGGGTAGCTGCATTGGTTACCGTTGCCGGTCTCTTGGTTACGTTGTTCAGCTGGTCCTTGGATCGAGGAGAGGCACCATATACTTCATCCGCTGAGCTTGAGTAGAGCTGCATCATTGATGGAGAAAAGAGGTGTGTTAATTTAGAAAAAGGTACAATGTCTTATTTCCTTGGGGGCTTTCATTGCAAGTCGCCACTTAGGGAGCATGATTCGCATCCTGTATTAATACATTTGAGGAGAAAAAATGATGGGCTTACAAAAAAGAACATTCCGGTCGATAGTTAATATTACTATTGTCCTTGGGGCAATAATCATGGTAGCCGCATGTACTAAGACCAACACTGACTATGAACCTGCTAAAACAGCTCATGCGGAAATTCAACTATTAAAGGATTTACCTCAACCAAAATCTATGACAATAGATTCGTCATTGAAATCAAAAGAAGCTACGGCCATGGTTCAAACAGCCCAACGTTTCTACGGATTCTGGAATACTGGCAATGAAGATCTTATTTCACAAGCTGTTGCCTCCAGCTTCTTCGACAACACACTGCCGAAGGGAAGACCTCAAGGTCCGAAGGGACTACTCTTCGCTTCTAGCAACTTTCGTAAAGCTGTTCCTGATTTACAGTGTACTATTGAGGATTTATTGGTATCCGCTGACAAGGTGACTGCTCGTCTCTCATTCACCGGGACCTACAAGGGTAAGTTTATGGGAAAAACGCCAACAGGGAAGCCTGTTCATTTCTTTGCCATTGATATTTTGCATTTCAGTAATGGAAAAATCGTTGAGGATTGGCACTTAGAGGATAATCTTACATTAATGCAACAGCTGGGAGTAGTATCTGAAAATTGAACACCTAAGGGTTTTTAAAGAGACTACAGAATTAAAGGAGCTAGAAAAAAGATGAAAAATATACTTATTATTAACGGTCATCAGAAATATAGTTCAGCAAAGGGGAATTTGAACCAAACCTTGATGGACAAGATGGTCAGTTTGTTAAGTGAAAAGAACAATATAAAAACTACAATTATTCAAAACGGATATAAAATCGAAGAAGAGCAAAAAAAATTTTTATGGGCTGATATTGTTATTTATCAAACACCTATCTATTGGTTTAGTGTTCCAGGCTTACTGAAGACGTATATGGATGAAGTTTATGCTTATGGTTTATTTTTTAAGGGTGCTGATCAGTATGGAAGAGGCGGTTTATTGACCGAAAAGAAATATATGTTTTCGACTACCTGGAATGCTCCTGAAAAAGCATTTAACGATCCAAGTCAATTTTTTGAAGGGAGCAGCTTAGAAGATGCATTAAGCCATTTACATCGTATACAGAAATTCCTCGGAATGAAACCTTTAAAGAGTTTTACTTGCTATGATGTAATCAAAAATCCGAAGGTTGAAAAGTTTGTATCCGAACTTGATATACATTTGCAAAAGGTATTGAATTTTTAATCTATTAAGTAAACCCATAGGGAGGTAAAAACATGTTAAAAGATAAAAAAGTTGTAATTATCGGTGGAAGCTCTGGGATTGGTTTAGAATCAGCTAAACAGCTAATAGCCCAAGGGGCAGAAGTAATCATTGCGAGCCGTTCCGAAGATAAATTACGGAATGCAAAAGAGCAACTAGGAGTTAGAGCTACGGCTTATACACTAGATACAACACAAGAACAGCAAGTTCAGTCCTTCTTTGAAAAAGTCGGCCAGTTCGATCATCTTGTGGTAAGCGCGGCAGAAACATCCAGCGGATCATTCCTCCAAACGGATACAGCCCAAGCCCGACAACTGTTTGAAAACAAATTTTGGGGACAATATTATGTAGCGAAATACGGTGCTCCGAAAATTTTACCAAACGGATCAATCATTTTATTCTCTGGGGTTGTAGCCTACAAATCGATGGTCGGTTCGTCAATTCTAGGGGCAGTCAATGCGGCCGTTTCGAATCTAGGACAGACCTTGGCATTAGAACTTGCTCCGATCCGAGTGAACATCGTTTCACCCGGTATAATTGATACACCTTCCCGTAGCAAAATGCCAGAAGAAGCTCGTAATAATTTCTATGCTACTGTTGAAAACAAACTTCCTGTGAAACGAATAGGAAGAGCTGAAGATGTTGCACAAGGCGTACTATACTTGCTACAAAATAGTTTCGTGACTGGAACCGTTCTTCATGTAGAAGGCGGTCACATTTTAGCTTAAGCCAGCAGCTGAGGAAAAATCATTTCCACTAAACAAGAAAAACGCTATTCTTTTTGTAGAACTATACGAAAGGATGGTGTTTTTTTATGAATCTTTCCATCTCTGAGGAGCTTTACCTTTTTTCACAGGAATTACACCGATATATGTCGCCACAAGCCCTAGAACAACTAGCTAAGAAGATAGGATTTGTTCAACGAAAAAGTAAGTACCGAGCACAAGACTTGGTTGCTTTATGCGTATGGTTGAGCCAAAAAGTAGCTCATACTTCATTAACACAACTATGTAGTTGTCTAGAATCTTCAACGGGTATCTTGATTAGTCCTGAAGGACTCAACCAACGATTTAATCCATCCGCAGTCAAGATTTTACGACATGTATTCACTTCCTTGTTTTACTCAAAAGCTCTATTCCTCTAAGATTCTTCCTTATCGTTATGCTACTCGTTTTCACCGAATACGAATCTTGGATTCTACTACTTTCCAACTTCCAGATGTGTTTGCCTCAGCTTATCAAGGATCTGAAGGGAGTAGTCATACAGCTGGCGTAAAGATTCAATTAGAATATGATCTTCTTAGTGGTCAATTTATGCACGTTCACTCAGGACCAGGTAAACAAAATGATCGAACCTACGGTTCCACCTGATTACAAACCGTACAAACAGGTGATTTATGTATACGAGATTTAGGTTATTTCGACCTGAAAGATCTCCATCAAATAGATGAGAATGGAGCTTATTATATCTCTCGCTTAAAATTAAATACTCGAATTTATCAGAGAAATCCTGACCCCGAATACTTCAAAAATGAAACAGTCAAAAAGCAAACGGAGTATATTCTATTAGATTTGGAAGAATTTATGAATCAATTAAAACCGGGGCAAACCTATGAAATATCTGACGCTTACATCGGGCAGTATCAAAAATTGCCAGCTAGAGTCATTATCCACAGACTAACGGATGAACAAACAAGAAAACGGTGGAAAAATCAAGCGTTAAAGGAGAAAAAGAAAGGAATTGTTATGAAGGAACGGAGTAAACGATTGAGTGCGATAAATGTATACACAACCAATGCACTTTCGCCTGTTTACCCTCCTACAGAAAAACGGGAGAAAGGCTCATCGATACGAGAAGAAAACAGTCTTTGATATATTGGGTGTGGTATATGAATGTACACAGAAATCTCGTGCTACTGCGTAGAATAATGGAATTTTAAAAAATAAAGTCTGTGAAGGCTTATTTAAATATATCTAATAATCATTTTGAATGCCGGAAGTTTAGGCGAAAAAAATTCATTTTATTACATTTATTTTTTCAGTGCTGTTAGCTTGATGGGTATGTGACGCTACCCCTAATACATAAAAGTGAGGATAGGTTTTAAATATTATTGTTCTTTTTTAGAATTTAGGTTGAACCGTCCAATAAATAGGGGCGGTTTTGAGCTATGTCTATAACATAAAGTACTATTATCCAACTAGACTCTTCTATTTACTGCTTTAGGAGGTTGTTCAAACCATTTTTCTTTTATCGCTAAAAGTATACCTAGTCCGTAAAACTTTTTCATATCGTCAGATATCTTATCTAATTTAGAAATAATATCCGTTCTTAAACTGGAAGTCATAGCCTGACTTATCATCGCGAAACAGAAGATTCCCAGACAAGTATTTACAAAAAACAACATTAATATATCGGAGAACGGAGACATTTCTACATTGGAAATTTTAAAGTCACCTGATGCTGATATGGAATATTTTCTTTTTCAAGAACTTCTTGAAGTGTGGACAGGAAACGGAATTTGACTTAGCTGCAAACTAATTTCGTAAAAATAGCAGGGGATTCCTGCTATTTTGATTTTTCGCCATTTATCCCAGGGAAAATTCCCTTATACTAGATTTATAGAAGTTAGAAAGGGGAGTTTTACATGAGATTTTTAGTTGTGGGTGCAGGTGCAGTCGGTGGTTATTTTGGTGGACGGCTACTGGAAAAAAGGGAGGACGTTACCTTTTTGGTCCGCGAGGGAAGAAAAAAGCAATTAGAAGAAACAGGACTTGTCATCGAGAGTATTCATGGAAATGTAATCCTTAGTCCTAATACGATATTAGCTGGTGCGGAAGCAGGTTCATTTGATGTCATTCTATTATCGACAAAAGCTTATCATCTTGAGGGAGCAATTGAGAGCATTCAACCATATGTTGGTCCAGAAACTGTCATCCTGCCATTGTTAAACGGTATACTACATATTGAAAAATTGATAGAAAAGTTTGGGGAAGAGCGGATTATCGGTGGTCTTTGCTTTATCGAAACCACCCTCGATCAACAGGGTAGGATTATACAAACGAGTGAGAAGCATGATTTAGTATTTGGTGAGCGGACAGGGGAACGGTCAGATCGGGTAGTAAAAATTGAAGATGCTTTTAATGGGTCGAAGGTTGGGTATCGCTTAAGTGAGAACATCAAACTGGATTTATGGAATAAATATTTATTTATTTCAACCATGTCGGGGATTACAACGTTAATGAGAGCACCGATTGGACCAATCCTTGAACAAGCAGCCGGAAAAGCCGTAGTAGCCCAGCTAATAAATGAAATTGTCTCTATCATGCATCGAATCAACGCTCCACTTCCCGAGAGAATTGAAACGCAATTAATGAAACAAATGGAAAGTTTAGCTTATTTCATGAAATCATCGATGCAAAGGGATATGGAAAAATCACTGCCTGTGGAGGCAGACCATTTGCATGGCTATTTACTAGGGATTGCTCATAGTGAACAAATTTCCACGCCAGTATTAGAAGCCGTTTTTGCCAATTTAAAAGTTTATGAAAAACAGAATCTATAATGAAATTAAATTAACTAATTTGTAAAGGCTTTTTTCGTAAACTTTGTTGCTTTTGGGGTTTAATAAGGTCCATATACTAAGTTTGTAGGCAATTTTTGCAAATATTCATACGAAAAGATGCCACGAAGCATATAGTTATACGGGTTGATGAACTTATACGAAAAACAACAATCTATGCGAAAATAGCCTTGTAAAACAAGACCTTGAAAGACTAAATCCCCTTCAAGGTCTCTTCTTTTTGGAAAAAACGAGTGTCCACTATACAGATTGTTAGTAAGAACGTTTTAAAGATGAATAAAGGTTTACATTATCCTGCTCATCCTTTTTTACTTTTAACTTCATACAATTTGAGGAATATATAATTTATGAAATGCATAATTCTTTGAATTACATTCCTATTTTTGTCATTTTTCAACATTTGTCCAGTTCATAAAAAAATTATATTCATATACTCCTTTAAAGGATTTTTTCTGGAGTTGATGTGTTTAATGAGTAAGAATGTACTAGTGATTGCGGCTCATCCGGATGATGAAATTCTTGGAAGCGGCGGGACGATAAAAAAGCTAGTGAATAATGGCTATAGAGTCATTTCCGTTATTGTCGCCAAAGGAAGAAAGGAAGAGGAGCATCACATCAAACCATTCATGTTAAAAGCAAACAAGCAAATAGGGGTGGAAGAGGTATTGTTTTTGGATTTTCCCAATCTATTATTAGAAACCATACCTCTTCATGATATCAATAAATCGATTGAAGCCTTATTGGCTAAGTATGATCCATCTATTATTTTTACCCATCATTATGGTGATACGAATCGTGACCATCAAATTTTGTTTCAATCTGTGTTAACGGCTGCACGGCCGCTGCCTGGAAAAAGGTCGGTGGAAATCCTTTGTTTTGAAACCGTGTCTTCGAGTGAATGGAGCCAGCATACGAATGACAAAGAATTTAAACCAAATTATTTTGTCGATATAACAGACACCATTGATGAAAAAATTAAATCTTTAAAGCATTATGACGTAGAAATGAGGCCATTTCCTCATCCGCGTTCATATGAAGGTGTACAATATTTAGCTCGTGTTCGAGGAATGACCGTTGGTGTAGAATATGCAGAAGCCTTTGAAATCATTAGGAGGGTATGGAAATGACCAAAGCAAAATTCGTTGATTTGCCCCCACTTCCTGCTCATTTCCCTTATCTAATCGCAGCCATGGATCAATATTACGGTGTAGCTTCAAATTTTGTGGATAAACCAATAATGAAGAAAGGTAATGCACCCGAAGGTAAAAAGCAAAACAAAAAGCTTCGAATCCTAATTACGACCTTTTGGGACTATCATGTTATTGGAGGTTTGCAAAACTATATTGCTAATCTTAAAGACGGATTGGAAAAATTAGGGTATCTGGTAGATGTTTTTTCACCAGAGCAGTTTCCGATCGAAGAAACAAAAGGGATCTATTCCGATATGAAAGATCAGTTCAAAAAATTTTTTCTAGACCGCTACGGCACTGTAAGCCAAAAAATCCTTATCAATATATGCAATCTTTCTCTTTATAAAATGATGCTAATGAATGTGGATTTCAGTAAATATGATATCATTCATGCCCAGGATCGGTTCACTTGCAATGTATTAGGAACATTAAATGAGGCTTCTCAAAAACCGATTCTATTTACCCCGCATGGATTTATGACTCATTCCAAACTGAAGTTTAATTTAATTGAAAAGGGGTCAATTGAAGAACGTTATTTTTCCACTATTGACGAACAAGCTATTAAAAATGCAAATCAACTGATTATTCTTTGTGATGCCTTTCGACCGATTTTAAAAAAATTAGGGGCCAAAAACAGCAGCATGACCACGGTTTACACAGGAATCGATTTTGAGGTTAAGAAATTTCAGAATGGACAAAACAAAATAATTATAACCTGTGTTTCACGCCTTCGCCCGCGTAAAGGGCATAAGTATTTATTCGAAGCGCTATCTCTTCTTAAAGACGATTTATATAATGTAGAGGTGCGGATTGTTGGTGATGGAGAGATGCGAGAGGAGCTTGAAAATCAAATTCGGGAGCTTAAATTAAAGAATGTTTACTTTTTAGGGAGTAGAAACGATATACCCAAATTACTTAGGCAATCCGACATATTTGTTCAGCCAACCATTAGTGATACACTACCAATCTCGATTATTGAGGCAATGTTTGCTAGGCAGGCTATTCTGGCAACAAATGTGGGGGGAATCCCAGAAATCATTCAAGACAATTATACCGGACTTATTATTGAACCTGCTAATCCTAAGCAGCTAGCCGAAAAATTGTTATTGCTCGTGCAGAATCAATTGTTAAGAATAAGACTTGCTAAGCAAGCCAAGAATTTTGCTGATGAACAATTGACGGTCACTAATATGGTTAAAGAAATAGATAAAATCTACCGATCATTATTATGAAAGGAGAAGAATCCATGCGAAATGACATTCCTGCAGTTGTATTTGATTTGAGTGCAACGGGTATTGGTATAGTTCGGAGTCTTGCAAAACAAGGAATTCAGGTTTATGCGTATGATACGGAGGGAAAATATAAAATTGGTAAAACTCGATATGCCAGCTGTGGTATATGTCCAAGTCCTGTTTCGGAGGAAGATGAGCTGCTAAAATTTTTAGCGAATTTGTCACGAAATCTGGGCAAAAAAGCGGTCTTGTATGCTGGATCCGACGATTTTGTCTATTTTATATCTAAAAATAGATACGTCTTATCACAAAACTATAAATTTCTGCTGCCAGAACATTCACTAGTTAAAGCAGTCTTAGATAAACGATTAACGTATGAACTAGCCGTCAAATCAAACCTCCCCTGTCCTAAAACCTTCGCTATCCAGGATGAAAAGCAACTTAAGCAAATCATCGACCAAATTACATTCCCTTGTATATTAAAGCCCATTCATTCTTCCTATTTTCGTTCACATATTGACACGCGATTGTATAAAAAAGCGATTGTAGTGCAACATGCCTCCAAACTATGGGAGGAGTATCTTTTTTACCGTTCCTTTGGGGAGTTAATGATTCAGGAGATAATTCCTGGAGAGGACAATAGCATTTATTCTATTAAAACGTTTTTTGATGATCAGATGAACTTAATTGGGTTATGGATGAACCAAAAATTACACCAATTTCCTCCGCACTATGGATCCTCCGCTCTTGTTCTAAGTAAACGAAACGAAGAAGTCATTCAGACAGCTATACCTTTTCTCAAAAAAATACAGTTTAAAGGCTTAGCGATTGCTGAATTTAAAAGAGATCCAAGAGATGGCCAATTAAAATTTATTGAAATAAATCCAAGAATTGGACTAACCCAAGCATTATCGAGTTCTATAGGTGTTAATTTGGCCTACTTGTACTATTTATCGCTTACCGACCAAAATCCATCTCCTGTTCTAAAACAAAAAGAAGGAATAAAGTGGGTTTATTTCGTCCGAGATTTTCTATCCTTCCGTCAGAAAAAAAGAAATGGTGAGATGACGTTCTTTGGGTGGATGAAAAGTCTGTCCGGAAAGAAGGTAGAGGCCCTATTTTCCTTGTATGATCCGCTTCCTTTTATTCGTAGTTTTATTTCCCACATTCGAAACCTATGGGGAAGACGTTGAAAAATCTAATAGTTAAAGGGGTAACATACCATTGAACCATATAGAAGAAGTTGTTCTCCAGTGGCAGCAATTCAAATGGGATAAAAAATTATCAAAAGCATTTGGTAAATCGGTCTATTTAATACAAGATCAAATAGAAAACCTAAAAAATTCACGGGAAAAGACAAGTATTTGGAAGCTGGTAATGACAGATGGTTCTGAATACTTTCCAATTGTTCTAAAAATCTTCAAATTGCCGCTAAAAGAAAATCATATGGTAGAAATCAATATGTATACAAAGGCTTATCTTTTTTACCATGAATATATGCCGAAAATGTATTGGCTTGAACCAAATGAAAGTAGTAAAGAAATTTGGATGGTTACTGAATTTGTTAAGCCGCTAAGGGGGCAAATAAAACTTGCACCACATCATTTGGAACTAATTATTCCTACTATCGCAAAATTTCATGCCCGAACCTTTGGAAATCGATCTTTGCAGCACTCAGACCTTTTTGATATCTCTCTTCCCCAATTTGATTCGCCAGATAAAAGAAAAGAGAGAGTGGAATATTTAGAAAAAACTAGAAAGTACCTCGATCAAGCAATGATCGACCCAAAATTAAAAGAATTAGTTGAACCAAAATATGACGCCATTCAAAAAATATTGAAAAAAGGTCCTCTTTTCTTCCCAGAAATTATCGAAGCCGGACAGTGTCTTATTCACGGTGATCTCCACGTTCATAATATTTGTTGTAAAAACGCAAGTGACGACGGAGAATGGGATATTCAATTAATAGATTGGGAGTCAGTAAAATACGCGCCATGCTGGTATGATCTGGTGATTCTTGTTGAATTATTAATTGATTTTCGCTGGGATTGGCAAAAAAAGGAGGAGGAAATCCGAACTCGCTGCGTGCATTTATATACGGAGGAAATGAAAAAGTATGGAATCCACTTTAAGGAAGACCCATTAAACCTATTAAAAATGGCGTATTTGCAAAGAACATTAGAGAAAAAACTCGCTAAACATTTAAATAGAGCACTTAACGGACAAAAAAGTGCACTTTTAAAAAGATATCTGGAGAAAATTGTGGTTTGGGGAGAGGAACTAGGGTTAATCTAATTGCCCAAATAATACTATAAAGGAAAAACCGGAGGTCGTTATTCATCTTGCTGCCCAAGTAGATGTTGCCAGGTCCATAAAGGATCCGGTAGAAGATGCAAAACAAAATATCCTTGGTACGATTCGCTTACTTACCTGTTGCCATAAGTTCAACGTAAAAAAATTCATTTTTTCCTCTTCCTGTGCCGTATATGGCGAACAGGATGACCGAAGTATAAAGGAGACATCCCCTATTCAAACTAAATCCTTTTACGGTAATTCAAAATACACTTCAGAATTGTATATTCAGACCTTTAACAGTATTTATTAAATTCCCTACACCATATTAAGATATGCGAATGTTTATGGCCCCCGCCCATTTTTATGACTGAAAAAAAAGGAGATATTCGGTATAGCCAATTAGATAATTCAAAAGCTATAAAACTTTTGAACTGGGAGCCGGCCTTTGATTTGAATACTGGATTAAGGGAAACTCTCAAATATTATAAACCATTATGAATAGTGGATGATAAATTATGGAAGAGGGGATACGATTTGAATAAATTTGAAGACATTGTTACTAGGAATAAAGGGTGGGTTTTTATTGAAGACTTAGGCGAGTATAAAAAAATTGGGAAGGGGAGTGACGGGTCTATTTTTCAATTAACGCCTGAGAAATGTGTAAAAATCTTTGAGAAGGAAGAAACTTTTCAGAATGAATTATTTGCATACCAGGCAGGTAAATCATCTTCAGTTATTCCGAGGCTCTACGAGTATGGTAAAAACTATATTGTCATGGAGTATATTAACGGGCCATCTCTCAGACATTATCTAAAAAATGAAAAACAGTTAACCGAACCAACCGCTCAAAAACTTTTATTCATGCTGGATGAATTCAAAAGAATTTGTTTTACGAGACAAGATACACAGATCCGTCATATTTTCGTTAATGAATCAGGAGAATTAAAGGTTATTGACCACAAAAGAGCATTTAGAAGAAAAACTGATGTCCCTGTAAGATTACTAAAGGATTTAAGTAAGATTGGATATTTAAATGAATTTATGAAGCATGTAAAAATTCTTCGTCCGTCTCTTTACAAAGAATGGAAGGGACTAGCCGACTGATTACTTAGACCCTATCCTCTCCAATTTTTATCATTGATATCGATGGATATTTTCTTCGTGGGTTGTTCTAAGTGAACCCCACTTTTTTTAACGGTGCAGGATAGTTGTGCGAAATATTTCTAGTGTAAATTTAGAATATCAATTGGTCCTAACCCATATTCATTTTTTTTTAACAAGGTAGCATATGTGTATATACCTTGAGGCTGATAAAATCCGCTTTTCATCTGATTAACATGTCCATTCAAAAGTATTTCAAAATAATATGATAAATTATCAACATGATATTTAAATAGTAGGATTATATTTTGGTATTAAAAATGTTTAATCCTGATGTCTTCATCTACTGAAGGAAGGTTCGTTGAAGTAGTGGAATGGCGCAAAATATGTTGCTTTTAGTAAATATCACTAATTAAACAAGCCTGGATTTCTTTCGGCATACGTAAAAATTGAAGATCTTAATTATAATCATACGCATTGAAGGTCAGTATTTGAATACAGAAAATTTAATCCGAGATAGTATATCTTGGATATTCGCCATTTTATCAAATTATTGGAGCAAAGCATTTCATGGTGGTTGTTTACTAAGAAGGATTTTATCGCTTTGCTCTGATATTAGTTTTCACTATTTATAGGTTGCGTTATACAAAAATTGGAAAATACATTTATAATCCATATAGCTCACTAAGAAAAAGCGACATATTGACGCTTATAAAGGTTGAAAAGAGCTGACAACTCCCATCATAAAACGATTCCCACTACTTACTTTGTAACTTACTTAAGATCAGTGGGGGTATTTGTTGAAAATTGCGATGGAAAGGGAGGTTGAAAATGTTAGCAAAAATAAATTTGGATAGTCGTATTTGTGAGATTGAATTGGATTCTATAAAAACACAAACATATCGAGAATTTATTAAACAAAGCGAAGTTGAGTTTGGATTAAAACCAAGAGATTTAGACAATATGAGTACTACACAATTGAGCGAGTATTTAGATTTCTTGGATTTTTTGTGGGCAAAGTAATTTGTCCAGCGAGGAAATAGTACTTGTTAAATTGACTTTTTAATTTAAAAATCTGCCATAGAACTCTGGCAGATTTTTTTTATTTTCGGTTCCTATTTATCCGTTTTAATTTACTTTCAATAATATTTAAAAAGAGGAAATAATAGGTTGAATTACGAATATATAAATAATGGTGATTTGACCAATATTGTAGGAGGAATGAACTAATGACGAAAAAAATACTACTCTTAGCAGGGGATGCTGTTGAGGCTTTAGAGATTTATTACCCGTATTTTCGCTGCTTAGAAGAAGGATATGACGTAAAAATTGCCGCTCCATCCGTGAAGAAACTTCAAACAGTGGTACATGATTTTATTGGTTGGGATACTTATACGGAAAGCAAAGGTTACTTGATTGAGGCAAACCTCGCATTTGATGATGTCAATCCGGAGGAATATGACGGGTTAATTATCCCGGGAGGAAGAGCACCCGAATATATTCGTTTAAATGAAAACGTTCCGAGGATTGTTGCGCATTTTTTTGAAGCGAATAAACCAGTAGCTGCCATTTGCCATGCCAGTCTGATTTTAACAACCGTCCGCCAATACATGGAAGGGCGTGAGTTGACTGCCTATATAGCCTGTAAACCAGACGTAGAAGCAGCGGGAGCAAAATATATAGAAAATCATCTCCACGTACAAGGAAACCTAATATCCGGACATGCATGGCCAGATCTGCCAGGCTTCATGAGAGAATTCATAAAACAATTAAAAAAATGACTATAGGGTGCATATACACTATAAGGAATAAAAATAAAGAGTCTAAAATATGCAAGTTTTTTTCACTACTTGCGTATTTTGACTCTTTTTACATTCATAAAAACTATCATTTTTTAAGCCTGGACCATAAATAAAGTTGGCCTCAACTTTTTGTCCCAATGGAAAATTGTGAGACACCGCTCTGGTATTCACTGGAGCGGTGCTACTAATTAATTCTGGACATATTCAGCCATTACAATATTTCGATATACCCTTCAGTTCCATTGACAAGAATTCGTTGCCCATCTTTTATCAGTTTGGTAGCATTCTCCACTCCGACAACTGCTGGTAAGCCATATTCACGTGCGATCACTGCTCCATGGGTCATTAGTCCGCCAACTTCGGTGACTAAGCCTTTTATGGATACAAACAATGGTGTCCAGCTAGGGTCAGTAAAGGAGGTGACTAATATATCTCCAACTTCTAGATCAGCATCTTCCATGTTTAAGATGACACGGGCGCGTCCCTCTATAACTCCGGAAGAAACAGGTAGACCTACAATCGCTTCGACTGGAAGATTTTCTCGTTTGTACGCACCTGCAATGATATCACCATCAGACGTGATCACACGTGGGGGAGTTAGTTTTTCATATAATTTGTACTCGTCTTTTCGTTTGCTGATGATCGGGTAATTCAGTTTATTTGTGCGTACGACTTCGCCAAGTTCTTCAAAAGTAAGATAGTATATATCTTCTTTTTCATGAATAACGCCCGCTTCTACGAGTTTTTCTGCTTCTTTCAGTAATGCCTGCTTATAAACAAAGTAGCGATTGATCATGCCGTATTTTGGATATTCACGATACCCAATGAAATTCCGGAGGATGCTAATCATTCGTTTTGTCTCTTTGGTTTTTTGTTTACCATCCGGTAATTGCTTTAAGCGATCTAATAATTCTTGTTCTTTTTTCAAGGCAGCACGCAGCCCTCGCTCAAATTTCTGATTGCTAGCATTCGGCTCAAAGTTTTTGATATTACCCAGAATCAAGGGGACAAGTGTAGTTGGTTTTTCGCTCCAACGACTTCTGGTAATATCGATTTCTCCGGCACATCTCATTCCGTATTTGTTGAGATAAGCTATGATTGCGTCTCGGGTTTTTTGTCCACCTTCAAACCTAACCAGTTCATCCAAAAAGTGATCATCTTTTACATGTTCTAAATAATCAATTACTTCTGGATAAGGACGAATCACATCGGCGACATCCAATAATGCTAGACCCATTTCCGAAGTAATATTGTTTGGTACCGATTGAGAAAGCGTGTCTGCTACGTTTTTTTCACCTAACCACTTTTCCATTTTTTCATTGATCCATGATGAGGCATCTATAGCTGCCATAAATACAGCCGAGCTCTGTGGGTTAAATAATATCTTCTTTAATTGCTGGATATCTTCCAGAATAAAATCAAATAAATCCGATCCTGATTTTGTTTGGATGTTTTGTTTTAACTCTTCTATCGATGTTTGACTACTCTTGATCAATTCTGTAACGATTGTCGGATCGTTTTCGATTTGTGTTTTAAAATCCACAGATCTACCATTATTGCTTTGACTGGAACTTTGTATTTTTTCATCATCTGGTAACGATTTTATAAAATTTTCTCGCTCGACTATAGTCATAAGTGCGTCTTTCATGAGCGGATCGTGTTGTCCCATGGCATTTAATAAAATTTTCCTACTGGCGGGTGAAGCCAGTTGATGTGTGACATCAACAAACAACCTTCCACCAGCTTTACGCATGGGTGCAGGAGTTATTAACAGGAAAAAAGCCAATCCCAGTGGTTTCATGGGATCAGTCATCATTTGTTGATGACCGACAGATACATAGACGTGATTTTCTTGATCATTCGCTTCAGGGATGGGGAAAAGAGTAGTGATTGGCCGGCTCTGGACAATATAAAATGTATCATCAACCAAACACCATTCGATATCTTGTGGGCAACCAAAATAAGCTTCGATCTGTCTCCCTATCCGTGCTAGTTGTAATATTTGTTGTTCAGTAAGTGTTTGAGTCTCTTGCTGATCTGGATCGATCGGCACGGTCTCTGTTCCGCCTTCTTTTCGTGCATAGATAGCCAATTTTTTGGTTGCAATCATCTTATCGACGATTTTATCTTCCTGTACTTTATAACAATCCGCAGTCACTAAGCCAGAGACCAGTGCTTCTCCCAGCCCATAACTGGCATCGATTGATAGTAACTTTCGGTTAGAGGTAATCGGATCTGCAGTAAATAAAATCCCTGAAGCCTGTGGGAAAACCATTCTTTGAACGATAACGGATAAACAAACATTCCGATGGTCAAATCCGTTTTGAATTCGATAAATTACAGCGCGATCCGTAAACAGGGAAGCCCAACATTTGCTGATATGCTGCAAGATGGCTTCTTTTCCGATGATATTTAAATAGGTGTCTTGTTGACCCGCAAAAGAGGCATGTGGTAAATCTTCAGCAGTTGCACTAGAACGCACTGCATAAGCATGTTCATCGCCAAACTGGGAGAGGTAGTCAGCAACTGCGCACGCAACATCGGAAGGAATTTCTACTTCCATAAGGATTTGTCGAATCTTCCTGCTAATTTCGCCAATTTGATCTCGATCTTCTACTTTTAGCATTGTTAGTCGATCCAACAAAGCTTGATATGTTTCGTTTTGGTCGATGGCTTTTTGAAATCCTACTGTTGTAACGCAAAATCCTTCTGGTACTTGTATTCCTTGAATTTTTGATAATTCCCCTAAATTTAACCCTTTTCCGCCAACGAGCAAAAGCTGTGTTTTTTCCATTTCCTGAAAACCGAGAACCAATGAACCCATTCTATATCCCTCCAACAAATCTCATTAAAGTTCTATTGCATTTTAGCAGTAGTAAATGAGAATAAAAAGGCTATATTGACCATTTTTTATATGCTATAATTAAATTAGGAAGAGTTCAAAAAAATAGCTAGAGCATACCATAAAGACAACAAAACGCCAATTTAGAATAAATCAGGCGTTTTGGTAAAATTTTATAAGTTATGCTGAGTTCAACTTTTCTCATTTCCACCATTGCCACCATTTCTTTTGCTGGGCGGCTGCAATCTGCATTCTGGTTTCTTCTTCCATCAATTTATATCGTTCTGCCACCAATTGCTCTGAACGATCTACAAACTTTACGATGTGATTAAGCTTTTCTTCCAGAGAAGCTTCCCGTACAGCCTTCTCCTTTAAAAGTTTGATTAAATCCATGTTTATTTGCTCCAAATGTTCGATTCGTTCCAATAGCTCTTGATGGTTACGATCCTGCTGAATATCCCTGTCATTCGTTATCTTTATCGTTCCTGCTGCGTTGTTCGATTCATTTACTTCTGAAAGCTCTATCATTTCTCCTTCAACCAAATTCTCCAATAACTCGTTATGGTGAAAATCCTGCTCCACATCCCGGTCATTCGTTATTTGTATCGGTCCAGATGAGGTATCCGATTTAATTTCTTCAGAAACACAGGCCATCACGGCTTCAACAGACTGTTCCCATGTCATGCCTTCTTGCTTACTGAATTCAATTAATTGGCGGAGCGTATTCACATCTTTTTCAAAAAAGCTTCTGTGTCCTCTAGTATTACGGTGAATGGGATACCCATGCTCTTCCAAGTGATTCGCATATTTCCGTAAAGTATTGCTATTTATTTTAAGTAATTTTTGTACATCTTTAGGTGAATACATTACACTCATAACATGTCACCTCCGCAAAATGGTATAGCTCACTTGACCCATGTGCTTGATCATAAACGTTTTTATTCAACCACCATGAACAGTCTAAAAGTCAAATATTTAATTTGCGAATATTCTATTTATTTAAAGTATAACAAGAGGAACTTGACAAAATTGTCGAACCATCATATAGTAACAAATTTGTTAATAGATTGTTAAGTAAATGAAAGAATATGGAGATCTTTTATTTAGCAGTGAATTTTAAACCGGAATGAATTTGATGATTTATGCCCGCACACTCGTGACTTCAGTCGTGAGTTAGGGCATATTTTTTTTGAAAATAAAAAGTGTTTTACAGGACAGGTGTTCTGGTTTTTGGTAAAATATTCTTAACAAATAGAGGTGAGTCAAATGGCAAAAAGAAAAACAACCAAAGAAAAGAATGAAGAATTAGCTAAAGAAGGTAAAATTCTACGCCATTATGGGCTCAAACTCCGATTAGAACCAAACAAAAAACAAAAGGAACAAATTCATCAA
>NZ_JAVDUQ010000008.1:0-137802 GCF_031456445.1 Neobacillus niacini | reverse complement strand
GAGCTGGTTTTACTGGAAAAAGGGAAAAGAAAGTCTGTTTCATTGCCCGTCCGAGCTGGTTTTACTGGAAAAAGGGAAAAGAAAGTCTGTTTCATTGCCCGTCCGAGCTGGTTTTACTGGAAAAAAGGGAAAATTTTTGTCTGATTTTCAACCCAAACTGTCTCCAATCGGGGCTATTGGCGATACTTTTACTGGCTTTTCAACCCAAACTGTCGCCAATTAACTCTTATGATGACGGTAACATAAAAGGCCAAATCAATTTGAATGATTTGGCCTTTTATGCAAATTCATTTAATAGTTTTGAAAAGTCTACGCGGTCACCAATCGTCGTAGGTTTAGGTTTTTCCAAGTAGCGTTTATCCTTTTCAACAAGCTTGAATATATTATAAGTGGTTAATGCATCATCAAGTGCACGATGGTGTCTGCCTGTCCCTTCCTTGCCGTACTCTTGGACCGCCTTCCATAGGCCTGTTTGGTTTTGATCACCAAAAAATCGCTTATACTCCATGGATAGATCCAACTCAGCTGCATGAAACGGAAACGGGATTCTAGCTGCAAGGCAATTATGGCGCAACACCTTCATGTCCATATTCCCCCAAGTAACAATTGTTAGATCATACCCTTTGTTGAACTCCTCCATTTTTCGAATTAATTCAAAAAAAGTAATCCCTTTGTTTACCTGTTCCTGAGAAATATGTAGAAATGATTTACAGCGTTCTGAAAGCGTAGGAAATTTAAGCGGGGTCACATAGGATGAAAACTGATCAATAATTTGATCCTCTAATACAGAAACAATACCAACTTCAATAATTTCAGGATAAAACTCCTTCATCCGGACATTTCTTTCTTGCATGGTAAATTCAAAATCAATAAATAAACAATGCCGTTTTCCCATCATTTTCACCACCTTTTCTAATAAACTTCTTACTACATTATATAAAGGAACCTGTACAAAAAATTGTACATATAAGAAATTTTTTATTAATTTTTATTATAACATGAAATCGTTATGATTTTTTGAAATTTTCCTACAAATTACCCAAAGAAAAAAGGATGAAGACAACTCATCCTTTTCGTACTTTATCTTTTTAATGAGATAACCGCCATTGTGCATCTGGATATACAAACAAGCCGGTCCTTTTCATCGCTTATTTTAATATCCCATACCATTGTCGTTTTTCCCTGATGTAGGACGGTTCCAACAGCTGTCACATAGCCTTCCGAAGCGGACCTTACATGGTTCGCATTTATTTCTAGTCCTACAACCCCCTGTGTTTCTTTGTCTACCAATTCATAGGCACCTAAACTGGCAACCGTTTCCGCCAACGCAACCGAGGCCCCGCCATGCAGTAAGCCAAACGGCTGCTTTGTACGTTCATCCACCGGCATTCTTGCAATAATCTTCCCTTTCTCTACCTGGGTTATTTCAATCCCTAATGCCTCTATCAAGGTGTTTTTAATCATTTTCTACTCTCCTTAAAAACTAATTTATGTAATCACTACTTATCTCCATTTTAAATAAATTTTTCTTTTAAACAAATAGAAAACCTTTATCATCCCCAAATATAAAAACAGCCCGCCTGAGCTGTTTTTACATAGTTAATAGTAACCTGGGTAACCGAATCCGGGGTAACCTATACCTGGATAACCCATGCCTGGATAACCAAATCCGGGGTAGCCCCAAGGCGGGCGGCTTCCTAATGCCGCTCCTGCAAACCCACCTAATCCGCCACCAATTAATCCTCCCAAAAATCCAAGACCACCTATCGCCAACGGCCAGCCCAACCCGATAAATCTTTGATCATGAGCGGGATAGGGATATCGATAAGGGTACATGCCATCATACCTCCCTCTCTCATATACTTGCCTACACTATTTCATATGCGAAGTCCATTTGTTTTGAGTGGGCAAACATATAAAAAATCGTTGGAAGACCCAGGGGACCAAACCTTATTTTTCAATTGGCTCGAAACGCTCAACAAATAATGCCAATGTACGGGTCATGACACCTGTCGCACCAGCTGGACCGAGATCGGACTCCTTTGAGGTGGTTGCGGTTCCGGCAATATCCAAGTGCACC
The DNA here is from genome assembly GCF_031456445.1 of Neobacillus niacini. Classification (GTDB taxonomy): domain Bacteria; phylum Bacillota; class Bacilli; order Bacillales; family Cytobacillaceae; genus Neobacillus; species Neobacillus niacini_I. The sequence continues at coordinate 135,722 of NZ_JAVDUQ010000008.1, read as the reverse complement.
CATGGCGTTTCTTCGGCAAATTCCGCGATAAATGCACCAGCAACAAGTGCATGGCCCTCACTTCCCGGTGAATTATTTAAATCAGCGACTTTACTGTTTCGCACTCTTTCTATTTCCGTATCAAACATCGGCAACTGCCAGATCCGTTCTCCGGCCTCCTTTGACGCTTCTAAGACTTGTTCATATAGTTGTTCATGATTGGTCATGACTCCTGTCGTATGCAGACCTAATGCCGTGATGACGCCCCCCGTTAAGGTTGCAACGTCGACCAAGTATTCAGCACCATGGTGCTTGGCATATGTTACCGCATCAGCTAACACTAAACGACCTTCTGCATCCGTATTTAGAACCTCAATCGTCTTACCACTCATTGAAGTAATCACATCGTCAGGCTTAAATGCCGAGCCGCTGATCATATTATCAGTAGATGGAATAACAGCAACCACGTTTTGTTCTGGTTTCAATTCCCCAATAATCTCCATTGCTCCTAAAACAGCAGCCGCACCGCCCATATCCGATTTCATGCCAACAATCCCTGATTTTGTTTTAATCGAATATCCTCCTGTGTCAAACGTGATTCCTTTACCGACAAGACCAATGACATCCTTCCAATCATCTTTCCCTTGATATTTAAGGACAATCATTTTAGGCGGCTCTGTGGACCCCTGGTTAACCGCCAGGAACGCTCCCATCCCAAGGTTTTCAATTTCGGTCTTTTCTAAAATTTCCACTTCAAAGTCATAAGTAGTAGCAAGTTCCTTCGCATAATCAGCCATATCACTAGCTGTCAGCAAATTGCCCGGTGTGTTCACAAGCGTCCGGGCTGAATTAGTTCCTTTCCCAAAGGCATAACCTACTGTCAATGATGCCTTTAGCTCCTCTTGGTCAAAAGAATCACTATAAATTGTTAAGCTTTTTAAACTCTTTTCAGGTTCATTTGATTTTTGTTTGTAGCCTTTAAACTCGTATGTAGCCAAGGCAAATGCTTCACCGGCAGCGTGGGCTGCATCCTGCCCGTTAAACTCCTCTGTTGTAAACGATTCCAAAAGAAAAGCCAATTCTTCCAGGTTCCCTTTTTTAATGGTCTTAAAAAGCTGCCCAAATGCATCTCGTGCTTTTTCAAAGGAGAGTTCCTTTTCTTTTCCAAGACCAACAAACCAAATTCTTTTTACACCCATTTTTCCAAACGTATGTATTTTATTAATCCTTTTAAACTTAGGAGAAATATCTCCCGATTTTACAAGTTCCCTAAGTTGTCCATCGAATAATTCATCAACCTTAGCCAGTAAACCCGTAAATTTTTCCGGCCGGTCAAAAAGACCAATGACCAAACCTTCATGTTCATTTGAAAAATTAAACTCTGTTTTAACGTCAAACATGGCTTTACCCCCTAGTATCTTAATGATTTTATTATAACGAAAAAGATAAGTTCTTTCGAGAATCAAAGAAATAGAAAAAAACAGGCGGTTGCCTGCTTTTATCTCTTCTCAGAATTGATATATTGCTGCCTGAATACTTGCATGGATTTATTTTCATTTAATGTTTTTAATTCCTGCTCAGAAAGACTTCCATTTCCTTTTTGAACTACATAAATATCCAATTTCTTTTTACCCCATTTGTTGTAAACATCTTTAACCGTATTAAAATACAGGTCCAATTCATTTCCCTTTATCGCCCCGCCTTTATCCGCAACTACGCCATAACCATAGCCGGGAATAAATAAAACGGTCCCTAATGGAAAAACATTTAAATCTGCTGCAATGGTTGAAAATAAATCCCGCTTCACTTTTACACCCGAATACGTAATTCCATATTCAGGATGCCCCTGATATTTTCCTGTTGACTCAAACCCTGCTGTGTAACCCGTCGCAACAACTGTTTTTTTCGGATATTTAGACCAATCAATGGCTTCTTCTAACGGTGGGACTGTACCTGCCACCGTTTTACTTGACGAAATAAACGGATCAACAAAATTTAGTATTGTTTGGGCCTTCACTCCAGAAATGGATTGATAGGTTACAAAAAGCGCTAGAATGAAAAGGCATGTCATCATAAAGCGCTTAGCCCAATTTTTTAATATATTCATTAGAAATTTTCACTCCTCCAAAAATATTCATTTCCCATGTGGAAATGAATTATTCAAAAAAGGGGAAAATAAAAAGGACTTCTTACCATGGTAAGAAGTCTTAGAACATTTGGTATCCATTTTTCCTTAAAAGCTTTATGACAATGCCTGAGACAATTGCCCCTGCCAGTCCACTGGCTAGGATTAAGACGTCAGCTGTTGCCAGGGAACTGAATCGATGTCCCAGCTGCTCGAATGCTGCCTTACTATTAGTAAAATATTCTATAAAACGCACTTTATCAACAATTAAAATCGCGACAATCGGATAAATAATCGCCATAATCCAAGACATTCTTAGAAGCATATTAAGGATAAATCCAATTCCAAAAAATAATACCAGAAACAATAACATCGAGATGATTAAAACAACAATGCTCATTTGCATTGGAAATTCCCCCTTCGACACATCAACCTTAAGTGTACTGAATGTCCAAAAGGGAGTCAATAGAAAAAGGAAAAGCAGAAGCGCCGGCAAAAAAATAGCCCTCCGAAAGATTCGAAGAAGCAAAATTTTCTCAGTTAACTTTGTTTATTCCTGCTTTTTCCCTGTTCCCTCACAGCAGGAGCAAGTTTCAGAACCGCCAAGCAAAAGTTGGAAATAACCATTACCAGAACAATAATCACATGTTTTTGTATCTAAGTTTTTTACAGTCACTGTATTCATCCTCCTTGATTATTTTTTAAATTTTCTGATAATATATCAAGAAAATGAAAAAAAGGAAAGGGGGAAAAACAAGCAAATAACCATAAGAAAACGGATACATAGAAAGTTTTCTTTCATTTTCTATCGGTTCCTCTAATTTTCAAAAAATTACAAAAATATTTTATATGCCGTATAGCCGAACTGATCGCCCGGATTCAACCCATCTTTACAAGGAATTAAAGAGGGATTCGTTTGTTTTATAAGGTAGCTTAAAAGAATAGAAGCCTCCTTTTCATGCAGAAGTTCTTCGGGTGCCATAAACCGTGCCTCATAAAGCTCACTGTCTTGATGAATAATTTGTACATTATTAACCGGTTCAAGTAAAAACATGAGCATATTGTCACTTACTTCTTCTTTTATTACCCCTGTTCTTAATCCAATTAAACCTTTCACTACACATTCGATACCCGTTTCTTCCTTGACCTCCCGAATGACAGCTTCATCCGCTGTTTCGCCTTCATCAACAAATCCTGCCGGCAGCGACCATTGACCTTTTAATCCACCGTATCGTTTCTTAACGACGAGCCATTTTTCTTCATGCTTTACTAATCCTGAGACTGCCAGCCAAACCTTGCCGCGTTTACTCATTAGATCCACCACTTTCACTTTTTATGAAAATTTTTAACAAAAAAAGGACAGAGAATACTCTGCCCTTTCATTAAAACATCATATCAAAAGAAATTAAGTTTCCCTTTTTTCAGTACTAGTGATGTACCGCCGATCATATAAAGAGCACGGTTATCAACCACTTTTTTCATGAAGGCTGCTTTTGAGCCAGTCACTTTTTTACCAAAGACTACACCAATTGCATCATCTTCACCAAGGGAGCAAACAGTACCTTTATTATCAAATTTAAAGTTTTCAAGCTCTGCTTTATTTCGAACGAGTGCTGCAATATTTTTAGCAACAACTTCACCCTGCTGCATAGCAATTTGCGCAGTTGGAGGATATGGACGGTTAATCTCTTCATTTATAACAAGAGAGCTGTCGCCGATAATAAATACGTCATCGAATCCTGGTACACGAAGATCTGGTTGTACTTTTACACGTCCACGCATTGCCTCGAATCCAGATTTTTCAATAATCGCATTACCACGAACACCTGCAGCCCAGACAACCGTTTCAGCCTTAATTTCATACGGCTCTTCTTCGCCTTTTCCAACAAAAATCCCTTCAGGAGTAGCTTCTTTAATCGCGGTACCGATTAAAAATTCTACACCTCTTCTCTCTAGTTGAGAAACAGCATATTTTACTAGTTCTGGATCAAATCCAGGAAGAACAGTTGGTGCTGCTTCGACACAAGTAATTCTAACTTTTTGGAAATCTACATCATATTCATGACAAAGCTCAGGAATCCGGTTCGTTAATTCGCCAAGGAATTCAATCCCCGTAAATCCAGCACCGCCAACTACGATAGATAAACGATTATCGTTCTTCTCTTCTTCCATATTGTACGTAGCAAATTGATATTCAATATGTTCACGTAATTGACGAGAGGAATTGACACTGGTAATACCAAATGCATATTCTTTTAATCCTTTAATTCCAAATGTTTCTGGTTCTCCGCCAAGTGCAATGACCAAATAGTCATAATTAACTGCGTCATTTTCTAACATGACTTTCTTCTCTTCTTTGTTAATTTCGACAACAGTATCTTGGATAAATTCCACTTTACTGCGATCAATTACATTGCGGATATCATAGCGTACTTTATCATGGTGCAATGTACCTGCTGATGCTTCGTGTAACCATGTAGTTTCGTAATGGTAATCATTTTTATTGATTAACACGATTTCCGCTTCATTCACACCTAATAATTTTTGTAAACGAACGGCTGTCATAAGTCCACCGTATCCTGCCCCGACAATAACAATTTTTGGCTTTCTCAAAGTGATCACTTCCACCTTTATTTTATTTTAATGAACCATTTGTTTTATCATCCACTGATTTCTTCGTTTTTATTTTAATAACAAGGAAAATGTTTGTGATATTTTTCACGAATAGGTACGAAGAAATCAGCAGCTGTTTCTCCTAGCAAGGAGGTTCACAACAGTATTCCTAATTCCTTATAAACTTTCTTAATTAAAAATGTCCTGATTTTGTCACATAATAGTAACAATATATCCACAATTCATCTTATGCTTTTTTCATCCAGTTTTCAAGCGATTTTTTTTATTTTTTTAACAATTTTACACAAGCCAATTAAATGATAAATTTATAAAACATTGCCAATAGAGTGAATATTCCCCGCAATTCAAGTGAGCAATTTATCTTTTTATGTTATGATTGGGATGGAGATTGTTACTACCTAGCTGGGGGGATTCATAGTGCAAAATGGTCAAAAAGTATTTGATATTACCATTATCGGGGGAGGTCCTGTTGGTCTATTTACCGCGTTTTACGGAGGAATGCGGCAAGCGTCAGTGAAAATCATTGAGAGCTTACCACAACTGGGCGGTCAATTGTCAGCGCTATACCCTGAAAAATATATCTATGATGTTGCCGGTTTTCCAAAAATTCGCGCTCAAAAATTGGTAAATAACCTAAAAGAGCAAATGGCGAAATTTAATCCAGTGGTTGCGCTTGAACAATCTGTTGAAAAGCTAGAAAAATTAGAAGACGGTATTTTTAAATTAACAACAAATGCTGAGGTTCATTTTTCAAAAACGGTGGTGATCACTGCTGGAAACGGTGCTTTCCAACCACGCCGCTTAGAACTGGAAAGTGCTGTGCAATATGAACGTAAAAACCTCCATTACTTTATCGAAGATTTAAATAAATTTGCCGGCCAAAAAGTAGTAGTATTTGGAGGAGGCGATTCTGCAGTAGATTGGGCCTTGATGTTGGAACCGATTGCCGAAAAAGTTACGATTGTTCATCGCAGAGACAAATTTCGTGCCCATGAACATAGTGTTAAAAACTTATTTAATTCAAAGGTTGATGTAAAAACTTCCTATGTTCCTGCAGATTTGATCGGTGATAATTCCGGAATTAAGCAGGTTGTTCTTGAAACTGTAAACGGTGAAGAAAAAGTTACGATTGATGTTGATGCAGTCATTTGTAACTATGGTTTTGTCTCTTCACTTGGACCGATAAAAGAGTGGGGTTTGCAAATTGAAAAGAATTCGATTTTAGTCAACTCTAAAATGGAAACAAATATTCCAGGAATTTATGCTGCAGGGGACATTTGCACATATGATGGAAAAGTAAAATTAATTGCCTGCGGGTTTGGGGAAGCGCCAACTGCCGTTAACAACGCAAAAGCATATATTGATCCAAAAGCAAAAGTCCAGCCATTACACAGCTCTTCCATGTTTAATTAATAGGCATAAGGCGTCCGAAATAAGGACGCCTTTCACCTGTGTCCTTCCTAACATTCCTCCGGTGTACCTGAAGCCGATGCTGTACGGAAAGAAGATCCGCAGCCGCAAGAGGCAATCGCATTCGGATTTTCGATCGTAAACCCGCCGCCCATCATCGATTGTTTATAATCAATTTTTGTTCCTTGCAATATTGCAGCACTTTCCTTATCGACAAGGATTTGAATTCCATACTGTTCGAAATGTAAATCATCTTCCTTCACTTCATGATCAAAACTCATTCCATAGGATAAGCCGCTGCAGCCCCCGCCTTTGACACCAACACGTAAAAGGGCGCCTTCTTCTTCATTTTGCTTCATCATATCCTTAATTTGCATGGCAGCCGCTTCGGTTAAAATAACAACCTCTTTACTCATTATGACTCCCCCTTTTTTTCCTTAAATTTAGTATATCCACTTAAATAAACCACTTAACCAATTCGTTTATAATTACTATTATATGATAAAAAATGAAAAAAGGAGCGGTTTACGCTCCTTTCTTTATTGTCTAGCTCCAGCGCCTAGCCCCTCGAGGTTGCTTCGGCCCTGACGATGAAGTCAAAAACCGACTTCACCGTCAGGGCCTCCAGCACTTGGCTACAGAAAGCTAACGCTTTCTGTACGCATTAAGTGCGACTAAGTCTCTGGCTTCGCTACGCTTGCCAATCGACTAGTCTTACAATATCGGGTCTGAACAAGGCGCTTCCGCTTTTCTCAAAACATTGGATTTTCATCCAAATATTGATAGATATTATCCACAAGATCTTCAGGGGTTTTCCCTGTTACTACTTCCCCATTTACTAGAGCAAACAGAGTAATGGCACATTTCCCGCAATATCCGAGACACCCATATTCAATTATATCCAAATTCGGATCTTTTTCTAATATCTCAAGCGCTCGCTGTGCGCCATTTGCTAAGTTGCTTATACAAAATTCAATGATTGGTTTAATCAATGGTTTCACCTCTTCATACCTACTAATCGTACTCTTTTTGGGGATTATCGTCAATTAGCAAAGCAAATTCATTTTGTCAAGAAAACATGAAAATTGTTGTTATTTCGTCATATCTTAGCTATACTCGTAATTGTGCGAAATAGCGCTTGACTATTAAAAACATTAAATCCTTTATTCCAATTTATTGCCGTTTTCCAAGTGCAATAAATCGATAAAAAAAGGAACATTAAAAATAGGAATACAATTGTTTGAAAAAAGGGGAAATTTTAAAATGAAAAACCTGGTAATTCTTGGCGGGGGATACGGCGGAATGAAAATTCTTAGCGAACTCCTCCCAAACAATCTTCCGGATGACGTAACGATTACACTTGTTGACCGAGTCCCATACCACTGTCTTAAAACCGAATACTATGCTTTAGCAGCAGGAACCATTTCCGATAAAGAGGTTCGTGTATGTTTTCCTGAACATCCTCGGTTAAATATTAAATTTGGTGAAGTTACCGGAATCGTAAGAGAAGAAAAAAAGGTTCTTTTAAAAGATGAAGAACCAATTATCTACGATGATTTAATTATTGGGCTTGGCTGTGAGGACAAGTATCATGGAGTTCCTGGGGCAGACGAATTTACTTACAGTATTCAAAGCATTGGAAAGTCCCGTGAAACTTATTCTGTTTTAAATAATCTTCCTCCAGGATCCGTTGTCGGTATTGTTGGGGCTGGACTTAGTGGCGTAGAACTTGCAAGTGAATTAAGTGAAAGCCGTGATGACATTAAAATTAAGTTGTTTGACAGAGGAAAGCATATTCTATCATCGTTTCCTGACCGCCTGAGTAAATATGTTGAAAATTGGTTTGATAAGCATAATGTTGAAATTATCAACAATTCCAATATAACAAAAGTGGAAGAAAAAAGAATATATAACCATGATGAGCCGATTGATTGTGATGTCATCGTTTGGACAGCAGGAATTCAAGCAAACAAAGTCGTTCGTGATTTTCCTGAGGAAAAAGATAACATGGGTAGAGTGGTCCTTACTCCTCAGCACAACTTGCCTACAGATGAACATATTTATATTCTCGGTGACTGTGCAAGCCTTCCTCATGCCCCAAGTGCACAATTAGCCGAAGGGCAAGCAGAGCAAATTGTGGAGGTATTGAGAAAACGTTGGAATGGTGAAGAACCGCCAGCATCGTTCCCTCCAATCAAATTAAAAGGCATTCTTGGATCCCTTGGAAAGAAACAAGGCTTTGGAATGATGGGAAATTCAGCGATTACAGGACGTGTTGCACGCCTGATCAAATCCGGTATCTTATGGATGTACAAATACCATAACGGGTGATGAAATAAAAAGAAGCATTCCGCATTTTAAATGGGAATGCTTCTTTTTTAAACTTCTTTGTATCCATGCTTTTCTAGCTCAGAAAAAATCGTTTTTAACCGCGGGTTACCTTCGCCGACCACTTTGTCCTTGATGACAACCACTGGATAAAACATATCCTCTTCAATCACTTTTTGAGCGAAGCTTTGCTTTTCAGGTTCTGCAGGAGGAAAATGAATATCTACATACGTCATTTTAAAGGGCTGTTCTGGAAATTTCCGTGCAATAGCAGCCTCCAGCCATTCAAACGTCTCTTTAGATGAGGGTAGATTTACACAGCTTGGGCAAAGCTGTTCAGCACCGTATAATACAATTTCTACTTGATTAAGTTCCATTTGATTCATCCTTGTTTTTTCTTTTTATTTTACAACATCTTTTACCTAAAAATGAAAGAATATGATTAAATGGGTGTTTTGCCAGTTTCTTCGGAATGGATTTTTACTGTCAATCACATTATAATATAGATAGGAAAGGAGTCGATGGGAATGGAAGAATTAGAAATCAAAGAACAAGTACAAGAAGTATTAGATAAATTACGGCCATTTCTTCTTCGCGATGGCGGGGATTGTGAATTAGTTGATGTTGAGGACGGAATTGTAAAGCTTCGTTTATTAGGTGCTTGTGGCAGCTGCCCAAGTTCCACCATCACACTTAAAGCCGGCATTGAAAGAGCACTTCTTGAAGAGGTTCCGGGAATTGTCGAAGTTGAACAAGTATTCTAGTAAAATAACAGCGATTGCCTTTTTGGCAATCGCTCTTTTTATTTAGAATTCGTGCATGACGTCCAATCCTTATTCACAAGTGTTAAAGGATTTTTACCGTCTAATACCGCTTCAATATTTGCAATAGCTAAATTCATCATCGCTGTTCTCGTTTCAACACTAGCGCTTCCGATATGAGGGAGTGCAACAACATTTAAAAGCCCAAGTAATGGGTGGTCGGCATCAATAGGTTCCTTTTCAAAAACATCCAAACCGGCCCCGGTAATTTCCCCCGTAACAAGCGCTTGATATAAGCCCTGTTCATTTACAACAGGTCCTCTTGAAGCATTAATAAAGATGGCTGAACGCTTCATTTTTTGAAAAACTTCCAGGGTAAACATATTTTTAGTTTCTTCGGTTAGCGGTGCTAAACAGACAACAAAATCCGCCTTTTTAATAAGATCCTCAAACGTACAATAAACAGTGCCCAGCTTCTGTTCGATTTCCGGCTTCCTTGTCCGATTATGGTAGAGGAGATTCATCTCAAATCCCGCTGCACGTTTGGCTACCGCCTCTCCAATTTTCCCCATCCCAACAATTCCAAGTGTTTTATGATGAATATCCTGTCCTGCTAATAAAAATGGACTCCAGCTTTTCCATTGTCCCTTTTTAGTATATTCAGCCGCTTCCACCACCCTGCGAGATACAGCCATTAATAATGCAAAGGTCAGATCGGCAGTTGTATCTGTCAAAACATCAGGGGTATTACAAATGGCCACACCATTTTTGGCAGCCGCAGGAAGGTCAATATTGTCATACCCAACAGCACAATTGGCCACTATTTTCAGGTTATCAGCTTCATTGAGTACCTTTTCATCAATGGTATCGGATACCATGGTTAATAAGGCATCGGCTTTTTTGACTTCCGCTAGTAATATTTCCTTCGGCACAGGAACGTCATCGTGTTCCCACATTTTGACTTCATATTTTTGCCGAAGCGGCGCTATTGCTTCTTCTGGTAGCTTCCTTGTTATATAAATATAAGGTTTCATTGCGTTTCCTTCCTTTTTTCACTTGTAAAATTATTTTATCATAAGCCATTCAGGAAGTGGAAGATTCAGTCTTTTAATCGGAGCTCCTGATAATAAGTAAAAGCCCCCAAGAAATTGTTCATACTCTGAAGATTGCCTTAAGATTTTACTTAATTTTTCCTCCAGAAGCTTTTTGTCTTGCTCAGAACGGGTAATATAGTAATTTTCAACACACTCAAAATAATGTAATGGAAATAATAAACGGGCATATAAAAGCCGCCAAGAAAAGGATGACAACGGTGCGATGCTTTGATATTCCTCGAAAAATTGCCTTAATTCCTGATCATACGTCTGATTGTTGCGAAAATAGCGCTCCCTCGTCCATTCAGCAAGATCTCGGCTTCGATGATCAAATACCCAATCAAACGGATTTTTAATATAATAATTTCTTCCCCATGAATTTTTTGAAAACCGCTCATGACAAACAGTCCCGGCATCAGAATCTATTGGGTCATCATCAATTTCAGTATCCACTAAATATTGAATGGCATTTTCGGTTAATCCTAAATAATAGGGAAAGGATTCAATAAACATTTTCTCAAATTCATCTTCCGGGGGTTGAAATAACTGCCCATTCCACACCTTTTCCATTTGCTCCAGGCGCTTTTCCCATAGAGACTTCCACTGGCCTATCCTGCTTGTTCTTTCAATTTGAAAGGGAACATTTCTGCCGCGCTCATGGAATTTGGCCAGTTTTCGGCCTAATTTTATTTTTTGCGGCTTTTCGGTCTGCTTGTTTGCCAGGACACAATATTTATTTTGTTCCCAGGTTGTAATCAGATTCCCATCCTTTGATAAAAGGATGACTGGTACATGCTGGTCCCCATAGTTTCTAAGATGCACCGCTATTTTCTCCAATTCGGAAATATCCGTTTCCTCCCTGCCACCAGGCTTAGATACTAAATAAAGCCAGCCATTTCCTCTTAATGCATCGTAGGAATCTAATTTCAGATATTCGTCAACCTTTATTCCATATTGGTTCTCAAGTAATTTCTGGAGCATGCCGCCACCTCTTTCGAAACCTCTTTTTCCTTTATATATATGTAGGGGTCTTTAAAAACTTGTTGATTCCCGTTTTTCAATTCATTTTGAAAAAAATGCATATGTTATGGAAAAAATCAATAATATATAGAGAACAATCGTGAAAATTCATAGAAAAGGTGATTGTATGGCAGCAGACAAAAAAATGGATATTCTTGAAGAAACCGCTCGTAGATGGATCAAAGAAAGAGGCGTTGAAATTCAGGATATTGCCGATTTAGTTTATTTTCTCCAAAATAAGTATCATGAAAATTTACAAATGGAGGACTGTATTGCCAACGTAGAACGGGTACTCTCCAAACGCGAGGTTCAAAACGCCATTTTAACAGGGATTCAGCTCGATAAGCTAGCGGAAAAAGGTCTGTTAGAGGAGCCGCTCCAAGACATTATTAAACGTGACGAAAGCCTTTATGGTGTGGATGAAATTATTGCGTTATCGATTGTGAATGTCTACGGTTCAATCGGATTTACAAATTACGGTTATATTGATAAACAGAAGCCAGGAATCCTTGCCCATTTAAATGATAAATCCACCGGTGAATGCCACACATTTCTTGATGATATTGTCGGTGCTATTGCTGCCGCAGCATCAAGTCGTTTAGCACACAGGGCTGCCCGAAAAGAGGCAGAGGATAGCAAATAGAAAAAGGATGGACTCTTCCATCCTTTTTCTATGACTCCCAATGCTCTAATGTATCAATCGAATAAGTTGGCTTGCGGTCATATCCAGCGAGCAAATCTTTTGTCGTAACACCGGTATGAACCAGTAATGTATCCATACCGGCATTCATTCCCGCAGTAATATCGGTATCGTAATTATCCCCCACCATTAGGGTTTCTTCTTTTGCAGTACCCAACACCTTTAGAGCCTGTTCCATAATAATCGATTCAGGCTTACCGATAAAAATCGGTTTTGTCTGTGTTGATACGGAAATAACTGATGTCAATGAACCATTCCCCGGCAGCAATCCCCTCTCTGTTGGCAGCGCGATATCCCCGTTCGTGGAGATAAACACAGCCCCATTCCTTACAGCCAAGCAGGCAACCGCTAGTTTTTCATAGGTGATTGCACGGTCAATTCCAACTACCACAAAATCAGCATTCTCGGATGCCTTTAGAAATCCTCTTTCTCTTATGGCGGTTTGGATCCCTTCCTCACCAATCACATAAACAGACGCATCTGGCTTTTGGCTGAAAATATAATTAGCCGTTGCCATGCTGGTTGTAAACACTTGGTTTTCTTCTGCAGGAATATCAAATCCCCGCAGTTTTTCCGCTACCTGCGCTGGTGTCCGGGAAGAATTATTGGTTACAAATAAATAAGGAATTTCTTTCTGTTCTAGTTTTTTGACAAAATCAGCGGCTGCTTCGATTCGCTCTGTGCCTTTGTACATCGTTCCATCTAAATCAATTAAATAACCTTGATATTTTTTCATTGGATACTCCTTCGTTAAATAGGAAAAAGACCGCAGGAACGGTCTTATACTTAATTTTTAAATGCTGAAACGGGTCCTAATTCATTTATCAGGTATTCCCGGACATTGGTGGCAAATTGGCTTAATGTTTCGATGTTTTCCGAAAATTGTTTAAGCAGTTCATCATGATTGATTTCCGTGTAATTTTGCACAAGAGCTTTTCGATATTGAATGAGAATCTTTAAACGATTGCTGTTTTCAACCGATATTACTTTTTCGTCTGTCAGGATTTCAATAATATCTTCATAGCTGCCCGGATCGCGCATAATAAATCCATCAATCATCGCATTACCGACATCCAGTACGGACTCAAGCATCATCTGCGTCAACCGTTCAAGAGCAGCCCTTTCAATCGGCGATGACCAATTTTTCTGGTTTAAAAAAAGGCTAATTTGCTTTTCAAAAAAAACTAAAATGACTTCGATTTTTTCCCTATCAACAAAATACATGATTTTCCACTCCTTGTCTAAAGCTCCTCTTATGTTGCAATCCCTTTTGCAAGTGCGGTAGGTTTAGCATAATAGTATCCTTGAGCTAAATCAACCTTATTTCGCGTTAAAACAAAGGCTTCTTCTTCATTTTCAATTCCTTCCGCTACTACCAATGACCCGGCTTCCTTTGCAACAAGTAACAATCCCTTTAACATTGATTCCTTTAAAGGGCTTGTATGGATATTTTCAATAACGGAACGGTCCACTTTAATAATATCAGGCATGATCTCACTAATCGTATTTAAACTATTATAACCAGCCCCCGTATCATCTACAGCAAATCGGAATCCCATTAACCGTAAAACCTTAAGATTATAAGAAAAATTTTTAATTCCATGAATCGAATCGTGTTCAGTTATTTCAAAGGTAATTTGTTGCGGGGAGATTCCCCTATATTGTTCGATCAACTGTTTGATATCGCGTGGAAAACGAATATTCCCAAATGTAATTGGTGTACAGTTAATAAAAATATTTTCCCGGCGTCTTGACCCTTTTAATTGTTGAAAAATCTTTTCAAAAATAATCATTTCAAGGTCGTACAACATTCCAGTCTGGCGTGCAACGGAAAAAAGCGGAAACGGATTTTCTAATACTCCTTTTGGTCCGCGTGTAAACATTTCCCAAGCGCGTATTTCCCTTGTTTCTACATCAATAATTGGCTGTGTCCATAGGTTAATTTCTTTTTTCGAAATGATTTTCTTAAATGTAAAAATCATTTCGTTCAATTTAGCATCTATTTTTTGTTCCGCCACCGCGATTGCCTGTCGATGCGCCTTCTCAATGGAACTCTGAATTGAAAAATTATTTTTCTCCACAAACATATATCCCCCGTCAAAAACAGGTCTTACAGGTGGATTTTGTTGCAAAAGTTTGCGTTCGACTTCATCGATTATTTTATTCACAAGATCATCAATATCAGAAAGACTATGCCGTTCATAGTCCACCCTAAGCATTAATGTGATTGCATCTTCATAAAAATCATGAAGAGAAATAACGTCATTTTTTTGGATTTCTCTCTCGATACAATTCTGGAAAATTCGCTTCATTTTTTTAATAAGGGCTGAATGTTGAAAATTGCTCACTGCTTCTGCTAATTCATTATAATTTTTTATCGTAAAAACAATCACCACGACTTCATGCCTTGCTTTAAATGCCGCTGAAACCCCTTCCAATAATGGATTTCGTAATGTAAATTGCGGTGGGTAATAACGTATGGATGAAAGAGGTAAAAGGATCTTTCCCCATTGTAATACACTCTTGGCTTTTTCAATGCAACAATGGAACATTTCCATTCATTCCTCTCAACAGTCTACATACGAGATTTCTTCTATCATACCACATTTTGACACTTTTTTGTCTTTGCCCGTCATTTAATTATTGAAATCTTAACTCCCTTTATGAACGTAATTTTGATATTATTAAAAGAGTGTCGAAAAAAAGTGATGAATAAAGGAGACCGTTTTATGAGTGAACGATTTTTCTTATATGATGATACAGAAAATACAAGGACGAGATTTGTCAGCTTTGTGGGGGAAAATCAACGTTTTGACCTGGCGATTGTCCAAACGGGTCGTCATTATGGTAAACATCTTGTCCTTGATATGCAAGGAAACCGTTTTGCTATTATTGGACCGGATGATCTTGAGGAAGAAGGCTATTTAGAGTTTGCCTTCCAATTAAATGAAGAAGACGCGGAAGAATTACGATCTTTCCTTTCCGAAATCGTCTAACCAAGGCTCTTTTCTTTTTAATTTATTCAAGAATAGACTAACCAAAAAATTGATAACATTTTTTGAATCTCCTACTATCATACTAATGGTAAAAGGAGTGAGACAATGTCTAAGAAGGATGCCGAAAAATACACAGAAATATCCACTGTCGAAAAACAGGAAAATTATTTGACCGCCCAAGAGTTCCCAGAAGGACCATATGGTTCAACATTCCGGGTAAATGATCCTGTACAGAATAAGAGTACTCCTTGGAAGGAAGGGCAACGGCGTTATTCGGCTTTTAACTGGGAATTCAAATCCTTGCATGAAGATTTACCACGGCAGGGAATGGATCCGGCACATCCACCGCATGATGATCCGGATTCAGATGCCCAGCCTCCGTACTCAATGAATGAATAAAAATGGCGAAAGGACCCCGACTTAATTCAGGGTCCTTCCTTTATTTTTTGACTTTTTTCAAAACGAAATAAGCACAGCCGAAATTGCAGTATTCATATATATATTCGCTGAGTGTACTTATTTTTGTATCAAACGTCGCCTTTTGATTTTGGTCATCAAAAAATCCTTTTAAACGGAGCTGCCCATAGCCCCAATCTCCGACAACATAGTCATACCTGGATAAAATATCACTATATCTAGCCTTAAAAGCTTCTTCATTATATCCGTTGCGGTATTCCTCGACCATTTCATACATGGTATTGTTCATTACAATCATGTTATCACCTCATTTTACCAGCCAATCCTACTTCCCATTATAACCGATTCACCATCAATTACTAAGAAAAAAAATCCTCCTTCTGGTCATTCTAAAAAAAGGAGGTGTTTTAATTTGAAAAAGTTGATGATCATCCTGGGGTTATGTACGATTACAACAATAACAGGCTGCTCCAAGGATATGAATAACCGGGATGTTTATGAGGAAAGTGGAAATTCCATAAATGTGAACAATAAAAGGACCGAACTTTATAATGAGGGGGCTGGACGGAGTGTTCGAAATGTGAGTAATGATTTCGGATATGTCCGTCATCAAAAAAGTCCACTCATGAATGATAATACGGCAAATAATCATTACACTGCGCTTGACCGTGAACAGCTTGCCAATATTATTAGTAAGTACAGTACAAATCTTCCACATGTGCATGATGTTGCTACATTGGTAACGGATCAGGAGGTTTTGGTTGCTTATACTACTGATTCCAAGGACCGGAATTTAACGGCTGACCAGGTAAAAAGAACCGCTATGTCCGTCGTTCCACGTTACTATCATGTTTATGTTACCGATAAAAAGGTTTTAATGCGCGATGTTGAAAACCTTTCGCATATGGATTCAACCAACAAAAATGCCCGACATTCCATTAACTATGTCATCAGACAAATGAAAGATTCTCCACAGGGGAATCGCATGAGCAATAGTGAAGATGAAAATGGTCTAACATCGGATGACCAAAAAATGCATTAAATGGAAAAAGGTTCAGCCGTTTTATTTTCGGCTGAACCTTTTTTTATGCTTCTTTTACTTCTTGCTCACCTAAAGCTTGTTTATGTTTTGCGGCAGCATTTACCTGTTCGTCTGCATGATAAGAAGAACGGACAAGCGGACCTGCCTGGCAATGGCTGAAGCCTTTAGTCATAGCAATTTGACGTAATTCTTCAAATTCCTCCGGGCTATAATATTTCTGAACTTTTAAATGCTTTTTCGTTGGCTGTAAATATTGACCAATGGTCATAATATCTACCTTGTTAGCTCTTAAATCGTCCATAACTTCAAGAATTTCTTCCTTCGATTCCCCTAGCCCAATCATTAGGCTGGATTTCGTTGGGATTTCCGGATACATTTCTTTGGCACGGCGTAAAAATTCCAGTGAGCGATCATATTTAGCCCTTGCCCTTACACTTGGAGTTAAGCGTCTGGTGGTCTCGATATTATGATTTAAAATATCCGGTTTCGCATCCATCAAGATTCTTAAGTTTTCTTCCTTACCGCCCATATCAGAAGGCAGAACTTCAATGCTGGTAAACGGATTTTTTCTGCGGATCGCTCTTACCGTTTCCGCAAATACAGCAGCGCCGCCGTCCTTCAAGTCATCCCTTGCTACAGCAGTTACAACAACATGCTTCAGATTCATTAACTGAACAGAGTCAGCCACTCTTTCCGGCTCTTGCCAATCTAGTTCAGTTGGCAGTCCCGTTTTAACCGCACAGAAGCGGCATGCACGAGTACAAACATCACCGAGAATCATAAAAGTAGCTGTTCTCCTCTCAGCCCAGCATTCATGAATATTCGGACAGCGCGCTTCTTCACAAACGGTATGAAGACTTTTTTCACGCATCATTTTTTTTAAACCAGTATAATGCTCATTTGTGTTTAATTTTATTTTTAGCCATTCCGGCTTTCTTAAATTTGGTTCTTTTGTGCTCATCTATTCCACCCCTACAATATGTATGTGAATGAGTTCTCTCAGTTGTCACTTTATCATATAGAGCACAGAAGGACAAGTTGAGATGCCTTAGAAACATTGTGAATTTTTTCATCCTAAAATCATTCATTACCATTTATTGACCATTATGAAATAGCTAAAGAATCATAAACTAATTGTACATTAATTGGAAGGAGGATTCCTGTGCGGACAGCTCTGATAATTGGAACTTTCCTTTTATTCTTTTCCTCTACTTTTGCTGTCAAAGATGCTCATGCGAAAGAACCTGATGTATACCAGGAAAGAATGAAGCTTTATAAAAAAGTCGAAACGCTAACACAGATTCCTTGGTACTACCTCGCTGCTATTGATCAATACGAAAGAAGTATCCGTCAGGTCCGCAGGGACTTGCCAAAAGCAGACAGTGTGATTGCCATTTATATCAGCCCTGAAAAATGGGCAGGCCTTACGAACCCAAACCCTACAGATCAAAATCCTGCAACCATTCAGTTTTTTAATGGATTAGGTGCTGACGGGGATGGAGATGGAAAAGCGGATTGTCAAAATGATGAGGATGTTTTATATACATTTGCCCATTTTCTTCTTTCCTATGGCGTGGATCATGATAATTTGAAGATCGGTCTTTGGAATTATTATCATCGTGATAAAACCGTTGGAATCATTGCGGGAAAGGCGAAAATCTACCGTCATTTTGGAAGACTTAATCTTGAGGAACAAGCATTCCCAATGCCGATACGAGCTAATCACAGCTATCGCAGCACATGGGGCGATGCACGAGGCTGGGGCGGACGAAGAATCCATGAAGGAACCGACATTTTTGCCGGTTACGGTGTCCCTGTCAGGGCAACTAAATATGGGGTTGTAGAAATGAAAGGATGGAACAAGTTCGGCGGCTGGCGAATTGGAATCCGCGACATTAATAATACGTATCATTATTTTGCGCACTTAAACGGATTTGCAAAAGATTTATCCGTCGGTCAGGTGGTTGAACCGGGAATGATCATTGGCAGTGTTGGAAGCTCTGGTTATGGGCCTCCAGGAACATCCGGTAAATTTCCTCCTCATTTACATTATGGAATGTATAAAGACAATGGGATAACCGAATGGTCATTTGATCCATATCCGCATTTAGCGATGTGGGAACGTCAAGAGAGAATAAGATTAAGAAAAAGAAGGTAGGACTGTCCGCCAAAAGACAGTCCTTTTATTTTTTCGATTTCGCTTTCTCTTCTGTTTTATTGGTTGTATTGGTTTTATTGTTGTTTCCTGAATCCGGCAATTGGATGGATGGCAGCATTCCACCGCCGCTATTATAAAATTGAGGAACTTTACCCTCAATTAGTTTCCCGCCTGCGGGAATGTTTTGAGTTATTTTGGTGATTTTTGTTGCAAATGGCGTGATGATTTGAACGGCTACTTCCAGGTGGATGTTTACTTTAATCCAGGTATTATTAATTCCCAATTCCTCTGTTGTTATTTTCACATCCGGACGCACATCCCCAATCGCATGGAATCTAACTGGTATTTTGGGACCTAAGTTACCGAATAGGGCGATATTGGTTGCTTGACCTAACGGAACATACCACACAATCCCTTCTGTTTGTTCTGTTGTTTCTTTTTCGATTTGGACATCCGTTAATTGTTCAAGTGAAGAAACATCTCCCTTTTCTGCTCTAGACAAGTTTTTCTGTATCTGGCTCGTGATTTCCGATAGTTTTTGGTTAATTAATTCTGTTTTTAGGTAGGCGCTTTGTGCATTGCCATTTGTCCCAGGCTCTATTCCAATGACATCGCCTACATCTACGGTCTTTTTCGTGATTGCACTATTGATGACAAGTGCAGCGATTTTCCTGGACTGTGTTTCGGCATATTTCATTAATGTTGGTTCAAGTCCTTTATTGATCATCCATAAGCCAACTGCAGTGGAAAAGAGAAAAAAGACAAATGAGAGCAGAATCACATAGCGGAGAGGCATGGGTCCCTTACGTTTATACCGCGGACGAAATTTTGCCAAAAAAATCCCCCCTTACAAGCTATGTGTATGCTTGAATAGGTGGACCTAGCACTAAAAGAGGGAGCATAGTGATTTGGCTGGGGACGGATTTTTTGGGGAAGAAGCGGAAAGTGTCGCCTATCACAGCTTTACGCGACAAATTCCTGTTAGAGTTGCAAAAAATTGTCGCCTATCTCAGCTATACGCGACAAAACCCTGTGAGAGCTGCGAAAAATTGTCGCCTATCACGGTTTTACGCGACAAATTCCTGTGGGAGCTGCGAAAAAGTGTCGCCTATCACAGCTATACGCGACAAAACCCTGTGAGAGCTGCGAAACATTGTCGCCTATCACAGCTATACGCGACAAAACCCTGTGGGAGCTGCGAAAAATTGTCTCCTATCACAGCTATACGCGACAAAACCCTGTGGGAGCTGCGAAAAAGTGTCGCCTATCTCAGCTATACGCGACAAAACCCTGTGGGAGCTGCAAAAAATTGTCGCCTATCACAGCTTTACGCGACAAAACCCTGTGAGAGCTGCGAAAAATTGTCGCCTATCACAGCTCTATACGCGACAAAACCCTGTGAGAGCTACGAAAAATTGTCGCCTATCACAGCTTTACGCGACAAAACCCTGTGGGAACTGCGAAACATTGTCGCCTATCACAGCTTTACGCGACAAAACCCTATGAGAGCTGCGAAACATTGTCGCCTATCACAGCTTTACGCGACAAAACCCTATGAGAGCTGCGAAACATTGTCGCCTATCTCAACTATACGCGACAAATTCCTGTGGAATCTACGAAAAAGTGTCGCCTATCACAGCTTTACGCGATAAAACCCTGTGGGAACCACTCCAAAATGACGCCTATCATGCCTATAGGCACAATATACAAGATTAAAACTTCCAAACTGTCCCCGATATAAAAAACAGCCTGCCATCTGCAAGCTGTTTTAAACCATTTTCAGCAAGGCGTCCCTGCCAATCATGCCTTTATAAATTCCCAAGCTTTCAGCCTCAAATGTTACCGACTCCAATGGGGCGTTAAGGAGCTGGTCGATGGTTCTCACTCCTACTGCCCGGCCGGCAACAATTTTACGATCCCTTAATTGATCATTTAATAATCCAACATCTAAGGCACCGCACATGATATATCCCTTATCATTTGAGATTGACAGCAAAGTTGTTTTTGGAAGCAGCACAGTTACTGCCAAAAAAGTATGGCCGTTCAACTGTATTGGTGAAAGATCAATCAAGTTCCCACACTCCCTTCTCCTACACTTTATGAAAGTGTTCAAAAAAGAGTGTATAACCTAAGCATTCATTTGTAATTTCCATTTCAATAAATCACGTAGGAATTCTGGGAGATAGTATTTTTTTGGTTTACTTTTAAAATTTTCACTAAAGAAATGTCCAAAAGTAAACATATCGGGAAGAGCCAAAGAGTAATTTTTTTCAAAATCCAGTTTCTCACCGTTCATAAAAATGTCCCCCTCTTTAAATACCACTCCCTCGTATACCATAACTCCCATCACCGTTCCTCTAAAACCAAGACCTATGATCTTCCTTTCCGGCCACTCAGGATCCGTAGTTTTTTCAAGGACTTCCTGCAATTCCCGGCCAGTTAGTTCGACCTTACAAGGATTAATGGGATGGGGACATATGGCTAATAAATCATTAGCTGTAACCTCCTCAGAAAGAGGGCCTAATAACAAACCAGCATTAATAAAAGCACAGTCTGCTTCACACCATTCGCGGAGGGATTCACACAAGATCCTTGAAAGCTTGGTTTCTTCAAATGGATTAGCCTTTAAAGGTTCTTTTAAAAAAGTGATGTTTTCTTTTAAAAGCTCCTTCCCTTCTGAAAGAAATTCCTCTATTTTACGCTGCTCATTTTTCACTTCGGAAAGTGTCTCAAAAGGAAAAAGAATCGCCTGTTTAGTTTTTATTTTTTTATCAGGATGAATCGTAAGAGAAACTTGTCCAACAAAATTGCCATACTTTCCTGCAGCTGCGAGAAGTGTATCGCCTATTTGCTTTCCTTCCTGAAGAATATGGTGGGTATGCCCACCAAGAATGACATTAATTTCAGGGAAATTTGCAGCAATCCGTTCATCTACATCTAAACCGAGATGGGAAAGAAGAATAATGAGATCACTTTTTTCGTTTAACGTTTTTAACCATTTTTTCAGTTCAGCAACAGGGTCAGTTAGCTCCCATCCAAGTAATTCATAAAGATGGGTAAAAGGTGCCGTTAAACCAACTACTCCGATTCGTGTCCCCATTTTGGTTTGATAAATTTTGTAGGGCTGTATCCAGTCAGGAGGAGTATTTCCTGCTTTGTATAAGTTCGCCAGCAGCACATCGAAGCGTGCGCCATCATACAAATGATCCAAGTCTTCGAAAGGCAGATTAATTCCTTCATTATTACCTATTGTTACAGCGTCGTAGCCGCAATCATTAAGAAGTTCAATATTTCCTTTTCCTTTCGTTCCCTCTGAAAATGGGTGCCAACGGTCGATGAAGTCTCCAATATCAAAAAGGAACACTTCATCTCCTCGCTCTTGGTGAAGCTCCTTTTGGGTTAATAAAAATTTTTCGATTCGGGGCCAATGCTCAAAGTGACTATGAATATCGTTTGTATGATAAATTTGAATGACTTCCATTCTAAGTTCTCTTCCTTATCCTAATAAAATAAATCTAATTGCCTTGGGGCTAGACCATCGTATTCTATATCTAATAGGTCAATCATTTCTTTTGCATTATCAGCTGCGTCTCCGCCGGAATTATTGTTAAAAAGAACGTAAACTTCCTTGGATTCCGTTTCCATTTTTTTTAAATCTGCAGCCCATTCCTCAAGTTCCTGTTGATTGTAGCGGTAAAGATAACGGACTTCCCGCCAATTATCGGCATTTCGTTTTTGCCAGCCGTGAACATTGCGACCGTGGAATCGAACTAAGACCTTTTGGGATTCAAGGGTTTCTAAAACCGTCGGAATCGACCCTTCACCCGATTGCGGTTCATCACAAATACTATGAATCCATTCTTCCTTTTTCATAAAATCAAGTGTCTTGTTGCGGAATTGCGGTGCGAACCAAGATTGATGTCTAAATTCCAGAGCACAAGGGATTTCCCCCATTTCATTTTTACACCATCTTAAATATTCAACATTTTCACGTGTACAGTTAAACCAAGGCGGGAACTGAAATAGGGCCATCGCCAATTTATTATTGTGTATGTATGGTTCAAGTGACTCTTTGAAAGCCATGAACATTTCCTGCTTATTTTGGAAAGGAATTTCCCCACGCATATGCCCGGTCATCCCTTGATAGGCTTTTACGATGAATTGAAACGATTCAGGTGTTTCACTGACCCATTTTTCGGCATTCCGCTTTGGTTGGATCGCATAAAAGGATGAATCTACCTCGACAATTGGAAAATGTCCAGCATATTCTTTTAATTTATCCCTCGGTGATAGTTGCCCCGGATAAAGGCTGTCATGGTCGCCCCAGCCTGTTACGCCGATGTAAATCAATTGATAACACCTCCGTTTATAATAATAGCATAACCTTATTTTTTGTGTGGCTTTGATTTTTCGAATGCCGAAGCTTTCATTTATTTAACAAAATGTTCATTTAGTTGCCGCTTAGGGATCCATCGTTTTTTGTAAAATGGGAGGTAGGAAAGAAGAAAGGTTGTGTAATATGTCAATTCTACCGATTAAGCCGCGTTTTGAACCGGATAAATTAAAAATTTACCGTTATTTAAACACAAGAATGTCATTGACAGAAAAAGAAATAAAATATTACCACAACTTAGAAAAAGGCTATGAAGGAGAGGTAATGTTTGATCGGTTAATGGAGAATCTTATGGAAGAAAGGCATATTATCAATGATTTATTACTTGAGGAGAACAATACAACCTTTCAGAGCGACTCCATTATCTTTTCTCAAGATACCATTGACCTTTTTGAAGTAAAAAATTATGAAGGTAATTTTAAATATGAATCTGGCAAGTTTTATACACTCTCTGGAAATGACATTAAAAACCCCTTGCATCAATTGGAACGAAATGAAACATTACTACGTCAGTTTCTTCAAAGTATCGGATGTTATTTACCAATTGAACCACATCTTATTTTTATGAACCCCAACTTTACTCTATATCAGGCCCCTAACAACAAACCAATTATCTACCCGACACAACTTGGTCAGTTCATGGAAAAATTTAATATGAAACGGTCAAAGTTAACAAACAAACATATCAAATTTACTGATCAGCTTTTATCTGCTCATTTAATTGAAAATCCCTATAAAGTGTTACCAAGCTATCGTTACGAAATGTTAAAAAAGGGAATGACCTGTGCAAAATGCCATTCATTTTCCATTTCTCTTGAGGGGAAATGGATTGATTGTTCTATATGCGAGTATAAAGAATTAGTGGAGGCAGCTGTAATGAGGTGTGTGAGGGAGATTAGTCTTCTTTTTCCTGATATTAAAATTACAGCAAATGTCGTTCAAGATTGGTGTAGGGTTATTGAGTGTAAGAGGAGATTAAGCAGAATTTTAAGTAAGAATTTTGCGGTAAAGGGATATGGTAAGTGGACCTACTATGAATAGATTTATGTTTTCTTATTAGGACAGCCTATAATTAGGCTGTTTTTTTATTTATGGGGAAATGGACTTTGGGTTTAGTCAATTCTTAGAATATTATTATTTTCGCATGATCTTTATGTAGTCTATTTGTGTACTGGTGACAGTTTTGCCGATTTCTATCTGTTTTTTGTCGCCTATAGCCTTTATTGGCGACACTTTCAGCTGCTTCCACCTGTTTTTTGTCGCCTATAGCCTTTATTGGCGACAGTTTCAGCAACTTCCACCTGTTTTTTGTCGCCTATAGCCTTCTTTGGCGACACTTTCAGCAGCTTTCATCTCTTTTTTTTGTCGCCTATAGCCTTCTTTGGCGACACTTTCAGCTGCTTCTATCTGTTTTTTGTCGCCTATAGCCTTTATTGGCGACACTTTCAGCTGCTTCCACCTTTTTTTTGTCGCCTATAGCCTTTATTGGCGACAGTTTCTATAGCTTCTTCCTGTTTTTTGTCGCCTATAGCCTTTATTGGCGACACTTTCTATAGCTTCTTCCTGTATTTTTGTCGCCTATAGCCTTCTTTGGCGACACTTTCACAGGCTTCTATCAGATTTTTGTCGCCTATTGACCCCCAATTCACAAACTCGCCTTATGATCAAAAAAATCCGCCTGCTGAAACCAGCAAGCGGATTTTTCGAATTAGCCGATAGAACCTTCCATCTCGAACTTAATCAATCTGTTCATTTCTACGGCGTATTCCATTGGTAATTCCTTTGTAAATGGCTCGATAAATCCCATAACAATCATTTCAGTTGCTTCTTGTTCAGAAATTCCGCGGCTCATCAAGTAGAAGAGCTGCTCTTCCGAAACTTTCGAAACCTTAGCTTCGTGCTCAAGTGAAATATTGTCATTTAAAATTTCATTGTATGGAATCGTATCAGATGTTGATTCATTATCCATAATCAATGTATCACATTCAATATTCGAACGGGCACCATCAGCTTTACGTCCAAATGAAACCAAACCGCGATAGGTAGTTTTTCCACCATGCTTAGAAATAGACTTAGACACAATGGTTGAAGAGGTATTTGGTGCTAAATGGATCATTTTGGATCCTGTATCTTGGACTTGACCTCGGCCTGCGATGGCAATCGATAGGGTCAAACCGCGAGCACCTTCCCCTTTTAAAATAACAGCAGGATATTTCATTGTTAATTTTGAACCGATATTTCCGTCGATCCATTCCATTGTGGCTCTTTCTTCACAAACCGTACGCTTGGTTACAAGGTTATAAACATTGTTTGCCCAGTTTTGAATAGTAGTGTAACGGCAATATCCACCTTTTTTAACGATAATTTCAACAACTGCACTGTGAAGCGAGTTCGTCGTATAAACAGGAGCTGTACATCCTTCAACATAGTGAACGCTTGCGCCCTCATCCACAATGATTAACGTACGCTCAAATTGACCCATATTTTCAGAGTTAATCCGGAAATATGCTTGTAATGGTGTATCCACTTTAATACCCGGCGGTACATAAATGAAGGAACCACCTGACCAAACTGCAGAATTCAATGCAGCAAATTTGTTATCTGTTGGAGGAATAACCTTTGCCCAGTGCTCACGGAAAATATCTTCATTTTCTTTAAGAGCAGAATCAGTATCTTTAAATACGATTCCAAGTGCTTCAAGATCTTCCTTCATGTTATGATAAACAACCTCGGATTCATATTGAGCAGAAACACCGGCAAGGTATTTTTGTTCTGCTTCAGGAATACCAAGCTTGTCAAAAGTCGCTTTAATTTCTTCCGGTACTTCGTCCCATGACTTCTCAGATTTCTCAGATGGTTTTACATAATAAGTGATTTCGTCGAAGTTTAATGAATTCAAATCGCCGCCCCATTGTGGCATTGGCATATTATAAAAATGCTCAAGTGATTTTAAGCGGAAATCAAGCATCCACTGAGGTTCACTCTTCATTTTTGAAATCTCTTCAACAATTTCACGTGTTAAACCACGCTTTGATCGGAATATGGAAACGTCTTTATCGGCAAAACCATATTTATAATCACCGATTTCAGGCATCTTTTTCGCCATCGTCGTCTTCCTCCATTTCATAAACGACCCGAGACCAAAAAGGACTCTTTCGTTTTATTGTTATTCCTCTTCCTTCAAACCTTTTTCCATAGCCTTCCATGCTAAGGTTGCACATTTGATTCTGGCAGGAAATTTAGAAACACCCTGAAGTGCTTCAATATCACCTAAATCCACATCATCATCATCAACTTCTTTTCCCTGCATCATATCGGAAAAGATTTTTGAAAGTTTTAAAGCCTCTTCGACCTTTTTCCCTTTAATCGCCTGCGTCATCATCGAGGCAGAGGACATGGAAATCGAACAGCCTTCACCCTCGAACCTAGCATCCTCGACGATTCCATTAACCACCTTAAAGGTCAACTGAATACGGTCCCCACAGGTTGGGTTATTCATATTAATCGTATGACTGCCATCCTCTAAAATACCACGATTACGTGGTTTTTTATAATGGTCCATTATAACTCTTCGGTATAGTGCGTCTAAATCTAAATTAGAAGACATCGCTGAAATACTCCTTTGTTTTGACAAGCCCTTCAACGAGTTTATCAATATCTTCTTCCGTATTATAGAGGTAAAAGCTGGCACGTGCTGTCGCTGTTGCTTTCAGCCATCTCATCAATGGCTGTGCACAGTGATGTCCTGCCCGGACGGCAATTCCTTCTGCATCAAGGACGGTTGCTACATCATGCGGGTGAACATCATCGATATTAAACGTAACCAAGCCTGCACGCTTTGCCGGATCTTGAGGGCCATAAATTGTAAGGCCTGGAACGGAAGACATTTTATCTAATGCATATGCAGCAAGCTTATGTTCATGCTCGGCAATATTATCTAAGCCGACTTCATTTAAAAAGTCGATTGCTGCGCCAAGACCGACTGCGCCGGCAATAATTGGAGTCCCGCCTTCAAATTTCCACGGAAGTTCTTTCCAAGTTGATTCTTGTAAATGTACAAAATCAATCATTTCACCGCCGAACTCAATTGGCTCCATATTTTCAAGCAATTCTTTCTTACCATAAAGAACACCGATTCCCGTTGGCGCGCACATTTTATGGCCGGAAAAAGCAAGAAAATCACAGTCTAAATCTTGAACATCAATTTTCATATGCGGTGCACTTTGAGCACCATCAACTACCATTACTGCGCCATTTTCATGAGCAATTTTGGCAATTTCTTTTACAGGATTAATCGAACCAAGCACGTTTGAAACCTGCATAATGGAAACAATTTTCGTATTAGGTGTAACCTGCGCTCTAACATCATCTAAAGAAATGGTGCCGTCTTCTTGCAGGTCAATATATTTCAACCCAGCACCTGTCCGCTTGGCAACCTGCTGCCATGGAATGATATTACTATGGTGCTCCATATACGTAATGACAATTTCGTCGCCTTCTTTTAAATTCGCTGCTGCATAGCTTGCTGCAACCGTATTAATAGAAGTCGTTGTACCTCTAGTAAAAATAATCTCTTGTGTTGATTTCGCGTTGATAAACTTGCGAACCTTTTCCCTTGCCCCTTCGTACGCATCTGTTGCTCTTGTTCCTAGTGTATGCACACCGCGGTGGACATTGGAATTGATTTCACGATAATATTTTTCAACAGTCTCAATCACTTGGATTGGCTTTTGCGATGTTGCTGAACTATCCAAATAAACAAGTGGCTTACCATTAACTTCCTGGTCTAAAATGGGAAACAGTTTGCGAATATCTTGGATATTCATCTTATCGCACTTTCCTTTCAATCACTTCAGTTAATTGCTTTTTAACCCCTTCGATTGGAAGTTGGTTTACTACAGGTGCAAGGAATCCATGAATAATTAATCGTTCTGCTTCCGTTTTTGAAATACCGCGACTCATTAAGTAATAAAGTTGAACTTTATCCACACGACCTACAGAAGCAGCATGGCCTGCCATTACATCATCTTCATCAATCAAAAGAATTGGATTGGCATCCCCACGTGCTTTCTCGCTGAGCATTAAAATACGGGATGTTTGTTCCGCATCCGATTTAGATGCACCATGTTCAATTTTTCCAATTCCATTAAAGACAGTTGTCGCACTATCTTTCACAACACCATGGTTCAAGATATTTCCTTGTGTGTGTTGACCGAAGTGAACTACTTTCGTTGTGAAGTTTTGTGTTTGCTCACCACGTCCTACCACAACCGTTTTTGTATCACCATATGAACCGTCACCAATAAGATTGGTGGTATTCTCGGAAATCGTGTTTCCTTCATTCATTAAACCAAGTACCCATTCAATTTTGGCATCTCTGCCGGCAACACCACGGCGGTTTACATAAGTGGTGATCCCTTTTGCAAGGTAATCCACAGCCCCATATTTAACCTGTGCATTTGTATTCGCAACTACTTCAGTTACTAAATTGAAAATCCCAGCAGCTGATTCTACTGTAGAAATGTAATTTTCTACATAGGTAAAAGAACTATTATCTTCTGCAACGACAATAACATGGTTGAAAAGATTCGTTTGGGCATCATCATGTAAATAAACAGCCTGAATCGGCTCAGTAACTTCTACATTTTTGGGAACATATAAGAATACTCCACCGTTCACAAGTGCTGCATGCAGTGCTGTCAGGCGGTGTTCATCGGCATTAACCGCTTGTGTCATGTAATACTTTTTTAACAAATCCCCATGCTCTTTAGCAGCAGTGAAAAGATCCGTGAAAATGATGCCTTTGTTTTTAAGTTCTTCTGATAAAGATAAAAACGCAGGTGTTTGATTGCGTTGAATGTATAGATTTTTATTTTCCGCTACGAGCGATTTCACTTCTTCCGGTAATTCATTTAGAGAAGAGAATGGTTCGCTTTTTACACTATGTGAAGTGAATTGAGTAAAGTTCCATTTATCAATTTTTGTTTTTTCCGGTCTTGGCATTGGAAGTATATTGACATCAGCTAATGCCTTTACGCGGAGCTCTTCCATCCAAGCAGGTTCGCCTGCCTGCTTTGAAAAGGAGCGAACAAAATCCTGATCAAACGGTAATTTCGTTTCTGTTGTCATGGTAATCCTCCTAACGCTTACTTAAGCTTGCTCAACTGTTTCATCTTCAATTCCAAGTTCTTTCTTGATCCAGTCATATCCTTCTGCTTCTAAGCGTTGTGCAAGTTCTGGACCGCCTGATTTCACGATACGGCCTTGCATCATTACATGCACGTAGTCAGGAGTGATATAGTTTAAAAGTCGTTGATAGTGAGTAATGACTAAGCATCCGAAATCCTCACCGCGCATTTCATTAATTCCTTTTGAAACAACCTTTAAGGCATCGATGTCAAGACCAGAGTCAATTTCATCTAAGATCGCCATTTTCGGTTCAAGCATCATTAATTGAAGAATTTCATTACGCTTCTTCTCACCGCCAGAGAATCCTTCATTTAAATAACGCTGCGCCATATTAAGGTCCATTTCAAGGAATTCCATTTGTTTATCCATTTTACGGATAAATTTCATGAGTGAGATTTCATTTCCTTCGCCAAGGCGGCTATTGATTGCCGAACGTAAAAAATCGGCATTGGTTACCCCGTTAATCTCACTTGGGTATTGCATGGCTAAAAATAGACCCGCACGAGCACGTTCATCTACTTCCATTTCGAGAACGTTCTGACCGTCTAAAATGATGTTTCCGCTTGTTACCTCATATTTTGGATGACCCATGATCGCTGATGATAAGGTCGATTTACCTGTACCATTTGGACCCATGATTGCGTGGATTTCTCCACCTTTTACTTCAAGGTTTACACCTTTTAAAATTTCTTTTCCATCAATCTCTACATGTAGATCCTTGATTGTTAATGTTGAACCAGCCATATCTATACCTCCGAAAAGAAAGTTATTGTATCTTATAGAACGCAATACTTAAAAAATCTATTCTCATTCTATTCTCATTACAATCTTATAACAAATAGAATCTGATAGCAACTCCTAAACAGTGTTAACGTGAAATGATTTTCAGTGGAAGTACCTTAAATGAGAATAATTTTGTAAAAATTCAGACAATCAATTATGTAAAAAACACCCGAGTAAAATGATACCTTATTATTTAATCAATTGCCAAGGTAATAAAATTCAAATTCAATTTATTTTTCTCATAAAGAATTGGTTTCATGTAAGGTAATGTAATCATAAAGAAAAGATAGTCTCTGGAGCAAAGCACATAGAAAGAACCAGTGCCTGCTTGCACTGGTTCCATTTCATTTATTCTGCTGCCAAAACGGCACCATGGTACTTATCTTTAATGAATTTTTGAATTTCTTTTGATTTAAGAACTTCAATAAGTGTTTTAATTTCTGGACGGTCCTTGTCCTCAGAGCGAACAACAACAAGATTTGCTGGAACTACATCACTACCTTCAAATGCAATTCCATACTTTTTGATGTCAATACCGCCTTCTAATGCGTAGTTCGTATTAATAACAACCGCATCACCTTCACCGCTTTGGAAAGAAGAAGCTAATAATTTCGCTTCAATTAAAGTTGAGAAATCGAGTTTCTTTGGATTGGAAACAATATCCTCTACTCTTGCATTCGCGCCAACGCCTTTTTTAAGCTTAATTAAACCTGCTTTTTCAAAAATAGGTAAAATACGGCCATGATCACTAAGTGAATTACTCATAATAATTTTCGCACCGGTTGGAAGGTCTTTTAAGCTTTTATATTTTTTAGAATAAATTCCAATTGGTTCCTTATGGATTTCACCAACACTCACAAAATGAAAATCCTTGTTTTCTTTCATTTGAAGTGCTAAATAACCTGGTGTCTGGAAGTAGTTTGCATCAAGTTCTTTATCCCTTAATGCTACATTTGGAAGAACATAATCTTGAAAAACTTTTATTTCAAGGTCAATTCCTTTTTTCTTTAATAAAGGTTTTGCAGCTTCAAGCACTTCCGCATGCGGTACAGCAGAAGCACCAACGACTAATTTTTTGTTACCATCATTCTTTGCCGTATCATTTTTTGCACCTGAGCACGCTGTTAGAGCAAATGTTAATAATGCAACGAAAATGAGACTAAATACTTTCTTCATTTCTAATTCCTCCTTTTATCGTTTATCTGTTTTCTTTGTAAAATAATCTCCAATAAATTGGATAATAAAAACTAAAATTAAAATCGCAATCGTTGCTACCAACGTGACAAATGGTCTATTGCGCTGAAAACCTTCAAGGTAGGCAAAATTCCCAAGTCCGCCGGCTCCAATGACTCCAGCCATCGCTGTAAAGCTAACTAGCGAAATAGCCGTTACAGTTATCCCTGAAATTAATGCTGGCAAAGATTCCGGTATTAATACTTTAAATATAATACGGCCATGTGTTGCTCCCATCGATTGCGATGCCTCAATAACACCTTTATCGATTTCCCTAAGGGCAATTTCCACCATTCTTGCATAAAAAGGAGCTGCTCCAATAATCAGGGCCGGCATCGCCGCATCTGGACCGAGCATCGTCCCAAGCATTAATTTTGTAAATGGAATTAATAAAACAATTAAGATAATAAATGGAATCGACCTAAAAATATTAACAAAGCCAGCTATAATGACATTAACTGTTCGATTTGCCCATAAATTACCTTTAGCTGTTAAAAATAACAACAAGCCTAGTAATAACCCTAAAACAAATGTTGCAAACACTGAAATAAAAGTCATATAAATGGTTTCACGTGTTGCTGCTATTAATTCGTCCCAATTTACCATTTCCATTAGGTTAGCCATTACTGATCACCTCCACGCCAACTTGCTGTGAGTGAATATAATTGATGGCTTTCTGAATTTCATTAGATTGTCCATCCAAATGGATAAATAATGTTCCGTATGATCCGTTTTGCGTATGCGAAATTTTCCCTTGAAGAATATTTACGACAACATCGAAATCCCGGATTACGTTTGTAATTAATGGCTGTTCTGTTGCTTCCCCCACAAAAGAGAGCTGCACCACTTGCCCATGTGGATAAAGTTCAAGCAAATGCTCAGCAGTTTCTTTTGTCTCTTCCGGTTCTGTTACCTGCTGAACAAAGCGTTTTGTAATCGGCTGCTGCGGGTTTTTAAACACATCTAACACCGGACCAAGCTCTACAACTCTGCCGGCTTCCATCACAGCTACCCGGTGGCAGATTTTACGAATCACATGCATCTCATGGGTGATTAAAACAATCGTTAAACCAAGTCTTTTATTGATATCGACCAACAAGTCAAGGATTGAATCCGTCGTCTGCGGATCAAGTGCTGAAGTTGCCTCATCGCAAAGCAATACTTTTGGGTTATTCGCCAAAGCACGGGCAATACCCACTCTTTGCTTTTGACCGCCGCTTAGCTGCGAGGGATAAGCGTTTTCCCTGCCTTCGAGACCGACTAGTTTAACCAGCTCTCCCACGCGCTTTACTCTTTCCGCTTTATTTACCCCGGCAATTTCTAATGGGAACTCAATATTCTCACTTACTGTTCTTGACCAAAGTAAATTAAAGTGCTGGAAAATCATGCTGATTTCTTGGCGAGCTTTTCGTAAATCACTGCCTTTGATTTTTGAAATTTCCCGGCCGGCAACGGTAACCGAGCCTTCTGTAGGAAGCTCCAGTCCGTTTAACATACGAATAAGCGTACTTTTACCGGCACCACTATAACCAATTACCCCAAAAATTTCTCCTTGGTTTATTTCAAGGTTCACATCGTCTACTGCTTTTAACTGTCCTTGTTTCGAAGGAAAAATTTTTCGGACATTTTTTATAGAAATCATCGAATTCACCTTCTTTTTTTCTAAAATACGTGCAAATTAAAAATTCACAATTGCTAGAGTGTCACTTAAACATAGGGTTTGAAGTTTAAAATAAAACATTCTATCTTAGTAAAATAAAAATGCCTTTCTGCACAGGCAGAAAGGCATAAGAAAATTAACCTTTCTCCCATCTCTCAAAGCAAAAAGCTTTGTGTGAATTGGCACCATTTCAATAAAATTGACGGTTGCCGGGCTTCATCGGGCACATCCCTCCACCTCTCTCGATAAGAGCATTAAGCATCCTATATTCAATTAACACACATGAATGTCGCAATCATTTTATTACGAAAGCAATCGTATCATGGATAAAAAGAGGTGTCAATGAAAATTCTACATATTTAGAAAAAATCAAATATGGTATTATTAGGCATTTGCGGTTAAAGACGTCAGCCCTGTTGCTGCTGCAATGGCGAATTCAAGATCTTCAATTAAATCCTCCACATTTTCAATACCAATGGAAAGACGAATTAAATCTTCAGATACACCGGCTGCTTTAAGACCTTCAGCGTCCAATTGCTGGTGTGTTGTACTTGCCGGGTGGATGATTAAGCTCTTCGCATCCCCTACATTGGCCACATGTGCCCAGAGAGTAATCGAATCAATTAACTTAGCCCCTGCTTCCTTTCCACCCTTAATTCCGAATACAACCATTGAACCTGCACCTTTTGGTAAATATTTTTTAGCCAGTTCATGGTCAGGATGTGATGGATGTCCTGGATAGGAGACCCATGCAACCGCAGGATGGTTTACTAAATAATCAACAATCTGTTTCGTATTGGCAACATGCTCTTTCATACGGACATGAAGGGTTTCAAGTCCAAGAACAAATTGGAAAGCATTTTGCGGACTTAAAGCAGGACCTAAGTCGCGCAATAATTGCACACGCGCTTTGATGATATAGGCAACCGCACCAAGTGCCTCTGCATAAACCAGATCATGATAGCTTGCATCAGGTGTTGTAAAGCCTGGGAATTTCGGCGAATTCCAATCAAACTTACCACCGTCTACAATTATCCCGCCGGTTGTCGTACCATTTCCCAACAGCCATTTCGTAGCAGAGTGCACAACAATGTCTGCCCCGTGTTCAATCGGACGGCAAAGATAGGGTGTTGCAAAGGTGTTGTCGATAATCAGTGGAACACCTGCCTCGTGGGCAATATCGGCCACTTTTTCAATATCTAATATGGTTAAACTTGGATTACCGATTGTTTCAGCGAAAACCGCTTTTGTTTTATCCGTGATAGCAGCGCGAAAGTTTTCAGGATTTTCAGGATCAACGAATTTTACGTTAATTCCGTATTTTGGAAGTGTTACTGCAAAAAGATTGTAGGTGCCGCCGTATAATGTGGATGCAGCGATAATTTCATCTCCTGCTTGAGCAAGGTTTAAAATCGCTAAGGTAATGGCAGCCATCCCACTTGCAACCGCAAGGGCTCCTACGCCGCCTTCTAATAAGGCAACTCTTTCTTCGAAAACAGTTGTTGTAGGGTTGTGAATGCGTGTATATATGTAACCAGGTTCTGCTAACGCAAATAAGTTAGCGGCATGTTCTGTGCTTTTGAATTGATAGGCATTGTTTTGATAAATCGGGACAGCACGAGCACCTGTTACAGGATCTGGAGATAAGCCTCCATGAACACTTAAAGTTTCAAAACGTAATTTCTTTTGATCGACTCCCACACTAATGCACTCCTTTTTAAAAAAATAAACCCCCGCTTCATAAGAAGAGGAGGCTTGCTCTTCTTATCTTTTCAGAGCATATTGCTCTGCTGGAATTAGCACCGTGTAAAAACCGGTTGCCGGGCATCATAGGGCCAGTCCCTCCACCGCTCTTGATAAGAATATTTATTGAATTATCACTATTGATTGAATATTTAAACAGATAATACACCTTTATTCCGATAGAGTCAATAGGTTTATTTAGATTATATTTAAAGATTTTGTGTCTATTTTCGTTAAATAAAAAAGCGCCTCCAAAAGCAGCAATGTTCGGAAAGAAGCCATAACCTGCAGCCGCCCGTTTTGCATGAGAAACCTTAATTTCCTTTCACCGGAAAGAAGCTGTTCAACCGTTTCTTCATCCCCATAGATTTCACATTTTATAAAGCTTTCGCTTGGATCATGCAGTAAAGTGCATTCTCCATTTTTTAAAATAACTTCGATGTTTTGCTGCCCGCAAATAAAATGGACCAACAGACAATCCTCTTTATTTAGTAAAGATCGTACATGATTACACTCTTTAACCTTGGTCAGAAAGCTTTGAATCATTTCCATCATCTTCATCACTCCGTTCCATTCGCTTAACTAACTAATTCAGCAATTGGAACGATAATCCTTTCAAAACCTGTCGACAAATTAAAACAGATGCTGCAAGCAGCATCTGTTTTATGTTAGATTTTCTTTGATTTTTTCCAGCAAATAAGGGACAGAGCGGAAAGCGTAGAGCAATTCAACCACTTGACCATCGTGAATAAACATTAAACACGGAACACTTTCAATACATAAGCTTTTCCCATAATCAGGGGAAAAATTTAAATTCATTTTCCCCATATTGAGGTCCACCATTTGTTCAACGATTTGCAGCATCCTTGAAGCTACCTGACAGGTTCCGCATAGAGGGGTATAAAAGTACACAAACCCTGTCGATTTATTTTCTATAAATGATGAGAATTCATCACGATTCCATTCGTTCATGATTTACTCAGCAATTCTCCAAAAATTGTGTATGAACGTCAATATTTGCCCCTAACAAGACGGTCGCAAGGTGGTGCTCAGGGGCTGTTGCCACTTCACGGTATGCTCGGTCAATATAGATATGTTCAGCTTCGGGAAATTCCCTTTTAAACTGTTTCCGAAGTTTTTCTCCGGCTGCATCCGCATCAACTAGAATATAGACATCCTTGTCCTCAAGAAAATCAATTAATTCATCTAACTTTGTAATGCTAATGGTCCCATTGGTACATATGATTTCAACAGGTTCCTTTACAATTCTTTTGACCTTTCTTTTATCAGATGTTCCTTCCACAATAAGAACCTTGTCAACATATGAGTCATTCATATCATCACCTGTATAATGAAGTCTTTTTTTTATGTTAACATATTCTAGATATACATATAACGTGAGCCTTGCTTTTATGTCCATTTTTATTAAAAAAATAAGGAAATGAAGATACTTTTAAAAAATGAAGGTATTTCCTGTTATATTGTATTATTTATATCCTAATATACTTTTTGAAATATGGTAATAAAGTGAAAAAAGCACCCTGATATCAAGGTGCTTGGATTACATAATTATTCATTAATCATTTCTTCGTATTGTTCAGCAGTCATTAACTTGTCCAATTCGCTGCTGTCGGAAACCTCAACCACAATCATCCATGCCTTTTCATATGGAGATTCGTTTACATATTCAGGGTTGTCACTCAAATCTTCGTTAATTTCAACGATTTTGCCGCTAACTGGTGCGTAAAGCTCAGAAACGGTTTTAACAGACTCAACGCTGCCAAATGGTTGGTCGGCAGAAATTTCATCGCCCACTTCAGGAAGCTCAACGAATACAATATCTCCTAGTTCATGCTGTGCAAAGTCCGTGATTCCAACACGCACTTTTTCTCCCTCAACCTTTACCCATTCATGTTCTTCTGAATAACGTAAATCCTTTGGTGTACTCATTCGAAAATCCCTCCATTAATTTTTCTAAAATCTATATCGATAAAAATCGATTTCCATAATGAAGATGAGAAAAGTATAAATTAAACGCTTACAACCATTTTTCCTCATACTCTTCTTCTTTAAAGCCGACGGTAACCTTTTCTCCATCTGTTAGAATCGGCCTTTTGATTAACATCCCATCTGATGCAAGTAAGGTAAGTAATTCATCATCGGATGCAGACTTCACTTTATCTTTAATTCCTAATTCACGGTATTTTTGACCGCTAGTATTAAAGAATTTTTTAAGCTCCAAACCGCTTTTTTGGTAAAATCCCGCTAACTCCTCTTTAGAAGGGGGATTTTCAACAATATGTATTTCTTTGTAAGAAAGATGATGATCATCCAGCCATTTCTTCGCCTTTCGACAGGTTCCGCATTTTGGGTACCAGTAAAAAGTCAGAGACATCTGTTTCACCGCCCTCTTTTCCAAAATTAAACTTCAGAGTGACAATTGAATCTTACCATAACGGAGTCGAAATTCCTAATATAAAAATAGCACAATAATAAGATAATTTTAAATCAATCGTGCAAATGAGGAATTTAATCGGAATCTTTCTTCTAATCCATTACAAAAAATTCGACTTTCTTCGCGAAAATTCCTTCCAGCCCTTTAATTTTATATAACAAAAAGAAAACTCCCTTCTAAAAAGAAGGAAGCTTGATGAGAATTAAACGATAAAGCGTTCAGCATCAATGATAACATCTGCTGCTTCACGTTTTTTCGCAATAACATTAATCGGGGTATGGCGGGTAAATTTACGAAGCGAAGACAACATAATGCGAAGTGTATCGCCTTGTTCAATTGCCACCAATGTTTCTTTTGCAATCTGCTCGATTTCATTAAAGGCTTCTTGACAGAAAATTTGTGTATAAAGCAGCTTTTGTTGATTCTTCTCCACTCCAGATTTGGCAATCGCTTTTTCCGTACGTAATACGACTGATTCCATTGCATAGGCATTGGATACAAGATCGGCAATATTGGACAGAACCTCTTGCTCTTTTTCAAGTGCTTTGCCATATTTTTGTGCAGCTAAACCAGCAGCTAACAAACCGATTTTCTTTGCATTTTTCACTAAATATTTTTCTTGTGCAAGCGGCGCGTCACCTGGTTCTTCCGGCATTAACATCATTAATTCTTCCTGCAGCTGTAATGCTTTTTGAAATAATGGCAGTTCGCCTTTCATTGCCTTTTTCACAAATGTTCCCGGTACAAGGAGTCGGTTGATTTCATTTGTTCCTTCAAAGATTCGGTTAATACGGGAGTCACGGTAGGCTCTTTCAATTGGATATTCCTGCATGAAGCCGTAGCCGCCATGGATTTGAACGCCTTCGTCCACAACCTTATCCAAAACTTCACTTGCAAAGAATTTATTTAGGGAGCATTCGATTGCATATTCAGCAATGGAATTAGCGACTAATTTAATATCTTTTGCTTCCTCTGTTGAAAGCTGCCCTTGGTTTTCTTCATACAATCCAACCGTGCGGTACACGGAGCTCTCAGCAGCATAAATCTTTGATGCCAATGTACCGAATTTCTCCTTCGTTAAGTTAAACTGAGAAATCGGTGTTTTGAATTGCTGACGTCCATTTGCGTATTTTACGGTCATTTCAAAGGCATTTTTCGAACCGCCAACAGCACCGATCGCAAGCTTATAACGGCCAATGTTCAAAATATTAAAGGCAATGACATGCCCCCTGCCGAATTCTCCTAATAGGTTTTCTTTTGGAACCGGTACATCCTGAAGAATCAGGGTCCGAGTGGAAGAACTCTTAATTCCCATTTTCTTTTCTTCCGCACCAGTCGAAACACCTGGGAAATCTCTTTCAACGATGAATGCGGTGAAATGCTCGCCATCCACTTTTGCATAAACACAGAATACATCGGCAAATCCGGCATTTGTAATCCATTGCTTCTCACCATTTAAGATATAGTGAGTTCCTTCAGCATTTAATTTTGCTGTTGTTTTTGCACCAAGGGCATCTGAACCTGAACCCGGCTCTGTCAATGCATAGGCAGCAAGTTTTTCACCTGAAGCAAGTGTTGGTAAATATTTTTTCTTTTGTTCTTCGTTTCCGAACAAAACAATTGGAAGGGAACCAATTCCGACATGTGCACCATGTGAAAGTGAGAATCCGCCTGCTTTGGCCATTTTTTCTGTGATTAGGGATGAGCTTACTTTGTCTAATCCTAATCCTTCATATTCTTCCGGCACATCCGCTCCTAGAAGTCCAAGTTCCCCTGCTTCTTTTAAGAGTTTTACAGTACGATCAAATTCATGTTTTTCTAAATATTCAACTTGTGGAAGCACTTCATTTTCTACAAAGTCCTCAGTTGTCTTGGCAATCATTTTTTGCTCATCCGAAAAATCTTCCGGTGTAAATACACGGTCATATGAAACATCTTCAATTAAAAAGCTTCCGCCTTTAATGATTTTTTCTGTTTGGTTTGTCATAAAAATTCCTCCTGATATTAATAAATTTGGGTTTAAAGAAGTTCGAATACGCCGGCAGCGCCCATTCCTCCGCCAATACACATCGTAACAACACCAAATTGTTCATTTCTGCGTTTCAGTTCATGAATAAGTGACAATGTAAGCTTGGCACCTGTACAACCTAGCGGGTGACCAAGTGCAATGGCTCCGCCATTTACGTTCACTCTTTCTTCATCAAGACCAAGCTCACGAATAACTTGAAGTGATTGGGAAGCAAACGCTTCATTTAATTCAAATAAGTTGATATCGGAAAGTTCCAAACCTGCGAGCTTTACTGCTTTTGGAACGGCAACAACCGGACCTACGCCCATTATTTCCGGCGGAACACCGTCAACGGCAAAGGATCTGAATTTTGCCAGTGGTTTTAGTCCAAGCGATTCAGCTTTTTCACGATCCATGACCATCACAGCGGCCGCTCCATCACTTGTTTGGGAAGCATTACCCGCCGTAACAGAGCCAGTTACTGAGAAGGCCGGACGAAGCTTCGCAAGCGTTTCAAGGTTAGTACCAGGTCGGACTCCCTCATCTTGTGAAAATTGAATCGTTTTTTCAACAAGTTTATTGTCATTTCCAACTGTGCGAATGGTAACATCGACCGGAACAATTTCATCGACAAACTTTCCTTCTTGAATCGCCTTTGCCGCACGCCCGTGGCTTCGTACCGCAAATGCATCCTGATCTTCACGGGTTATTCCATATTTTTTGGCCACTTGTTCAGCTGTGTGGCCCATGCTCATATAATATTGCGGTGCTCTTTCCGCCAATTTTATATTCGGACGAACGACATGGCCCATCATGGGAATCATGCTCATTGATTCCGCTCCACCGGCAATTGCCGTATCGGTATGACCAAGCATTATTCCTTGCGCTGCATAGGCAATGGCTTGGAGACCGGAAGAACAAAAACGATTAATGGTAATGGCCGGAACCGTATAAGGTAGTCCTGCCAAGGCACCAATATTACGTGCCATGTTATTTCCTTGTTCGGCCTCAGGCATTGCACAGCCTATGATTAAATCATCGATATTTCCTTCATAATTTCCGGCACGCTTTAATGTTTCTTTTATCACCAATGCTCCCAAGTCATCAGGGCGAACATGGGCAAGCGTTCCTTTCTTCGCCTTACCTACCGGGGTCCGAGCTCCGGCTACTATGACCGCTTCTCTCATTACGTTCCCTCTCTTTCTTTTATTTTGACAAAATAAGAATCTATTATTTTAATTTCTTAACGGCTTTCCTTTTGCGAGCATGTGCTGCATACGCTGCTGAGATTTTGGCTCTGCCACAAGGCTTAGGAATGCTTCTCTTTCTAAATCCAAAAGATAATTCTCATCTACCTCGGTACCAAATGGAACCTTACCGCCAGCGATGACATATGCAAGCTTTTTGGCGATCTTTAAGTCATGCTCGGAGATATAGCCCGATAGGAACATTCCCTCTGCACCAAGTAAAAGGGTTGCATAACCAGTTTCTCCAACAACAGGTACTTTTCTGCGAACTTTTGGTTTATAGCCTTTTTCATGGAGGGCAAGGACTGCCTGCTTCGCGTCATATAGCTGGTGATCGCTATTTACACTGATCCCATCAGCAAGATCTAAGAAATTATTTTCTCGTGCTCCCTCACCGGAGGTTGACACCTTAGCCATTGCAATCGTTTCAAAAACTTTATTTGCGACATTTTGCAGATCAAATGGCACACCATTTGGAAGATTTTCTAAATGCTTTATATAAAGCTCCTTATTTCCGCCGCCACCAGGGATTAAACCGACACCGACTTCCACAAGTCCCATATAGGTCTCGGCAGATGCCTGGATGTGAGCAGCCGGTAAACAAACTTCTGCTCCTCCGCCGAGTGTCATTGCAAATGGTGCTGCAACTACTGGTTTGGAGCTGTATTTAATTTTCATCATCGCTTGATGGAAATGACGGACGACCATATCCAATTCGTAAATATTATCGTCCTGGGCTTCCATCAACATCATGGCCAAGTTTGCGCCTACACAGAAGTTTTTTCCTTGGTTACCAATGACCAAACCTTTGTAGTTTTTCTCCACTTCGTCGATAGCGAAATTGATCATTTGAATGATATCAAGGCCAATTGCATTATTTGAAGAATGGAATTCGAGAAGTGCAACACCGTCACCGATATCGATTAAGCTTGCGCCACTATTTTTCTTAATGACACCTTTTTGTTTTTTAAGCTTTTTCAAATCCATTACCTTTGGATTAAATTCAACCGATTTATACTCTCCGTTATGGTAGAAGGATTCTTCTTTGTAAAAAGAAGTAATTCCTTTTTCAAGCATTTCCGTAACCCAAGCAGGTACTTCAAGTCCGTTTTCTTTCATTTTTTGAACGGATTTTTCTACGCCAATGGCATCCCATGTTTCAAATGGACCCATTTCCCAGCCGAAACCCCATTTCATTGCACGGTCAATGGCAACGATTGTATCGGCAATTTCACCTAATAAATGAGCGGAATAAACGAGAGTCGGACTGAATATATTCCATAAAAGCTCACCGGCACGATCCTCGGCATATACAAGCGCTTTCAATTTATTCGTACTGCCCTTTTCCTGTTTACTAAGTTCAACTGCTGGTGTAGATAACTTTTTACGCGGACCGTATTCTAATGTATTGGGATCAAGTTCAAGAATTTCTTTGCCTTTTTTCAGAAAGAAACCTTGCCCGGATTTGCTGCCAAGCCAGCCTTTTTCAAGCATTGATTTCATGAAGGCTGGTACCTCAAATACATCCTTTTCCTTACCTGCTACTTGTTCATATACATTGCCCGCGACATGAACAAACGTATCGAGACCAACCACATCCAATGTACGGAAGGTCGCACTCTTTGGACGGCCAACCAATGGACCAGTGATAGAATCGACTTCACCGACACTGTAGCCGCCTTTTAGCATTTCCTGAACCGTAACCAGAAGACCATACGTACCGATGCGGTTTGCAATAAAGTTTGGTGTATCCTTTGCAACGACAACACCTTTTCCCAGAACATCCTCGCCAAAGGTTTTCATGAAGGCAAGAACTTCAGGGTCTGTATATTGAGTTGGGATGACCTCAAGCAATTTTAAGTATCTTGGAGGATTGAAAAAATGAGTTCCAAGGAAATGCTTTTTAAAATCCTCTGATCTGCCTTCGACCATTGCTTCGACGGAGATTCCGGATGTATTTGAACTAATGATACTGCCTGGCTTACGATATTGATCAACACGCTCAAATACCTGCTTTTTGACAGTTAAATTTTCAACTACCACCTCGATGACCCAGTCCACATCCTTTAATTTGCTTAAATCATCTTCAAGGTTCCCCGCCTCAATAAGGGCAAGATTTTTTTTCACTGTTAATGGTGCCGGTTTTTGTTTTAAAAGCTTTTGAATGGATGTATGACTAATACGATTTCGAACTTGTTTGTCTTCTAGACTAAGCCCTTTTGCTTTTTCTTCTTCCGTTAATTCTCGAGGCACAATATCCAATAAAAGTGTTGGAATGCCGATGTTTGCCAGATGGGCAGCAATCCCTGAGCCCATGACCCCAGATCCTAGAATAGCTGCTTTTTTAATTAGTTGGTTCAACATTGTCTCCCCCTTCAATACCTTGAATGAATACTCATTCATTTTTTGATTAAAAAAATTTGCCTGAATGAGTTCTGTTACTAATAACTATAAAAGATTTTAAAAATTTGCGCAATCTATAAACGCGGAAAATTGAAATTTTTTTGAAAATTATTTTTTCATGGGTTTAATACAATAAAAATGGATCAATGGGCATTCTATTTTTTGAGGTGATATTTATGGGCAAAATAAAGAAAAACCCCTCCAAGGCAGGGGTAAGTGCAGCAAGCGTCCAGGGGGATGCTGGTCCTAACGTCGAAAATGACGGCGGCGGTAAAAGGAACAGCCAAAACAATCAGTTTAAAAAGAGATAAAGCAGGCTGATTCATTCAGCCTGCTTTTTGTTCACATAATATTCATTTTTAAGAAGCATAAAAATTCATTTTTTACAAAGGATAATGGGGTAAAAGATTATGGACACAGGAGGGTTAATCCATGCAACAGCAGAACATGAATACTCAGCAGCAGAATATGCAAAATCAACAAAACATCATGCAGCAGCCTCCAGGGATTATTTCAACAAAGGATTCTCTTTATTTAACCGATATGATGTCATGGAATTTATTGGCGGCTAAAAAAGCACATTTTTTTGCGCAGCAATGTCAGGATCAAGAGTTAAAAGCAGAAGCAGAAAAATGCGGACAGATGCATCAACGTCACTATCAGCAGCTTCTGAATCACCTTGGTCATCACGCAAATTCACAGCAGTCATTGAACGGTATGCAATAAGAGAGGAGCGGGAGAAAATGATGAACCAAAATCAGAACCAGCAAAAAATCAAAAACCCGGAAACGCAGGTTCCAAAAACACCGCAAATGAATGAACGGGATTTTATCAATGATTTATTAACAACCGAAAAATATATGACCACTTCCTATAGCATGGCCTTGCATGAAGCTAGCCATCAAGGTCTTTATCAGGACATGATGCAGATCTTTAGCGAAACACAAAATTGCCAAAGAGACCTTTACAACCTAATGTTTAAAAAAGGCTGGTACGCAGTCGAAGCCGCCGAACAACAAAAGCTTCAACAATCCTACCAGCAATTCCAAGGCTATACCAACCAGTTCCCAAATGGCGGGATGATGCAATAGCAGCTTTTTAAAAAATTCGGGAGGTGCCACGCACCTCCCGAATTTTTTGAAATTTATTTCTTACGATGTTCCTCATTCATTTGTTTGATTTCATTGATAATTTCTTTCATTTGTTCTTTTGCTTCCGGGTGGAGGCTGTGCCAATGTTTGATTAGGGCTGGCATGGATTTGGCGATATGTGAATATAGTGCCCAAACCCGGACCTTTTCCTTTGTGTCTTTGCTGCTCTCTCCTAAGAGTAGTTCACTGTATTTCTCAAGTAATGCTTCAAACTGCTCAACAAACACTTTCTCCATCGTTACATCTCCCATTCTTGGCAATTTGACTGCACGGACATGTTTTATATCGCTTTGGACTCAATTTCAACTCGGGGCGGTTAAATGGTTATCCATTTGCCGCTGCTACACCTTCTAGAATACATCTTCCTTTCCCATAGGGGATGCAAAGAGGGGTTCCAAATAAGGGGTCCGTGGTAACCTCGCATTCCATCCCAAAGACGTTTTTTACAAGGCTGCAATTAATGACATGTTCAGGTTTTCCTTGTGCATATACTTTAGCATCCTTTATTGCAACAATATTATGAGCATATCGGCAAGCTAAATTAAGATCATGGAGTACCATCAGGACGGTTCTTTT
Organism: Neobacillus niacini; assembly: GCF_031456445.1. GTDB lineage: Bacteria > Bacillota > Bacilli > Bacillales > Cytobacillaceae > Neobacillus > Neobacillus niacini_I. The sequence continues at coordinate 91,217 of NZ_JAVDUQ010000008.1, read as the reverse complement.
TTTCTTTTCATTTAGTTCAAAAAGTAAGTCCAAAATTTCAATTTGATGGGTCATATCTAAATAGGTTGTCGGTTCATCTAAAATGACAATTTCAGTATCTTGTGCTAATGTCATCGCAATCCAGGCACGCTGTCTTTGCCCCCCTGATAAAGAATCTACTGTCCTGTCCTTTAAGCCCGTTAAACGAGTGGCTTTTAAGGCATCATTTACTTTATTCTCATCTTCTGCTGACCATTGCTTTAGCCATGACTGATGAGGGTAACGTCCCTGTTTTACTAGTTGAAGAACCGTTAATCCTTCTGGAGCAGACGGAGATTGCGGAAGAATCGCCATCTTTTTGGCGACATCCCTTGTTGACAGCTTTGCAATTGCTTGACCCTCCAGAATTACGTCGCCGGATTTGGGTTTAAGCAGACGGGCAATTGAACGGAGAAGAGTGGACTTTCCACAGCCATTTCCACCAATAAAAACCGTAATCTCTCCTTTTGGAATTCGCAAATCCAACTCATCAATGATAAGGGATTCTCCATATGAAAGTGATAAACGTTTTGTTTCAATCGCCTGCATCTTTTGCCAGCTCCTTTTTAAATGTTTTCATTAAGCATTCCTAGTTTTAAAGAGTAAATAGATAAAATACGGAGCACCAATTCCTGCCGTAAAGACCCCTGCAGGAACCTCTAAAGGAGAAAATAGTGTTCTTCCAATTAAATCAGCTGCCATCACCAGGATCCCGCCGATTAAAGCGGAAACTGGAAGGAGTGCCCCAAAGGATGCCCCCACTAATCTTCGAGCCATATGTGGCGCCATTAAACCGACAAAGCCGATCCCTCCGGCAAAAGCAACGGAACTTCCAATCAAGGCAGTACTAATCATTAATAGAAAAAATCGCTGTTTTTGTACCTTTCCACCTAGACCTGTCGCAATCTCATCACCAAGTTCTTGAATATTAACCGTTCTTGCGGCAATCAACGCTATAATAAGAAAGGTAACGGTCCACGGCAACATTGTGGCAACGTTCTTCCAACTGGAACCGTAAACGGTACCCGTAATCCAAATATTCGCTTGACTAGCTTGATAAATCGGTCCCATCACCATCATGAATGTCGTTAACGCCTGCATCAAAGTGGATATTCCGATTCCAATCAGAACCAGCCTAATTGGCGATACCCCATTCTTCCATGCCAGAAAGTACACCAAAAAGGCAATCACACCCGCCCCTAAAAAAGCTGCTAATGGCAACCATTCAATACTAACAGTTAAAGCATTATTTTTATTACTAAAAAGGGCTAAAAAAGCGACAACGAAAACACTTGCCCCCCCAGTAATTCCAAGTACATCCGGTGAAGCAAGCGGATTACGTATCATTCCTTGCAATATTCCGCCTGCTACCGCTAGCGAAATGCCTACCATCAATGCAACGATAATTCTTGGTAACCGAAAGGTTTTAATAATAAGTGACTCCATATCAGGACCACCGCCAAACAGAACCTTTATAACTGTAAGCGGACTTATATTCATTTCACCAATCCCTGTACTTATGACAAAAATAATGAAAGCGGTAAGGAGGAGTGAGGCAAAAACAATGGCAGCTTTTTGGTCAATTAAAAATGACAATCTATTATTAAAAAGACGAAACTGTTTATACTTACTCATCGACCATTGAACCCCCTTCTTGCAATATAAATAAAGAATGGAGTTCCAATGATTGCCGTCATCACTCCAACTGGAAGTTCTTGTGGCATAAGAACATATCTAGCGATGATATCTGCAGCTAATAAAAGAATGGCTCCGAGAACCCCTGATAAGGGAATGACCCAGCGGTGATCAATTCCAATTACCGACCTTGTAAGATGTGGAACTACAATTCCGATAAAACCAATCGGACCTGCAATTGCAACGGAACCGCCAGCAAGGAGAATGACGATTATACCCACTGCTATTTTTAAAAGGCCCGTGTTTAACCCAAGTCCTTTAGCGACATCCTCTCCCATTGAGAGGACATTCATTTTTCCAGCAATCAAAATGGCTCCAATCCATCCGATGCATAAGTAAGGAAGGACATTAAGAAGAGTTTCCAGTTTTCGTCCCTGGACAGAGCCTGCAAGCCAAAATAGAACTTGCTCAAGGGCAGCATCATTAATAACAAGCAAGCCCTGTGTAAAGGAAGAAAACATCGCCGCCATAGCGGCTCCCGCTAATGTTAACTTCATCGGGGTAAGCCCTTCTCTCCCAAAGGAACCGACTGCATAAACACTAATGGCAGCTACTGCTGCTCCGAGAAAGCCGAGCCAACTAAATGCTTGCAAATCGGCGATTGAAAATAAACTGACTGCTACGACAACTGCAAATCCAGCACCAGCATTAATCCCAAATATCCCAGGTGATGCTAAAGGATTTTTCGTTAATGTTTGCATCAGTGCACCTGATATGGCTAAACTAGCCCCCACAGCTCCAGCAATTAATGCACGCGGAAGTCTGACGGTTTGAATAATAATATGTTCATTAGATCCATTATAATTTGTAAAGGAATCTACTGCCGTTTGCCAACTAGTATTAGTGTATCCATAAATGATGCTTGCACAAATAAGCAACAGCATCAAAACAAATGCAACAATTAAACCTACCCACTTTATTGATGTACTTTTTAAGAGCATGGTAATAAAACCTTTCATACATAATACGAATCTTGATATCATTTAGTCTATATTTAATTGATAATGATTGTCAATGAGTATGAGAATCATTTTCATCTTTTCATAGAATGTTCAAATCCTCACTGATTTTGAAAATCATTATCAATTATTCGTTGACATATTACTCCTCCCCATTTTATGATTAAATCGTAATTGAAAATGATTATCATTAACATTTAAACAGGAGGCTACATCATTTATGAAAGCATTAAAAACATTCTTTACCCTTATAAGCGTCATGGCTATTTTCCTATTGGCTGCCTGCGGCGGTAATAACGAAAAAACTACTGAAAAGAAAAACCAGCAGGAAGAAACAAGTTATACTGTAAAACATGCAATGGGCTCTACCACAATTAAAGGGAGTCCAAAAAGAATTGTGGTTTTAACGAATGAAGGAACTGAAGCATTATTAGCAATGGGAGTTACTCCTGTTGGAGCCGTACAATCTTGGACAGGAAATCCATGGTATGACCATATAGCGGATAAAATGAAAAATGTGAAGGTTGTTGGTACTGAGAGTGAAGTGAATGTTGAAGCGATTGCAGCTCTTAAGCCAGATTTAATTATCGGAAATAAATTGCGTCAGGAAAAAATTTATGATCAATTAAAAGCGATTGCACCAACTGTTTTCTCAGAAACCCTTCGCGGAGATTGGAAAGAAAACTTTAAACTATACGCAAAAGCTTTAAACAAAGAGGAAAAAGGAAATGAAGTATTAAGCGCGTTTGATGCACATGTAAAGGATTTAAAAGAAAAATTGGGTGATAAGGTAAATCAAAAGGTTTCAGTCGTCCGTTTCATGGCTGGTACAACCCGAATTTATTACACAGATTCCTTTTCAGGTATTATTTTTGATCAATTAGGGTTTAAACGTCCAAAAGAACAGGCAGCACTTTTTACCGCAGATAATAAGCTGGGTAACCTTGCAATTGAAGTGGGAAAAGAAGCAATCCCTAAAATGGACGGAGATATTCTTTTCTACTTCACCTATGCTCCTAACGGCGATCCAGCAGCCCTAAAAACAGTGAAAGAATGGACGAATGATCCCCTTTGGAAAAATTTAAAAGCAGTGAAAAGTGGTCATGCACACGAGGTGAATGATGCAACTTGGAATACCGCAGGAGGAGTTCTTGCTGCAAATATAATGCTAGATGACCTAGAAAAAATAATGCTTAAAAAATAAAATATAGAAAGAGCGAAGTCTTCATGACTTCGCTCTTTCTATTTGCAAACATCAACGTCATCTAACAATATTATGACGTGGTTGAAAACATGTACTTTTTATAATGGTAGCGGATGGAGAAAATTAATCCGAGCCCCATCATATTTCCCATTAACGAACTTCCGCCATAACTGATGAATGGCAACGGAATACCCGTGATGGGCAGTACCCCAATCGTCATCCCGATATTTTGAAAAACGTGGAAGGTAATCATGCTGATAACCCCGACACAAATATACGTATAAAAATTATTCTTTGTTTCCATACCGACCTTGGTAATGTGGTAAATCAACAAGAAAAATAAACTGATTAAGACACTTGCCCCGACAAAGCCAAATTCCTCGCCGACAATACTAAAAATAAAGTCAGTGTGGCTCTCAGGTAAATATACATCCCTGTTTCCATATCCCTTTCCGGAAGTCATGCCTGAGCCAATTGCAAGCAGCGACTGCGTCAATTGATAACCGGCAGAACTTTGAAAATTATAAGGATCTAGCCATGAGTATATTCGGCTAAATTGATATTGCCTTACCCCAAGATATTTCTCCAATACATCCGGTTTTATTAAAACAAAATAGAAAATAGTTGTAATTAGCACAGTCCCTACCGAAAAAATCGGCAAGAGGAGTTTCCATGAAATCCCCGAGATAAAAATCATTCCTAACATGATGGATAAAAAAACGAGGGATGTCCCCAAGTCCTGCTTTATAATCATCATTAAAGGTACCATCGTGACAATACCAAGTTTTACTAATAGCCAAAAATCAGTTTGCATTGTCTTAACCAAATATTTTTGATGATGATTTTCAATCACCCATGCCAATGCGAGAATAATAAAGATTTTTACAAACTCTGAGGGCTGAAGGGATCCAATCCCCGGTACCTTAAACCAGTTTTTCGCTCCATTAATGACCGGCGCAATGCTTGGCGGTGCGATGATTAATAATCCAAGAAGTAGAATACCAAAACCGTAAAGATACCAGGTGATTTTTTTTAATTGGTCAGAATCAAAAGTCATTACCCCAGCTATGATTCCACCCCCGACGGCATACCAGATAATTTGCTTCAATACAAAATTCTCTTTGTATTGGCCGCTTGCCTGTGCACTATAGATCGAGATACAGCTGGCTAAACATAGTAACATCAATATAAAAATAAGACTATAATCAAGTTTCGAAGTTGTGTTATTGTGATTGGAAGTCATGCTCATTCATTCTCCTTTTAATGTAGCAAACCCTTAAAAGAACTTTACATTCCTCCATTATATTTTTATTATCCGCAAATCACAACTTCTAACCTTTGAATGGGTTAATTTACATGGTTAATCCAGATTTTCACTGGGAATTTTGGGTTGAAAGTAGTATTTCTTTACCTCTTTCACCATCCATTCCAAATTATTCGGTACCTGAGGAATCCCGTAGCCAATATAAAGTGGTGTTGTCACAAATCTCGGAACAATTTTCGCAAAAATTTTATGATGAATATGATGGAAAAATAAATTGTAGCTGGAGGCTTTAAATGGAAAATGATTTAGAATATAATGGACTGCTGTTTGGATATAGTCCCCAAACGCCTCCACATAGCCCGTATCAGCCATTTCCACGTTAAATTCATAAAAGCCAACCCTTGGTTTAGTTGATAAGGAAAAGGTCACTCCATCTGTTTCTTCAATGACGATCCCTTCAAATACACCTCTGGAGATTTTCTCCTTATAATCAAGATCATTTAACCCAACAATCTGCATATGGGGATGGGCAATCGTTCCTCCGGATAATGGTCCATGGTTTTTAAAAAAGATTACTGATTTAAAGACACCGCTTTCCTCCATTTCACGCCAATGCTTTAGGCCAAATTTCAAAAGTCTATGTAAATGGGCTTTGGAGTACGATGATAATTCCTGATGGCATTCATCTGTTTCAATTAATACGGTTTGATAGGCGTTTACCAAAACAGGATATTTATTTTTCAAGAGAATGATAGGACCATCAACCTCAAGCAAATCTATCAGCTGATCGCGGTCACAAAAAGGGCAAGCTTGCTGCTTATTGCGGATACTTTCAGGTTTTTGAACACCAATGGATGTGTTAAATAATAAATGGCTATTTTTCACTACGCTTCTCCCCTTCAATATACTTACTTCTATTTTATGGGAGGGTGAAAACCTTTTACACTATTTTTGCTTAAACAATATAATAATTTGCTAATCTCAAAGAGAAAATAAGAAGAATTTTAATAATAATTGAATAGAGAGCTCGTTTACGAATATTTATAAAATAAACAAGCTTTCCATTACCATAAAAGAGAGGGAAATTATGTTAACGAAACTTGAAGCACTCGTGCTCGGAATCATTCAGGGATTAACAGAGTTTTTACCGATCAGTAGTACAGGCCACCTATACTTAGGAAGAAATTTGTTTGGCTTGCAGGAAGCGGGGCTTTTGTTGGATACAATGCTCCATCTCGGAACACTTCTTGCAGTACTGGTATTTTATAAGAACGAGTTTATCTATATCATCAAAAAACCATTTAGCAAATTAACTTTTTTATTAATTATTGGAACCATTCCAGCCGTTCTTATTGGATTAACCTTTAAAGATTATTTTGATGAAATTTCGAAAACGGGAGTCACCATTGGCTGGGAATTTTTAATCACAGGGATTTTTCTTTGGTTTGCTGATTCGGCAAAAAATGGCTATAAAAAAATGGACCAAATCAGCTATAAGGATGCGTTTATTATTGGAGCTTTTCAAGCGGCTGCGATTTTTCCAGCCATCTCCCGCTCCGGTATGACCATTGTTGCCGCCTTATGGAGAAAACTGGACCGTGAAACAGCTGCCTACTTTTCCTTTTTATTATCGACACCGGCGATTGCCGGGGCTGTGGTCCTCCAGTCTTTCGATTTATTCGAGGGCAAAGGTGAAACGATTTCCTTATCGGCGTTATTAGTTGGGATTGTATCCTCCGCTATATTTGGGTATATTGCCGTCAAATGGATGGTCGGTTTTTTAAAAAAGCATTCCCTAAAACCATTTGCGATTTATGTTTGGATTTTAGGATTTGCAATTTTGTTTTTCCAATTAACGGGTAAGTTCTAAAAAAGCGGCTCATACTCTGAGCTGCTCAGGCTGTCGAAAAACTTTCGATAGCCTTTTATTTCATCTGCAAAGTCTTTTCAATTGGTATATTCAAGTGTGGGAACAGCCCACCACTCTCCTAATATAATCGCTCAAAAAGTAAAATAAAAATCGTAACACGACAAACCACTTTTCTTTTCCCTTTTAACGGGAATATCCACTCGTTCGGGCAATGAAACCACTTTGCTTTTCCCTTTTTACGGGCATACCAACTCGTTCGGGCAATGAAACCACTTTGCTTTTCCCTTTTTACGGGCATACCCACTCGTTCGGGCAATGAAACCACTTTTCTTTTCCCTTTTTACGGGCATATCCACTCGTTCGGGCAATGAAACCACTTTGCTTTTCCCTTTTTACGGGCATATCCACTCGTTCGGGCAATGAAACCACTTTGCTTTTCCCTTTTTACGGGCATACCAGCTCGTTCGGGCAATGAAACCACTTTGCTTTTCCCTTTTAACGTTCATACCAGCTCGTTCGGGCAATGAAACCACTTTGCTTTTCCCTTTTTACGGGCATATCCACTCGTTCGGGCAATAAAACCACTTTGCTTTTCCCTTTTTACGGGCATATCCACTCGTTCGGGCAATGAAACCACTTTGCTTTTCCCTTTTTACGGGAATATCCACTCGTTTGGGCAATGAAACCACTTTGCTTTTCCCTTTTTACGGGAATACCCACTCGTTCGGGCAATGAAACCACTTTGCTTTTCCCTTTTAACGGGCATACCAGCTTGTTCGGGCAATGAAACCACTTTTCTTTTCCCTTTTAACGGGAATATCCACTCGTTCGGGCAATGAAACCACTTTGCTTTTCCCTTTTAACGGGAATATCCACTCGTTCGGGCAATGCCTGCCAAAATATAAAAATGGTATTTTAGATTTAGACAAAATGAAAAATTTCCAAGAAAAATAACCTTTCTCGACAATCTGAGCGGCTCATTCTCTGAGCCGCTTTTAGTTGCTGATGGTAACTGTTTCTTTCGCCATTGCCTTTGCTTTTTCCACGGCTTCTTGTTTGGCCTTTGCCATGATTTCCGGTAGTTGTTTTGGAAAATGATCTGTTCCTTCGGCAATAATCGAGTCCATCACTTCCAAACCGAGGAAGCCCAGGGCTGTTGTTAAAAAACGGTCGCCAAATTCGAAATCAGCCATAGGACCAGTCGAATAAATGCCTCCGCGTGTTTGGATATGAATCGCTTTTCTCCCAGTTAACAGCCCTTTAGGACCATCCTCGGTATTAATAAAGGTCTTTCCAACAATAAATAAATTATCAAGAAAGGATTTTAATATGGCTGGAGAGCCAAGATTCCATAACGGTGTGACAAAGACATAATAATCTGCATCAATAAACTGATCCGCAAGAGCATGCATTTTCATTATTTTTATTTGCTCTACCTCAGATAGCTCGTCAAAGGTTCGTCCCATAAAAGATATCTTGGCACGTGCATACATTAAATCTATATCCATTTCCGGGATTTCCATGTCATATAAATGCATTTGAACCATTTCGACATCCGGCTTTTCTAGTTTGAATGCATTCAGAAAAACCTCTCCAATCTGCATTCCCTTTGAAAGCTTTCCATCCCTCTTTGGGTTAACGGTTATATAAAGAAGCTTAGTCATCAAAATCCCAACCTTTTATAAAGAATTTAAAGAAAAAAGCATGCTGCTTCCGCCGGAAAAAGTCGCAAATGCACTTGTAGACCTTGCCCTAAACGGTGAGGCCGAAAGCGGCAGAGTATATAATGTTAATGATTTGATTTCGTAATAAAACCCGTCACTACTGAACGGGTTTTATTTTTCTCTAGGAAACCACAGTATAAAGCTTGTTCCAATATTCACGGTACTTTTCACTTTAATCTTTCCTTGGTGTGCCTCCATCAAGGCTTTTACAATGGATAGCCCTATACCAACACCGCCTGTTTTGCGGTCCCGAGATTTGTCCCCTCTGTAAAATCGTTCGAAAATATGGGGGATATCATCCTCGGCAATCCCCGATCCTTCATCTTCAATCTTAAATCCAACATATCCCTTTTTGTCTGTAAGAACTGCAATCGTAACATTTTTCCCCCCAAGCGTATATTTCAGCGCATTATTTAGAACGTTTGAGAGGATTTGGATTAAGCGGTCCTTATCGGCAAAAAATATTTCTTCCTTTTTAGGTTCCACAATATGAAGATGAACATTTTTTTCGTTAAACACCGGTAAAAACATATCCCATAAAGCTGCCAGTACACTTCCTGCTTCTAACTCGATTTTTTCCAAGCGAATTTGTGGGTTTTCCGCTGCAAGCAGCTTTTCAAGCTCATTAACAAGGCGAACTAAACGCATTAATTCTTCATGGCTTTGCTGCAGACGCTCACGCGTTGGCTCCCATATGCCATCCTGAAAGGCCTCGATTTGACTTCTCAATGTTGCAAGCGGTGTTCTCAGTTCATGGGCAAGATCACCAGTAAATTGCTTTCTCAGCATTTCTTCCTTCGCTAATGATTCTGCTAAGTTATTGAACGAAATCGCTAAATCCTTTACCTCTGTCGGCAATCCTGCCAAAGGGATCCGGACGGTAAGATTATGCTGCTGCAGTTCATCTGCAGCAAAGGAGAGTTTTTTCAAGCCAGACGTTAGTTTTTTGGAAAAAAGCATACTAAAAAGAATCGCGAGGACAATGGTTAAACAAACAGCACCGTATATATAGAGCTGAATAGTTTGCAAAAATGTATGCTCATCATCGATTAATCCTTCGGGATATATAGCTACCAGCTTCCCAATCACCGTTTGGTCCACCTTTAGCGTATATGATTTCGTATGCCATTCTTCGCCACCGGTGACTGGTTCTGTTAATCCCAGGCTATTTAACATCCCTCTAATTTTCGAAGAATCCATCTGCAGGCGGCCAAAACGATCGTATAATTGAAAATAAAGTTGGTCAGTCATGGCATGTTCATGAAGAAGGTTAAAAACGGGATCACTTGTAAAATGACCATTTTTTTTATAGTCTTTTTCAATCTCAACCATCACTCTATCAATCTTTTTTTCACGATTGCTATCTAAATAGCTTTTAAAGCTCGCTTCAAAACCCCATTGGATAAAAAAACTGACCAATAAAATGCCAATCATGGAGATCAGTAATAAATAAAAGAGTATTTTAGACCGGAGTGTTCGCAGCATCGGCGACTCCTCCAAATTTATAGCCCATACCAAATACGGTTAAAATAAATTCCGGCTGCCGGGACTCCAATTCAATTTTTTTACGAAGATTTTTTATATGGGTATCGACACTGCGTTCATACCCTTCGTAAAACATGCCTTCATCCTGAATTTTTTCGAGCAAATCCATTCTGCTGTAGACTCTCCCCGGATTGATTGCCATATTGGTTAAAAGCTTATATTCAATCGGGGTCAGCGTAATTTCATGTCCATTTATGGTTACCTCTTTTTTTACAAGGTCAATAGCAAGTTTTTTTCCGTTAAATTCAAGCCGTTCGACTTTTTCAGACTTTTTCACACGACGGAAAATCGCTTGGACACGAACAACTACTTCTCTTGGGCTGAATGGCTTCGTTAAATAGTCATCAGCACCAATGATGATCCCATTTATACGGTTATCCTCTGCCGATTTCGCTGTCAGCATAAGAATTGGGACATCGGATTCTTTCCTGATTAAACGGCAAACCTCTTCACCGGAAATATCGGGCAGCATCAAATCTAATATGATTAAATCAGGCTGGACTGATTTCACTTTTTTTAAAGCATCAATGCCATTATCTGCACTATGAATCTCATATCCTTCCCTTTCGAGGTAGGCTTCGAGAACTTCGATTATTCGTCTTTCATCATCTACTAGTAAAATCTTCATCGTACACCACTCCCTCTCACCCATACTATAACATTTCATTTCTGTGATGTTTTCAACTTCACAAATTCACCACAACTTCTTCATGATATCTTCAATCTTTCTCGCTAATATGGATGTGTAAGAACGAAAGTGGAAGAAACACTGCACTCCTTTCCTTAACCTCTCTGATTACATAGTGATGTCCCTATTTGTGGGGCATCTTATTTTTGGGGCGAAAAAAATCCTTATCACAACGGATAAGGATTTTTCAAATTTATTCTGCTGTCTTTTTCACTTCTTCGGTCAATTCCTCAATGCTTCTTTTTACATTGGATTTTCCGGAATAATTCTCAATTAATTCCTTTACATCAATTCCACTTGAGGCTTTTAATGACTCTTGAAGGCTAGCCATTAAGTTCGTGGCATAGCTGGTAATTTTGTTGGCGCCGCCATTTGCACCTGAACCTCCGCCAGTATCGACAACGGTAATTTTATCGATATTCGAAAGCGGGCTAGCTATTTGCTTCGCGTATTCTGGAAGCATTTTGACGATCATGTCAAGAATCGCCGCCTGACCAAATTGCTCGAACGCTTCGGCAATTTTTTCCTTCGCTTCTGCTTCAGCTAAACCTTTTAAGCGAATAATTTCAGCCTCGGATTGACCTTGTGCTTTCTGTGCTTCCGCTTTTGCAAGACCGTCCATGCGAATTCTTTCAGCCTCAGCTTTCGCCATGGCTTCAATCCGGTATTTATTCGCTTCTGCTTCCGCAATCTCCCTTGCCTTATTTGCAGCAGCTGCCTGCTCAACAGAGTAGCGATCCGCATCCGCTTTTTTCTTCACTTCTGAATCGTACTGGCGCTCACGGCGGAGAATTTCTTTTTCTTCCAGTTCAATTTGTTTTTGTCTCTCAATGATCTTAATCTGCATTTCCTGTTCCGTAACTTCTTGTTTCGATCTGGCACTTTCAAGGTCATAGGCCATGTCGGCACGCGCCTTGGCAATATCCTGTTCACGGCGGAATTCAGCAATTTTCAACTGATTGATTTTTTCCGCTTCCGCAACTTCTGTTGCTCGTTCCAATTCAGAACGTTTTGCTTCCTTAGAAGCTTCAGCCTTTTTAATCCGTGTTTCTTTTTCTGCTTCAGCCGTGGCAATATCGGCATCGCGCTTCACTTGAGCAATTCGAGGTTTCCCCAATGAGTCCAGATAGCCATTTTTGTCACGTACATCTTTAATCGTAAACGATACAATGGTTAAGCCCATTTTTGCTAAATCTTGTGAGGCTACTCTTTGGACTTCCTGCGAGAATTTATCTCGATTTTTATAAATTTCTTCTACCGTCATTGAGCCGAGAATGGAGCGCAGATGACCTTCGAGAACTTCACGCGCTTCATTTTCGCGGTCTTCCTTCGCCTTTCCAAGGAATTGCTCTGCAGCTGTAGCTATTTCACTAATCGAGCCGCCAATTTTAATAATCGCTACCCCGTCAGCCATAACTGGAACACCCTGTTCCGTATATACCTCTGGTGTCGTTACTTCTAACTTACTTGAAAGAAGGCTAAGCGGTTTTGCTTGCTGGAAAACTGGTAAAATAAAACTACCTCCGCCACGGATAATTTTGATTTTATTACCTGATTCATCCACATGAACATTGCGGTTTCCAAGAAAACTACCTGTTACAATCAGTGCCTCATCAGGTCCCGCCGTTTTATATTTTGTAATAAAAACCCCGATTAGGGCAATAAGGATTAATGCTACAATCCCAATAATTACCCAAATAATTCCAAAACCCATTGAAACTCCCCCTTATATGAAACTCTCTATTTCTTGATTGATGGTAACTTGTAATACGCCATTTTCTACTTGGACCACAAGCACCTTTGTGCCATTTGGAATGGCCACGCCATCAAAGCTTGAAGCGGGTTTGGCAATTCTACCGCTAATATTTTCAATCATGACTTCCCCAAAGCCGTCTGCAGGGATTGCAGTGATAACAGTACCAATCCTGCCGCGTAAATCACTCTCTTTATAAACAAGTGACTCTTCAGCCGACGATAAGGGAATAAGAACAAAAACATTTAATAATGTCACAACGATAAAAGCAGCAACAGCAGAAATCGCCAAAATCAATCCATAATGAAGCGATGACAATTTTTCCAGCAGAAACCCACAGGCTGAGAGTACTGTCACAAATGCAAAAATCAATACCGGATTGAGAAGATGCAGTCCGCCATCTCCGGCTCCTTGAAAATGAAACACATCCGCAAACAAAACATACAAAATGGTTAATACACCCGATATTATAAGTGCGTATAGATAGATGGTTTCCAAAGGAATGCTAAACGGCTCCATAAATAGGCATCCACTCCTTTTCTTGTCTCTATTTGTATATACGTAGAAAAAATGTAAAAAGTTTCACATAATCATTTTATCGGAAAAATTTGGTTTGTGGGGATTTTTTGAGGGTAAAAACTAAATTTTTGTTAATGACAACATTGATAAGAAAAAAAGTGCCACGACCGAAGCCATAGCACTTTTTATTGAATCATATTTAAAAATTTTCGTGTCCGTTCTTCTTTTGGGTTAGTGAAAATCTCTTCTGGTTTGTTTCTCTCAACAACCACACCCTGATCCATAAAAATAACTTCATCCGCTGCTTCACGGGCAAAGCGCATTTCATGGGTAACAACAATCATCGTCATTCCTTCTTGGGCAAGGTCCTTCATTACCTTGAGAACCTCCCCGACAAGTTCAGGGTCAAGAGCAGAGGTCGGTTCATCAAACAGCATAACCTCCGGCTCCATTGCAAGCGCTCTGGCTATACCTACACGCTGTTGCTGTCCGCCTGAGAGCTGTGCAGGATAGTAATCAATTTTGTCCCCGAGCCCGACTTTTTCCAATAGAGAAACCGCTCTTTTTCGAGCTGAATCTTTATTTTCACCCTTGACGATGGTTGGCCCCTCCATTACATTTTCCACTGCGGTTTTATGCGGGAATAAATTATAATTTTGAAAGACCATACCAGTTAAGCGGCGAAAAGAAGCAATATTTTTTTTTGAAACTGGCTTAGAGAAATCGAGACTTTGTCCTTCGATGGAAATAACACCCTTCGTCGGTGTTTCCAAAACATTCAAGCAGCGAAGCATCGTTGTTTTCCCCGAACCGGACGGTCCAATGATGACAACCACCTTCCCTTTTTCCACCTCAATATCTATCCCTTTTAATACTTCTAAATGGTCAAATTGCTTATATAGTCCTTTAATTGATATCATGGTCATTCTCCTTTACTTAAGACACATAGCGGTCCAGTCTCTTTTCCATTGATTGTTGAAGGATGGAAAGGAAAAAGCAAATGACCCAATAAACAAGTGCCGCTTCAGTATAAACCAATAAAAACTCATAATTGCTTGCAGCAATTTCCTGTGCCTTTCGAAACAACTCAGTTAAAAGAACAAGTGAGGCCAGAGATGTATCTTTTACAAGACTAATAAATGAGTTTGATAAGGGCGGTATTGAAACTCTTGTAGCTTGAGGCAGGATAATTCTCCTTAATACTTGAGAATACGACATTCCGATTGAGTAACCCGCTTCCCATTGTCCTTTTGGGATCGAGATAATCGCGGCACGAATAATTTCGGACCCATATGCACCAACACTAAGAGAAAAACCAATAATGGCTGCAACATAGGAATCTAGAGTAATCCCAACGGTCGGTAAACCATAAAAAATGATGAACAACTGGACTAACAAAGGGGTACCCCGAATGATAGAAACATAAACTCTGGCAATAATTTGTAAAATTTTAAGATGCGAAATTCTCGCCAATGCCGTTAAAATAGCAAGAATTAAACCAATGACAAAGGTAATCAACGTTAAGGGTATTGTATAAAAAATAGCCCCTTTCAAAAGGGGCAGAAAGGAACTTTGAGCAATATCCACTAAACGTGCTGTTCTCTCCGGGTCAGCAAAAATACTATTTAAGTACATCTTCACCAAACCATTTCTCAGAGATTTTTTTGTAGGTGCCATCTGCAATCATATCTTTAAGTGCTTTGTTTACAGCATCAACAAGTGTTTTATTATCTTTTCTAAACATCATTCCACTTTGTGAAGCATCCGCTGAGGTAGATGCAATTTTTACAGGTGCATCTGGCTTTTGTTTTTTATAATCTAAAAATGAAATTTTATCATTAACCGTAGCGTCTACACGATTAGCACCAAGAAGATCAATGGATTCATTAAAGCCTGGAACACTTACAATGTTCGCACCATATTTTCTTGCGATATCCGCATAGTTACTTGTCATGGATTGAGCAGATTTTAAACCTTTTAAATCCTCAAATTTTTTCACTTTATTGTTATCTTTACGAACAATTAGGACTGCGCTGGAAGTGATATATGGATCGGAAAAATCATACTTTTTCTGACGGTCTGGACGAATTCCAACCTCATTAGCAATCATGTCAAAACGTTTTGCATCTAAACCAGCAAACATTGCATCCCATTGTGTTTCTTTAAATTCTGGTGTAACACCAAGACGCTTAGCAACTTCTGTTGCAACCTCTACATCAAATCCGGTTAATTTACCGCTTTTATCATGGAACGTAAATGGTGCATATGTACCTTCCGTACCAATGAGAATTTTTCCATCTGCTTTAATCTTAGCCAATAAGTCTTGGTTTCCCTTTGAAGCAGATTGATTGTCGTTCTTTTTATCATTAGTGGAACTTGTACCACATGCTGACAGTACTAACATAAAACTTAGTAATAGTGCAAATACTACTGAAAGCTTTTTCACGAATATAACCCCCCGAATTCTTATTGTTTTACTTGGATTATCATATTATATCTAACATGCTTCTGTAAAGATATTTTATCCTTTTAGAAAAATTTAATGTAGAAAAACCTATTAGAAAATATTCTAATAGGTCTATTTGGATCTTTAATTCCACCATGAATCAAACATTGTTGCCGGCAGTCTGCGTTTATGTTCTGTTATGCGATAACGATTTTCAACTTTTTCAGCAACCTCATTTGAAACAGGTTTTCCCTCAAGATAATCATCCAGCTCATCATAGGTAATTCCCAATTCCGTTTCATCCGCTTGTCCCGGCTTATGATCCAGTAAATCTGCTGTCGGCACTTTTAAATATAAACGCTCATCCGCCCCAAGTTCTTTTAACAAAGCCTTTCCTTGTCGTTTCGTTAAACCTGTAAGTGGAAGAACATCAGCACCCCCGTCGCCATACTTCGTATAAAAACCGGTTACAGCTTCAGCCGCATGATCAGTACCAATGACAAGAAGACCTTCCATTCCGCCAACTGCATATTGGGCAATCATTCTCATTCTAGCTTTTACATTTCCTTTTTGATAATCACTTAAAGGTTCACCTTTTGTCATCCCATCATACTCTGTTTGGACCGCATCGACAGACGACTTTATGTTAAAAACATACTCCTGGTCTGCCTGAATAAAAGACAAGGATCTTTGGGCATCCTCTTCATCTTTTTGTACACCATAGGGCAGACGAATCGCAATAAAAACAGCTTCATTTCCCTCCTTCCGCAGTTCTTCTATCGATAACTGCGCAAGTCGCCCGGCAAGGGTGGAATCCTGACCGCCGCTAATCCCTAAACAAAAGCCTTTTGCCTTTGTTTTAAGCAAATAACTTTTTAAAAAATCCATTCTTTTTCTAATTTCCGCTTTTGGGTTAATCTCAGAAGATACATTTAACTCCTGCATGATTTGCTTTTGCATACTCATATTTTTCCTCCATTTTATCCACTGCATTTAAAAATACTCGGTCACATTCCCAAATGGTGGGATTTTCCAAGTTTAATAATTGTGTGAATATCATTTGCAATGGCTTTAATTTTTGTCTTTTTGGAATGAATATTCAATAAGATCGTAATTTGGGTTTTATCTTTATAATATACATGAAATGATTCCCAGCCTAATAAAACGCCTCGGCTAAAAATACTGTCCGGATAATGATAAAGGCCAAATCCGTATTTCGAGATACTCCTAGGCCTAAGCATTTCCTTCAAACTAGTCCTTGAAATAAGTTTACCACCAAATAATGCCTCATCGAAACGGGATAAATCAAGTGCTGTTGTGTAAATATCACCGCAGCTAAATAGGGGATAAGGGTTCAGTTTCTTAATTGGGTGTAAATGACGGCTGATTTTTAGATAACCGGTTGATGTAGATGGAAAAGGGTTTTCCTCTGTTATGAACCCGGAATTTTTCATTCCTGCTGGTACAAAAATATTTTTTTGAATATATTCATTAAGTGTTGTTCCCGAAACCTTTTCAAGAATATAGCCCAATATCAAGTAATTAATGTCTTTGTAATCCCATTCTGTACCCGGATAAAACAATAACGGCCTTTTTGCAGCTTCGTTTATGATATCTACTGGCCTTGTATCCCATATTTGCCATAGGGGCTTTTGAATTCCTGAAGTATGGCTTAATAAATGAACTAATTTTATCTCTCTGCCATTAGGAAAATCGGGAATATACTTTGATAAAGGATCTTCAATGGATAGCATTCCTTTTTCTTGCAGCTGTATAATGCTTGTTGCAACAAAAGCCTTTGTAATCGAACCAATTGGATAGCTAGTATAGGGTTGGTTTAAAATATGCGCTTTGAAATTCGCATAGCCAATCCCCTTGTTATAGACCAATTTATGATTCTTTAAAACCGCAACACTTCCATTAATATGTTTATATCTTAAATAGTCACTTATTCTCTGTTGTGTTGTTTTCCCCTTTTGTACAATCTCTTTAAGTTTCGCTTCATGCTGTTTCGCTAATGTCTGATGATCATGATTATGTATTCCAATCATGCTTTGGCAGGCTGTTTGTCCAAGAATCATCAATATGATGAATAAACAAATAAGAAGATTTTTTCCCATTCGAAATCCCCCATCTACCATAAGGTCTACTTTTCTTATTTTTTATCATAATGCCTTCATTAAACCACTTTTTTCCTTAAAGTGTCATGAACATTAGATTAAAATTATTTTGGTTATTACATAAAATTCTGGTGAAAAATAAGCATATTGTGAGTACGTAAGTGATGGAGGTTTATAAATGGACGCAAAAACATGTAATGATTCAAAAGTGGTAAGATCAAGCAGGATATTTCCAAATGATGTAAACAATCATCATACATTATTTGGCGGAAAATTAATGAGTGATGTGGATATGATTGCATCCATTTCCGCAACAAGACATTCACGGAAGGAATGTGTCACGGCTTCGACTGATTCTGTAGATTTCTTGAGTCCGATTACTCCCCAGGATTCCGTCTGTTTCGAATCATTTGTAACCTGGACAGGGAGAACTTCGGTAGAAGTCTTTGTTAAAATTATTGCTGAAAACCTTATTACAGGGGATAGAAAAATTGCTGCCACAGCGTTTTTAACCTTTGTTGCTTTGGATGATAACGGCAAACCCGCAGCCGTACCTGGAATCATCCCTGAAACCGAGGAAGAAAAGAAATTACATGAAACTGCATTAAAACGTGCCGAAGAACGAAAAGTGCACAGACAGAACAGCAAAGAACTAGCAGCACACTTAACCATTAATAAGCCATGGGAATAAGAAAGCTAAAAAAGGTTCGTCATTATCGACGGACCTTTTTCAGCTACTAGGAAAGTATAAACTTTTTCCAAGTTTATACTTTCCTAGTACGCATAAGTGCAACTACGCCTCTGTCTTCGCCCTAAGGGGCTCGCCAATCGGCGAGTTTTCTTTATGTTAAACCTTCTAATTCTCTTCGATTGGGTGCATGAGGGGGTTGCTGCATCCACCCACGGTCGACCATAATATTAAAGCCTTTCTCCGCGTAAAGTAAAATCTCAAGAATAAATTTTTGATAATGGGCTGCCAAGTCTGTCCGCATCGATAAGGACAAGGCATGGCCAAGAAAAGTGATATCAATGGCATTTAAACTATGAAAGAGCAAAACGATTAATTTATCGGAGAAAGGAGCCACCTGTGAATCCGTTACCTCCATTGTGGTTGGTTTTATTCCCAAAAGCTCTTCCCGCATGAGAAGATCGTTAAACACCCGGATTTGCTTTTCAGAAATTTCTTTGCCTTCTTTAATATACTTTCGTATTTCCTTGTCTTTAACAATTTGTAAAAAAGCGGTACATATTATAATAGAAAAATAATTCCTTTCAACATTAAAGAAAATCTCAGTAATTTCAGGTGTGTTTAATGGTCTTTTCTTGCCAAGCCCCAATATATAGGTTTGTTTTTCAATATATTCAACCTTTTTAGGGTACGGAATCATCGGAGGCCGGTCATAGATTCCCTTTTTAAGCATTAAAGTAGTAGCATTTTGATACAAATTGGCGGATTCTTTCACAATTGATGTAAAAAGATTTAGAACATCCATTCTTGCCACATTGGAGGTGATAAAGCTCATGTTGACCATAGTCATCCGACCCATTGAATATACAAAGCTTAACGCAAATGTATCATAAAACAAAGGGGGGGCGGAAAGGTCGATATCATCATTTGTGAGTCGATCTGGCAGGGGGATTCCTTCTTCCGTAAAAATTTCGGTTATTTGTTGAATACGTCTTATGGAAGTAGCAAGTGCTTGCTCTAGCACACTTTGAATTTCTTCATCCTGATTATGATGGAGAAAATATTCCAATAAGCGGATCCCCATATCCTCTTGGAGAAACAGTGCCCATAGTCCGCCAATTTCAGAACTGGATAATCTTGCCGTATGTGAAACCATTATGTCTCCCCCTAATAGCACGGTGTTCCATTAGGTTCCCAACATCCAATTTGTTTTATACTTTACGACTGCTTAATTTGCAGTTTCTTCCGTCTAGGGTTTCCAATTCATCACCTGATCATCTTCATCAATTTCGATTGTGACATCCACTACGCCCTTTTCCGCCATAATTCTTTCCTCAAGTCGGTCTTTTATATCATCTGCCGCAGCAACCGTTAATTTCGGGTCGACCTCTATTTCCAATTCCACGTGCAGGTCTTCCCCCTCTTTAATCACGGTAATCCCCTGAATATCCTTAACATCAGGATCTGCCATCACAAGCTTACCGATTTTGTCCTCCATTTCTTCATCTGCCTGACCGATTACTCCTGCTGCATTATCTAAAAACACCCTGCCGACAACAAAGAACATCATCGCTCCAATTATGATCGAAACAAGACCCTCTGCCTGGTGAAATGCAGTAAAATGAGAAATAAGGACAGCGATAATGGCCAATAAGCCTCCAAGTGTTGCGACCATATCCTCCATAAAAACCAGTTTTGTTGCCGGCTTTGCTCTTCCCAAATTCGCAAAGCTTTGGGCAAATACATTTAATCCTTTTGCCTGAATCTCTACTTCATGTAAAATTTCCTTCATCGCTTTAAATAAAACAGATGTTTCAAGAAGCGTGGATACCCCTAACACAATGATATTAAGAATAAAACCATGGGATGCTGTTGGGTGAATAACATGATGATACCCTTCCACAATTGTCTCAAATGCCATGATTCCAACAACTAAAACGGCACCTAAAAGAACTAAATTGACCAAGCGGCCGAATCCGTTGGGAAATCGTTCGGTTGGAGCTTTTTTGCTTAAGGCTGAACCAATAAAAACAAATAACTGGTTTGCTGCGTCCCCTATACTATGCATCGTTTCGGCGAACATCGCCACATTGCCTGTAAAGGAATAGGCGACCCCTTTAATGATGGCTATGATTGTATTAATAATCGCAGCCATCATCGCTGACTTATTACCCTTTTTTAATAATTGAAATAATTCTCTCATCATATCCCCTATTCTTTTTTAATCATTAATACCCTTAATATTTTCTAATACAACCAGATTCATAAAAAAATTTTATTCAAAAAAACGTCCCGGTTTATGATCGGGACGTGATGATTATACATTCTTCAACACAAGATATAATTGATTATTTCTCTTACTTTGTTCTTCATCTGATGCCAGGTCGTATTTTTTCAACAAATGGAACATTTCATTTAACAATGCCTGTGAGTGTTCTTTTTCAAAAAACTGCTCAAATAATGGCTTCATCTCATCAGGCAAAAAGGCTGCTTGTGATTCATATTTCTTTTTTACATCTGCATGTGAATGGTCAAGCTTACATTCGCTCATTATAATAACCTCCTTCATACCATTAGAATAACACAACCCCCATTTCTTTTTGAAACGGGGGTGCAATTTATACCTTTTTTTGATCTGTTACTTCTAATACATCCAATAGGAAAACAAAGATCGGAATTCCGACAATTAAACCCCAAACCCCAAAAAAGTGCTCAGAGAAAATCAAGATAATAAACGTGTAGAAAACAGGAAGATTAGTCTTAGACGACATCAAATTTGGGTTTAAGATATACGCTTCAATCCCATGAATAATCGCGATGGCAATTGCAATATAAAGAACCTTTATCAAACCGCCGATACTATAGGCGATAATCGTCAGTGGGATTAACGATAAAATCACTCCAGCTACCGGAATGAGACCAAGAAGGAAAATCATAATCGATAGTCCGCCCAACTGCGGGAAATCCAAAATCCATAATGAAATCGTCGTTAAAATACAGTTAACCACCGCAATAATTAATTGAGCCTCGATTACTTTACCGAATGTACCCACAAATTTTCGGGCAAAAAACTCAATTTCAACGTAAATGGAGGAAACCTTACTCTTTTTAAATTTCTTTGTAAACTCAATTAACCTTGGTTTTTCTAACAGGAAAAATAAACTCATTAAAAGCGCCAAAAGGATTTGCAAGCTCACCTTGCTTATATCCGTAAAATATTTGATTATGAAGGTGAACCCCTGTTCTAAATAATTCGATATTTGGATTTCTTCAATTTTTTCCGTAATATAATTCAAAACAATATTATCATGCTTGGTTGTATAAAAGGTGGTAAGCTGCTTAATAAGCTGCGTTATCTCTCCTGCAATAAGCGGTAAATAAACGACCAAGCCATACGAAAGTAATCCAACAATTACGGCATAGGAGATCACCACGATAATCTTTCGATTCAGCCTAATTTTCCCCTCAATAAATTTAACTAAACGATCCATTAAAAAAGTAAAAATAAAGGTAAATAAGATTAAATTAATCATCTCTTTCATCCCATAAATGATAAGGGCAATGAAAATGAAGATTAATATTCTTTTAAAACCGCTGCTCTGCCAAAGTTTATTGATCATATATTTAATCTAACCCCATTATTATCCTTATTCTAAATATACTAATTTCATTATAACAAATCATTTTTTAAAATTGTTACTTTTTAGAAAGAATCCTTTCAGCCACTCCGTTAAAAATGGACAGGTTTCATCGAGTCGTCCAGCGCTTTACTTTCATAGCCATGTATGTTTAAATAGTCCAGCAGTTTAGGCAGGTGTTTCAAGGTTTCCCTTTTTTCATGCATTAGAATTACAATCGGTCCCTTTTGTTTTGATTTCTGCTTCAATTGCTGAATCACATTTTTTACAAATCGTTCGTCCTTGTAGTACCAGTCCTGACTGTCAATATTCCAGTCCCACATCCTATACCCGCTTTTCGACACTGCCTGTTTTTCTTTATTTGACATATATGGATAGCTGCCATAAGGTGTTCGAATTAGATGGGAATCTTCCCCTGTTATGGTTTTTAAAGAGTGTTGGGTCTGATTTACTTCCCTCAAGACAGATTTTTCCGATGCATAGAAAAGTTTGACATTATGCGTTACTCCATGAATCCCGATACTATCCCCGAATTTCACCATTTTTTTAACCGCATTGGGATACCTTTTAATATTTCCGTCCAACATAAAAAAAGTTGCTTTGAAATGATATTTTTCCAGCACTGCTAGAATATCCTCGGAAAAACTTTCCGGACCATCATCAAAGGTTAGATAAATCGTTCTTTTCCCATTACTTACAGGTTTTGAGTTGCTTTCCTTTGGTTGAACTGCATTGGTGTCCTTTTTCGATGAATTAGGAGTTTTATTTTTGTTTACGGCTGCATGTTCTGGAGAAGTGTGCTTTGCTGTAGGTTTATGTTCTTCGTTATGAGTCTCTTCATCTACTTTTTCCCGTTTTTGTACTAAATCTGCATGCTGTTTGTCTTGAATCCTTTTCTTTTCAAATAGATCATCCATCGTTACTTGATAAATCGTTTCCGCACTCTTTTTTAAAGGCATTTTGCGGCTATCCTTTTGAATACTCGGTTCATTTGCTTTAGCCTTTGAGCTAGAATTATAGATGATAAAGGCCCCCGAAGTGAATATCCCCAATGCAAGACTGAGCAGAAAGGTTCCTTTCATCCATCTATTTTTCCCCATCCCCATTTTTCAAATCCCTCTTTGCTGTAATTTTATGTCCTTACGACCATTATAGACGATATTTCACGCAAAATGTTTCAAATATATCAAAAATATTACAAAACTATTAAAACAGATAGAAAGGAATAGAAACAAGAAATTTATAGTTTTTAAACAAAAAAACTCACCATAAAAGTGAGTTCAGAGTACCGATTATACAAAGTTTCTGACATTACTATTTCTACTAAATTTATACACAGCGACTAAGAAAAAAGCGACTGGGGAAAATACCCTTTCTCGACAATCTGGAGGCATCCAAAGGATACCTCTTTGATTTTTCACTTTAAATTATTTGTCATGCCATGGAACGGCCACCAATTTGCTTTGCCGAAGTTTTTAACCATAACAGGAATAAACAACGGAAGTATGACAAACGCGTATAATAATAAACCGACTAGGACAATCGCTGCAATCTGGAGCAATGATAACATCCCGGATGGCATCATCGCTGCAAATGTTCCCCCTAAAATAATGGCGGCTGAAATAATGACCGTACCCATTTTTTTCATTGATAACAGCATTGCATCTGCTACCTTTAAATCCCTGTACTCATTAAATCGGTCCATCAAGAAAATACTATAGTCCACCCCTAGAGCCATCAGGATCACAAATCCAAAGAAAGGAACGGCCCAGCTAATTCCTGTATAACCCAACAGGTTCACAAATAGCGCTTCATTCATCGCCATTGAGGTATAGTACGTTAAAATTAGGGATCCAATAATATATATCGGCATGATCATCGATCTAAATAAGAGAATTAAAATAAACGTGATTCCAATCAGCATTAAGACAACCGTCCGGGAAAAATCCTGATTGGACATTTTATTTAAATCCGCGTTTGAACTGGTAATACCACCAACCGCAACAACAGCATTTTCAAGCTTTGTCCCTTTTACCGCTCTTTTCACCGCATCCTTAATTTCAGGGACCTGATGAATCGCCTCATTGGAATATGGATTTGCTTTAAATACCACATCCATTGTCATGACTTTCCGGTCATCCGACATATAGGTATCGATTGCGTCTTTAAAATCTTTACTTTCCACCACTTCTTTTGGCATATGGAACCCGGACATACTGGTCGAGTCGGATAAGTCAGATAAATACCCCTGAGCTGAACCAAGACCATCCGAAACTTGATTTAACCCTTTCGCACTTTGATCAAGCCCGTTCGATAACTGCGTTAATTGGCCAGTTAAACCGCCAAACCCTGATAGCAGCTGCTTTTGTCCAGCGTTTATTCCAGATAAACCACTAGTCAGCTTCGGCATATTGGCAACAATTTGCCCTTGCCCGTTTGCTAACTGATCAAGTCCTGCCTGCTGCTGCTCCATTCCGTTAATCAACTTTTCCAGGCCCGCAGCAAGTCCCTTCTGGCCGCCATTTGCTTTTGCAAATCCAGTGTTTGCGGAATCCATTCCCTTGGTAATTTGTGAAAGACCTGCGTTTAACTGATTAAGACCACTTGCAAGTGGTGCAAGTTGCTGCTGGAGTACTTGAACGGTTCCTTTTATTTTTTGATATTGCCCTTCTTTCGCTAATCCATCATAATGACTTTCCAAATAAGTAAAATCTTCTCCCTTAATCTGGGCTAGCGAACCGGATAATGCTGTCAATCCACTGGCAACATCCATATATTTAGTGTTTAAGATTTTAAGATTTGCATCTAGGTTCTGATAACCCTTTTGCAGCTTTTTGTTGCCGGCAAGTAAGTCCTCAGCACCTGCTTTTGTTTTTTCTAAACCCTTTTTCAATTCTGTAGAACCCGCTGAGCCTTGGCGGATGCCATTTTCAATTTTGGCGAGGTTGGTTTGAATATCCGTCAAGCCTGCTTGCAATTGATTGGTTCCCGTAATTAATCCGTCAATTCCATTAACCGCCCCTTTTAATTGCGGCCCGGATTTTGATAGTTTGCTGCCTGCATCTTGCAGACCGTCACTAATTTTCGTAATTCCATCCTTGCCCTTCCCTAAACCATCTCCAAGACTTTCTGCTTGCTTATTCACGTAAAATTCTTTAATTTTTTCACCTGTTGGCCTTGTGACAGAACGGACCGTGTCAACTTGATCCACCTTTTCTACTTCTTGACTAATTTTTTCAGCCAATTCCATATAGTCTGTTGAATTCATCGCCTCATCATTTTTAATAACGATTTGCGTCGGCATTGATTCTCCCGGACCAAAGCTGTCAGCGATGGCATTGAAAGCACGGATGGAAGGAACTTTACCACTGATTTCTTCTAACGAGTTAAACGATAATTTTCCATCATACGTAACGAGGAACGGAACACAAATGGCCGCAACAATTAACAATGAAATCAATGGACGTGCTAACGAAAACCTCCCAACTACACCCCAAAGCTTGCTCTCAGCATGTTCCGCACAGCCCTTTGACGGCCAGAAAAGCTTTCTTCCCAAGACAGCCATAAAAAATGGGACAACGGTAAACAAGGCAACCAACAGCATTGCGACCCCAATGGCTACTGCAGATGAAGATTGATAGAGTTTGAATTGGGAAAAACCAATCGTTGCAAAACCAATCATTACGGCTAAACCGCTAAAAAACACCGTTTTTCCTGCCGTACGATAGGTTTCCACAATCGCATCGACCATTGTCTCCCTTTGAGACAATTCTTCTTTAAATCTACTAAGCAATAAAATACAGTAATCTGTCCCGATTCCGAATAAAACGCAAACCAGAAAGATTTGTGTATAGTTGGAGACAGGGAAATCCAGCTTATCTACTAAAATAGCAACAATGGATTGTGAAGCCAGATACGTAATACCCACTGTTAGCAAGGGAATTAACGGTGATATTAATGAACGAAAAACAAGAAGTAATACACCTAAAATAAAGACGACTGTAATCCCTTCTGTTTTCTTCAAGCCTTCTTCTGAGCTTTTCATCAAATCCTCATTGATCATCCAGTTACTGGTGTAATAATGATCCACCTTTACATTTTCAATGGTTTTATACAAGGTAGCACTGACTTCTTTGGGCTCACGGTCATTCCAGGCCACTTTAACAGAAGCAAGAATGGATTTCCCGTCCCCCGCAACCAGTTGATTTTTTAAACTTTTTTCATTAAAATGGCTCAGGATTTCTGTAATACCTAGCTTTTCTTTATTATCTTCGAGCTCTTGAATCGCCTTTTTTGCTTCCGCGATTTCAGCATTTGTTAACTTTTTTTTATCATGAAACACAAGGGCGACTTGTGTTTCATTGCCGCCATCCTTCTGTTTCTGAACTTGATTCATAATCTCTGAAGCTAAATGGGAAGAATATCCCTTTGGAACATCAACCTGCCCCTTATCACGGACAAGGTCCGCCATATTTGGGGCTACCATGAACAATCCAACAATGATGGCAATCCAGGCAATCATAATCAGCCATTTGCTTTTTATAATAAATTTCACCCTTTACTCCCCCTGCAATTCTCCATAAGTACTTGATTCAACTTTTCATACGTATCTAAAAATTGTTTGATTTCGATTTCATCGAACCGGGTAATGATTGATTCAACCAGCTTATGGATTCGATCTTCTGTTTGTTCAAATAAGTCAATGCCCTTCTCCGTTAATGTTAAGTAAACTACACGCCGGTCATTTTCATCACGGGTGCGTTTTATTAAACCTTTTTCCCACATCCGATTAATGATAGCTGTGATGGCGCTCTTTTTCACCTCAAATACCTCTGCTAATTCAGAAGATGTACAGGTTCCTGCCTTGTTGATATACCGTAGCATATAGTGTTGGTCATTGGTAAGATCGCTGCCAATCTGTTCTTTGACTAGCGATTCTGCTTTTTTATTCACGGAAAAGGAAATAGTAATATACCGGTCCACTAATTCTTGAATGTTTTTATCAGACATATATGTATCTTTTCACCTCACACTAAGTAATTCTCTTGTTTAATTATTCAACTCATTAACTATTAACAAGGTTAACTATATTGGCACACTTTTTATTTGTCAACCATTTTTAAATTTTAGACCACCCACGGAAAGCGAAGCGACTAAAGCGTAAATCAACAGGCAAGTTTAACAAAGCCAAATTTTAAAATCATGGACAGACAAAATCCCGGAATCGATAACATACATTTTCATAAGTGCGAAATATGCCCTTAAATAATGGAGGTGAAGCTAGTGACAGGTGGTATAAGAGTCCTGCTATACATTTTATCGTTTTTCATACCTGTT
The DNA here is from genome assembly GCF_031456445.1 of Neobacillus niacini. GTDB lineage: Bacteria > Bacillota > Bacilli > Bacillales > Cytobacillaceae > Neobacillus > Neobacillus niacini_I. The sequence goes on along the minus strand of NZ_JAVDUQ010000008.1, from coordinate 63,749 downwards.
GTTGGAATTATCTTAGGAATCATTTGGATGAATGATCAGGACCCTGAAAAGAAACAAGTAGGGAAAACTTGTTTGATTGTCGGCATTGTCTCCATTGTTTTAAGTTGTATTTGCTGGTTTGCGGCATCGACACTCTCCATTGGTCCTGCCTTTATGTCCGGATATTAATTCATTTGACAACCTAATTCACCTTGTGAATTGGGTTCTTTCTTTAGGAGTGGGTATCGATGGTTCAAGAAATATTTCATTTTTTAGGAAGAGCGATATGTCATCAACTGGACGATCGTTCACTCCATGTTTCCGGAAAGACACTTTCGGTTTGTGCCAGGGATACCGGAATTTATATCGGAATCTTTTCATCCCTCTTTTATTTGCATTTTTTCAAAAGAAAAACACCAATTACAATTCCTTCAATTAAAACAAGTTTGTACCTATTATTGCTTCTTATTCCATTAATGGTTGACGGTCTGGGGTCTTATTTGCATTTATTTGAATCGAGTAATGCACGAAGGTTATGGACTGGAATTAGCTTTGGGCTTGCTTTACCCTACTTTGTTTATCCGCTTCTTTCAGGAAAAAGCCTTGAGGAGTCGAGCGAGCGTGTCATTAATAAGGGTAAGGATCTGTATTGGCCAATTATTATCAGTAGCATTTTAGGTGTGGTATTTTATTGGGGAGTATTGCCCTATTATGTGCTGGATGGATTAATCATTTTTACAGTTTTGGTTTGGTTTAGTTTACTTGCGTCCTTTTTATTTTCTAAAATAAGTTCCAAGCATTTAAAATGGGGGCTTTCTATCATTTTAGGCTTAAGCTTTTTGTCTACTCTTTCTTTGATGCATGAATGGCTTCTCAATTAATTATTAATTAAATGATTTTATTGCCCCAGATGGAGATTCGGTCGCACAGAACCCCGGCTATGCTACCGTGGGCGGGATTCTTCTCTTGAGTCGGTCGCGTAGAACCTTGCTATGCTACCCTGGGCGGGATTCTTCTCTTGAGTCGGTCGCATAGAACCCGGCTACGCTACCGTGAACGGGATTCTTCTCTTGATTCGGTTGCATAGAACCTTGCTATTCTACCGTGGACGGGATTCTTCTCTTGATTCGGTCGCATAGAACTTAACTATGCTACCGTGGGCGAGATTCTTCTCTTGATTCGGTCGCATAGAACTTTGCTATGCTACCGTGAACGGGATTCTTCTCTTGATTCAGTCGCATAGAACCTTGCTATGCTACCGTGAACGGGATTCTTCTCTTGAGTCGGTCCCATAGAACCTTGCTATGCTACCGTGAACGGGATTCTTCTCTTGAGTCGGTCCCATAGAACCTTGCTACGCTACCGTGGACGGGATTCTTCTCTTGATTCGGCCGCATAGAACTTTGCTATGCTACCGTGAACGGGATTCTTCCCTTGATTCGGTCGCATAGAACCTTGCTATGCTACCGTGAACGGGATTCTTCCCTTGAGTCGGTCGCATAGAACTTTGCTATGCTACCGTGGACGGGATTCTTCTCTTGATTCGGTCGCATAGAACCTTGCTATGCTACCGTGAACGGGATTCTTCCCTTGATTCGGTCCATAGAACCCGGCTTTCTTTTCCCTTTTTCCGGCAAAAACCCGCTCGTTCGAGCAATGAAACCACTTTTGGGCGCACTGACACTATAATTCCCATGCTGGGGAAATTTTGAGTGCATGGCACTATCAGGGGTTCAATGTTCCCGTGTAGACGAAAAAGTACCTGAATGGACACCATAAAGGCACCCTAGCACTTTACAAAAACACATTCAAAAGAAAAAGGACTAAAACCCCAAGGTTTCAGTCCTTTTTTTTATTAGAAATTCTTATGTTTATCTCCAGATTTCGATCTTGGCAGGATTGCACCTTCCACTTTTTCATACAAAGCAAGCAGTTTATTTAAGAATGAAAGCTTTGGAGCAATCAGGTAAACAAATAAAGCAGAAAGAATTCCGATTAGAGCACCTGTTAGTACATCCAGAGGATAGTGAACCCCGACCATTACACGGGAAATGGCTACACAGCAGGCAAGAATAATCCATAACCAGCCCTCTTTTTTGCGCACAAGCAGGATTGAAAAACAAATCGAAAAAAAGATGATAGAGTGGTCACTTGGAAACGCATTGTCTACAGCATGTTCAACTAGCTTGTTAACATGTGGCAGTTCGGCAAACGGTTGGTAATGAGAATAAAGCTTACCGGCTACTTTTCCGATGACTTCAGCCACAGCGACAGAAATGATCGCCAGGATAATCATCATTCTATTTTTATCGGTTCTAGTAAACCAATAAACTACAATACCTAAAATCAAAAAATACAGCATATATTCTGCAAGAAAAACGGCAACCGGATCTAAAAAAGAATAGTCTTTTCCAAGATCATTAATCGCTCGAAAGGCTTCAACATTTAATTGAGACATTTTCATACTCCCAACCTTAGAAATTTATCAAAAACAGTTTTCCATCAAACTAGTATACCTTTCAAAACACAGATTGGCAAAACTTTTTATAGCCATTTTTACGAATGGATTTCGTTCCGCTTGATCATCCAGTTTAAACGCGGGAAAATAATTGGCTTGAAAAGATTGAGAATAAACTTTCTTGTTAGCAGCCAGCAGACCACTGAAGCAAACAAAATGGCTGCCAAAATCACAATGCCCTTATGACCGACAAGCTGTTTAGGTGCAAGTTCCCGATATAGACGAACAATGTTTGTGTGAATTAAATAAATAAACAAAGAATTTACTCCGAGTTTGTTAAAGAATATGAGATTCTTTACCATAGGAAATATATCAAAAATTCTACCTTCTGGTGATAATTTGACCAGAGAATGATCTAGAATTAATTTTGACAAGAAGCCGTTCGCGATTTACCAGACTTAAAACACTGAATGTAATTGAATAATCCGTTCAAATTTTCGAGGTCGAAAGAAATACCCGCTTACCATAATAAATAATGGCATATGAAAAAAATATATTACATTATAAAAATACAGAATAATCCTAGGATGATCTGGATTTCGATATAATTCAATAAAATGCCCAAACACCACCAAAAATATTAAAAAGCCTTTGATGTTATCGAACCATGGTATACGTTATTTTTTCATATATACCTCCTTCAATAACTTTTTCGACATTCCTCGACATTTACTAATTTTAACGAACCTCGAAATAGCCTTCAATAGAACAAAAGGTCAAAACTTGCGGAAATATAGGAGGATATTCCCTCAACGAATGACCTGATTTATGGTATTAAGATAGAAAAGAGCGAGAAAAGTGAGTCCTACATTCCAATTTCTATAAATTATTTTCACTTTTATCTATTATCATTTGGGTGTTAATCCAAACATGTTGTCTTAAAACTCATATTACTTTTAATTTATTTATTGAAAATTCATGGTAATAGTATTAACATTAAACAGAACAAGAGTTCGTATTTATAGAGGAGGAAGCACCATAATGGTAGGGTGGGAAGCTGCTTATGTTGCAGGTATAATTGATGGCGAAGGTTCTATTTCATTAACGAGAATGCATGAGAACGAACATAGGCGACCTTGTATTTCAATTGCATCAACAGATAGAGAACTATTAATTTATGTCCAAACTCTAACTAACGGAACAATTAATAACAAAAAAAACTATAATCCAGAACGGCATAAAAATTCTTTTACACTAACTATAAAGAAAAAAGAGGACGTTTTATCCATTCTAAGTTACATATCCCCGTATCTAAGAGTGGATAAAAAACGAAGAAGGGCACAATGGATACTCAAGAATTATGAAAACGTTACCCCTAGGAATGGAAAGTACAACACAGAATTGTTGGCTAAGAAAATAGACTTTGAGGAAAAATTTTTTGAAATATAAAAAAGACCAGCATTCTTTATGCTAGTCTTGTTATCCACCTTATGTATGGTGGAGACGGCGGGACGTGCGTTTCCATGCTTTCGTCATGGCACTGACTATATCTTGAACCTGCATTTCAAACAGGTCCTCCGGCGTCTTATGCGAACCATAAATTTACCTTTCAGGTGAGGTTTCGCATCCTAGTACTACCAACTAATCATGGCAGCCTATGAGTCGATACACGGCTGTTGGATTGCTCCACATACCGCTCGGCATTGCCCTATCGCATTTTATTGCGACTTAGGTTTCACCGATAAAGCCGGATTATCACTTATGTGTTACCACACAAGGCGACTAATTACTAATCGAACCCGCGTCCAAAGATATCGGCACTTAAGCTTCTACGAGTGTAGTCGACATATTGGCGCTTCGCTGATCCATATGCCTGTCGACAGGCGTCCGGTCAGCTAGCCTGGTTGTTCTCTTCCTTCATCCTCAGGCGGTGGAATCCGGCGTAGCCCACTTAGAGTGAGTCCCTTACCCTACCACATGGGCAATGGAGGGAGGAACCGCTATGCAGTATTAAGCTGCGAAAGCGAGGTTGTTGTTAGTTTTGCCAGTTATGGCTTTGACGTTTTAACGAGGCCGATCCCCTCGACTCGCAACCTAAGCTCAAACTACCCCTGTCGAATCCGTAGCGTCCCCATTATAAAATATGCTTAAAATCTGGTTAAGATTTTAGCTAAGACGTTCGGGTGCTCAACATTTAGTTATGAGCAAAAGTTTCCGTCGCTCCTTAGCGACAAACTTATTATAACACATTGTGCGGATTTTTCAATTGTAAGTATTTGTAAGTTACATTTTTTGTCGTTCGCGGAATGCCCGTTCAATTTCACGCTTCGCTTCTTTTTGCTTCAAGGACTCACGCTTATCATAATTTTTCTTACCCTTTGCCAGACCAATTAAAACCTTACAAAAGCCATTTTTTAAATAAAGTTTTAATGGAACAAGTGCATAGCCAGCTTCCTTTGTTTCACCAATAAGCTTATTGATTTCGCGTTTATGAAGCAATAGTTTGCGGGTTCTTAACGGATCATGGTTAAAACGATTCCCTTGCTCATAAGGACTGACATGCATCCCGAAAAGAATAGCTTCGCCATTTTGAATTCTAGCGTATGAATCCTTTAGGTTTACTTTACCCGCACGGATCGACTTGATTTCTGTTCCTTGCAAAACGATGCCGGCTTCGTATGTTTCTTCTATAAAATAGTCATGATATGCTTTTTTGTTCTGCGCAACAACTTTTCCTTCACCTTTTGGCATGTTCTCACCTCTATTTCCTTTAAATTGTAGCAGAATTTGGGGGTCTGTACAATTGAAACAGGTATTTTGGCGTGGTTTAACAACCTTTTGAAAATTTATCTGCGGAAAATCTACTTTTATCTGCGTTACCAGACGTTTTATCTGCGATAAATTAGACTTTATCTGCGTAACTGACACTTTTATCTGCGATACCTTTTTTATACCAATTTATATTAAAAAAAGGCTATCAAAAAGGCATATACCTTCCTTTTTTGACAGCCTCCAATAAATTATCTTCTCTTTTTCCGCTTCGTACTTTTGTTTTTCGGCACATTTTCGTAGAATTTGCGCTTCTTTTTCGACTTGGAACCATTGCCGCCTTGGCCGCCCTCACCGGACCTTTGATTACGGTCTCCCTGCTGCTTGTTTCGACGAGGTTTATTGGTATCACTGCCGGTCTTAAAGACCTTCGGCGCTTCTGACCGTTCGCGGCGTGGTGTACCCTTCATCCCGACGATTTCAAAATCAATCGAGCGCTCCTCTTTATTGACCTTTACAACTCGAACCGTGATTTCGTCGCCAATACGGAATACATTACCGGTGCGTTCGCCAATCATCGCATAGTGGCGTTCGTCGAAGCGGTAATAATCATCCGTCATATAGCTGACATGGACAAGTCCTTCAATTGTATTCGGAAGCTCAACAAACATCCCAAAATTGGTGACGGAGCTGATAATCCCATCATACTCAACGCCAATTTTGTCCTCCATGTACTCCGCTTTCTTCAATTCATCCGTTTCCCGCTCCGCATCAACGGCACGGCGTTCCATTCTTGAGGAATGGGCTGCGATTTCCGGCAGCTGCGCATTCCATTTTTCCCTTGTCGCCTCATCCAGCTTGCCTTCAATCAAATACGTGCGGATTAAACGGTGCACAATCGTATCAGGATAACGACGAATTGGTGAGGTAAAATGGGTATAAAATTCAGTCGACAGCCCAAAGTGGCCTAAGCTTTCCGGATCATACTTCGCCTGTTGCATCGAGCGTAGCATCACCGTTGAAATAACCATTTCCTCCGGCTTACCCTGAACTTCTTCTATAATTTCCTGAAGGGCTCTAGGGTGAACTTCATTGGCCGTACCTTTTACAATATAGCCGAAGTTTGTGATAAACTCGAAAAATTTCCGCAGCTTATCTTCCTTTGGATCCTCGTGGATACGGTAAATGAACGGAACTTCCATCCAATGAAAATGTTCTGCGACCGTTTCATTTGCCGCAAGCATAAATTCTTCAATTAATCGCTCAGCAACTGAACGCTCACGGAGAATCACATCGGTCGGATTTCCTTCCTCATCTACTAAGACCTTCGATTCTTTAAAATCAAAATCGATGGCGCCCCGCTTCATTCTTTTATTGCGTAAAATCGCAGCCAGTTCTTCCATCAACTCAAACATCGGCACGAGCGGTTCATAACGTTTTCTGGTTTCCTCATCTTTGTCAATCAAAATCCGATTGACATCATAATAGGTCATGCGCTCAGTTGTCTTGATGACACTTTGAAAAATTTCATGATCGACCACTTGACCTTCCGAAGTAATTTCCATGTTACAGGAGAGAACTAAGCGGTCCACTTTTGGATTCAACGAACAAATCCCGTTTGAAAGCCGGTGCGGAATCATCGGAATCACCCGGTCTACTAAATAAACACTTGTCGCCCTGTCCTCAGCTTCCACATCAATAGGTGAGCCTTCTTTCACATAATAGCTGACATCGGCAATATGTACTCCAAGCTTGTAGTTTCCATTTTCAAGTTTCGTCACCGTTACAGCATCATCAAGGTCCTTTGCGTCCGCCCCATCAATCGTTACAATGGTCTCATTCCGTAAATCGCGTCGATTCGCAAGTTCACTCTCATCAATCTTATCTGGTGTTTCATTTGCCTGCTGCAAGACATCATCTGGAAAGGCCATTGGCAAGCCATGCTTGTGAATAATTGAGAGAATATCCACTCCCGGGTCATTTTTATGCCCAAGAATTTCAATGACTTCCCCTTCTGCACTTTTTCGCCCTTCTGGATAGGTAGTCAATTTTACCACTACCTTATGACCTTCCACTGCACCTTTTGAAGCAGCTTTTGGGATGAAAATATCACTGGCAAATTTTTTATCATCCGGAATCACGAAACCGAAACTTTTGCTTTCTACATAGGTTCCAACCATTTGCTGGATACCTCGTTCAATAATCCGGATAATGCTGCCTTCCCGGCGCTGGCCCGAGCTTTCTGATGATACGCGGGCTAAAACGGTATCGCCGTGCATGGCCGTATTTGTTTCGTTTGGAGGAATAAAAATATCGTCCATCCCCGGTTCATCCGGAATCACAAAGGCAAAACCCTTCGCATGACCAGTTAACTTTCCACGGATCAGGTTCATTTTTTCCGGTAAGCCGTATCGGTTACTTCGGGTCCGAACAACTAATCCTTTTTCCTCCATTTGGACTAATGCCTTTACAAACTCTTTAAAATCGCTGGAATCCTGAATTCCAAATGCAGCTTCAAGTTCTTGTACCGTCAACGGTTTATAGGCCTCGTCCTTCATATAATGCAAAAGCTTATCAATGTGCTTTTGAATATTATCTTCCAAGCAAATCCCTCCTTTTCGGGTGCTTTTAATCGTTCCATTCTAGTGTTTCTAAAAATGCATAAACGTCTTCATGAAGCTGTTCTTTCTCTTGATCAAGGGTAATCACATGTCCGGATTCTTCATACCATTTAATTTGCTTTTGAACAGATTCGATGTTGTTGTAAAGGATGTTGGCGCTATCTGTGTTGATCATATTGTCATGGCGAGCTTGAACCACAAAGGTTGGGGCATAAATTAAATCAACATGCTCCCGAACATTTGAAATTAACTCTTGAAGTGACCTTAATGTTTGCATTGGTGTTTTTGCAAACTCGTTCATTTCCAATTCGATTTGTTCCTCTGTTTTTCCTTCTCGTTTTTTAAATTCGCGGGCATATTCTAAAACTCCCTGATACATAACCTCTTCACTTTTAATATACATTGGCGCACACATGGTTACGATTCCTTTTATAGGTACAGTGTAACCCATTTTTAAGGAAAATACCCCGCCAAGGGAGAGACCGGCAACCGCAATTTCCTCATGTCCTTTATTTTTTAAAAATTCATAGCCGTTCAGTACGTCCTGCCACCAATCTTTAGGTCCTGTATGGACAAGCTCCTCCGGAGGAACCCCGTGTCCTTTATAGTGTGGGGCATGGCAAGTATAGCCCTTTTTTTCAAGAAAACGGCCTAGCATCCGCACATCGGAGGAATTCCCGGTGAAACCATGTAGCAAGAGAACGGCTCTTTTTCCTCCTTCAAAGGTAAATGGCTTTGGTGTTGTAATTCTCATGTAAAAAACTCCTTCTAATTTCCTTTAGCTTATCTTAGTTTAAGCAATGGGGTGGGGAACATTCCAGAAAAAAGGCTTGCAGTGATGGTCTAGATGGTGATTTTTTAAGATATCAACATACTTTTGCAATATATCAACATATTTTGGATAGATATCAACACACTTTTCGGTTATATCGACATATTTTAAAAGATATCAACACACTTTTTAAATTTATCAACACATTTCCAACGGATATCAACCATTTTGCACATAACCACAAAAAAACCCGGCAATTCCAGCCGGGTTTTGAGCATTCATCATTAGACTTTAAAGTACGTAACGGCAACAGCTAGTACAAAAAATAGCACAGATAAAATGACGGTAATACGGTGTAGGATTAGATCGATACCACGTGCTTTTTGCTTACCGAATAGTGATTCAGCACCACCAGAAATGGCACCGGATAAACCTGCGCTTTTTCCTGATTGAAGTAAAACAACGGCAATAAGTCCGATACTTACGATTACTAATAAGATTACGACTAATGTATGCATAAGGCCACCTCCAGACGTACATCACAGTATCTTAAATTTATCATATTATTTCCTTTTTCACAATAGAGTTGTTGTGACAGCTTTTAGGAAATTCCGTCTGCATGACCGACTGCAAAAGGCACCCATTAACAAATGAGTGCCTTTGACAAAAATGCTTACTTGCTTAAGTTATAAAAAGATTTAATTCCGTTAAACTTAGCAGTTTCACCTAATTGGTCTTCAATGCGAAGCAATTGGTTATATTTTGCGATACGGTCTGTACGAGATGGTGCACCTGTTTTGATTTGGCCAGCATTTGTTGCTACTGCAATATCAGCAATTGTGCTGTCTTCAGTTTCACCAGAACGGTGAGAGATAACGGCAGTGTAACCAGCGCGTTTTGCCATTTCAATCGCATCAAAAGTTTCAGTTAGAGTACCGATTTGGTTCACTTTAATTAGGATAGAGTTACCGATTCCTTTTTCAATACCCTCAGCAAGCTTCTTCGTATTAGTTACGAATAAGTCATCACCAACTAATTGAACTTTTTTGCCAAGACGTTCTGTTAAAAGTTTGTGACCTTCCCAGTCGTTTTCGTCTAAACCATCTTCGATTGAGATGATTGGGTATTTGGATGCAAGCTCTTCGTACCAATCAACCATTTCAGCAGAAGTTTTCACAACACCTTCACCTGCAAGATGGTATTTACCATCTTCTTTGTTGTAGAACTCAGAAGATGCAGCATCCATGGCTAACATAACTTCTTCACCTGGCTTGTAACCAGATTTTTCGATTGCTTCAACAATTGTTTGAAGTGCTTCTTCGTTAGAGCCTAGGTTTGGTGCAAATCCACCCTCGTCTCCAACAGCTGTGTTAAGACCTTTGCCTTTAAGAACAGCTTTTAAATTGTGGAAAATTTCAGCACCCATACGAAGTGCTTCTTTAAAGCTTGGAGCACCTACAGGCATGATCATGAATTCTTGAATATCCACGTTGTTATCCGCATGCTCTCCGCCGTTTACGATGTTCATCATTGGCACTGGAAGCTGCTTGGAGTTGAAACCGCCAAGGTATTGGTATAAAGGAACATCTAAGTAGTCAGCTGCAGCATGGGCAACGGCCATGGATACACCAAGAATCGCGTTTGCGCCCAATTTGCCTTTGTTTTCAGTTCCGTCCAACTCGATTAAAGCCTGGTCAACACCAACTTGATCAAGGACGCTGAACTCTTCTCCAACTAGGAATGGAGCGATAATTTCATTTACATTTTCAACAGCTTTTAATACACCTTTACCAAGGTAACGACCTTTGTCACCATCGCGAAGTTCAACTGCTTCGTATTCACCTGTAGAAGCACCACTTGGTACTAATGCGCGACCAAATGCGCCGGATTCAGTGAAAACTTCAACTTCAACAGTAGGGTTACCGCGGGAATCTAAAACTTCACGTGCATAAACATCAACAATAAATGGCATTTGTATCTCTCCTTGAAATCTAAATTATTTAATTAATGTTTTTCCTGTCATCTCAGCTGGTTTTTGTACACCTAATAAATCTAACACGGTTGGGGCCAAATCGCCAAGTATTCCATCTTCACGCAATTGGGCACCTGGTATTGTTACAATTACAGGAACCGGATTGGTTGTGTGGGCTGTCATTGGCTCGCCTTCAAGTGTGATCACTTCATCCGCATTTCCGTGATCGGCAGTAATAATCGCTTTTCCACCTTTTTCAAGGATTAAATCAACAATTTTTCCTAAGCACTCGTCGACTGTTTCAATCGCCTTAACTGTTGGCTCTAGCATTCCTGAATGGCCAACCATGTCAGGATTAGCAAAGTTAAGAAGAATTGCATCAAATTTATCTGCTTGAATTTCCTTTAAAAGTGCATCAGTTACTTCATATGCGCTCATTTCAGGTTTCAAATCATAGGTGGCTACCTTAGGGGAGTTAATTAAAATCCGGTCTTCCCCCGGGAATTTATTCTCACGGCCGCCGCTCATAAAGAACGTCACATGTGGATATTTCTCCGTTTCAGCAATTCGCAATTGCTTCAAGCCATTTTGGGATAATACTTCACCAAGGGTATTATCAAGGTTTGATGGTTTAAAGGCCACATAACCATCAACTGATTCACTAAAATGAGTCAAGCAGACGAAGAATAAATCTTTCGGATGCTTTGGTCCTCGGTCAAAATCACGGAAATCTTCATTGGTGAATGTGTTCGAAATTTGAATGGCACGGTCAGGTCGGAAATTATAGAAAATGACTGCATCATTGTCCTGAATCGTTGCCACAGGTTGTCCATCTTCTTTTGTAATTACAGATGGGATAACGAATTCGTCGAAAATGCCATGTTCATATGAATCCTTCACAACATCCAGTGGATTTGTATACGAAGGACCTTCTCCATATACCATTGAACGGTAGGATTTTTCAACCCGCTCCCAGCGCTTATCACGGTCCATTGAATAATATCTTCCTGAGATGGTCGCAAATTCGCCGACACCATACTCCATCATTTTATCCAGTGTCTCTTGAATATATGTTGCCGCTGTTTTTGGTCCAACATCACGTCCGTCTAAGAAGGCATGAACGTAAACTTTTTCGATCCCTTCATCGGCAGCCAGCTTTAACAATGCAAACATATGATTAATATGGCTGTGAACACCGCCATCTGAAAGTAACCCAAACAAATGCAGGCTTGTACCATGTTCTTTTACGTGTTCCATTGCACCAGTGAAGGTTTCATTTTTTTCAAATTCTCCTTCTCGAATCGCAATATTCACACGGGTTAAGCTTTGATAAACAATCCGGCCGGCACCGATATTCAAATGCCCGACTTCTGAGTTCCCCATTTGTCCTTCAGGAAGACCTACGGCTTCACCTGAAGCTGTTAGATGAGAATGCGGAAATGTTTCCCAATAACGATCAAAGTTTGGCTTTTTCGCATGATAAACGGCATTCCCTTTGTGTTCATCACGGCAACCAAAGCCGTCCAAAATAATCAGAGCAACAGGAGATTTACTCATTGCTTCCTGCCTCCAATAACTGCAGGAATGATTGTACTTCAAGACTTGCTCCGCCTACTAATGCTCCATCGATATCAGGCTGTGCCATGTATTCTTTAATATTTCCAGGCTTCACGCTGCCGCCATATTGAATTCTTACTGCATTTGCAACATCCTCAGAGAATTGCTTTACAATTACCTGACGAATATGAGCACATACTTCGTTTGCATCTTCTGATGTAGAAGATTTGCCTGTGCCAATCGCCCAGATCGGCTCATAAGCAATAATGGTTTGTTTAACTTGATCATCTGTTAAACCAGCTAGTGCTTTTTCAATCTGTCCTCCGACAAGATTCATCGTTTCGCCGTTTTCACGCTGTTCTAGCGTTTCACCGCAACATACGATTGGTGTTAAATTGTAATTGAATGCTGCAAGAACTTTTTTATTCACAGATTCATCCGTTTCATTGAACATCTCACGGCGTTCGGAATGTCCGATAATCACATATTGAACCCCTAAATCGGCAAGTGCTTTCGGACTGATTTCACCTGTAAAAGCTCCGCTTTCTTCAAAATGCATGTTTTGAGCACCAATTTTTACATCGCTGCCTTTGACAGCTTCCACTAAGCTTTGTAAAAATAACGCAGGTGCACAGATGACAGATTCAATTTTGTCTTGTGCAGGAACTAATGTTTTTACTTCTTCTGCAAAGCTTTTTGCTTCTGAAAGTGTTTTGTGCATTTTCCAGTTGCCTGCAATGATTGGTTTACGCATGTTGACACATCCTTTCTCCTTTTAGAAAAGAAGTAATTTGTTAATATATAATTTTTGGGGCTTAAATCTTATTTATTATTTAATGCCACTACCCCAGGTAACGCTTTTCCTTCCATAAACTCAAGTGAAGCACCGCCGCCTGTGGAGATATGGCTCATTTTATCAGCCAAATGGAACTTTTCTACTGCCGCTGCAGAGTCGCCGCCGCCAATAACAGAATAGGTACCCTCTGCTTCCGCAAGAGCTTCCGCAACTGCTTTAGTTCCTTCGGCAAATTTGTCCATTTCGAACACACCCATCGGTCCGTTCCAAATGACTAATTTGGAATTTCGAATGACATCACGGTAGATTTCCGCTGTTTTTGGACCAATATCAAGTGCCTGCCAATCAGCAGGAATGGCATCAATGGCTACGACCTTTGAATTCGCATCGGCTGAAAAATCATCTGCAATAATGGCATCAACCGGCATGTAGAAATTAACGCCTTTTTCTTTTGCTTTTTCGATAAAGGATTTCGCTAAGTCAATTTTATCTTCTTCAAGAAGCGACTTACCAATTTCATATCCTTTTGCTTTCACAAATGTATAAGCAAGGCCGCCACCAATGATTAAGTTATCTACATTTTCTAATAGATTTTCAATCACGCCGATTTTATCCTTTACCTTTGCACCACCGATAATGGCTGTAAATGGACGTTCCGGATTAGAAAGAGCTTTTCCAAGAACCTCTAACTCTTTTTCCATTAAAAATCCAGCAACAGCAGGAAGATGGTGGGCCACACCTTCTGTCGAAGCATGTGCTCTATGGGCTGCGCCAAATGCATCGTTTACATACACATCTGCAAGTTCTGCAAATGCTTTTGCAAGCTCCGGATCATTCTTCTCTTCACCAGGATAAAAACGAACGTTTTCAAGAAGAAGAACATCTCCCTCATTCATCGTTCCAATCAAAGCTTTTACTGAATCACCATGCGCTTCATCCGCAATTTTAACATCTTTGCCAAGCAATTCCGCAAGGCGCTTTCCAACTGGTGCAAGACGCATTTCTTCTACTACTTTCCCTTTTGGACGACCGAAGTGACTGGCTAAAATAACCTTTGCCCCTTGTTTCATTAAATACTGAATGGTTGGCAATGCCGCACGAATCCGTGTTTCATCGGTAATTTTGCCTTCTTGCATCGGAACATTAAAATCCACCCGGCAAAAAACACGTTTTCCCTTTACATCCACATCTTTTAATGATTTCTTGTTCATGAAAAGGACCTCCTTAATATGTACTTCGAATAACGATTAATGGTACATCCATTTACATTAAAAAAAGGAGGGGGAATCTTCCCCACTCCCCTTTGTCACACCATTTCCCATTATAGACTGCCTTCGGCGTTTTTGCCAATCCCGTCCAATCGAAAATGTTCTATGATTAAAGTCCTTTTTGAGCGATGTAATCTACTAAATCAACAACACGGTTAGAGTATCCAACTTCGTTATCGTACCAAGAAAGTACTTTAACCATATTTCCTTCAAGAACCATTGTTGATAATGCATCAATAGTAGATGAAACAGTTGCACCATTGTAATCGCTAGAAACCAATGGAAGTTCGCTGTAAGCTAAGATTCCTTTTAATGGACCTTCAGCAGCTTCTTTTAACGCTGCATTTACTTCATCAACTGTTACATCTTTTTCTAATTCTGCAACTAGGTCAACAACAGAAACGTTTGGAGTTGGAACACGCATAGCCATACCATTTAATTTCCCTTTAAGCTCTGGTAAAACTAAAGAAACAGCTTTAGCAGCACCAGTAGATGTTGGAATCATATTTTCAGCAGCTGCACGGGCACGACGGTAGTCTTTATGTGGTAAATCAAGAATTTGTTGGTCATTTGTATAGGAGTGAACAGTTGTCATCATACCGCGTTTGATGCCAAATGTATCGTTTAATACCTTTGCAAATGGTGCAAGACAGTTTGTTGTACAAGAAGCATTTGATAATACATGATGGTTAGCCGCATCATATTTATCTTCGTTTACACCCATAACGATTGTGATATCTTCGTTAGATGCTGGAGCAGAGATGATTACTTTCTTAGCACCTGCTTCAAGGTGTTTTGCAGCATCTTCACGTTTTGTAAAGCGGCCTGTAGATTCAACCACTACTTCAACACCAAGATCTCCCCAACCAAGTTGTGCAGGGTCGCGCTCAGCGATTACTTTTACTTTTTGTCCACCAACTACTAAGTATTCACCATCAACGGTTACATCCTCAGAAAGAGTTCCGTGAACAGTATCATATTTTAAAAGATGTGCTAACATATTAGCATCTGTTAAGTCATTGATTGCTACGATTTCGATATTTGAATTGTTTAATGCCGCACGGAAAACATTCCGTCCAATACGACCAAATCCGTTAATTCCTACTTTTACTGTCATGATAATTTCCTCCTTTAATTGGTTAAGGATATTTATATTCAAAAGGATTTACCCTTTTAATAACTGTCTTGCCGCACCCTCATCCGTAATGAAGATCGTGGATGCCGGGGCCTGCTTCATATAGGCTCGAATTGCCTTAACTTTTGATGCACCGCCGGCTACTGCAATGATATCTGGAATGCGATTCAAGTCACCGAGTTGGATCCCAATAGTAAATACCTTGTGTACAATATCACCCGACTCGTTAAAATAATAACCGAACGCTTCGCCAACAGCTTTTCCCTCTTCAATTTTCCCCAGGATTTCGGAGCTTGATTTTCTCCGCTCAGCCATTGTCATAGCGTCCCCAATCCCATGAAGAACCATGCTCGCCGATTGGATTAACTCTAAAACCTCATGAATTCCAGGTTCTTTAATCAGTGACTCATAAATCTCCGGGCTAACCTGATCAGGCACATAAAATACACGATGCTTCGCCTTCATGTTTGCCGCCATAATTGAGCAAACGGTATTGGCTTGGTTGTGTACATCCTCACCAACACCACCCCGTGCCGGAACAAATAAAATCTCTTTTGAGTCCGCTTCCGGCGAAAGTTCATCGGCAATTGCCGCCATTGAGGAACCGCCGGTCACAGCGATAATATTTTTTCCTCCAAGATGTTTTTTCATGTAAGAGGCACTTGCCTTACCAAGGTCCCTTTTCACCATCGGAGATTCATCGCTATCACCTGGGACAATAATGACGTTTTTAATACCCAGACGATGCTTTAATTCCAATTCCATCACATCAATGCCTTTTAGTTCACGCATGAGTCCTTCCAAATCTTCAAGTAAATTTTTTCCGTCAGATGTTAGGCTCATTCCCACATTATTGGAGAATATTAAATTTTGATCCTTCAAAAAATCTACTTCACTTCGGAGGATTCTCTCCGTATACCCAAGGCTCACGGCTAAGCTTCTTCTTCCGACAGGCTGCATGAATCCGATGTATCTTAGGATATGATGTCTTTTCTGCAGCACTTGTAGAATATCAGGAACTAACCTTTTTTGGATGTCGATGATTGATTGCATGTGCACATGCTCCTTAATATAGTATGTAGTTGGTCACAAAACGTCCACCTATGACATATTATGTCCCGCTACATCCAAAAAAAATCACTCCTTTATTGTAACAGGAGTGAATCATAATTTCAACTGGTTAAGATTCAGATTTTTCTTGCAAACGTTTACTTATATCAAATTTATCAACATAGCCAAACCCAACTTCTTCACCATCAATATGAACAACTGGAATCATTAAGCCATATCGTTCCGTTAATTCATCACTTTCCTCTATATCGATTTCTTTTAAAGAAAATCTCCAATTTCCTTTAAGTTCCAATAAGGTATTTTTTGCTTTATCACATAATGGGCAGCGTTTTCTTGTATATAATGTGACGAGAATTTGTTTCATGTTTTGCTCCTTTTAATTTGGCTGTGCTGATTTGCACTCCAGGTGTTTCACTTTCCGCGGGCGGTTCGGTGAGCCTCCACAGCATTCAATTAAAACGTTTTCGTTTGGAGGATGAAGGGATTCCTAGTTGTTCACGATATTTCGCAATGGTTCGTCTCGACACGACCATCCCCTCAGCAGTTTTTAACTGTTCCACAATTTCTTGATCTGAAAGTGGTTTTTGCTTATCTTCTTGTTTAATCATTGAGGAAATTGCTTTTTTTACGAGTGTTGAAGACGTATTTTCGTTAGATGTAGTTTGGATGGTACTCGTAAAAAATGATTTTAACGGAAAAGTTCCAATCGGTGTTTGGACATATTTTTCACGAACAGCACGGCTGACAGTGGATTCATGAATTTCAAGCTCACTTGCAATATCCTTCATCGTCATTGGCAATAAATAGTTTGGCCCCTTTTGGAAAAAAATCACTTGTTTTTCTAAAATTTTCGCCACTACTTTTGTTAATGTTTCTTTCCTTTGTTCAATGCTTTTCATAATCCATTGATAGTCTTGCATTTTATCCTGTAAAAACCGGGCAACACTTGGATCTTGCCCTTGAATGCCAGAAAATTTCTTGTAATAGCCATCATTAAACGAAAGCCTTGGCAGGGAGTCATTACACATCCGAATCGTATACTCGTCCCCATTCCGTTCGATGATGACATCAGGAATTACATAAGTAGTATCCTCGTGCCCTAAAAGTGCCCCCGGTTTAGGATTGAGGAATTGTATGATATCAAATACATCCTGAATATCCTTTAGTGATACCTGAAGCTCTTTTGCGATCTGTTTCCACTTCTTATCCGCAAAGGGAACAAAGTAATCGGAAATGATTTTATGCGCCAATTCTTCATCAGGATATTCCCATTCTATTTGAATCAGTAAACACTCTTGAAGGTTCCTGGCGCCAATTCCAACCGGTTCAAGTGTTTGAAGGATGAGTAAGCATTCTTCTACAAGATTTTCAGGAACTTTCAACGCTTTTGCCATATCAGTCAGGCCGCTTGTTAAGTAACCGTTTTCATCAATGTTATGAATAAGATGACGGATTGTTTTTAATTGCTCCGGTGTAAGAGTTTTTAAGTTTAATTGGGAAATTAATTGATTTTCAAGTGAATTGCCAGTTTTTCCGGCAATTTGTTCAATCCAGTCTTTTTCTGCTTTTTGAGACTTTTTCCGGTTACGGTCGATCAACGGATTCATCGGTTGAACATTCCCATTTTCAATCTGCATTAGGGGATTTTCAAGCGCCTTATTTTCCAAAAAAGCAGTCAGTTCCTGTGCAGAGTACTGTAAAAGCGCAATAGCCTGGGAGAGCTCCTGCGTCATGGTTAATTTTAACGTTTGCTGTTGCCATAAACCCGCCTTTAAGTTCATTCCAATCCCCCCATAATTCTATTTTACATGATAGAAGAGATTTGGTGTATGGCAAGAAATTGGCAGATGGAACTGTTTTTTCAATTGGATTGCGAAGAATACAGGGTTTATAAGGAGTTTAAGAGGTTCAGTTATTTTTTGAAGGTTATATAATTTCAGATTTTTCGAACGAAAAAGTTTTATAAAAAATAAAAACCCCCTGTCGTTTATAGAACAGGAGGCTTTTATGATGCCCTCGGCAGGAATCGAACCCACATCTCAAGAACCGGAATCTTACGTGCTATCCGTTGCACCAAGAAGTTGTCCAACAGAAAGTTCGAAAAAACGCCACAACGTACTTACCGAAGGCAGTGTGAAATAACTCCTGATTTAGCAATTCCACAAGTTATTATGCATAAATTGTATTCACGATAACTTTAATAATTCTCCCATATTCAAACATGACAGTTCTTTGGGCATTCTCGGCCACTTCTTTATCATGTGTTACCATAATGATTGTATGGCCTTCTTGATGCAATTGGCGAAAAACGTTCATGATGATTTGCTCATTTTCATCATCCAAATTTCCAGTTGGTTCATCCGCAATTATTATGGCTGGATAATTAATGAGGGCTCTTGCAATACAGACTCTTTGCTGTTCTCCACCTGAAAGCTGACTAGGGAGATGGTGGAGCCGATCACCAAGGCCGACGCGATTCAACGCAGCAATTGCTTCTTTTTCATCATGAATACTATGATAATATTGAGCTAACATTACATTTTCAAGGGCTGTTAAATGAGGAATAAGGTGGAATTGTTGAAAAACAAGACCTATTGTTTCCCTTCGTAATTCAGTTAATTGCTTCTTATTTAATTGGGATGTTTCGATTCCATTTATTTTTATAGAACCTTTTGATGGCGTATCCATACAGCCAATAATATTCAGCAGTGTACTTTTTCCAGAGCCGGAGGGACCCATGATGGCAACCCATTCTCCTTTACTTACACTTAACTGCATCTCCTTTAGAACATGAAGATTTCCATAATTTTTTGAAACGTTATTAATTTCGAGAATATTCATCTCTTTGCCTCCTCAATTTCCCTTCAACACTATAGCAGGGTCTACTTCCATTATTCTTCTAACTGGGAAAAAGAATGAGATCCCTACAATAATTACAGCTAGAATATAAGTCCATGGGATGATGATAAATTGAAAGGCAATATCGGCTTGGAAAACACTTCTTCCTATTAATTGTGCAATATAATAGGAAGCAATAATTCCAAAGGAGCTGCCAATGATGCTTATCATCATACCTTCAGCAAGAAATTCAAAAAGCAATAGCTTATTCGATGCTCCTAAGGCTTTTTTTAAGCCTACTTCTTTTCTTCTCTCATTAATCATACTAATCATTGTTGTCGTTAATGTAAGGATTGTAATAATAAAAATAATGATGCCAATTAAGCGAATTAATTTTTGAATTTTTGAAAGCATTTTTTCTTCAGATTTTCCCATTTGTTTTATTGGCTCTACTTTTATATCTGAAACAGATGCTTGTAATTTCTGTGCTTCCTTCTCAAGGTCAGAACCCTTATTTTGTAGACTTATGAAAACAATATCTGCTGTTTGTTTTTTTGTAATATTTTCCGCTAACCCTAAATTTACAAAAATTTGATTATCTTCCTTACCACCGGAGGAAACAATTCCTTTTACCCGTATTGGATACACCTTTTTATTTGAATAGGACATTTTAATGATTGAACCTGGTTTCACATCAAATTTTTTTGCTACATTAATTCCTATCATTGCTTCCTTTATATTTTTTCTATCCCTAATCCAACCACCATCAACACTCCAATATGGGCTGACATTTTTCATCTGATCGAGCCACGTTCCAACTAAAACAATTGATTTTTTCTCTAACTCTATAACCGAATATTGCATTGGAGCTATGCCTACTAGTTTATTTTTTGGTAAATTCAAATGAATTTTTTCTACTTTATCGATATTCATTTTTGTTATTTGATTAGATGGAGATACAAGAATATTAGCTCCAAAGACCCGAAACTCTTTACCCATTTTGTCATTTATATCGTAGTAAATATTTACTAAACCACCAATCACACTTGTCCCTAACACAATAGCCAGTAATGCTACAATTGTTGGTATTTTTCTATAAAATAACGCACGAGTAACTAGCTTAAGAAACAATTTAAATTTATGCACTTTTCCCTCTACCTCCCTTGGAGAACACCGACGGGGTCAAGCTTAATAATTTTCCTAATTGTTGGGTAGCTTCCTACCGATGTCATAATGATTGAAAGTAATAGAATTAATGGCAATCCAATTAATTTAATCTTAATAACTGTTCCAAAAATGCTTTGACCCATAAATTGTGTAATGAGAATCCCGATTCCATATCCTGCAATTCCTCCGATGATGCCGCTAATCATGGCTTCACAAATAAAAAGTAACACAACAGAATATTCTGTAGCCCCTATGGCCTTCATTAAGGCTATTTCCCTTCCCCGCTCAGAAATTTTACTATACATTAGACTCATAATTCCTAGCGCCGAACTGATAATAGCCGCAATAGAAATAATGAACATCATAAACTTAATTTTGTTTAAAATAACTCCCTCAGATTGGGCAATTTGCCTAATTGGTTTTGCAACAGATCCCTTCATTTCTTCTTCAATCTGATAGGCAATGGAACTTGCATAGGCGGTGCAATACCATGTTTCGTATTCTTTTTCACTTAAGTATGAAGGATTTTCTGCTGCCTTTCTTGCTTTTTCAGTTTCGGGAACAGTTAAAGCACTAACCTCAGCACTACTGATTTTTCCAGGGAGTCCTAATATTTTCTGCATCGAAGCTAAAGGAACGAAAATAGTCTCATCATCTTCTCCTCCGGCTTCAATAATGCCAACGACTTGAAATGCAACTAGTTTCGAGCCATTTAAAGTATTTGTTTCTATCCTAATACTATTACCTTTTGTAATGTTTAATTCGTCAGCTAATTGTTTTCCAACAATAATTTCTTTACTTCCAATACCTTGTTCAGGCCATTTACCATTCAACTTCCACCACGATTTCATGGTAGCAAGTCCAACCGTTGTGGAATTTTTATCATCTTGGTTGATATTTTTTTTAAACCAAGTACCTTTTAAATGAACAGACTTTTTAGATTCAAGTTTTCCTGTTGTCTCAAGATAAGGTACAAAGTCGAGGATATTATTTGCCCAAAATATTTTTTTAAGTTGATTTAAATCCTTTTCTTGAAGAAATGCTTGGTCCCCTAAAGGATTTATTTTTAATCCGTCCATTTCTACTGGAATAGTATCCATTTTTGGTTCAACTGTAATATTGGCACCATATGATTTTAATTCTTCATTCATCTTATCCCCGAAATCTAAAGAAAAATTTATCATAAAGGAAGCAAGGGAAGCTCCAAATGCCACCGTTAAAATTATCAGAAGTTTATCTTTAAAACTCCTTGTAAAAGTTTTATAAAGTAAACGTAAAAACAACTAGGATCACCCCTTATTGAAACAAGGATTTCGATTTTTCTAACTCGGATACAGGAATATCTAATTGTCCATTACTTTGATTTTCATACGTCATTGGGATGGGATTGCATCCGCCTGTAAAACCAATCGTATTGACATTAACAACAGAATTGCACTTTTTACATATAATTTGATTCCCTTTTTGAAAGTAACCCGCAACCCCACAAATGGCACATGCATCAAGTGCTACACCATAATTTTCATCTGTTTTGCCAACTACCATAAAACGTGCTTGAGTCTGATCAGGAAATATATATGAAAAAATGTTTAAACCCTTTTCTTCATGTAACATTTCATGCGTAATATGGATGTGTCCATATTGGGCAGTGACTTCCATTGGTGGATTTGTCATAACCTCTTTTTCTTGTATAATTTTTACATTAGCAAGGAAAGTAAAAAAGACGATTTGAATGCTGACAAAACTATAAAACCAGCGCCTTAATTTCCTTGATTTTGCTATCGACTTTCGTTTTTCAGCTGGATTAACAAAGTTTTCATCCTTAACTTTCAAATAGTGATATATCAAAAAAGAGGAATACAATAAAAACAAAATAATTGATGACGTTAAAACATAGAAAAAATAGTCCTTATGATTTACTACTGGAGCAAGAATTTCAAGAGCCCACATTGTAAGAGGCAAAATCTGCAAGCTAAATAACAATTGCGCAAGTTCTGTTAACTCCTTAAAAAAGAGAATAAGAGATTGAAAAAAGAACATAAATAAAGTAAGGTGAATACTTATTTTTGATCCTACAAGTTTTAGTCCAAGTGCCATTAGATAAAGACATATAACAGATAAAATAGTTAACGCTATTTTTCCAATCCATTCAGAGTTCATTCCATTGACTATTGATAATTGGGGAATTGCAGATAAAAGGATAAATTCAAACCGTACTAACATAAAGGCGAACGCGAAAAGAAAAAGTATGGTTTTCCCACCCTTTTCTTTTTTCTTTGTGTATTGAAAAATGACCCAAATGATGCACAAAACAATGGCCAAAAACAAGAGTCCATTTTCTATTACATCCATGAGTTCCATTCTAACTAAATATTTTTTTATCAAATAAAGGAAAAGAGCTGAAATTCCGCCAAAGATGCTTCCATAAAAAAGATAAGGTATTAATCTTTGAAGGTTACGTAACTGCAAAATATTAGTCAAAAGTATGACAATAAAGAGAAATTCAATACCTGTCTTAATAAGGAAAGATAAGAATTCTAACATCAACTTTTCATATCCTTTCGTAGGAAGAAAAACGCAAGCGCCTTTCTTTATTACTCAAAAAAGGCAAGAAAGCTCTTGCCTTTTTAATTATTTCTTTGGCATATAAGGGAATTCCCAATCCACTTCAATTGGCTTTGTCCAGAATTTTCCTTCTACTCCACTACCTTTATCCACATGGAGTAAGTAGTTTTGCTTTTCTGGTGATTCAATCGATAAAGATAGTTTATATTTTCCCGCGCCTAACATTTTTACATTTGAACCATAATGTGGTCCATCCGCAGCATTCATTGGCATGAATGTCCCTGATGTCTCTTGACCACTATCCACGTTCTTTAATTTATAGTTGACGGTTAAGAACGGCATCCACTCTCCTGCACCAAAACCAGTTTTATTATCTTTTGTTGCTTTAATATCTGCTTCTAGGTGAACATCTGCCTCATTTGGTTGTAATCCTGCTTTTTCAGGAGGGTACATTTCTGCTGCTTCAAAGTAAACTGCAGCAATATCCATCCCTTCCTTCTCAACTGAATCTCCGACAGGTATTTCTTTAACTGCTTTTCCATGTGCATTTTGGGTTGCATGATCTGATTGGGAAGTGGTTTTACTTGTATTTGTAGCACCACAACCAGCCAATAAAATAATCAAACTTATTAAAGTTGTTACAAGATAGCCATTTTTCATCACTGTTCTGCTCCTTTATTGAATGTATTAATCGTTGTTTTCTTTTTCCTGAATAAGATTGCTAAAATCATGGCTAATATTATGAAGGATTGAATCCCAATACCTTCCCAGCTTGGATAAATCCCCAATGTTCCACTAACTGGAAATCCCGAAATCGTAGAATTACTAAAAAGCCCTCCTGCTTGTAATTCTTTCATCCCTTCTCCTGCAAAGATAAACGCAAGAACATAAAGAAGGATTCCTGAAAGAATGAAAAATGGTCTTAATGGTAATCTGGTGCTCGTAAACCGAATGATGAAGAAAAGAATAATCAGAACAACAGCCCCAGCAATAAAGCCTAGCCATACAGGTGTGGTTTCCCCAGGTGAATCCGCAAGTAATGCTTGGTAGAACAAAACGGTTTCAGCCCCCTCACGATATACTGCAAGGAAAACAGCAAACCAAAGCATTAATCTTTTTCTATTTGTAAGAGAATCTTTGATCTTTCCTTCAATGTATTGTTTCCATCGTTTTGGGTCTGCATTTCTGAACATCCAGTATCCCATTGAAAATAAGAACGCAGTTGCAATGAACAATATCGTCCCTTCCATTACTTCCTGGGCTCTACCGCTTACATGAATAAGTGTTTGAAATAGGTATGCTGTTATAAAACTTGCCAGGATGGCAATAACTGTACTTTGGTACACTTCCTTAACCCTGCTAATGTTCCCAGATTTAATGAGAAAGGCGACGATTGCAGAAATAACTAAAATGGCTTCTAAACCTTCCCGCACGATGATTAAGAAGGAATAGAACCATAGCCCTCTAGAACCCTGCTCTGCTTTTAGCAAAATATTTTTATCAGTCTTTAACATTTCCATTAAGTCATCCACATCTTGTTGGATTGTCTTAATGTCTTCTCCTGCAACCATTTTCTTTTTAATCCCGTTAAATTGGAATTCTATTTCCGCTGCACGCTTTGATGAAATATTAATTCGGATGGCCTGCTCCATTTTATCGCTCTCAAAGGGCCCAAAATAAGCCTCGTTAACCCATTCTTTTGCTTTTGTCTTATTGCCTTCTTCATATTCATCCATTGCTTTATTCAAGAATCCATTAATATCTGAAACTACTCCATCCCAAGAACCTGCTGCGGATACTTGATGGGAAATTAACATAAAACAAATCAGCAATGGGACGATAATCCACTTCTTCATTTTCTCACCTCACAGTCGATAATGATAATCAATATCATTTAATTTTTCATTTTAATTTTACTATTGCAGCTTTTTATAATCCACATAATTTTATGACAATATTGTGACAAAAACTTGCAGTCATTTTTGGTAGAAACAACCGAAACGGTATTGTCACCTGAAAATCCCCTCACACAGTCCTTTAAAATTGATAACACTTTAATTAGTTTCAACTATTATTTTCTAATTACATTAGAATAGTTCTCATTCCTAATAATACTTCTGAATAAGAATATTTACTTAATTTCATTTATTTTCAATTTTCTTATTGACTGTAATAAAAAAATAAACGATAATGACAATCGTTATCAATGATAATTATTATCAATTGAACAGGAGGTTAATTATGTTTAATCAATTTTTAAGAGAAAACCGTTACGTATCATTCATTCTTACTGTAATTCGACTCTATCTTGGATGGGAGTGGCTAAATGCTGGCTTAGGAAAAATCTCCAGTGGAAAATTTGATGCTAGTGGCTTTTTATATGGAGCATTAAAAAATATGTCTGGTGAACACCCTGCTGTTCAACCTTGGTGGGGAAGTTTTTTAAATGATGTTGCAATTCCAAACGTTGAGCTTTTTAATGTAATGATTCCTTGGGGAGAATTTTTAGTGGGTCTCGGATTAATTTTGGGAATTTTCACTTCATTTTCTATTCTAATGGGACTTACAATGAACTTTGCTTATATGTTATCAGGAACAACAAGTACAAATCCCCAAATGGTTTTATTAGGCATGTTTATTCTTGTGGCAGGAATGAATGCTGGAAAAATCGGTTTGGACCGTTGGACAATTCCGGTAATAAGAAAATTGATATATAAAAAAGCTGAAAATCAACATATTGCGAAAAGTGCTTAATGAAAATGGGCCTTCTTCTAGTTCGAGGGGCCCTTTCTATGCTATTTTGAAATATTTAGCAGTCTAGGAAATAAAAAAATTTCCCGCGATAAATTCGCAGGAAATCCTTAATATTACTAAATGTATTTACGCCCTCGGCAGGAATCGAACCCACATCTCAAGAACCGGAATCTTACGTGCTATCCGTTGCACCACGAGGGCAAATATTAGCGACTTACCTATTATATGCGATATCGCACCTAAATGCAAGGGAAAAACAGGTTTAAATTTAGGAGAGATGGAAATGATGAAGGAAGGAAAGTTGTCGAACAATTTTACAATCGAAATGTTTGACCTTTATTGACCATCAGTGTATGATAACAGTACATAAGTTTTAAATTTTATACTTAAAGGAGGAAGAAAAATGAATTTGATTCCTACAGTTATTGAACAAACAAACAGAGGGGAAAGAGCCTATGACATCTATTCCCGCTTGTTAAAAGACCGGATCATTATGCTTGGCAGTGCAATTGATGACAATGTCTCAAACTCCATTGTTGCCCAATTATTATTCCTTGAAGCAGAAAATCCTGAAAAGGACATCACCCTTTACATCAACAGCCCTGGCGGAAGCATCACTGCCGGAATGGCCATTTTTGATACGATGCAATATATTAAGCCAAATGTATCAACTGTATGTATTGGGATGGCTGCTTCCATGGGTGCCTTCTTACTTGCTGCAGGGGAAAAAGGCAAGCGTTTCGCCCTTCCAAATGCAGAAGTCATGATCCACCAGCCACTTGGCGGCGCCCAAGGACAGGCGACGGAGATTGAAATCGCTGCAAAACGAATTTTATTCCTTCGCGATAAATTAAATGGAATTCTAGCAGAACGTACAGGCCAACCGCTTGAAGTGATCGCCAAGGATACAGACCGCGATAATTTCATGACTGCCGATAGAGCAAAAGAATACGGGTTAATCGACAAAATTATTACTCGTAATTTATTAGATGAAAAGAATAAAAAATAATATTTAAAGCAACCAGCTTTTGGGCTGGTTGCTTTTTTAAGGTTATAAAAGAGTTCTTTTTTGGACTGTTTTTCGGTCTTTACAGGGTTTTTTGTCTATAAAACCTCTTTTTTTAGACAGTTCTTCGGCCTCAACGGATTTTTTGTCTATAAAACCTCTTTTTTTAGACAATTCTTCAGCCTCAACGGGTTTTTTGTCTATAAAACCTCTTTTTTTAGACAATTCTTCGGCCTCAACGGATTTTTTGTCTATAAAACCTCTTTTTTTA
Organism: Neobacillus niacini; assembly: GCF_031456445.1. Classification (GTDB taxonomy): domain Bacteria; phylum Bacillota; class Bacilli; order Bacillales; family Cytobacillaceae; genus Neobacillus; species Neobacillus niacini_I. The sequence continues at coordinate 36,750 of NZ_JAVDUQ010000008.1, read as the reverse complement.
GACAATTCTTCGGCCCCAACGGATTTTTTGTCTATAAAACCTCTTTTTTTAGACAGTTCTTCGGCCTCAACGGATTTTTTGTCTATAAAACCTCTTTTTTTAGACAATTCTTCAGCCTCAACGGGTTTTTTGTCTATAAAACCTCTTTTTTTAGACAATTCTTCGGCCTCAACGGATTTTTTGTCTATAAAACCTCTTTTTTTAGACAATTCTTCAGCCTCAACGGGTTTTTTGTCTATAAAACCTCTTTTTTTAGACAATTCTTCGGCCTCAACGGATTTTTTGTCTATAAAACCTCTTTTTTTAGACAATTCTTCAGCCTCAACGGGTTTTTTGTCTATAAAACCTCTTTTTTTAGACAGTTCTTCGGCCTCAACGGATTTTTTGTCTATAAAACCTCTTTTTTTAGACAATTCTTCGGCCTCAACGGGTTTTCTGTCTATCAAACCTCTTTTTTTAGACAGTTCTTCGGCCCCAACGGATTTTTTGTCTATAAAAAACCTCTCTTTTAAGAAAAAAAGGGTTTGGCCACTCAGCGGCCGAACCCTTACTTACTTAATGTTCATTTTCTACAAATTCAGTTAATGTTGTAATGGCCTTTTCTTCATCGGTTCCATCAGCAATGATATTAATGACCACCCCTGAACCGACGGCAAGACTCATCAGCCCCATGATACTTTTAGCATTTACTTTTTTGCCATCTTTTTCAAGAAAAACATCTGCAGAAAATCGGTTAGCCTCCTGAACAAATAAAGCTGCTGGTCGGGCTTGAAGACCGGTTTTCAATTTTACCTCCACTTTTCTTTCCAACATTTCTAATATCCTCCTCAAAAAGTTTATCTATTTTTTACAGCTACTTCACCAAGTCGCAGTTTTTCTGCAATCTCATCAATTTTTCTTAAACGGTGATTGATTCCTGACTTGCTGATTGCTCCTCCGGAAACCATTTCACCAAGCTCTTTTAGCGTTACATCTGTATAGTTCATACGGAGCTCCGCAATTTCCCTGAGCTTATCCGGTAAAATATGCAGTCCAACTGTTTGGTCTATATAACGTATATTCTCTACCTGACGAATCGATGCCCCAATCGTTTTGTTTAAGTTCGCTGTTTCACAATTTACCAGACGATTAACTGAATTCCTCATATCCCTTACAATTCGGACATCTTCAAAACGTAAAAGAGCATTATGAGCACCGATAATATTTAAAAACTCGGTAATTTTCTCTGCTTCCTTTAGGTAGGTAATAAAACCTTTTTTCCGCTCAAGTGTTTTGCTGTTTAAACCAAATGTATTCATTAATTCGCATAAAGAATCATTGTGTTCCTTGTAAAGCGAAAAAATTTCCAAATGATAGGAAGACGTCTCCGGATTATTCACAGACCCGCCGGCAAGAAATGCACCGCGTAAATAAGAACGCTTACAGCATTTCTTTTTGATTAAATCGTTTGAAATATCATGAATAAAAGTGAAGCCTTCACCTAAGATTTTCGTATCTTCCAGAATTTCTTTTGCCTGGTCCGCTAAACGGACAATATAAACATTATTTTTTTTTAACCTCATTTTTTTTCGAACAAGCAATTCTACCTGCACATCATAGCTTTTTTTTAACAATGTGTAGATTCTTCTGGCAATTGCCGCATTTTCCGTTTGAATATCGACAACTAACTTCCGATTTGAAAAGGAAAGGGAACCGTTCATTCGAATTAAAGCAGAAAGCTCCGCCTGAATGCAACACGTTTTCACTTCCAAGTTAGTTAATTCTTTTTTCGTTTCCGAAGCGAAAGACATCCCTTCATCCCCTTCAAATTTCTTGCCTACATTTATTTACGATGATAACGCTTTTTAGTTTCATCCATAAGCAAATTATATAAGATGTTGGCAACTTTTTTCGGGTCATGCCTCAAAGCCCCGTTTTCCTGAATGGCAATATCTGCATGAACCACTTCTAATCCGAGCTCGTAAAGACGCGGAAAATCATAGAGAACAGGGTCCGCTAATTCTTCATTATACCGGAGCTGTATCTCTGGAGGAATTTCTTCATTATTGACCAGAACCGTATCAATGAATGCACAATTCATATGATCATAAATCGCCTTTACATGATCACTCGCTGTAAAGCCGTGGGTTTCCCCTGCCTGCGTCATCAAATTACAGATATACACTTTTTTGGCATGGGCCTTGCATAATTCACCGCCAAGCTTTGGAACAAGAAGGTTCGGCAAAATGCTTGTATAAAGGCTCCCTGGACCAATGATGATTAAATCAGCTTGGCGTAGCGCCTGAATGGATTCAGGTAATGGACGAATATCATTCGGTGTTAAAAAAACTCTTTTTATTTTTTTACCCGAATATGGAATCTTTGATTCACCTGAAACAACAGCCCCGTCTTCCATTTCAGCATGCAAAACGACACTTTGATTGGCTGCCGGTAATACCTTGCCGCGAACATTTAAAACCTTGCTCATTTCTTGAATGGCATGAACAAAGTTTCCGGTAATCGATGTCATGGCTGCAAGAATGAGATTCCCAAGTGAGTGCCCTGATAACTCATTCGAGGTTTTAAAGCGATGCTGAAACATTTCCTCGACAAGCGGCTCCACATCCGACATGGCTGCTAACACATTGCGAATATCTCCAGGCGGGGGAATATGCAGGTCATCTCGCAGTCTCCCTGAACTCCCGCCGTCATCCGCAACGGTAACGATCGCAGTGATATCAACAGGATATTGCTTTAATCCCCGTAACAAAACAGGCAATCCAGTTCCTCCACCAATGATGACGATTCTTGGCTGTCCGAAATTGCTCATGTAGTTTTTTCCTTTCTCCTTTCAATGTCACGGTGCGAAATACACGTTTTGTAATCCTTCTCAAAAAACTTTCCAATATACTCCGCAAGTGCTACCGAGCGGTGCTGCCCGCCCGTACAACCAATCGCAATAATCAACTGCGCCTTTCCTTCCCGCTTATAATGAGGGAGCATAAAGGAAAGCAAGTCTGTTACCTTTTCTAAAAACTTTTGCGTTTCACTCCATTTTAAAACATAACTGGAGACTTCCTCATCCATTCCTGTTTTAGGCCGCATATGTTCAATATAATGTGGATTTGGCAGGAAACGCACATCAAAGACAAGGTCAGCATCGATTGGAAGCCCGTGCTTAAATCCAAATGACATGACATTGACAGTAAAAATATGTTCTTTATTCGCAGTAAATTCCGTTAAAATTTTTTCTCGCAATTCGCGCGGCTTCATTTCTGAAGTATTATAAATCAATTGGGCACGACCTTTTAATTCCTCTAAAAGATCCCTTTCCAGCTTAATCCCTTCTAATGGAAGACCTTCATGTGCCAGCGGGTGTGACCGTCTTGTTTCTTTGTACCTGCGTACTAGAGTGGAATCATCTGAATCCAAGAATAAAATCCTTGGAGTAACCCATGAGGTTTCCGCTAGGTCATCAAGAGCTTTAAAAAGGTGATCAAAAAACTCTCTCCCGCGCAAATCCATGACTAAGGCCACTTTATTCATTTTATTCCCTGATTCCTTCATTAGTTCAAGAAATTTTGGCAATAATGTCGGGGGTAAATTATCAACACAGAAGAACCCTAAATCTTCAAAGCTTTGAATGGCAACTGTTTTTCCTGCTCCAGACATTCCTGTAATGATGACCATTTGAGTATCGCCCGTAGACCCGGTACTCATTTTCAATTCCCCCTAATAAATTAACTTGGATCTAATCGATAACTGATTAGTTGAAAATCCTTTGTATACGTGAAAGTGCCGTAAATGATTCCTTTTCCATGAATCATATAATCGATGATATGATAATCACCCGCTGCCATTGGCAGATTTTTAATTTTATCCAATGCGTGCCACTGAAGAATTCCTTCTTCTGACTCTTCCACATCCATGCCGTCTGAGTCATTCGCCAAAAATGAAAACATCATCCATTCGGATTCCACACAATCATTTTCTTTGATAATCATCGTGAAAACGCCCTTTAATTGTGGGTTTTTCAAGTATATTCCCGTTTCTTCTCGGAATTCCCGAATACAGGAATCTCTGACAGATTCACCCGGCTCCATTTTGCCGCCCGGAGCCACCCACCAGCCACGCCGCGGCTTTTGCAGCAACAAAATTTGATTATCCCTTATTAATACACAATTGGTGACCCGCTGCACTTTTCTCACCTTCTTCCAAAAACGTAAGCGCCAATTCCAGGCGCTGAAAACCAGCCTTTATTTATCAATTTTTCTTCAAAAAAATCCCCGATGTAATGATTCATTTCATTATACTATTTTTAATATCCAGTCACAATGAATACAAATTTGATAATTAACTAAAAAATTCCTTTCTTAATTAAATCATTAAGAAAGGCAAAAAAAATAGCACAGGTTTTTGGCCTGTGCACAAAAAGTATATTTTTAAAGGGGGTCAATTACTATCACTATCATACCCCATCTTTATTTCACTACTGTTACAGAAGAATTAAAAGAGAGTTACTTTTTAAGCTTTAATTCTTCCTTTAGCTCCTCCACGTAATGCTGTGCGGCTTGGGCGGCAATACTGCCGTCACCTGTAGCAGTTACGATTTGACGCAATGTTTTTTCACGAATATCTCCAGCAGCGAAAATTCCATGCACTTTAGTTTCCATACGCTCATTTGTTTCAATATAGCCATTTTCGTTGGTAATTCCCAAGTTTGCAAAAGGCTTCGATAATGGCAGCATACCGACGTAAATAAATACACCATCCGCCTTAAATTCCTGCTCCTCCCCATTTACCGTTGATACCAACGTTACACTGCCAACCTTTCCATCCTTATCATTAATCGATTTGATGGTGTGATTCCAAATGAAATCCACTTTCTCATTGGCAAATGCCCGGTCTTGCAGTATTTTTTGCGCACGAAGCTGATCACGGCGATGAACAATCGTTACTTTTGATGCAAATCTTGTTAAATAAACACCTTCTTCAACAGCAGAGTCTCCGCCGCCAATCACAACAAGCTCTTTGTTTTTAAAGAAAGCTCCGTCACAGACTGCACAATAAGAAACACCGCGTCCGCCAAGTTCTTTTTCCCCGGGAACACCGACCTTTTTATACTCAGCACCCGTCGTAATAATCACGGAATAAGCTTTATATTGTTTTGAGCCGGCATTAACTACTTTATAATCACCATGGTCCACAATTTCTTTAATATCACCGTATGCATATTCAGCACCAAATTTTTTAGCATGCTCGAACATTTTAGTGGATAAGTCCGGACCTAAAATACTTTCAAAGCCCGGGTAATTTTCAACATCCTCTGTGTTGGCCATCTGCCCGCCCGGCATCCCGCGCTCAATCATAAGTGTTGAAAGGTTTGCACGTGAAGTATATACTGCAGCGGTCATACCAGCTGGGCCAGCACCCGCAATAATGACATCATAAATTTTTTCTTCGGACACTTTTGGTTCACTCCCTATAAAATACGATTAGGTATATCATTCCCTTTCCCTAATCGTATAAAACAAATTGGTTATAGTCCAAGAATTTGCTTAGTTTAAAAAGTTGTTCACCAATTTAACATATTTCCCAACAGTAGCTGCGGATAGTCCATACCGATTGGCGATTTCCTGCCGCGATACTTTTTCACTGCGAAGCTTGCTCCAAACATATTCAATCGCTCCAGCCCATGCCTGCTTATTTTTCAATTTAACATCTGACTTCGAAATTTCTACAAATGTCGAAAACCAGATTAAATATAAGCCCGATTCAATTGGTCCGATCGGTTGATGGTTTTGATACAAAAGCTCGGCAATTTCTTGCGCATCAGCCGTAATGGAAGGTATGCCGGATTTGATAAAGGCTACATATTCCCGTTCCATCGGCGTCAGCCTTTGATTTTCCAAAAAGCGGTTGGATGAGAAAATATCCTCTGCTTTATCTGATACCGCTGTAAGAAAAAGGGCAAATAATCGTTCCTCAATATAATCGCTGTCTAATTTTTGAAAAATGGAACTTGGATGGTCCTCAAATCCGCCTCCCTGTACACGGTCAGCATTCCATGGTTCAAATCCTTCTTTTTCCGGATTGATTTCTAGAACCTTTTTCCAAATATTCTCAGCGAAATTCCTGTTACCAGTATGATAGGCCGCACTGGAGAGCCAATAATAGAATGGACCGTCTCCATCAAAACCCTTTTTATATAGCTTTTTAAGCCAATAGTAGGCAAGCTCATATTCCCCGACTAGGGCAAACGTTGCCCCAAGCTTAAATTGTTGTTCAACAAGAAGCGGTTTTATTTTTCTCAAGGATTCCATTAATCGATCAGCACTTTTAAATTGCCCTTGATAATGGGCAAATACTAGCCGGTTACAAAGTGCATGAAGATTCCCCGGATTCCTTACCAGGACGTCATCTAAAATCGATTCGGCTTTTTCCGTTTTTCCTAAATAAAAATAGGCAAGGGCTAAATTATTATAAGCAGACCAATACTCGGGATACTCCTCGACAACGTCTTTTAATAATTCAATCGCCTTAGGAAAATATCCTGACTCTAGTAAATCTCTTGCTTGCTCTTGTTTAACAATCAGATCGTCCTGCTGATAAAGCTCCTCTTCAAGTCCTTCTTCTTCAAAAAGAAGTAACTCAAGGAGGTCTTCTGTATCTTCAATAAATTCACCATCAGGCTCTAGGTCTATATAAAGTTTTGCATGGTGATAAGCATCTTTAAATAATCCCATGTGGGCATAATTATTCGCTAAAAAATAATGGCATTCCACCATTTGGTCATCAAGTTCTTCAAGGATTTGATGCAAAAGTCGATTCGAGTTCTCAAATTCACCTAGTTCTGTCGATACAATCGCCAGCTGGCAAGTAATAATCGGCTCACCCGGCTCAAGCTGCATTGCACGCCCCAGGTATTTTTTTGCTTTGATAAAGTCACGTCGATAGTAGGCCTTTAATCCCTTCTTGAAATAATATTCCCCTGTTGGGACAAATGAGAGAATTTTTCCCTTTTGAATTCTTGCTTTCGAGTCTTTTCCCATAAAGTCCTCCATCTTTCTTTAAAGCATACATAACTTATGTAGTATAACATAATGGGAGGTTATCCGAGAAGGGTTTCAGAAGTTGGCATAAAAAAACCAGTCAGCTTACGACCGGTCTTTGTGTCTTTCTTCTAATGTTTTCAATACTTCCTTAAACGGAAGCTCTTGCTCAACCAATAAAACTTGTAGGTGGTAGAGTAAATCCGCTGCTTCCCACTTTAGTTCTTCGTGGTCTCGATTTTTCGCGGCAATGATGACTTCTGCTGCTTCTTCCCCTACTTTTTTCAAAATCTTATCGACGCCTTTTTCAAAAAGATAGGTAGTATAAGCCCCTTCCGGACGGTCCCGCTGACGGTCTAGGATGACTTTTTCAAGTGATGGCAAGATTTGATAATCACTTAAACTTGCCCCGCCTTCATATACTCTTTCGGAAAAACAACTGACCGCACCAGTATGGCAGGCAGGACCTTTCGGATAAACAAGTACTAAGAGTGCATCTTGATCACAATCATAGTTAATACTTACAACAGACTGTGTATTCCCGCTTGTTTCACCCTTATGCCATAGCTCCTGACGTGAGCGGCTGTAAAACCAGGTTTCTCCTGTTTCCAATGTTTTTTTGAGCGATTCCTCGTTCATATAGGCAAGGGTTAATACTTCTTTTGTACCTGCATCCTGGATAATCGCGGGAACAAGCCCCTTTTCATCAAATTTCACCTTCATCGTACCGTCACTCCTTTTTCCCTTAAATAGCTCTTCACTTCATGTACAGACGTTTCTTTATAGTGAAAAATCGATGCAGCAAGAGCCGCATCCGCTTTCGCTGTTAAAAATGCTGCTTCAAAATGGGCTGCATTTCCTGCGCCCCCTGAAGCAATAACTGGGATAGGAACAGCATCGCTTACAGCTTTCGTCAATTCAAGGTCGAAGCCATTTTTCTCGCCATCACTGTCCATACTCGTTAATAGAATTTCGCCCGCACCAAGTGCTGCTGCTTCCCGCGCCCAATCGACTACTTTTTTATCAGTTGGTGTGCGGCCGCCATGGGTATAAACACGCCATGTTCCCATCTCTTCATCAAATTTTGCATCAATGGCAACCACGATACACTGGGATCCGAAAAAACTTGCCCCTTCTTCAATTAGCTTCGGATTTAAAACCGCTGCTGTATTCAGTGATACCTTGTCTGCACCGGCCCGGAGAATTCGTTTCATATCCTCTAAAGCATTGATTCCCCCACCGACCGTAAAGGGGATTGCAAGCTCGGATGCAACTGCCTTTACCACTTCTACCATTGTTTTTCTGCCTTCGACCGATGCGGAAATATCAAGAAAAACAAGTTCATCGGCACCTTGTTCATCATAAAATCTCGCCAACTCAACAGGGTCACCAGCATCACGGAGCTGGACGAATTGGATTCCTTTTACCACCCTGCCTTCTTTTACGTCCAGACAGGGAATAATTCTTTTTGTTAAGGCCATACTCTCACCTCATCAAGTGCTTCCTTTAAAGTAAACCGTTTTTCATAGAGGGCCTTTCCAACAATCGCACCGCTAACGCCCTGATACGAAACCGATTTTAAGGCACTTAGATCAGCTAAACTGCTAACGCCCCCAGAGGCAATCACATTTTTGCCCGTTACCTTTGCCATTTCGCAAACCGCTGCAATATTTGGCCCGGCAAGCGTTCCGTCGGTTGCAATATCGGTAAAAATAAACGTTTCCGCTCCAGCGTCAGCAAACTGTTTCCCTAAATCAATTGCCTTTACTTTTGATGTATCAAGCCAGCCATGTGTTGCTACATAACCATCCTTTGCATCAATACCGATTACGATTTGCTCTTGATATTTTTTAATCATTTCAATGGCGAACTCAGGATTTGAAACGGCAATGCTCCCGATGATCACCCGATTTACACCGTTTTCAAGGTAGTGGACAATATCTTCTTCCGATCGAATACCACCGCCAATTTGAACATTCACCGACAGCTGTTTTGCCGCCTCTATGACAAAACGGTCATTTACCCGTTTTCCATCCTTTGCCCCGTCGAGATCCACCATATGAATCCATTCTGCTCCGTCTGCCGCAAATTGCTGTGCCATTGCAAAAGGGGAGTCCCCATAAATCGTTTCTTTGTCGTAATCTCCCTGGAGAAGGCGTACGCATTTTCCGCCCCGCATATCAATCGCAGGGTAAATCGTGATACTCATCGCACAGCCTCCTTTTTTTCAACTAATTGTAAAAAATTATTTAAAAGTGCCATTCCCAGTTTACTGCTTTTTTCCGGATGAAACTGCATTCCAAAAATATTGTCCCTGCCTACAACCGCAGAAACCTCTTCATGGTAGTTTGCCTTCGCCAGTAAAACGTCGGAGCCGGCTGCGTCCACATAATAGGAGTGAACAAAATAAACGTAATCCTCTTCAAGATTTTCTAAAAGAGGCGAAGCTTTTACAAATTCAAGGCGGTTCCATCCCATGTGAGGGACTTTGTAGGTGTCGCCCTCAGGCGTTTTGCCCGAAAACCTGCGCACTTTTCCAGGTAACAGGCCTAACCCTTTCGTCGGTCCGTTTTCTTCACTTTCCTCAAAAAGAAGCTGCATGCCAAGGCAAATCCCAAGGAGCGGTTTTCCTGTTGCAGCAAATTCCTTAATCGTTTCCACTGGCAAGAGCTCCATTGCGTCCCGGAAAGCACCGACCCCTGGAAGAATTAATGCATCTGCTGCGAGCAATTCACTTTTTTGGGCGGAAATAAAATATTCTGCACCTAAACGCTCAAGTGCCTTGCTGACACTGAAAAGATTTCCCATTCCGTAGTCAACTATGCCAATCATTGATTACACTCCCTTCGTTGTTCATTGCATTATGTGATTCGCTGATAAAGACTGAAAATTCGCTAATAAAGCATAATTATACCCTTTTTCAAAGTAATAAGTTCAGTTAAAAACAGCTAAATTTACGAAAACGACTTACTATAACATCCCTTTTGTCGATGGGACCCCTTTAATCCGCGGGTCAATCGTGGTTGCTTCGTCCAGCGCCCTGCCCAATGCTTTAAAAACTGCTTCAATCATATGGTGTGTATTTTTTCCATAATGAACAATGACATGAAGGTTCATCCGCGCCTCCAGTGCCAGCTTCCATAAAAACTCATGGACGAGTTCGGTATCAAAAGTACCAACCTTTTGACCAGGGAACTCAGCACGCATTTCAAGATGCGGACGGTTGCTGAGATCGACTACTACTTGCGCCAATGCTTCATCCATTGGGACAAACGCATTCCCATAGCGCTTAATCCCCCGTTTATCACCGAGTGCTTCCCGAAGTGCCTGTCCGAGGCATATTCCGATGTCCTCTGTGGTATGGTGGCCATCAACTTCAATATCGCCCTGCGCATCTACCATAAGATTAAATTGCCCATGTTTTGTAAATAGGTCAAGCATATGAGTAAGGAATGGCACCCCTGTTTCAAGTTCTGAATGTCCTTCACCATCAATTGCTAAAGAAAGTTTAATTTGTGTTTCATTTGTTTTCCGTTCAATTCCTGCCACTCTTTCCATGAAGGGGCCCTCCTAAGTTGTTTTTTCTAGTATTTATATTTGAATTGGTCGGAATCCGCTTTTATTTGCGAATCTAAGGAACTTATTTGCGAATTCACGCCTTTTATTTGCCAATCTAACCAATTTATTTGCGAATTCATGGACTTTATTTGCGAATCCCCAAAAATTGTCCCAAAGTTAGTTTTTCAGTCTCATTTCCACTGCCCTTGCATGTGCTTCCAGCCCTTCCATCCGGGCAAACGCTGCAATTTTTGCTCCATTATCCTTCATAGCTTTTTCACTGTAAATAATGACACTGGATTTCTTTTGAAAATCATCCACATTAAGCGGGCTGGAAAAGCGGGCTGTTCCATTTGTCGGCAACACATGATTGGGTCCCGCAAAATAATCACCAACTGGCTCTGAACTGTACCGTCCGATAAAAATCGCTCCTGCATGGCGGATTTTCCCAAGAAGCTCCATTGCATTTTCCGTGATGATTTCTAAATGTTCCGGTGCAAGGACATTGATAGTCTCCACTGCTTCATCCAAATTTGCCGCCACATAAATGACGCCATAATCTTCAATGGAACGCGCAGCAATTTCTTTTCTCGGCAATAATGCCAGTTGTTTTTCTACCTCTAAAGAAACCTCATCTGCTAATCGTTGCGACGGTGTAACCAGAACACTGCAGGCACGAGGATCATGCTCCGCCTGTGATAATAGGTCGGCTGCAATCTCGCCCGCCCTTGCTGTTTCATCAGCAAGAACAGCAATTTCGCTTGGTCCGGCAATCATATCGATATCAACATCGCCAAAAACCTCACGTTTCGCCAAAGCAACGAATATATTCCCTGGGCCTGTAATTTTATCAACCGATGCAATGGTAGCTGTTCCATAGGCAAGCGCAGCAATGGCTTGAGCGCCGCCGACCTTATAGATTTCCTTGACACCCGCTTCCTTTGCGGCAACTAAAACGGCAGCTGGCAGCTTTCCTTCCTTGTTTGGCGGCGATACCATGACAATCCGTTTAACACCGGCCACTTTTGCCGGAATCACATTCATCAGCACCGAGGAAGGATATGCTGCGGTTCCGCCCGGTACATAGACACCAACAGAATCAAGTGCAGTAATCTTTTGTCCTAGGATGGTTCCATTTTCTTCTGTTGTCATCCAGGAGGGACGAAGCTGTTTTTCATGGAAGGAGCGGATATTTTCTGCCGCCTCCCGAACAATCGCAACAAAATCTTCATCCACCGTCTCGTAAGCTTCCGCGATTTCCTCTTCCGTTACCGAAAAAGAAGCTAACTGAACATGGTCAAATTTTTCGGTATACTCCCTTAACGCTTCATCACCACGAGTGCGAATGTCAGAAAGAATATTTTTTACAATCGCCAGCTGCTCAGATGTACCAGTTTCAATTGATCGTTTAATCGAAACCAAATCATCAACCTTTTGAATTTTCATTATGAATTGACCTCCACTGAAACCACTTCATTAAGCCTCGATACGAGCTCATTTATTTTTGCATCCTTAATTCGATAACTAACAGGATTGACGATGATCCGGGATGTCACATCGACAATCCGTTCATATTCCACAAGCCCATTTTCTTTTAATGTCCGGCCAGAAGAAACGATATCCACAATCCGATCTGCTAAGCCAATAATCGGAGCAAGCTCAATCGATCCATTTAAACGGATAATTTCCACTTGTTCGCCCTGCTCGCGGAAATAGGCTGCCGCCACTTTCGGATATTTGGTGGCTACTTTAGGGGCCACATCATTCATTTTGGTGTCCGGCAGACCTGCTACCGCCAAATAACAGCTGCTGATTTTTAAATCAAGAAGCTCATAAACATCTCGGTCTTCCTCAAGCATAACATCTTTCCCAGCAATCCCGACATCGGCAACACCATGTTCCACATAGGTAGGGACATCCATTGGTTTGGCCAAAATAAACCGAAGGCCCTCTTCCTCAATATCGATGATCAGCTTGCGTGAATCTTCAAATTCCGGCGGCAGCTTATAGTCTGCCTTGCGAAGTAAAACAACTGCCTCTTCAAATATTCGCCCTTTTGGCATCGCAATCGTTAGCAAATTACACATCTGCGGGCTCCTTTCCTGCTTTTCCGATTAAATACATCACATTTGAAAATTTCTTCGAAAAAGCATCAAGATTTTGCACCCCGGAAATATCCTGAAGCACGACACGCTTTCCTTGTTCCTGCATTTTTTGGGCTAACTGGATGCCCTCCCTCCGCCTTTCCTGGCTGAAGAAAATACACTGCAGATCATTTTGAGTTTCAAATTCACCCATCGCTTCTAATATCCGATCAAGCTGGAGTGCAAATCCGGTTGCATTTGCTTTTTTACCAAACTTCTCGATTAAACTATATCTGCCGCCATTTCCAATCGGAAAACCGACATTCCCAGCATAGGCTTCAAAGAAAATTCCCGAATAGTAACTCATATGGCCGACCAGTGTTAAATCAAATCTCACTTGATCCTGTACACCGTAATCATTGAGGACATCCCAACATTCTTTGAGCTGGAGGATGGCTTGTTTGCCTTGCTCGTTTTCGATTAAATCAAGCGCCATGCCAATAACTTCTTCTCCGCCGCGTAATTCAAGGAATTGCAGGAGCCTTTGTTTATCAATCGAGGACAACGAGAGTGAAGAAACATGCTCGCGATACCCGACATAATTTTTTTCAAATAAAAATCTCCTTAGTGAGTCTGCCCGTTCCTCTGTGCCTAAAATTTGTAAAAATAATTCCTCGGTAAAGGACGTATGGCCAATCGATATTTGAAATTCTTCCAAACCGGCTTGCTTTAAAGAGGAGACTAAAAGTGAAATCACTTCGCCGTCACACGAGACGGTCTCATCATTGATAAACTCCACACCAATTTGTTCAAATTCAGCCGGTCTGCCGCCCTCACGGCGCTGAGCCCGATAAACGTTTGCCGTATAAGCTAATCTTAATGGCAGGTCGTCCTGTAATAGCTTTGAGGCGGCGACGCGTGCAATCGGGGCCGTCATCTCCGGTCTTAACACAAGCGTATGTCCATCTTTATCAAGTAATTTAAAAAGCTGACGGTCCGGAATCGCTGATGCCACCCCGACCGTTTCATAGTATTCAAGAGCCGGGGTTTCAATAAATTGGTAACCCCAAAGCTTAATCGCATCCGCTAATAAGGATTGAACATGGTGTTTCTTTTCAAATAACCCTGGCAGTGTGTCTCTCATGCCCAATGGCTTCTCAAACATAAACAAACGGCTCATTACGATCATCCTTTTCTATGGATAAAGGGCGGAGCTGCGCCAAACCATAATAATACATATACTGGATAGTTCCGATTAATTAAGAAATCCAAGTAATAGGTATTGTTCGGCTCCGCTCACACCGCCTTTTTTACAGAATCCTTTAGTCTGCTAAATTGGTAGTAAGATAAAGTATATTATTTGTAGTTTACCTCTAGGGTACCCTTTCGTCAATGAAAAACTTCCGAAAAAAGCCCCCTAAAAAAGTTTCAGGGGGTTAAAGAATAAAAATTTTGTTCATTCCATGATTAAGATGCCATTTTATTGGAACTTTGGATTACTTTTTACAAGTTTAACATTTGTTTCTTTACTTGTATTCCCCACCGCATCCGTTGCAGTAAAGGATAAAACAGTGTCATGTGTTTGCGCTGATTTAAACGGTATATAGAAGACTCCGTTTTTATCAGCGGCCGCCATACCAAGCAGAGTTTTTTCTTTAAATACTTTTACGGTTGAACCGGCTTCTGCTTTACCAGTTACACTCTTAGCTGGTGCAATGATTTGTCCTATATCTGGAGCATCTGGTGCTGTTACGTCCTTAACCACTACCTTTGTTTCCGAACTTGTGTTACCTGCAGCGTCTGTTGCAGTAACCGAAACTTCTGTTCCAGCTTTTAAATGTGGAATATCAACTGTAAATGAACCATCTGCTTTTGCCGTAGCTGTGCCAATAACCTGACCACCTGCTTTAACCTCTACCTTTGCATCCTCTTCTGTTGTCCCAGTAACCTTTGTTGACTGATCAGTGACTTCATCCACCTTTGGAGCGTCAGGTGCTACAGTATCAATTAAAATTCTACCTTCAATTTGTGCTGAAATTGGCTTCTCATCAAAGGATTTTACATAATTAACAAATGCATCTAAATCAGACATCCAGGTTACCCGGTCCGTTCCTTGTTTTAAAATGGTGAATCCATCTCCGCCGTCAGCCATAAAGTTATTAACAGTTACGGAATAAACGCCTTTAGGATCAATTTTCTTACCATTTGGAAGGTAAATATCGAGAACCTTTCGCCCAATTGGCAAATTATTTGACCATGTATACTTCAAACCTGCGATTTGCATGATACGGTTTCTGTCAGCAGCAAATTGCTGATTAAGGAGTATTCTTACTTGTTCACCAGTAATTTTTTCGGTAACAATATCATTACCGAATGGCTGGATAGCAAATAAATCCCCCCATGTAATTGGACCTTCTTTTTTAATATCATCCCGGATTCCACCAACATTCATAAAGGCAAAGTCCGTATTCGTTGCAGCTTTCATTCCATCAGCAATAAGATTGCCTAATGCCGTTTCACCTGATGCATTGGCAGTACGAGAAATCGGTGCTGCCGCTTGGCCAACCACTTCACTAGTGATGGGAGCGACATATGCCTGATAAGCATCAAGTTCTGCCTTCACTTTTGCATCCAAATGTTTATCATCTTGAAAGGTTGATACAATCTCAGCTTGTTTCTTCACAATATCCTGTGTAACCGGGTCAATAGTTAAATCAACATCCGAGAACGCAGTACCGTATGAATAAGATTGAACGAGTAATTTGCCATTCACTGTTGAATTCAAATACTTGTGGTCATGCGCACCGAAGATGACATCGACTTCAGGATAGACAGCTTTTGCAATGTCAACCACCTTACCAGTTGGATTTGAACCATCCGCAGCGGAGGTTCCTGGATCATGGGCAAGTACAACGATGGATTTAACACCTTTACCTTCTAATTCCTTCGCATACTTATTAATGGCATCTGTTTCATCCGTGAAATGAACTCCTGCTACGCCGCTTGGGGTAACAATGCTTGGTGTTTCAGTTGTAACCACACCGATAAATCCAATCTTAACACCATCCACTTCTTTTATTACATACGGTGGTAAAATTAGCTCATCTGTTTTATCGTCCACAACATTTGCAACGACGTAAGGGAATGCTGCTCCTTCAAATGGTCCATACTTATCAACCGTTTTTGGATGGGCACCGCCATAGATTAACCGCTTCATTTCTGTGACACCTTCATCAAACTCGTGGTTACCAATCGTACCCACGTCAAAACCAAGTTCGTTTAAGAAGCGGATGGTTGGTTCATCCTGTAATAACGCAGATACTGGGCGGCTTGCCCCAACTGCATCTCCAGCTTGGACCATTAATGTGTTAGCTGGGTTCAATGCTTCTCTTTCTTTCAAATAACCGGCTAAGTATTCAATGCCGCCTACAGGTTTTCCTGAGACTGTTGTCTTGTAATCCAATTGTCCATGGAGGTCATTGATGCCTAATAGTTGAACATGAACATCTTTACCGAATTGATACTTGCCCCAAACCTTCCCATCACTATCCGTTACTTTTCCAATCGATTTAATCGTACTTGACTGTTCAGCATAAGTTTTCGCTGAAGGCGAAGATTTAAAAGTCAATTGGGCTGTTTTATTAACAGGCTTAATGGACCAGTTACCATCTGCGGATGGGTTGACTGTACCTTGATCTTGAATGTAGTTCATTAATACTTGTCGGCTTTCATCCGGAGAATCCACGACAATTTTTTCTTTTCCGTTAATGCCAGGGAAGTTTCCGCCGCCGCCTGTACGGTAGTTGTTTGTGGCAACAATAAACGGTTGATCGTCTTTAACAGGTGTTCCATCAGGCATTGTCAAACCTACTATACGATGGGAATCAGCATTAATCAGAACACCATTTTTGTCGTATCTCGGTTTTTGAGTAATATCTATTTGATACTTTACTCCATCAATGACATCGAAATTGTAGGATGGGAAAGCATCATTAATAATGTCTTGTGGATGTCCATTATTAGGATCTACGGTATTAAATTGTCCTGCTGCCATTTCAAGCCACTCTCTTACTGTAGCACCCGTTACTTGTACCGCTTTTAGAGTATTAGGATATAAATACAAATCATTAGCGCTTTTAATGGAGAGATCGCCAGCTTCAATATTTGTATAATAGTCCGGACCGCTTCTGCCTCCGGCTTTGAACGGTGCTCCTGCTGATAACACTGGGATATCTTTTAATTCCGGGTTTTTACTTTCAATCCATTTCTTAACGTATTCCGTTTGGGCATTGTTGACAATTTGGATTGTCGGGTCATCCTGGACCTGGGCGAAATAACTATACAAAGGAGCGGTAGTGGTACCAATTTTTCCGCGCACATATTCAATGGTTGCTTCGTGCTCAGTTTTTACAGCATTCACCACATCCTGGTCGGGAGTTTGAACAGTTGTAACAGGTCTTAGAGCAGCCTTTGAATCGGTAACCTTCCATTTTCCTTCGACTTTTTCCAATTTAAGATCCATTACACCAAGGTTGTTTCCCCAAAAACCTGCCTCCATTGCAGGGACATTGTTAATGGTTCCTTTTGTGTTGTCGATTCCATCTTTCCCATTGAATTGAGCATCACCAGGGAAGTTTACATGAGCATGTCCAAATAGTAATGCATCAATTCCTGGAACTGTACTTAATGCGTAAACAGCATTTTCTGCATTTTCTTGGTCTTTCTGGGCAATATCACAACCAGAGTGGGCGATGGCAACAATTAAATCAGCACCTTTCGCTTTCATTTCCGGTATGAATTTTTTAGCTGTTTGGACAATATCTTTAGCAATAACCTTGCCTTCTAATTTATCTTTATCCCAATTCATAATTTGCGGTGGTGCAAATCCGATTACGCCAACTTTAATGGTTTGATCCTTTCCATCTCCATCCTTTACAACCTTATTGATGATTTTATAAGGTGTGAAGTAGTTCTGGTCATCCGACGGATCGGAATTATGATCGTCAACATAAATGTTGGCGTTTACAATTCCATCACGGCCAACCCCACCAGTAGCAGCTTTGAACGGAGCATGCTGCAATACTGAATTTAAATAGTCCAAACCATAGTTAAATTCGTGGTTTCCTACAATACCAGCATCATAGTCTAATAATGCCATAGCTTTAAAGACTGGGTGAACATCGTTGGGACCCAGGGGATGAACCTTTGCAACATAATCAGCAAGTGGATTTCCTTGAATTAAATCTCCTGCATCAAAAAGCATAGAGTTCTGCTCATAAGTGTCATGCGTAGCAGCATTTCGTTCTTCTGCTCTAGCTTGTTTGACTAACACAGCAGTTCTATCTAATCCGAAGTTATTGACAGGAGCATCCTTATAGTAATCATAATCCATCACGTTGGAGTGAATATCTGTAGTTTCCATCAGACGAAGTTTAACTGGAGCTGTTCCTGCATCTGCCGCCTTTGCAGTAAAAGATGCAAATGGTGAGGTGAGCGTACCTAATAATAATGCGAAAACCGTTAATTTACTAAGTCTGCCAAAATTCTTTTTCTTCATACACCTTTCCACCTATCCCTTTTTTGGAATTTATTCCATTAAAAACCAGTCTCTAAAAATGTGTAGAAGTAATCCTCTCCCTTTTCATAGATTCAGACAAAAATCGGCAAAATTTTAATAGAAATAAAACCTATTAAAAATTTGCCGATGTGTAGGAATGAATCTTTTAATATGTGCTCTATTATTATAACGTTCCGAATAGAGAACGAAAATGTGCCTTATCACCTATTTTTGTACCCATTTTTTAAAAAATTCAAAAAAAGTCCAGTCGATTTAGACTAGACTTTTACATTATTATCGGTTCCATAAACCAAGTCATCTGCCCAACGGTTTTCCAGTTCTTCCTTTGTGTAGATCACCCGCATTGGGTTTCCACCAACAAAGCTTCCCGGTGGTACATCCTTATGTACAAGGGTGCCGGCTGAAACAATCGCCCCATCTCCAATTGTGATTCCGGGGAGAATTGTCGAATTCGCGCCAATCATGACCTCACTGCCAATGTCGACTGAACCAAGCCGATATTCTTTAATTAAATATTCATGGGCCAGGATGGTCGTATTGTAGCCAATAACCGTATTGCGGCCAACACTGATTTTTTCCGGAAACATGACATCGAGCATCACCATTAATGCGAACGAGGTTTGTTCCCCAACCTTTACCCGGAGGAAGGTGCGGTACAGCCAATTTTTCACCCCGAGAAACGGCATGTACCGCGCCAGCTGGATGACAATAAAATTTTTAACCACCTTCCAAAATGGAACTGTTTTGTAAACATGCCATAAGGAATTCGCCCCTTCAACCGGGTAGCGGGTTGTTTTTCTCATCCTTTTCACTCTCCGAGAATGGTTAATAGGTCTGCCATGTTTTCCAGCATATAATCCGGTTCATATTTTGCAAGATAGTCTCGACCTTTAATCGTCCAAGCAACCCCAGCTGTTTTCGTACCGGCATTTTTCCCTGCCAATATATCATGGAAATTATCTCCTACCATAATGGTTTCCTCAGATGTAGAATTTAATTGCTCCAATGCTTTAAAAATCGGCTCTGGATCCGGCTTCACCTTTGTCACATGATCCAAGGCAATCACAACATCAAAATACTCTTCAAGCTTCATTAAGGCTAAGCCCTTTAAACTCGTATCATGACGCTTGGTTGTGACAACTCCAAGCTTATAGCCTTTTTCCTTCAACGTCCGGATGGTTTCGAGCACATTTGGAAATTCTTTCACGAGCAAATCATGGTTCGCAAGATTATAGGTCCGATATTCTAAAATCATTTCCTCCACGCGGGTCGGGTCCGCCCCAACCATTTCAAATGCTTCTTGAAGCGTTGGCCCCATAAACGGAAAGACGTCTTCTCGTTTATATTTGTTTGGATAATATTTTTCAAGTGTGTGTAAATAAGTAGCAATAATTAATTCATTTGTATCGATTAATGTCCCATCTAAATCAAATAGAAGGGTGGTAATATTGTTCGTCATCGTTGCTTCCTACACCGCCTTATTATACTTATTGATCTAAATAACGTTCTTCTGACAGATGCTTTTTTCGCCGAATCAGCAGGATAGCCAACGCACCAATGACCAAAACAATGGAAATCATTTGCGCCATTCTAAGGGTACTGGTCAGCATGAGGCTGTCGGTCCTCATCCCCTCGACAAAGAAACGACCGATGGAATACCAAATCACGTAGGAGAGGAATAACTCCCCACGTCTTAGGTTAACGCGGCGAAGCAGCATTAATAAGATAAAGCCAATAAAGTCCCAAACAGATTCGTATAAAAAGGTTGGGTGATAATAGGTTCCATTAATATACATTTGGTTGATAATGAAGTCTGGTAAATGTAAATTTTCAAGGAAGCTTCTCGTGACTTCTCCACCGTGTGCTTCTTGGTTCATAAAATTTCCCCAGCGGCCGATAGCTTGGCCAAGGATGATGCTTGGTGCAGCAATGTCAGTAATTTTCCAAAAGGAAATTCCCCGTTTTTTTGCAAAGATATAAGTGGTAATAACGGAACCAATGAGGGCTCCATGGATGGCAATCCCTCCATTCCATATAGCAGGAATTTCACTAGGATGCTGGGCATAATACTTCCATTCAAAAATCACATAATAAATCCGCGCTGAAATAATTGCAATCGGGATCGCCCAGAGCATTAAGTCAGCAAAGGTATCCTTCGGAAGACCACGGCGGTTTCCTTCTCTGATGGCAAGGAACAGGGCAAGTGCCAAACCTGAACCTATGATAATTCCATACCAGTGCACTTCAATCGGTCCAAGTGTAAAGGCAATGGGGTTAAGCGGCTGAATATTTTCTTTCATGTTCTTGTCTCCTTATTTCCCTTAAATATCTTCATGTTCCCCTTCTTCAATGACCTCGGAGAGACGCTCAGTAAATTGCTGGGCGGCATTAACCCCCATCCGTTTAAGCCGGAAGTTCATTGCAGCAACTTCGATAATAACGGCAATGTTTCGACCGGGACGAACAGGAATGGTCAGCTTGGTTACATCCGTATCAATGATTTTCATTTTTTCTTCATCTAATCCAAGGCGGTCATACTGCTTTTTGGAATCCCAATTTTCGAGACTGATCACGAGCGAAATCTTTTTGTTGCTGCGGACTGCTCCTGCACCAAATAAGGTCATTACATTGATAATTCCGAGTCCGCGGATTTCTAATAAATGCTCAATTAATTCTGGAGAGGTACCGACAAGGGTATCTTGATCCTCTTGGCGGATTTCGACACAGTCGTCTGCGACAAGACGGTGTCCACGTTTGACCAATTCCAAAGCAGTTTCACTTTTACCAACGCCGCTTTTACCGGTAATTAACACCCCAACGCCGTAAATATCAACTAATACTCCGTGGACAGCAGTAGTTGGCGCAAGTTTACTTTCTAAAAAATTCGTTAATCGGCTGGAGAAACGCGTCGTTTTCATGCCACAGCGAAGGACAGGTACAGATTCCCGTTCAGACGCTTCAATCAATTCTTGAGGAATCTCCAGACCACGTGTAACAATGATGGCCGGAGTAATATCAGTGCAAAGCTGTTCCATCCGGGACATGCGTTCACTAAGTGTAAGTTCTTCAAAAAAAGAAAGCTCCGTTTTCCCCAAAAGCTGGATTCGCTCTGCAGGATAAAATTCAAAATATCCGGCCATTTCAATGCCTGGTCTGGAAATATCGCTTGTGGTAATCGGGCGGTTTATTCCTTCTTCACCACTAATTAGTTCAAGATGAAATTTTTCTAAAATTTCCTTCGTGCGTACCTTTACCAAGTAGGTTCCTCCTTTTTTAGAAAAACGCAAGCTTCTATTGATGCCTGATGTTTTGGTATAAATGCTGATGCTAGTGGTATTAAATTAAAATAAGTTTCCTCTTATTTTAGCATTTTTTAAACAAGAACCAAATAATTTAGACACTTTCTCGGATATACTGCCATGAAAAAAATAGAAAACAAAGGTATACCTACTCTATTTTATTGCTTTAAAAAAGGATGGTTATGACTCTTTTCATGATTATGACGCAAAAAAATAGCGCAGGATCTCTCCTGTGCTATTTTTTCGTTTTAGTGTTTTTTGAAGGTTCCAGAATCGTTTTTTGAATGATCAGGTTAACAATTGACATGATGACTGCAGCAAACAAGGCCATGCCAAAGCCGGATATTTCAAAGGACGGACCCATGATGGCATCGGTAAGCTCAAGGGTAATCGCATTAATCACAAACAGAAATAGACCGAGAGTTAAAACGGTTGCTGGTAAAGTTAATAAGATCAAGAGCGGGCGCACCAAAATATTTAGAATCGATAGGAGGAAGCTAGCCTGCAAAGCAGCTGTAAACCCTGTCAACTGAAAGCTTTCGTGAAAATATCCTGCCATCGCCATAAATAAAACAGCATTGATCAGGACACCAAGCAGCCATCTCATATTTTAACAACCCGCTCGAATGGTAATAATGTTTTTGTCATCTAAACTCCCACCTATTTAAAAGGAATGACTCCATCTGATTTATGAATCGTAATGGAACCCGTTTTTGTGTCGGCAAATACCTTTAACTGCCGGTCAGGATGATTAATCGATTCGAACCGCAGTAATTTTTGAATCATTTCACTTTTTTCCTCGAGAATTTGGACTCCCTCAAGCTTCATATTAAAGCCGCCAAGATTGGTCTTTAATTCCCCATTAACCGGAACACCATCAGGTACATAAATATCAATACTGCCGGTTGTTGCCTTTGCTGAGATTAACTCACAGCGATTCCCATTCAAGCTGTAAGTGATATTGCCATTGAAAGTCTGCGTTTCCATTTTTCTAAAATTGCCGTCTAGTTTAATAGCACCATTAATGGTCTCCGCTTCAATGTCATCGATAATACTGTTTTGAAGCTTAATATGGCCATTTGCCGTTTCGATTTCAGCACGCTTCCCGTTTAATCGGGTAAGGTCAATTTTCCCATTTGCGGTTTTGACGCGAAAATCGGATACATTTAATTCTTCACCTGAAATGGGTCCATTAAACATTCTTACACGAATTCGTTCATACTGTGCCTGCGGGATATACACAACCGCATCGACTTTCATCCATTTTTGCTGGGTCGTAAAGCGGAGCTTTTCCCCTTCAATTGCAAAAATGACATCCTTTAAGAAGTTTTGTCTTGCCTGTTCAGGGGTGTCAACCCGATATACCTTTGCCTGACATTCAATCCGAACATCGTTTTGATCCCACGCGGCAATTTTTAATGAACCATTGGCCACATCCAAATCCATATCCTTTAAATAAACGTCGCCATGATGAAAAATATGGGAGATCTCCACGGATTGTCCGAAGTTTAAATCAAGATCAAAGTCCTTAATTTTTTTCAAAGCGGAATCAACAAACTCAAATATTTTATCTTTCGTAGACTGGAATTTGTTTCCGTGGACATGTTCTTGATTGTCTTTGCCTGACTCCTCAAACTTGACTGCAGTGGAAAGCTCACGAACGATTTGCTCTTTTTTTTGCTCCATGGTCTGCTGTGCTTTTTCAAGTTCCTCAAGTAAGGATAACGCCTCATCAACCTTCAATTTTCCATCCTCGACCATTTGTAAAATCCGTTTTCTTTCCTCTTTCATGTTTTTCACCCCGAATCATTTATTCTATTCATCCTATTCCGCCCTTGGGACTTTTACGCCTACCTTCTACTTATTTAGTACGAATTGAATCGATTAAAAGTTTCAAAAAGCAAAAAACCAGGACACTTAATCCTAGCTTTTTGCGATCATTTCTTTTTCATCTATTTGCTTTTTCATCCGCATGCGGTCACGTTCAAGGATTGGCTTTAAATATCTTCCCGTATAGGACTCAGGGACCTCTGCGACTTTTTCCGGTGTGCCTGTCGCCACAATTGTACCGCCCTTATCGCCGCCCTCCGGACCTAGATCAATTAAATAATCTGCTCCTTTAATCACATCAAGATTATGCTCAATGACGAGAACGCTATCTCCATTCTCCACTAAGCGCTGAAGCACAACAAGGAGACGGGCAATGTCATCTACATGCAACCCGGTTGTAGGTTCATCTAAAATGTAAAAGGACTTTCCAGTTGAACGCCGGTGCAATTCAGAGGCGAGCTTCACCCGCTGCGCTTCCCCGCCTGATAAAGTCGTTGCCGGCTGCCCTAATTTGATGTATCCAAGCCCCACATCCAAAATCGTTTGCAGCTTGCGGCTGATTTTTGGAATGTTCTCGAAAAATTGAACGGCCGCCTCCACCGTCATATCCAAAATATCGGAAATGTTTTTTCCTTTGTACTTTACTTCAAGTGTCTCGCGGTTATAGCGTTTCCCGTGGCACACTTCGCAAGGAACATATACATCAGGCAAAAAGTGCATTTCAATTTTGATTATTCCATCGCCACGGCAGGCTTCACAGCGGCCGCCTTTTACATTAAAGCTGAAGCGGCCTTTTTTATAGCCTCGGACCTTTGCTTCGTTTGTCGTCGCAAATACATCACGAATGTCATCAAAAACACCCGTATACGTCGCAGGGTTCGAACGTGGTGTTCTGCCGATTGGCGATTGATCAATATCAATGACTTTTTCTAAATAATCAATTCCTTTAATACTTTTATGCTCACCCGGCTTAGTTTTGGCATGGTGCAGCTTTTGCGCCAGTGACTTATGAAGGATTTCATTAATCAGCGTACTTTTTCCCGACCCAGAGACACCGGTAACGGCGATAAATATTCCAAGCGGAATCTTTATATTGACATTTTTTAAATTGTTTTCCGATGCCCCTTTAATTTCAATAAAACGACCATCGGATTTTCTGCGCTCAAGTGGGAGCGGGATAAATTTCTTACCAGATAAATACTGACCGGTTAAAGAATTCGGATCAGCCATCACTTCTTCAGGTGTACCAGCAGAAACCACTTCCCCGCCGTGTACCCCGGCTCCCGGTCCAATATCAATTAAATAATCTGCGGCGAGCATGGTATCCTCATCATGTTCGACAACAATCAGTGTATTCCCAATATCACGCATATTTTGCAAGGTTCCAATTAGCCGATCATTATCACGCTGGTGAAGACCGATGGATGGTTCATCCAAAATATATAAAACCCCGGTTAACCGTGAACCGATTTGGGTTGCTAAACGAATTCGCTGAGCCTCACCGCCGGAAAGAGTTCCCGCCGTTCGGCTCAAGGTTAAATAATCAAGTCCAACATTGATTAAAAAGCCTAGCCGCTCGCTAATCTCACGAAAAATTAATTTGGCAATTTGCATCTCTTTATCTGAAAGATGCAGTTCGGAGAAAAATTGATGTGCTTCTTCAATGGAAAGATCGGTAATCTGAGCAATATGCCTGCCGGAGATTAAGACAGCGAGACTTTCCGGCTTTAAACGATACCCCTTACAAGCCGGGCATGGCTGCTGCCCCATATATTTTTCCATCTGTTCACGAATATAATCGGAACTGGTATCCTTGTATCGGCGTTCAACGTTATGAAGTACACCTTCAAATTCAATGTGTCCCTCACGGATTTGTCCGAAATCATTCTCATAACGGAAATAAATTTTTTCACGATCGGATCCGTATAAAATTTTATCCATTTGGTGCTTTGGAATATCCTTAACCGGAATATTCATGTCGACACCATAATGGTCGCAGACTGCCTCAAGCAGCTGTGGATAATATTGCGAACTGGTTGGCTCCCACGGGGCAATCGCATGCTGTTTTAGCGTTAAATCCTTGTTCGGTATGACAAGGTCGACATCAACCTCCAGCTTGGAGCCGAGCCCGTCACACTGAGGGCAGGCACCAAATGGGCTGTTAAAAGAGAACATTCGCGGCTCTAGTTCCCCAATGGAAAAACCACAGTGCGGACAGGCATGGTTTTCACTGAATAAAAGTTCTTCCTCTCCGATAACATCAACGATTACTTTTCCTTCACCGAGCCCTAAGGCCGTTTCAAGGGAGTCAGCCACCCTTGAGGAAACTCCTTCTTTAACCACAATCCTGTCCACAACCACTTCGATGGAATGCTTTTTATTTTTTTCCAGTTCGATTTCATCGCCGATGTCGAGCATTTGGCCATCCACACGGACACGGACAAAGCCTTGCTTTTTAATATCCTCGAATACCTTTACATGGGTTCCCTTACGGCCGGAGACGATTGGGGCAAGAATTTGCATTTTTGTGCGTTCAGGATATTCAAGAATCCTGTCGACCATTTGCTCAATCGTTTGCGATGAAATTTCAATTCCATGAATCGGGCAAGTGGGATGCCCAACTCGTGCGAATAATAACCGTAAATAGTCATAAATCTCGGTTACTGTTCCTACTGTTGACCGGGGATTTCGGCTTGTGGTTTTTTGATCAATCGAGATTGCTGGAGATAATCCCTCTATCGCATCGACATCCGGCTTATCCATCTGTCCAAGGAATTGCCGGGCGTAGGCGGAAAGAGACTCAACATAGCGGCGCTGTCCTTCTGCATAAATCGTATCAAAGGCAAGCGAGGACTTTCCAGACCCGGAAAGTCCCGTTAAGACCACTAGTTTATCCCTGGGAATTGTAACATCAATATTTTTAAGATTGTGAGCCCTGGCTCCTTTTACAATAAGTTTTTCCATTGCCATGATTAACGTTATCCTTCCGCTTTCAATTCTAAAATTAAATCACGAAGCTCGGCGGCCCGCTCAAAATTAAGCGCTTTGGCGGCTTCCTTCATTTCTTTTTCCATATTGGCAATTACGCGCTCTTTTTCTTTCTTGGACAATTTGCCAAGTGCCGCTGCCGGTTTGTAATCCTCCTGCTCCTCAGCCGCATGTGTTGCCCGGATAACATCGCGAATTTCCTTTTGAATCGTCTGCGGTGTAATTCCGTGCTTTTGATTATATTCCTCTTGAATCTCACGACGGCGCTTCGTTTCACTTATTGCCAATTCCATTGAATTGGTCATCCGGTCGGCATACATGATAACCTTTCCGTTAGCATTCCTTGCCGCCCGTCCAATCGTTTGGATTAAAGAGCGTTCGGAACGGAGGAAGCCTTCTTTATCCGCATCTAAAATGGTCACAAGCGAAACCTCCGGAATATCGAGTCCTTCCCTGAGCAGGTTAATTCCGACGAGGACATCATATTTTCCAAGACGCAGTTCACGAATAATTTCAATTCGCTCGAGTGTTTTAACTTCTGAGTGAAGATATTGGACTTTTATGCCGATTTCTTTTAGGTAATCGGTTAGATCTTCGGACATTTTTTTCGTTAAGGTTGTAATCAGCACCCGTTCATTGAACTTCACCCGATCCTGGATTTCACCAATTAAATCATCAATTTGCCCTTCAATTGGACGAACTTCAATGGTTGGATCCAGTAATCCTGTCGGGCGGATAATTTGTTCAATCATTTCCGGTGTATGTTCTAACTCATATGGTCCCGGAGTTGCCGAGACAAAAATAATATTGTGAATATGCTTTTCAAATTCATCAAAGGTCAATGGTCGGTTGTCTAATGCAGAAGGCAGGCGGAAGCCGTGTTCAACGAGCACTTCCTTGCGAGCTTTATCTCCATTAAACATTCCTCTTACCTGCGGCAATGTTACATGAGATTCATCAATCACCATCAGAAAATCCTCTGGAAAATAATCGAGCAAGGTGTAGGGTGTTGAACCTGGCGGCCGCAATGTTAGATGGCGCGAGTAGTTCTCAATCCCTGAACAAAATCCCATTTCCCTCATCATCTCAAGATCATAGCGAGTCCGCTGTTCGATTCGCTGGGCTTCAAGCAATTTATCATTTTCCCGAAGGACCTTTAGCCGTTCCTCCAGCTCTTTTTCAATATTTTCAATGGCAATGCGCATTTTCTCTTCTCTTGTTACGAAGTGGGAGGCCGGGAATATTGCGACATGATCCCGTTCACCGATTATTTCTCCTGTTAGGGCATCGACCTCGCGAATCCGGTCAATTTCATCACCGAAAAATTCAACACGCATACAGTGCTCATCCCGTGAAACAGGGAAAATCTCGACCACATCGCCGCGGACGCGGAATGTTCCCCGTTTGAAATCGATGTCGTTACGTTCATATTGGATATCGACGAGACGATGGAGCAGCTGGTTGCGTTCAATTTCCATTCCTGTTCGGAGGGAGAGTACCATTTCACGGTATTCTTCCGGTGAACCGAGACCATAGATACAGGAGACACTGGCAATGATGATGACATCTTTCCGCTCAAAAAGCGAAGAAGTTGCTGAGTGCCGAAGTTTATCAATTTCATCGTTGATGCTTGCATCTTTTTCAATAAAAGTATCAGTCTGTGGAACATAGGCTTCCGGCTGATAATAATCATAGTAGCTGACAAAATACTCAACCGCATTGTTTGGGAAAAACTCCTTAAACTCACTGTACAGTTGTCCGGCCAGTGTTTTATTGTGAGCAATCACCAGTGTTGGCTTATTTACTTCCTTTATGACATTCGAAATCGTAAAGGTTTTACCAGTCCCTGTTGCTCCTAAAAGGGTTTGACGCCGTTTATTTTCATGGATTCCTTCCACTAATTGACGGATAGCTTCCGGTTGGTCGCCCTGCGGCGAATATTTAGATACTAATTCAAATTGGTCCTTCACAAAATTTCCCCCTAAATACAATAGGTTCCATTAATTACTTTTCAGTTCTAAAAAAAGTCTCGGACCGGTTGCGGCTGAAAAGTGATTCTTTCCAAAATCTATATTACCATCTTACCACAAAACCCCAAAAACAAACCAATAATATGCGAACGAATATTCGTTTTTTTCAAAGAGATTTCCGTTATCCTCATATTTTCTCACTTACCAGTTTCTCTTATAAGGCGAAACTTCCTGTTTATTTGCGAATTTTACCGGCTTATTTGCGGATTGAACTGTTTTATTTGCGATTCAAGAGGGTTTATTTGCGAATCGACCACTTTTATTTGCAAATCCAAACAAAAAGCCTGCCAAATCCCGATTTGGCAGACAATCAAATTAGTTTCTAGCTTTTTTTTATCATTCTCGGCTTCATTTTTGCAGCCAACCAAAAACCAGCCGTCAATGATAAAGCATCGATGATGATCAGTGGTAATGTGTTGGTATAACCTTTATAGGCAGAAGCAGCAATTAATGCGACAGTTAAGGCAAGACCAATAATCCGATTGTAAGTGACCCGGGTAAATAATAAAACGAGTAAACCCGGCATAATAAGTGCCGACAAATATTCAATCACCAATGGGTACACCTCATTCATTGATTTCTGTTTATTAATTCTAAAAATTAATTCACAAAATTGCAACAGAAAAATGAATCTAAATTCTATCCCTTTAAAAATAACATGTCATTTAGCCAAACCTTTTAGCATTCTGCCGAGTTTGAAGCGCACGTAACTATCATAACCATAAAGAGCCGTAACCTTTCCAGGTGACGGCTCAAAAAATTATGACCCCTTTTTTACTATTTTGGATATTGACTCCATTTCATTTTTAAGTTTGTTATTTTCCTCTTCAAGAAGTTTTAACTTTGTTTCCATGTTTTTGGTAAAATGTTGTTCATGCTGATGTTTATGTCCACCATGCCCTCTCATACAGAAAATCATCATAAGCGGGCAAAGTAATATGAGCAAATACGATAGCCATTCCATCATAGTCACTCCTTCTTTTACCGACCTCTAGAGAAAATGTCTTCTTATTTTTTAAAGATTATCTCCCATCATTCCTTTAGAACCCTTACTGTTGCATGCACCATCTTTACTATGCATACTTTTATAAAGTTCTTCTAATTGTTGATTGCTTAGGTCTGGGTGCATCTGTTTCATATACTTCTTCATTTGGCCAAAATTCATATTTCCCTCTTCCATCATTTGTTGCATATTTTCTAGATCTTCAGGTTTCATTTGTTTCATCATTTGTTGCATATTTTCCAGATTTCCAGATTTCATTTGTTTCATCATTTGCTCCATATTCATTCCCTGATGATGCATGGCGGCTGTTGGATTTACGGTGCTATCTTTGGCGTATGCCATATAAGCCCCAGTTCCTCCCCCAACGATAAGTGCTGCTGCAAAAGCGCCTAAAATCATTATTTTTTTCATGACCTTTCACTCCTTTTTTAATGGTGATTCTTTATTTCTATATCTAAACTATAAAAGGAAAACATGAAGAAAGTATGTAGAAAGAAACATAAATAACAAAAAAACACACAAAGCAAGAACCGGTTTTATGCCGATTTTACCTGTGTGTCTTTACTCCCCATTCTTATTATGGTTTTTCATTTTTTTAATCAACCAGACGACAATCAGCACAACTAGGATTATGATAAAGATAACAATGATTTGACTTAGCATAAAAAACATATGATGGAACATCATGTTTCTTCCCATCATCATACCCATCGAACTAGGGGGAAACCATACCATTCTTACCACCATAATTAAAAAAGAAATGCCAATTATGATAAAAAATGAAAGCAGCAATATTGGCCATAACCGTTTCATATTCTCACCCTATTCCACTTTGTATCCGATTCCCCAGACCGTTTTAACCAGTGAGTGATCAATTCCCGCGGCTTTTAATTTTTCCCTTAAATTTTTAATATGGGAATCAACCGTACGATCTTCTCCCATAAATTCAATGCCCCAAATCAACTCTACCAACTGCTCCCGAGTTAAAACCTTCCCCATATGTTCGATGAAAACTCTTAATAGATCAAATTCAGTCTGTGTTAAATGAATGATGCTTCCCTGATAAGTTACTTCCCTAGCAGATAAGTTCAAAACAAGTCCTTTATATTTTAAAACCTCATCGTTTTTAAAATTAGATTGGGCTCTGCGGAGTAATGCTTTTACTCTTGCCATTAATTCTGCTTCATCAAATGGTTTTACAAGATAATCGTCAGCTCCGATGGTTAAACCCGTTACTTTATCTTGAACAGATCCCTTTGCCGTTAGCATAATCACAGGTACTTCAGATATTCCCCTAATATTTTTGAGCGTTTTCCACCCATCCATGATCGGCATCATCACGTCAAGAATGATTAAATCAAAATCGTCTTTTTCAATTTTATCACATGCTTTTCTGCCATCTTCTGCATCCTCTACAAGATAGCTTTCTTGTTGTAAATACAACCTTAACAATTGTCTCATGTCAAACTCATCGTCAACGATTAATATTTTTTTCATTTTTGTTCTCCCCATTAATTAAACAGACTTTTCAGGCTTGTTTCTTAGAAAAATGGTAAAGGTCGATCCTTCATTTTCTTTACTCCATACTCGAATTTGGCCATCATGGGATTCAATAATGTTTTTCACTACAAATAATCCTAATCCTGTCCCACCGGTTTTTCTCGTGCGAGATTGATCAACTCGATAAAACCGTTCCCAGATTTTCGGTAAATCATCCGAAGGAATCCCAATCCCGCTATCTTCTATTTCAATTATGGTAAACTCCTTTTTCAAATAAGTGCGGACAACAATTTCTCCATTATTCGTGTATTTTATTGCGTTTTCTATAAGGTTATAGAAAACTTGCTCCATTCTTTGGAAATCAATAAAGACTTTTTGATTTTCCGTTTGAAGACTTTCAATGATTTGTAGCCCTTTATTTGTGGCAGCAGGTTTCAAGCTGGCAATAACTTTTTCAATAATCGGATCAATATAGACCCATTCTTTATTCAATTCAAACGTTCCTATCTGAAGTTTGCTCATCTCAAATAAATCATTTATAAGAAAAGAAATCCGATTTGCTTCTTTGTTAATAATCTCTAAGTATTTTGTTTCTTCTTCACGAGTTTTTATGATTCCCTTCGTTAATATGTCACTGTATCCCTTAATGTACGTTAAGGGAGTACGAAGTTCATGAGAAACAGCTGCCAGGAATTCATTCCTGCTGTCTTCAAAGTACTGGAGCTTCTCACCCAACAATTGTATGGACTTACCCAGCTCGGAAATTTCATCATCTCCATTTACTGTTATCGCTTGCTGGTATTTACCTAATGCCATAAGATTTGTTGCCTCCTTCATGGTTAATAAAGGCTTTGTCAGTTTTCGAGAGAGAAAACCAATCAATCCAAGTGCTAATAAAACAATCCCAACACTTGTTACAACAATTAATAGATTCATGACAAACACAATGTCCCTTAAAATATAGGTTGGGTAATACATATAAACAAAGCCCTTCCCATTTCCAATTGCCGAGACGGTAATAATGTATTGGTGATGTCTCCAATCTTCTTCAATAATTCTAGTTGAATTTTTACTATGATTGGAAAGAAGATGCCGCTTCATATCAAGATTAGGTTTGATCGATGAAGCAAGAAATTTTGATTGGTTATCTGTAACAGCTACTTCTGTTACAACACCTTTTTCCATTGCTACAACGTGTTCAATAGTTAGTTGGTCAAACTTTTCTTCCAAAATTTTCGCATGATTTGTTCCTCTAGCGAGGAGATCTTGTTTTATATAGTCCACAAATAAATTGGTAAATACTCCATATAAAACAAGCCCTAATAGCAGCAGCAAAACAATAAAAACCCCACTAAACAATAAGCCTAGCTTAAAAGAAATGCTATTAACTTTAATCTTCATTCCCACTAATGCCCCTTCATGAACGGCTTTTTTTATTTACCTAAATAGAGGAAATTGTAAATTCTCGGAAAAAAATTTAACCTGTTATCTTAATCATATCCTAGAATAATGGAGAAAGTATGCAGTTACGAATTTTGTAATATTTTTTAAGTAAAAAAAGGGAGTGGACAGGACATCCACCCCCATTTACAATTTAACCTTTTGCAAACGCAATGCATTCAGTACAACCGAGACCGAGCTGAATGCCATAGCTGCACCTGCCAGCCATGGTGCAAGGAACCCAAGTGCAGCAACTGGAATTCCAAGCGTGTTATAGGCAAGTGCCCAGAAAAGGTTCTGCTTTATATTGCGAATCGTCTTCTTACTCATAAAAATGGCATCGGCAATACTATTTAGATCCCCGCGAATCAGCGTAATATCAGCTGCCTCCATTGCAACGTCGGTACCGGTCCCAATGGCCATACCGATATCCGCGATGGCAAGGGCTGGTGCATCGTTGATTCCATCTCCGACCATCGCCACTTTTTTATCTTGTGCCTGCAGTTTCTTTATTTCATCCGCTTTACCTTCAGGAAGAACTTCGGCAATTACATGGTCAATACCAACCTGAGCAGCAATTGCATTCGCGGTTTGCTGATTATCTCCTGTTATCATAATCACTTCAATTCCCATATTTCGAAGGCGGCTGATCGCTGTTTGGGATGTTTCTTTTATCGTATCAGCCACTGCCACAATCCCAGCAAATTGACCATTTATTGCTGTAAGCATAGCAGTCTTTCCTGCCTTTTCTAAAGCATCCATCTGATCAAGAGCATTTTCCGCAGATACATTAAACTTTTTCATTAACTTTCTTGTTCCCACCAGCAGCTCTTTTCCTTCGACAATTGCCTTTATACCAAATCCGGGAATCGCTTCAAACTCCGTTGCATCCTTTAAGGCAATTCCTTTATCTTTAATTCCTTGAACGATTGCTTGAGCAAGCGGGTGTTCTGATTGTTTCTCAGCAGATCCAACCAGTGATAAAAATTCTACTTCTGTTTGAGATTTGTCTGTGAAAACATCTGTTAAAACCGGTGTTCCATTTGTAACCGTGCCAGTTTTATCTAGAACAACAGTAGAAATCTTGTGCGTCATTTCCAAGTGTTCGCCGCCTTTAAACAGAATTCCATATTCCGCTGCACGACCGGATCCGGCCATGATGGAAGTCGGTGTTGCTAAACCTAGTGCACATGGACAGGCAATAACAAGTACCGCAATCAATTTCTCTAACGCCTCTGCAAAATCCCCGGGTGTTACGAAAAAATACCAAACAACAAAGGACAGGACAGCAAGCCCAACAACAATTGGCACAAATACTCCGGAAATCTGATCGGCAAGGCGCTGGATTGGCGCTTTTGATCCCTGTGCTTCCTCTACAACTTTAATAATTTGGGCTAAAGCTGTATCTCTTCCTACCTTTGTTGCCTTCACTTTTAAAAATCCATTTTTATTAATTGTAGCTCCAATTACCTCATCCCCAGGACTTTTATCAACAGGAACACTTTCCCCTGTTAACATCGACTCATCAATAGCAGAACGCCCTTCTATTATTTTCCCATCAACCGGGATTTTTTCACCAGGTTTAATATGAAGAATATCCCCAACGATTACTTCCTCAATCGGGACTTCTTGTTCCATTCCTGCTCTTTCAACCATTGCCGTTTTTGCCTGAAGACCCATCAACTTCTTAATTGCTTCAGATGAACGCCCTTTTGCTTTCGCCTCAAACAGTTTCCCGAGAATAATTAACGTAATGAGAATGGAACTTGTTTCATAGTAAAGTTCCACTGATGGTGCATGACTTCCAATAGAAGTAAACGATTGATACAAACTATAAAAATAAGCTGCTGATGTACCTAATGCAACAAGAACATCCATATTGGCACTTTTATTTTTTAATGCTTTATAAGCACCAACATAAAACTGTTTTCCGATAATAAACTGCACTGGTGTAGCTAAAGCCAATTGAACCCATGGATTCATAAACATTTCGGGAACCCAAATAAAGGAAGTAAAGCTGAAATGACCTACCATTGCCCATAAAAGTGGGAATGAGAGGATGGCCGAAAAAATAAACTTCCCTGATTGTTTTTCAATTTCCTTTTGACGGTGGTCAATCGTTTCCTTTACATCTTCCTTTATATGAGCACCATAACCAAGGGTTTCCACCTTTTTAATGATTTCACCGGTTGAAAGAACGGCACTATTGTACTCCACTGTTGCTTTTTCAAGTGCCAAATTCACATTAGCCTTCACGACACCATCTAACTTATTAAGACCTTTTTCGATTCGAGTGGCACAAGCAGCACAGGTCATTCCGGTGATGTCAAATTCAGCTTTTTCATTAACAACATCGTATCCTAAATCCTTTATCTTCTTTTCAATGTCCTCAACCTTTATTTTTTCCGGATCATATTTAACATTGGATCTCTCTAAGGCAAGATTCACATTTGCTGTTTCAACGCCTTCTAATTTATTAAGACCTTTTTCAATTCTTACTGCACAGGCAGCACAGGTCATTCCTGAAATTTGTAGATTGGTTTCTTTTATATTTCGACTCATAAAAGCCAGCTCCTCATACCCTATATAGGTATATTTTTTATGAAAAGGAACGTGCTAGGAGCTAGCACGTCTTTTCCACGCTCTTTAATTCACATCGTACCCTTGGTCATCGATTGTTTCCTTTATTTTTTCCAATGAAATTTCATTTGGATTAAACTCTACATCCACTTTAGCACCCTTTAAATCGACTTTAACGGAACTAATGCCGCACAGAGCACCCAGACTTCCTTCTACCGCCTTTACGCAATGACCGCAAGACATTCCTTTAACATTTAATGTTATCTTTTCCATTATGTTCATTCCTTTCGGATATTCTTAGTATATTTTCCTCTGTATTTATAGTACTATACCCCCCTACCCTATGTAAAGCCCGATTATTTATTTTTTTATCTTTTTCCTATCCAAATTTAACTTTAGCAAATAAATTTCATGAAATTATGTATTTTTTATTTTTGTCAAAAATTCGCCAACTTTCCTTACTTTTGCTCTTTATTAATCAAAATCCATACTTTCTGCAAATTTAAACATTATCATGGTATTGAAATTGTAAAGGAGGAAAATCACATGAAAAAATATTTAGCTTTATTCTTAACCAGCATTTTAATTTTTTCATTATTTCTTGTAGGGTGTGGGAATAAAACAAATAAGGGAAATGGAAAAACAGAGGTATCAAAATCAAATCAAGGGGATCGCTATCTCTTTACAGCGAATGAAGGCGGAAGTATTTCCAAAATAAGTCTTAATGAGCAAAAGGTTCTCTCAAACTTTAAGTTTGACGGAGCCGTTCATAATATTCAGGTGTCACCAGATGGGAAAGTGGTGGCTGCAACGGTTGTTCCGGAAATGATGCATGGTCATGACAAGTCCATGGACATGAAAGGAAAAGCAATATTCTTTGATCCTTATAAAGATAAAATGATTAAAGAGGTAGAAGTCGGAAACCACCCTGCCCATATCGTCTTTACGGAAAATGGAAAGTACGTTTTAGTCACAAACAATGAGGATAATACTGTTTCAGTGATTGATGCAAAAAATTATGCAATGGTTAAAACCATTCCAACCGGAAAGGGTCCGCACGGGTTAAGGATTTCAAAGGATAGCCAGTTCGCCTATGTAGCAAATATGGGAGAAGACACCGTGAGTGTTCTAAACCTTCAAATCCTGAAGGAGGAGAAAAAGATTAAAGTTGGAGAAACCCCCGTTACTACCGGAATTACAACGGATGGTAAAACATTAGTGGTTACTTTAAATAAAGAAAATGCCTTAGCCATTGTAAACTTAGCTTCAGGAAAAGTGGATAAAGTCAAAGTGGGTAACGGACCTGCACAAGTTTATATCGGAACGGGCGATCAATTTGCTTACGTGGCTAACCAAGGAACAGAAGATGCCCCTTCTCATTCCATAACAAAGGTTGATTTAAAATCACTACAAGTGGTGGCAACGATTGAGACAGGCAAAGGTTCACATGGGGTCGTAACGAGTCCGGATAATAAATTTACGTATGCAACCAATATGTTTGATGATACTCTAAATGTTATCGACAACTCGCAAAATAAAGTAATCAAGACGATAAACGTTGGAAAAACACCAAACGGAATTAGTATCATGCCCTGACAACTCGCACCGCATATGATGTAAAGAAAACTCGCCGGCTGGCGAGCCCCTAAGGGCGAAGACAGAGACGTAGTTGCACTTATGCCTGATAGGAAAGTTATACTTTCCTATCGGCCAATAAAAAAACCTTAGCCAATTTAAAATGTACCCTATAGAGTAGACACTTAAAAAAAGTCCTCTATAGGGTACTTTTTTGTATAATTAAGAAAAATGGGATTGGGGAAAGCAAGAGT
>NZ_JAVDUQ010000007.1:0-145787 GCF_031456445.1 Neobacillus niacini | reverse complement strand
TCCCCATTATCTAAATGATTTTTTATTAATTATACAAAAAAGTACCCTATAGGTAGACCTTTTTTCAAAGTGTCTACTCTATAGGGTACATTTTAAACCCCAATACCTTTCTTTTTTATAAATCAAGATTCACTCTTTCTCTTAAATTGGGACTCAGTTTATGCCTGATTTTAATCGCATAATCCTCACACAGCTGCTCAATCCCGATTGATGCAAGCGAAAAAATATTGGCATAATTTTTTTGAACTTCCCACTTTAACTCATTCTTCCCACAAATACTATAATGGTTTAACTCCTCTATCTCCCTTTTAAGTTTTGCAAATTCATCCACTTGCTGTTCCTTGGGCAGTGTAATAATCTGATCTATTTTTTCAATATAGGCCAATGATTGCTCGATTTTTCGCTTAATTTCGGTATAGGCATCTTTGTCAATAAGGTTGTATTTCAATTTAAACTCATTCAGTAGATTAGCTGCGGCGTATGTCGCAGAAACGATACCATCCCTTGACATTTCATTGGTTTCGTAGCTCAGCATATGCTTCCATGAGGGCTGTGTGATCGCCCTGCGGTGGTCCTCAAGCGTATGACAGAACTTTTTGTACCCGTATATTTCCGGATGCTCAAAGGCAGGACTTGCAGGGTCGAGGAACGGGGCAAGCGGTGCCACAAAATAAAATAGTCTGGGGTCGCGCCTGCAGGCAAGATGAATTTGCTCGCAAAACGCAATATTTTTTAAGGCACTTTCATAAGTCTGCCCCGGTATTCCCACCATAAAAAATAAATCAACTTTTTTACAGCCATGCTTTAAGGCATAGATTAATGTATTTATCACTTTTTGATTCGTACAGCTGAACTTTCCGTTGATACGTCTTAAGTTCTCATCATAGGTTTCGAGGGTAATTTCAATACTGTATTTCGGAACGCTTTCCTGTAATTTTTCAAAAAAATGTTCGTCGGCATATTGGAATAATTCAAAGACAATTTCATTTTTCAGATCAATGTTTTTCAGAAGACGAAGGAATTCATTGACATAATCCTCCCCTCCCTGGCGGATATCGTGCAGAATAAAAATGGGCGCCCGGCTGAAACGCTGAATGAATTTTATGTCTTCGACGAGCTTGGCGGGTGACCTAAGAGCAAGATGGTTCCGCTTACAATTTTCATTGTAGGCATCCCGCGATCCGCCGCAAATCAGGCAATTTTGCGTGCAGCCCCGCGCTGTAAGTAAGGCTGTATTAGGGTACTGCAGCCAGCCATTATAGGGGATGGGATCCAGGAAGTTGCGGTACTTAAATACGGAGCGAATCGTATAACGATAGCCTGGGACGTCAAACTCATCTAAATCCTTTGGAACATACGTAATCGGATTATAGCCCTTTTGGCTTTCTTTTTTCCAGGTAAGGTTCGGGATGTCTGCGTAATGGGTGTTACCTGCTTCGAGTTTATTTATCAGGAGAAGCATTAGCTTTTCCGTCGAATCCCCGCGCATGACGAAATCGATAAATGGGTATTCAATTAATTCTTTGTGGTAGTAGGTGGCAGATAATCCGCCGAATATGATAGGGGTATCTGGATGGAGTTGTTTCACTATTTTAGCGAGTTCAATACTGCCGTGGGCATGGGGCAGCCAGTGCAGGTCAATCCCAAACGCTCTTGTGTTCAGGCTGCGCAATTTTTTTTCAACATTAAAATTCGGATTCATCAGCATCCGATTGGCAATATTAATGATTCGGACTTTTAGCCCGTATCGTTCTAAATAATCGGCGATACTTGTTAATCCGATTGGATACATTTCGAAAACTGGGGATGACGGAACGACATCACTAATCGGGCCGGCAAGCAAAGAATTTTTCCGAAAATCATAGACACTTGGTGCATGTAAAAGAACCAAATCGTATTTCAAACCAACCACCCTCAATCCAAAGTGTCTGCAGGAATCTTGGAAGTTTTCTAGTTTATTACAGTTTACTACATCCATTGTTCTAGTGAGTGGCAATCAGGTGACAGTTTTTGGATCATTTTGTGAGCGGGTTTATTCAAATTTGGTATAATGACAATAATAATTTTCATTAAGGATGATGACCATGGCACAGATTAAAACAAACGCAATGCGGATTCTTGATGCAAAGAAGATTCCCTATGAAATGCATACATACGATCACAACGACGGAAAAATTGATGGAGTGTCTGTTGCTGAAAAAATTGGCAGGGATCCAAAAGAAGTATACAAAACGCTCGTGGCCCAAGGGATATCGAAAAACATCTATGTATTTGTCATTCCTGTTGAGGAAGAATTGGATCTAAAAAAGGCCGCAAAGGTTTCCGGTGAGAAGAAGGTAGAAATGATTCCGGTGAAGGACATCCAAAAATGGACCGGTTACATCCGTGGCGGCTGCTCCCCGGTTGGAATGAAAAAGGATTATAAAACCTTTATCGCAGAGGCAGCGAAACAGTTTGACGTAATGGTCGTAAGCGCAGGAAAAATTGGTGTACAAATCGTATTAAAGCCCGAGCATTTAAAAGAAACGGCAAAAGCCGAATTCGCCGATCTTACAAAATAATAGGCTATAGGCATTCACCTATAAAAGGCACTCGCATATGATAAGGTGAAAATGTCATAAAGAAAACTCGCCGACTGGCGAGCCTGTAAGGGCGGTTCATGAGGCGTAGTTGCACTTATGCCTGATGGGAAAGTAAATTTTCCTATCGGCCGATAAAGGGAGTGTCGTTAAGTGGTTGGAAAAGTTAAAAATTATTTCGCCGGTGGCAATACAGCCAGGGGATTTCATAGCCTGTATGATTCCAATCTTCAAGGGCTTGACCGCTTATTTATTTTAAAAGGGGGGCCGGGAACAGGAAAATCCTCCTTAATGAAAAAAATCGGCAATGAATGGCTGGAAAAAGGCTACAATATCGAATTCCTCCATTGCTCCTCAGATAATGACTCGATTGACGGCGTGATCATATCGGCATTAAAGGTCGGAATTGTCGATGGAACTGCTCCGCATGTCATTGAACCGCAAGCGCCGGGTGCAGTGGAAGAGTATATTAACCTTGGAGAAGCATGGAATTCACAAAAACTGCGCTTTCATAAAAATAAAATTCAACGCCTGACAAATCAAATCAGTGAGTCCTTCCAAACAGCCTATGCTATGTTTAAAGAAGCATTGGAAATTCATGATGATTGGGAGAAAATTTACATTGGCAGTATGGATTTTAAAAAGGCTGATCAATTAACGAATAAACTGATTGAAAATTTCTTTGGAAAAATGAAATTGAATAAAAAAGCCGATATCCGCCATCGCTTTTTAGGAGCGGCCACACCGATGGGTGCTGTAGATTTTGTGCCGAATTTAACAGAAGAGATTATGGAGCGCTATTTTATCAAAGGCCGACCGGGTTCCGGGAAATCTACGATGCTGAAAAAGCTTGCGGCGGCAGCTGAAGAAAGAGGGGTCGATGTCGAGATTTATCACTGCGGTTTTGATCCGAACAGCTTGGATATGGTTATTCTTAGAGAACTGGAAATTGCCATCTTTGACAGCACCGCTCCGCATGAGTATTTCCCTAGCCGTGATGGCGATGAAATTATTGATATGTATGAACTTTTGATTGAACCTGGAACAGATGAAATTTACGCGGATTTTATAAGTGAAATTTCCGGGAAGTATAAGGCGAAAATGACCGAAGCGACCTCCTATCTCGCTAGGGCAAAGGATTTGCATGATGAGCTTGAAGAAATCTATGTTTCTGCCATGGATTTTTCGGTGGTGGAAAAAATCAAAAGTCAAATTTGTGAGAAAATCAATGAGTTGGGGGATTTGGTAGAGGTTAAATCGTAAGAAATGGGCAGGTTTAGGAAATCAGAAAA
Organism: Neobacillus niacini; assembly: GCF_031456445.1. Classification (GTDB taxonomy): domain Bacteria; phylum Bacillota; class Bacilli; order Bacillales; family Cytobacillaceae; genus Neobacillus; species Neobacillus niacini_I. The sequence goes on along the minus strand of NZ_JAVDUQ010000007.1, from coordinate 141,916 downwards.
TCCCACTAGTAAAACTCTTCAAAACAGTGAGCCAGGCAAGCGCCTGGCTTTTATTGCTTTGGATTCGGACTTTGCTGGGCTTTTACATTCTTTTTGTTGCCCTTACTGTTGTCCCCGCTGACAAATTCACTGGCGAACTCCGCTTGCGTCTGCCCGGCACGTGGAGAATTTTGATTGCCGCTGCCTTTGTTATACTTCTTTGTCATGGTCAAGCTCCTTTCCTATTCACTAACCTATAGTTTGGCATGTGTTCAATTGTTTATGCACACGATTGTTTCCTCCTAAAAGTGGCAATAACTAGACTAACTATTTTAAAATGAAAATAACAAGTGGGAAGAGTTAACAAGGCGGCTGCTTTGTTATATAATTTACCAAAAAGGCAGGGTAAGGATGAGTACAAAAAGCAATAAATTATTACATGGCTGGACTATTATATCGCACCCATTGTATCAAATTTTTTCGAATAAAAATGCTTACGTGATCATCGATGAAGACCATGATGTGGTTCTTCGCTTCTCCCTCCAAGAGAGTGAGATTGAAATTCTGGGAGGAAGCTGGAATTTAAATTACAAAATCAATCTCGGTTTTAAAACAATTAAAATTTTGAATACACCGGAAGAAAAGTAGGAAAAAGCACGCTAGAGAGCTTAGCGTGCTTACTTATAAGACGTTCACCAAGGCTTACATACTGCTCGAAGCCGCGTTTGGGGGCTTTATCACCTTGAATGCAAGTCCAGTTGCCATCTTACTTTTTGCATATGGTCAACACTCTAAAATAAGCATCCATTTTGTAATTCGTTTATTCGTCTATAAAATTAAGATTTATTCAATAAAAAATATAATTATGTTACTATATCCCGTTTTTCAAATGTTAAAAACGCTATTAATTTAAATAAAACAAAATAAACTAATAATATTAGTATTGAAAACATCAAAGTTAAACCTTCCGGTGGATTCCCTTCTACATATTGATATAAGTTTGTATTTGTGAAGAACATAAATTTCGCAATATCCTTATCCAACAAATCTAGTACACCACTAGCGAGAGATCCAGTAAATTGAATAAAGATACTTAAGGCAACAGCGAGAGTATTTTTTTTGAATATTGTAGATATCATAAAAGCAAAACTTGCAATCATCACTAAGCCAATATACTTTGAACCAAAGTACTGTAAAAAATGAGTAAAGATAAAGACATCCTTAATTTCACCGTTAATTGTATATACATAACGCAAAGTTGGGGTATCTAAACCAAATACACTAAATCCTACAAGCAAAGACAAACAAAATAACATAATAAATAAATAAAAAGCATTTAATATCAAAGCAATAAATTTTGCTAGAAGGAATTTCCATCTGTTTACTGGTCTCATTAAAAGTAATTTAATTGTTCCCCATGTATATTCTTGAGAAACAATACTAGATGATATGATTATTATAAAAAGTGTTATTAACCCTGTATAACCAATGGTAGTTTGTACAAATCCTAAGGCACTATTTTTATAAAGCGGGCTAATATTATTATCTAACCTATAATTATTTAGATTTATTTCCTTTTGAATAGTATTGTTTTTGTAATCTTCAGGAATATCTTTATCAGCCAATTGCTGTACTAATACTTCGTTTCTTAATTTTAAAGAGCCTCTCCAATCAGTAGGCTGCTTTGCCTCGGTTTTAAACGTCACAATTAAAGTTAGAACAATAATTGAAATAAGTATGGCAACCATAATCCAGGTCATTTTCTGCTTGTAGAGTTTCATATTTTCGTTTCGAACCAATTGTAAAAATAACTTCACTTCAATAGCCCCCAATCTTTGCTAGGTATCTTTCTTCAAGAGATTCATTAACAGGAGAGATGGAGTATATTTTGACCCCATTAGACACAAGTTTATCTACTACTTCAGGAATATGGTCGTAATGGGTGTAAATGATCAATTTGCCTTGATCCTCTTTAGCATCTATTCCCATTTCCTTTAGTAATTGACGAACCAAACTAAGGGGAGCTACATTTAACGAAACATTGATGTAATGATGTGCAGGAGATTCATTGGAAAAATTCTTATATTCAGTATCTATGATTTGACCTTTCTGAATAAAAATCAAGCGGTCACATATATTTTCCATCTCAGATAACAAATGACTTGAAATGAAAATAGCAATATTTTCTTCCTTAGCTATTTTTAAAAGGTATTCCCTAATTTCAAGAATGCCAGCAGGATCTAACCCGTTAGTTGGTTCATCTAAAATTAATAAATCGGGTGATGAAATTAGTGCTTGAGCAATTCCTAACCTTTGTTTCATACCTAATGAATATGTTTTAACTTTGTCATGGATAGCTTCGGATAATCCTACTAAATTCGCTAAATGTAATATCCTTTCTTTATCCATGTTATCTGTAATTCTTTGGAAGTACAGCAGATTTTCGAAACCTGATAAAAATTTGTATAGTTCGGGGTACTCAATCACTCCGCCAACATATCTAAGTGCCTTTTCTTTTTGTTTTTTAATACTTTTATTGTTTATGAGTACATCTCCCTCACTAATAGACATCAAACCAACCATCATTTTCATAACAGTAGTTTTTCCTGAACCATTAGGACCTAAAAAACCCAAGATTTCACCTTTATGGATATCAAAATTAATATTTTTGACAATTTCTTTATTTTTTATTTTTTTTGTAAGATCATTTACTTTAACAATTGGTGAAGACATGTTAACCTCCTTGCGTTTTAACTGCTGAATCGCAATCACCAAATTAAATTAATTAGCTTTCTGTTGACTAAAGCTGTTTTTTCTTCTGAAAAAACAGCTTCGTAAGTATTTTCATTAAGAGTGTTTAATTCTTTAAGCAGCAATTTGTTTACAATAAATGATCTATGTACTCTAACAAAATCTTCAGATAATAAATTCTCCAATTCTTTAAGAGTAATGTTTATAGGAATTTCTTCAACAAAAGTATTAATAACACTATTTGTTCCTGTTCGCTCAATATAAACGATCTCATTTAAATTTACTAAAATAATTTTATTTCTTTTTTTTACAATCAGTTTTCCGCTTTTCTCTTCAACTTTCATTCTTATCCTCCCTAATATTTAATAGATATGAGCGTGTACAGACACGAGGATAAATATAAATCTAAAACAGGATCTAATATCGTTATAGAAACTTTCCTTGGGGGAGTAATTGTTTTATATTCAAATTCAGAAATAATCTTATTTGAATGGACTTCTTTAATTCTTATAAATTTATCCAGATAATCTTTGTAAATTAAATATTCTTTTCCTTTGTAAAAAAACGAATAACGCGGATTCGTTTTAATTTTTGTTATATCCTTTAAAATATGAATTTGGTTACTTTCATGAATTTCCCATCTGTCTTTAATTAAGGTAAAGTCCTGAATAGCTTGGACTTTAATAGCCGAGTCTTTGCCATGTACTTTAATGTGAAGAAAAAAACCATCTACAAAGAAATCAATCCATCGCTGGAGTTTATTTTGGTAAAAGCGTTGAATGGATCCAATCACCTCTTCTTTTTTATTTGTTATTTCATATGGTTTTAATGATTGTTTCAATAATGGCTGCATGAAATGATAAATCATAAAATTGCCCCCATCCAATCCATTAATCCGAATGACTGTATATTTAAAATGATTCTATTTGATATATACACTTCAAAAATGGCGCTTATAAAAAGAATTATTATCGAAATGGGTATATATTTCTTTAGCAATTCTATGTAAAGCCTTTTTAAGTCATTCGCTTGTTTTGTCTTAAGGAAAAGGTAGAAAAAATAAAATTGCTTAATCGTAAACATAAATACAATAAAGGATACGATTATTTCCCCTACCCCGTGAGCAATAGAACTCAAGTAGTACCAAAATCCATCGATTTCGGTGTTGTGAGGTGCTTGTCCCATGCTGTATATAAACTTAAAGATAAATGGTAGAGATAATCCAAATGGAGATAGCAAAAACCAAAATAACACTTGAAGAGAATTTATAGCAAAAATATATATTGCATCTTCCAAATAGAGAAATTTTAATTCAACGATCTTTTCTTCTAACATCGAGCCGTTTAAAAAGCTATAAACAATGATCAAAATGGTAAGTGAAAAGTATAGAGAAAAATATAATATGTTTTTTTTCACTGATATTCTCCTCGTACATTTTTAACAAAGTTGCTGTTATAGTCTCTATTTACTATAGGAACTAATTTGTAAGAATCGATCATCGAATAGATCCATACAATAATTAGGGGAATATATCCCACTAGAAATCCTGTTAATAAAAGAGAAATAATATATATTGCAATTAATAATATTCCCTTCTTAATACGTCCTAAATAAAAGTGCCCAACTCCTGGGAAAATAAAAGAAGCTACTAAAGCTAGCCATGCCTTTTTCATTAATTACTCCTCCTTAAATATGATTTTTCCGCCTTTATTTAGTTCAAAAAAGTATTTAATTCATCTCTAATTAGAGAATGTTGATTTGGTAAATCACAAAAAATATTTACATCATTTTTTTTAGATAAATAATTATAAATATTGGCGATTTTATCCAGATGATTAGGCGTCAGAGAAAGAAGTAAAGTAAATGCAAAAAATGATTTTAATAAAATTTTTTTCAAACTAATCCCCCCCGTTCTTAATCGGATTATATACTAATATAAAAGTCAGTGTTTTTGTCGATAATAGGAAAAACATAGTAAATTGTGATTATTTTTACAATATTTTTAGTGTTTTTATTTTAAAATATAATTGTATTAATATTGAGAGGAGAGCCTTGTTGTGGATAAATCTAAAGTAATTGGAGAACAAATAAGATACTTACGTCAACAAGCAGGCCTAACACAGGCACAACTGGCTCAAGGTATCATTACTCAGGCACAAATAAGTAATATTGAAAAAGGGAGAGTCTTACCTTTGAGTACAACTCTCTATGAATTAGCAAATAAATTAGGTGTTGATGTGAATTACTTTTATGAACAGGCATATAACATTCGTCCTGACTATATAAGCGAAGTGAAATTTCAAATTCGTAAAGCTATAAGGGAAAGAGATTATGAAGAAGTTGAGAGGATTATAGTTGCAGAGGAAAACAATCCTGCCTTTAAGGTAGCGCATAATCGACAATTTCTTCTATGGCACCTTGGTATTATAGAATATTACAACAAGGGTGATTTTAAAAAATCATTAACCACCCTTCAAAATGCTTTGGAAATGAACACTAACTTAAATAAAGTGAATGTAAAGTTACAGGAGATAGAAATCTTAAATAGTATCGCAATTATCTACAATGAAGTAAAACAGTATACAAAATCCATTCAAAAATATCATCAAGCATTTTCTAAACTAGACAAGTTAATTGATGTACGGGACCCTAAAATAGAAATAAGGCTTTGTTACGGTCTAGCCAAGAGTTATTATAAAATAGATGATTTTCAACAATCTATTTCTTTGTGTAATCGAGGTATTCATCTGTGTATTAATCAAGAAGTTTTATATCTATTAGGGGAACTTTATTATCAAACTGCACAAAATTATGAAAAGCACAACGATATTAAAAAAGCAGTAAAGCTGTACTCCAAATCTAAAGAGCTATTTGAGATAGAAAATAAGGCAGTATTTATAGAGATCGTTAAAGATAAGCTAAATCAAATGAAAAAAGAGCAAATATTTGTCTTTTAAATTATCAAAACTAATTTTTAGGGAGAAATATTATTCTAATTCATTTATTATTGTTTTTAATAAGTCGGGATAGATGTCCATGCTTAATCGACCATTAATCGTGCTATGTAATTCGATAGTAATTTTCTCTTTATCCTTTTTACTTTTTTTAATTCTAAGAACCATTGTAGGGTCAGTATAAATAGTAACCGAACCATTTTTACGGTTTATTGTGAATTCTCGAGAAATGTTACTCATTGGTCCTCACCTCATTTTAAAATGTAAAATATAAACTTTGTTATTGAATAGTATAACGCATTTGGAAAAAATCGGATATGAAAAGAGCCTTGATACACTCAAGGCTCTTTTCAATGACCTTATAAAATATTTGCTGCACCCCAAAGGAACGTTACTATGTCTGCAAGTTTTCCAGCCGGAATAAAATTAAGAAGAAACTCACCTAAGTCCAAGATAACTCCACCAAGATCCGCCCAAGAAAAATCTCCGCCAAACGAGTTATAAATGGCTCTAAATTTCCATAGTAAGCTATTGTATAGAGAAGTGACATCTCCTACAATATTAAACTTTCTAAAAGCTAATTGAGCGATTGACCATGCTGCATCTGCAAGACTTGAAGTTCCTGTAAAAGCGTTGTACCACATAAAGAATTACCTCCAAAAAATTATTTTTGATTACAAATAAATTGTACAAGCTTTTTCTACACAAACAGTCAAAATTAACCAATATATGGTTTTTTGTGTTTAAAATATAAGAATTTTAAATTAAATTGGCGAATTTTCAGTTTTTATAGTTTAGGGTTTAGGCTAAGAAGACTTAGGATGGTACAACTAAGGAGAGTTTAGGGATAAGAATGTTTGCCTGAAGAAGCTTAAAAAGCCCCATGGTCCATGGAGCTTTAGATAATGCGTACTTTTCAACCTTGGATGAGTCAGTATCGAGTCTTTTTTACAACTATGTCGCTAAGAGGATTGAGGGGAGGAACGGTATGCGAAGTTCCACACGTACGGTTCTGTGTAAGGGGGGCAGAGATGCCACCCCTTACTTAATTGTACCCAGGCCATGCGTCATATACTGAATCATTCTCTCCGTCTCCGCCTCATCATCCCACTCAGCGTTTGGAAACAGTAAATATTGGGCCACCAATGAGCCGAAAATGGTGGTTATGGCAAGTCTTGCAGCACTTTCGGGCGGCATTTCAATCATCTGCCCCTTGCGCTGGTAGTGCTGAATAATATTGACAAAACGATCAAAGGTTTTTTTCGCGACATGCTCGAAAAATTGTTCCCTTAATTCCGGCTGAAAAGGGATTTCCTGGAGCAAAATTTTTAGAATAGAGAGATGTCTTTTTAAAAACTCCCGGCGGTTCTCAATCATCGCTTTTAAAAAACACTCTACCTGGTCAAACTCATGGTCTAAAACTTTATTTAAATCTTGGATGATGAACGGGGCAATCAATTTTGCCATCATCGGCGCAACGATGGATAGGAGCAGATCCTTTTTTGTCTTATAGTGGCGGAATATCGTGCCCTCAGCAACACCCGCCTTTTTTGCGATTTCATTTGTCGAAGTACCGGCATAACCTTTTTCTGAAAAAGATTCAATCGCAGCGATGAGAATCTTTTTTTGCTTATCGGTTAGTTCGTTTTCTTCAGTAAACAGCTGCTGGATTAACTCTTCTTCCTCTGACATGGGCAACTCCTTTCGATTATATCTTTCGGTATTTTTTCAAGGCAAATACATTCAGAACAATAAAGACAAGGGCGAATCCGAGTAAGACCAAGAGGTCACCGCCTATGTCACTTAGTCCTTCACCTCGATACATCACGCCTTGCAAGGCATCGCCGCCATAGTACATCGGCATGCATTTGGCAATGATTTGAAGCCAGTCTGCCATGCCCTCAACCGGAAAAATGCCAGCAAAAAAGATTTGCGGAACGATGACAATCGGGATAAATTGCATCATCTGGAATTCAGAATTGGCAAAGGCAGATAGCAAAATTCCAAGCGACAAGGCGACAAGCGCCAATGTTAAATTAATCAAAATAACATTCCATATGGAACCCACCAGCATGATATCTAAAACATTAACGGCAAAAAACACGAGAATGACCGTTTGAATGACGGCAAAGATTCCATATCCGAGCAAATAACCAAAGACAAGATCCCTTCTTTGAATCGGGGTGGCCATTAACCGATCCAATGTCCCGGTCGTTCTTTCCTTTAACAGCGCAATCCCGGAAATGAGAAATACGAAAAAGAAAACAAAGAAGCCAATAAAAATTGCTCCCAGTTTATCAAAAAAAGTCGCATCCTTACTGCCATATAGATAATCAGTATGGATTGAAGGGACCTTCGCTGAATCTAGTTTGACCGGCACACCCGGAAGCTTACTTTGTACCGTTCCAATAAATATTTTTATTTTTTCTGTTTGTTTTTTTGCATTTTCGGCAGCTATCGATTGCTGAATTTTGATTTGCAGCGGTTTTGCTGCAGATGGATCATCGTTTTTAAGCGTGAGATTGATGTTTTCATCCTTCAGTTGCAGCAAGGCGTCTAAATCATCCTTCACGACCATGTTCTTTGGATTATTCACCTGATCATATTGTTTGACGATAAGGTCCTTGCTTTTTAATTGCTTTACAAGAGAAGTGTCGGCGCCTGTGACTCCAACCCGCGGCTTTATCGTGTTTCCATTAAATAAATAATGGAGGAGGGTCATGATTAATAGTGGGGCCACCATCATTAATGCCAGCGCCCGTTTGTCACGGAGCATCTGCCGGAAAATTCTTTTTACAAGGGCTGTTACTCTCATGATTTTTTCCCACCCGCCTTTAAAAATACCTCTTCTAAACTTGTAATTCCGTATTGTTCTTTCAATTCTTTAGGGGATCCGCTGGTAAGGATTTCTCCGTCACGGACCATGGCCAGCTGGTCGCATTTTTCAGCCTCATCCATGACGTGGGTTGTGACTAAAATTGCTTTACCGGCATCCTTTAAGCGGTAAAGCTCGGACCAAATCGACAAACGTAATTCCGGGTCAATTCCGACGGTTGGTTCATCCAAAATCAGTACATCCGGATCTTGAATTAAGGCAACGGCAAGTGATAGGCGGCGTTTCATTCCCCCTGAATAGGCCTGGACCTTCTTTTTTAAATCCGTAGTAAGATTGACTAAATCGGCCGCATAGGAGATCCGTTTTTTTTGTTCCTGCTTTTTTACTTTAAAGAGAGCGGCAAAAAAGGCAAGATTTTCTTCGCCGGTTAGGTCGTTATAAAGCGCATCGGCTTGAGCCATATAGCCAATCCTCTGCAGGAGTTTGAGACTTGGAACCGGAATATCCAAAACAGTGACATTTCCTTTTGTAGGGCGGTCCATGCCGACGATAATCTTTACTAACGTGGTTTTTCCCGATCCCGATGGGCCGATTAGACCGTAGATCTGACCGGGTTCAATAGTTAAACTTACGTTGTTTAAGACTTGTTTTTTCCCAAAGCTTTTGCTAACTTCATTCACAATAATCGAGGCTGTCATTTTGTACTCCTCCTTTTTGGAAGTGAGTAATCACTCATTTATAGAATAGGTGTTTTCTTCGGAAATGTAAAGTGAGTAATCACTCACAAATTTGGCGAAAATCCGACAAATCCCAGACTCACCATTTCACAAAAGCGTAAGGCACAAGCAGATAACAAACGGAAGGCATCCTGCGATAATTTCACAGGATGCCTTCACCTAACTTAGAGAATGACGATTTTTAGTGAGTCAATTTGCGAGACAAGGAGGTCTTCGTATTTTTGCTGGGCTTCGTAGTAGATTTCCTGGTCACCGGCTTTTGGGCTATCTTTTTTCGCCTGGGCAATTAAGTCCTTCTGTACTTGCTGGATGAGGACGATCGATTGATACTGTTTGCGCTCCTTAGCCCAAAATTTATCCTCGCCATATTTTTTGATTAATTTTTTTGCTGATGTATATTGGTTGTATTGCTTCCGGACCTTTTCAATTTGCTGTTCAACAACGGCAGCGTCGGCTTTATGACCTTTTTCTTCAGCCAGCATTTCCATTGAGCGCAGGCGGATGATTTGGGTTAAAAGCTGGTTTTTATCATCCAGCATTTTTTCCTGGGATTTTAGGTAGGTAAGCTCCTCCTCTAATTGCTTGCCGTTATATTGCTTCTTGGCTGATTCACGGTTAATCTCGAGTTGAAGCTGGTTGATCAATCGGTAAAAGGCTAAATCCTCATTCGTAATCCATTTTCCATTGATGGAGGCAACACCCTGCGGTTTTTTCACTTCAAGGTCGATTACTTTTTCTGTTTTATCGCCGCCCTTTTCTAACGTAAACGCGGCTTCATATTTCCCGGTCATTTCAAGCTGAATATTTCCGAAATAAGTGCCATCTTTGCCCTCTATAAGCTTTGCTTGATAACTGCCATGGTCCATAGTGGTCATCGATAATTCAACTGATACCTTTAGCCCTTTTACGGTCTTTTTGTTTTCCGTTACTTTAATCTCAAATGGCATGGCTTTGTCCTTTTGGAAATAAAGCGGTTTTGTAACCTCAATTTTATAATCAGGACCGGTGCTGCAGCCCGTAAGCATCGCAACCAATAAAACCAAAGCGAGCATCATCCGCTTCATCATGATCCCATTCCTCCTAGATTTTGTGTTTGTAAAAATTCTCCAACGGTGTATTTTTCTATTTTTCCATTGTTTAAATAGGCAACATGGGTGCAAATCTGTTTGATCTCATCCAAGTGGTGCGAGGAGAGAAGGATGGTTTTATCATGAAGCGATTTCAGCACCTCTAAAATTTCCTTCCTTCCCATCGGGTCAATCCCGCTTGTTGGCTCATCTAGGATGAGCAGGCTGGAATCCTGATAAAGCGTGACCGCCAGTCCCAAACGCTGGAGCATCCCTTTTGAATATTGTTTCACCTGGACATCACGGTCGTCCCACAGGCTGACAGATTGCAGCACTTCCTCCATTTTTTTCGCATCGGCTTTCCCGGTAACTGCTTCGGCAAAAAATCTCATGTTTTCAAGACCGGTCAGCATCGGATAGAGCATGAATTTTTCCGGCAGGTAAGCAATCGCCTTTTTCCATTCGTTATTTTTCTTGGAAACTTCTATTCCGTTAATTTTAATCGAGCCTTGTTTAACTGGAAGGAGACCAAGCAGGCTGTTGATGAGCGTTGATTTTCCTGCACCGTTTCGCCCGACCAGAGCGCAGACTTCCCGCTCCTGGATTTCAAGTCCAACTGAATCCAGGACCGTTTTTTTCCCAAAGGATTGCTTTAAGTTGGTTACGGAAATCATTCAAAACCCTCCTTACGATGAAAAATAATCGCGGCTAATGACGAAAGTGCAAGCCAGAATACGAGGTTTCCGATAAGGAAGAATCCCGGTTTCGTCCACATGAAGGCCTGCAGGAGTCTTGACATATGTCCAAAGGAATATACCCCTGTTCCTGTTTCGATAAACATCCTTACTGCTTGTAAAGGATTTAAAAAGTAAACAGCTGAAAAGAGTTTTACATTTTCATGGGTTACGTCTGGCAGAAGCGATAAAAGAATAAAATCATGCAAGAAGAAAAAGTAAAACCAGATAAAGATGGTATAGCCGATAATTTGCATTCTTGAGCGGCTAAAGCTGCCAATCGCTGCTCCCATCTGGAGGAACACGAGTGTCATGCAAATAATCGCTAAAATAAAGATGAAATACCCCTTAAAATCTAGTTGAAAATTAAATTTCAATAAAACCAAATAGATGAAAAACCATAGCAGTAAGGGTGCAAGAACGACCCCATAGATTCCGAGACTTTTTTTGAACAAGAAGCTTGTATAATGGTCCTTTTTCGTTAGCAGCATGATCAATGTTTTTTGTTCTTTTTCTTGAAAGATCGAAAAGGCGCCGATAAACAAGCAAAGAATTGGAATAAAGTAAATAATCGTATCAAACAGGTTGATGATTAAAACATAAAAGCCATTATCATAGGAAAGGGATGTCGACCGGAACAAAATGCTGACTGAAAGAAGCACAATAATGCTAAGCGCAAGCCAGAGCCCTTTTCCTCTTATATTTTCCTTCCATTCCTTCCAAATGTAGTGCATAGTAGTTTTCTCCCCTTTGTGAGCAGCCACAAAACGATGAAGGCTAGTACAATCAATAGAACTTTTGTGTGGCTGCCTTTTGCGCTCCTAACTAATGGATGGGAATCACGAAACATCACTTCTTCCCCTGACAGCACGGCGTTCATTTTTTCATAGATTTTAATCGCCGGACTTTTTAAAAATAAATAGGTTAATTCCTGGTCCTCAATCAATTGATGGAGGGAAGAGTGATAGGTGACCGGGAAGTCGCCAATGCGGTCCTGATTTAAATCAGTGACCGGAAAGGCTGAGCCCCAGTCATTTCCTTTGCCGTCCATGCTCCAGGAATTGTTTTCCCCCTTACCGCCAAGCGTTACGGCCGGAATCGTGTTATCGGTAATTCGGTTTAACGTAAAGGTCTCATCATTGGAACTGGCCCAGAGCTCAATCCCTATTTGATTTTGGATAATGCGGTTGTGCCGAAATAAATTTCGCGTTGCTTGATCTATATATAAACCTCGTTGGTTCATGTAAAAGGTATTATTTTCAATTTTGTTATCATTTGCTTGAAGCAGCAGCAAGCCAAATGATTGGTTTCCATAGTTTACAATAAATTGATTATCCTCTAATGTAAGGTGATTGGAATTCATGACAGCCGCGCCGCCCTCATTCATTGTAAAAATATTTTTCTTAAAGACATTTTCATCTGAATACATGTAATGCAATCCATAGCGGGTATGGCTGATTTTATTAGAAATGCTGCGATTGTTGTTCGCATAATCGAAGAACATCCCGTCACGCGTACCTTCGATGGTGTTGTGGATGAGCAGGTTATCATGCGCGTAATAAACATGCAGACCATTTCCCTGGGCGGCAATTTCGCCTTTACCCATCCCTTTAATATGGTTATCACGAATCGTATTATAGTGGGCTTTGCTTAAATAAATCCCGTGAAAGGAACGGCGGATGGTGATATGTTCCACTACATTGTAGTTCGTGTAAATTTTTATCGCTGCGTATTCCTCCGCTGAGTTGCGGTTCATACTGCCATCTGTCACGGTTAGATGGCTTACTGTTACATGCGGTGCCTTAATGGAAATAACATTTCCGCTTCCGTCTCCCTTGATCACGGTGTTCTTTGAGCCAATCAACGTAATCGGCTTATCGATGACGATATTGCCTTCATAGGTTTGATTTTCAAGCTTTAGAACCGCTCCTTCTTTCGCGGAGTCGATTAAGGCTTGCAAGCTTTCGGCTGCCATATTTTTCTCAGGCTTAATCAGAAAAAAGAGAGAAAAAACGAAAAGAAAGAGCGTTAATTTTTTCATTTTCTTTTTCGATCCTTCCATAGCGGAATCAGTAATAACACAAAGGCTGCCAGTAAGAAATAGGTACCTGGTCCAAGCAGGCTTTTTGTAATAAAATTTGCCACCTGGTTTTTGCCGATAATTGGCGGTACAAACGGAGCAATTTTAATGGGTGCATCCGGACTTAGGTTGGTTCCGTAATCATGTAGTGCATTATAGAGGTCTAACACCCCAAGAACACCGCCAATCACAATGGCACCAATCAGTATATAAAGAACTACTTTTTTTCTAAGGATGGCTGTTAACAAGGTAATGGCTACCAACCCCCACACCAAATAGGAAAGGTAAGAAAGCTCAGGAAAGTTCTTTTCACTGAAATTGCTCATTCCGATATAGTGATTCAGCCCGTTGATAATATCAATTTCCCCATCGAGCTTGTTTGGATAAACAATAATGTTTAATCCTTCCGGGTATTGTGGGGCCCAAAACACCATTTTCCACCATGGGAAAAAGTTTGATACCGCAAATAATACAGCGGCTAAAGCAATGAGTAAGGAAGACGTGATTGATAGTTTTTTACTACTGGCATTCAAGTTAACCACTCCTTTTATAGTGAAATTTTGAAATGGAGGAGGGTATCAATGCTTGAATTGATACCCACCACCATCTCTTTAGTTCTTTGGTTTAACAAGGAAATAACCATTCATTTCCTGGTGCAGTGCAGAGCAGAAGTTTGTGCAATAAAGCGGGAAGGTACCGGCTTTATCAGCGGTAAACTCTAGCGTATTGGTTTCACCAGGTTGGACTTCCATATTTAAGTTATAACTGTTAATAGCAAAGCCATGGGTGATGTCTTCATCCATATCAATATTGGTTAAGTGAATAAATACATGATCTCCTTGATTTACTACAATCTCATCCGGACGTTTTGCTTTGGAATCGAAGATAAATCTTGAGCGCAGTGCAACACCGTAAATATGAACTTCGTTGCCCTTACGAACAATTCGTGTATCGGACTTTTTGTAAACGGCATCTGGATTTTTTGTATCTTTCGGATACACATTAATCGACTTGATTTTGTCCGCCTTAATCATTTGCGCATAGTGCGGCTCTGGGTCAACAGGAACTGTATCCACCACTTTCATCTTGCCGCTTATATCAATTAACTGCATCGTTTCAGGGTGAGAAGGTCCGACTGTTAAGAAATTATCTTTTGCCAGTTTGTTTAATGCTACAAGCCAATGTCCATCAGGAGAAACGGTGTCACCTTCAGCTGCAACAGAGTGTCCTGGTGAATATTGAACCGGCACACGGTCTAATACTTCACCAGTATTAGGATTCCATTTAACCACTTCAGATGAAATGAACATTGTCGTATAGGCCATACCTTTATCATCAAACTGGGTATGAAGCGGTCCAAGTGCGTTTTCTGGGTTTACCTCGCGTTCCATAACGGATTTGTAGTTTAGAACAGGAATACCATTTCTTTCGCCGGAGAAATCTTTGTTTGCAACGGCTTTAAATGCTTTTTCAAATGAGAACACGGTCATCGCAGGTGCTAGTTTACCTGAAGCGATGAAATGTTTGCCATCAGGAGTTACGTCAACACCATGAGGTGATTTGGCAACAGGGACTAAATAGATTCCGCCTTTTTGTTTTTCAGGGAAAATCATTTTTTGACCATTGACATCTGTGTACTTGCCTTCCTTGACCATTTTCGCAAGCTCTTTCCAGTTGAAAAGAACAATATAGTCGCGGTCTGCCTTTGATGCATTGACTTCCATTGTTGTAGTGGATTCTTCCGTATTATAGGTCGTCATAACGGCCCAATCACCGGAGCTTTTCTTCCCGGCATCGGATAAATCATAGGACCATGGCGGAAGAGCGACTTGATAAGCAATGTTTAGCTTTTCTTTTTTCTGATCAAATGTTACTGCTGACATGACACCACGATATTTTGAACTGTAATCATCTAGTGATTCATATTTTTGGCCTAGCGGAACGGCAAAACGAGTAGGCAGGAACATGTATTCCGTATTTTCCGTTACGAAAGCGGCACAGTGCGGACCGGCCGTATTCGGCACCTTAATAATGTCCCGTGTTGTCCAGGTTTTTAAATCAATTGCGGCAGCCCGGCTGTTTCCTACGTCCGTTGCAAACAGGAATTTACCGTCATAGTCACCATTTGTTTCAGATAGGGCAGGATGGTGAAGATCTCCCCATGTATAGCCGCCAAGCATTTTCTTCGTTCTTGTGTCAAAGCCATAACCTGTTGCAGAGTCAGGTGAGAAAACCGGAATCGTCCGTATGTGACGCATGGATGGCACACCATAAATAAACAGCTGCCCGGAGTGACCACCGGAATCGACGAGGTAATAATCATCTTTTTGCCCAAATGGGACATAGACTTTTTCTGCATTGCTCTTTGTGCTGCTATTGGCCGCTTCCGTCGTTTTTGTTGTGGAAGAGAAGTCTGCAAAGGAAATAGTCGCTGCCACAAAGCCGGCTACAAGACCGGAAGCGATTGGAATCCATTTTTTCATTGAGTTGCACCACCTTTTTTATTTAGCTTCAGAAGCCTTTTTAAGAATTTCAAGTACCTGCTTGCGTTCGTCATCTGTTAATGGTTTTTTACCAAGAACACCGGACATCACTGCAGAGTCTGGCTTTGTTAAGAATTTTTCAATCGGCATGCCATGTTTATCTTTTACTTCAACAAATGCATGTGATAAGTCAGGACCTACTTGGCCGGCCTTAAGGTTTAGTGCTTCAACAGAGTGGCAGCCTAAGCAGCCTCTTTTTGAAAGGATGTTGTCCTGGTCGACTGCTGTTGTCGTTGCAGCCGTCTCTTTCGATTCTGAGCCTTGATCCTTAGTGGTTGGTTTTGTACTTGTATCTGATTTTGCTGCCACTTGAGGTTGTGATCCGGAATCTCCCATCATCACATCAAACACTAAGTAACCAAGGCCAAATCCAATTACAAGACTAATAACAAAACTGATGATTGCCTTATTCACTTCTTTCCCTCCTTTTATCTCTAATGGAACAATTTTATCCTATTCTCTGAAAGCGTTTAAAAATGTGATGTTTCTCACACCCATATTTGGGTGTGTGAACGTTCTGTGAAACGCCCCGTTAAGCCTTTAATTGGCGCGGTCTCTGAAAAATGAACGTTTTGTGAAACCATTAGTGAAACATGTCACTTCTTTTGAAAACGATATTTTATACAATGGAGGGAAGAGTGGTTTCTAAGTTTTCAAACATGAAAAGGTGGTGGAAAAAATGATTCGAAATGAATCTGTAAATGATCCGCATTTAGTGGTATTGAGGACCGAAAAAACGGAAGACTTTTTACGGAAAATCGTCATTTTTCAAGATTTATCACCAAGTTCGTTGAAGCTAGTCGAGAAACGGGTTCAAACCTTTTCGTTTAAAAAAGGGGAAAGGGTCATGTCGGAGGATGATGTCGCAAGGGGAGTTTATTTTATTTATTCCGGTGCGGTGAAGTTGACGAAGCAGGATGAAAACGGAAACGAAGTGATTGTCTGTATCAAACAAAAAGGAGATGTGTTTGCGGAAGCGTGCTTATTTACGCAAAAAACACAATGCTATCCGGCAACAGCCACGATGCTTGAGGATGGGAAGATTCTCTTTCTAAATAAAAATGAGTTGGAACGGGACTTGTATGATTATCCAGAGCTTGCGATTCAAATGATTCGGTATATGAGTGATTCACTAAGGGAGATGACGGCTCAATTTCGTGACGTGGCCTTGCTCGATGTTTATGCAAAAACGGTTAAGACATTGGAGCGCTTGGGGAAAAAGTTTAATACCGGTCAAAATCGCTGGAACATCGAAATTCCACTAACCGTCCAGGAATTTGCCACCGTTGTCGGGACATCGAGGGAAAGTGTCAGCCGTGTATTTTCGAAGTTAAAGAAACAGGAAATGATCGATATGAAATCAAGGAAAATCATTATCCTTGACTGGTGCCGGTTCTGTACATTGCTGCATCCGGATTTATAGAGTGTGGGGGCTGCTTCGCAGATAAATAGGAGATTCTCGCAGATAAAAACCGCTTTTGCGCAGATAAATCCGTCCGGAACGCAGATAAAGGTTCCTTTTCCGCAGATAAAATGTAGATTGGCTGAGATTTATTAAAAAAACTGCCCCAAATTGCTAGGGGCAGTCTCTATTTTGCAAATTTATACGTCCAAAAGCGTTCGTTATTGATCCAAGCCAGGGCTTGCGGGTCTTGGTTTTTAAGTTTTTCCGTCATATCGCCAAGCATTTGCTCGGTTTGTGAGCGGTGCGCCTTCATGGCTGCCAGCTTTTTGTCGGCAACGGCGGAAATATTGTTGATAATATCAGGTTCGCCAAGTTCTTCTAGGCAATTATTTGAAAAGGCCACGCAATGTAATTTCGGCCGTGCGGCAGCGGGAATTCTTTCGACAGCCCGAACGACCGCCGCACCGGTCGCCTCATGGTCGGGATGGACGGAATATCCAGGATAAAAAGTGATAATGAGTGATGGGTTCAATTCATCAATTAGGGAAGAAATCACATTTGTCAGCTTTTCTTCATCTTCAAATTCAACGGTTTTATCGCGGAACCCAAGCATCCGTAAATCCTGTATACCAAGGGCGTTTGCTGCGTTTTTTAACTCTTCTTTTCTGATTTTTGGAAGGTTTTCTCTGTTTGTAAAAAGGGGATTCCCCATGTTGCGTCCCATCTCACCCAATGTTAAACAGGCATAGGTGACAGGGGTTCCATTTTCGACATGGGTGGCAATGGTGCCGGATACCCCAAATGCTTCGTCATCCGGGTGCGGAAAAACGACTAAAACTTGACGTTCTTTTTCCATTACGGTTTTCTCCTTTCCTTATTCAAATGGAGTGGTGCTGATCTCCAGGGCAACGGCAAGCTTTCCTTTGCTGTCGTGGCCGGCAAGCAGCAGGCGGTTTTGCTCATCGATTTCAAAATGGGTGAGTCCTTCAGCATAGACCCAGCCAAGGTTGATCTTTAACCCAATTCGATAAGGACCGTTTCCGGTAATTTTCCCTAGTTCATATTGAACAAGGGCGTTGCGGATAAAGGCACCCGCAGAAAAAAATGATTGATCAAAGTGCGAAGCATAGGCACCATTGGTGGTTTCAAGGTGAAGATAGACATCTTTATGGGCAAAGTGGTTGATCGCTTCCTGGACTTTGGCAATATCAATAAGTTCCATAACCTGTGGCTCCTTTCCCGTTCATTAGGTGTATGATCTCTGCTTTTGTATTGTAATTAATAATGTAACTATCATACTAAAATCAGTTGAAAAAAGCGAAGGGAAAGCTTGAAAAAGTGCACAGGCTTGGGGTGGGGGGGTTAACTAGCGCAAAAAGTGGTGCAACTGGCGAAAAGGGAGCTGCAACTAGCGGAAAGTGTGCCAACTAGCGATTAGAGAGCGCCAACTAGCGGAAAGAGAGCCGCAACTAGCGGTTAGGGTGAGCTAACTAGCGTAAAAATAGCTGCAACTAGCGATAGTAGATTGAACCCGAATATAGCAACTCGCACAAAATTAAAAAGCGAATGGCTCAGCCATTCGCTTTTTAATTATTATAAATCATTTGGAGAAATATAGTATTTTTCAGTAGAATTTTGCTAAGGTTGCCTGAGGAAATCTCTTCCTGCTGTCAAATAGGGCACAAGTGTATTAAAATGGGTAAAACAAATATTTATGGGGTGCAGCGATGAAGGCGGCAGCAATTATTTTATCCGGCGGTAAATCAAGCCGGATGGGCACAAATAAAGCCCTTTTAAAAATAAACGAAAAAACCAATATCGAAAGATTGGCGGAGGAATTAAAGGGTTATTTTGCCGAGATTATCCTCGTGACCAATCATCCTGATGAATATCGGTTTTTAGGAGTTAAAATGGTTTCCGACCAATTTCCTGGTTTGGGCCCGATAGCGGGTCTGCATGCGGGTCTGCGTGCATCAAACCATGAAGTGAACATTGTTGTGGCCTGCGATATGCCGTTTGTTTCCGGCGTGCTTGCAAAAAAAATAACAGCAAAAGTCGACGGCAGCGATGCGGTCATCCCTATCATTGATGGAAAGAAACAGCCTTTATTCGCTGCTTATCACAGACGTATTTTACCAGTAGTGGAGGAGAGTATTGAAAAAGGAAACCTCCGTATGACACAGCTTCTCGATGACCTTCATGTCCTGTACTTGACGCCAGAGGACCTCCCGGGGTACAGCAGATCGATACTTGAGCGTAGTTTTTTCAATATGAACTACCTGGATGAATACGAAAAGGCAAAAAAGTGGGCAGAACAAGGTGACTGACAATTAAGATTATTTGCCATGGTTGACTCAGGGCAATATAATAACGTTAAAATGTGACGCAAAAAGAGGCGATAAGAATGAACTATGAAATTTCTAAGGAACCGATTCAAATTCAAGCGGTGATTGATAAGGTGGTCCAGCGTGAAGCCGGGGCGATTACCACTTTTATTGGAACAGTTCGAGAATTGACCAAAGGGAAAAAAACCTTGTTCCTTATATATGAAGCCTATGAGGCGATGGCTGTAAAAAAATTGGAACAGATTGGCCGGGAAATAGAACAGCGCTGGGAAGGCTCAAAGGCAGCCATCACGCACCGCGTTGGCAAGCTTGATATTACCGATGTCGCGGTCGTTATTGCCATTTCAACGCCGCACCGCGCTGATGCCTATGAGGCGAATCGCTATGCCATTGAACGAATTAAAGAGATTGTTCCAATTTGGAAAAAAGAACATTGGTCAGATGGAGTGGAATGGATGGGAAATCAACTTGAAACCGTTGCATACCCATCAGGAAAACCGGAGGAGGAAGATTTGCATGAATAAGGTGCTGTTTTTTGCCCATTTACGTGATGCGGTGGGGGAAGAATCAATAACATTAAACGCGGCTGGAAAAACGGTCTCCGATTTGAAGATTGATCTTACTGCGATTTACAACTTGCCGAAAATGGAAACAGTGATGACAGCAATAAATGAGGAATTTGCGGCCAATGACGAGGTCATCAATGACGGTGACGTGATTGCCTTTATACCACCTGTGAGTGGCGGTTGATTTGGGGAAGGGGTTTACAAATGAATGATCGTTATTCGCGGCAGATCCTCTTTCCGGGAATCGGACAAGTTGGTCAGGAGAAGATTCGCCGTAAGCATGTGCTGATGATTGGCGCCGGGGCGCTTGGCTCGGGGAATGCTGAAATCTTGGTGCGGGCCGGTGTCGGCAAACTGACCATCATTGACCGCGATTATGTCGAGGCAAGCAATCTGCAGCGGCAGCAGCTCTATACGGAAGAAGATGTGGCGGAAAAGCTGCCCAAGGCGGCAGCGGCAGAAAAACGCTTAAAAGCAATTAACTCCGATGTTGAGATTGTCTCTGTAATTGGAGAAGCAACCGCCGAATGGCTCGAAGAATCAGCCCGTGCGGTCGACCTCATCATCGATGCAACGGATAATTTTGAAATCCGCATGATCATCAATGATGTTTCGCAAAAATACAAGGTTCCATGGATTTACGGCGCCTGCGTCGGCAGCTTCGGGATGAGTTTTTCGATCCTTCCCGGAAAAACGCCGTGCTTGAATTGCTTGCTACGAACGATTCCGCTTCAGGGAATGACTTGCGATACAGGCGGGATTATCTCGCCGGCGGTGCAGATGGTGATTGCCCATCAAACCGCAGAGGCCTTAAAAATTCTTGTCGAGGATTGGGAGGCAGTCAGGGAGTCGTTTGTCAGCTTTGATTTGTGGCGAAATCAATACACCAGCATGAAAATGTCGAAAGCGAAATTCACCGGCTGCTTGTCCTGCGGTGAGAGTCCGACCTATCCTTATCTGGATCAGGAAAATACGACGAAAACAACCGTGCTTTGCGGCAGGGATACGGTGCAAATCCGTCCAGCAAGCCTTGGAGAGCTTTCGCTTGAAAAATTAGCATCTCAGCTCCGTGCATTGGGATATGCGGTAAATGGGAATCCTTATTTACTATCGGTTGAAATTGGGGAAGAGCGTATGGTGGTATTTAAGGACGGACGTGCACTTATTCACGGTACGAAGGATTTGATGCATGCAAAATCCATCTATCAGCGGATTTTAGGGTAGGAGAGGGAGACTGAACTTTACAGTCTCTTTTTTGCAGATGGCAAAATCTTACATGTTTCACGTGGAACATGGAGGAATTTGTCGTGAAATGCTAGAAAAATGGGAGGTGTTAGGACCTTTGAATATTTCTGTTCAAAAGCTATTAACGAAAATAGAAGAGGAGTTGCAATCTGCAAAACGGAGTACCAAGGGAGAAAGCTTGCGGGAACGAGTTTACTCTATTAAAATATTATGCGAACTCATCTTGGATGAAAAAGGCGAAATGCCGGCGCAGGCAACTGTAGTTAATCCGCCTGTTGAGAAGCAGCCGATGGTGGTGCAGCCTGCTTTTCAACAGCCTGTGTTTCAACAGCTGCCCGCCATTAATCAGCCAAAGAAACTGGATTTGGGTGATGATGCGAACGGTGATTCACTGTTTGATTTTTAGGTATTTGGCGTCAATTATAACAAGCTTGAAAAAAAAATGAGGGATATGGGAATGAAGGCTTTCATCATTGTGGGGGCGATTAATGCCTTTTTAGCCGTGGCGCTGGGGGCTTTTGGAGCTCACGGATTAAAGGATAAGCTCGACGCGCATTATTTAGATATTTGGAAAACGGGCGTTACGTATCAAATGTTTCATGCGATTGGAATTTTGGTTGTCGGCCTTCTGCTTGCGAAGGTGGCGGATAGTTCGTTATTTACTTGGTCAGGATGGCTGATGCTGATTGGCATCATCTTCTTCAGCGGCAGCTTGTATGTGTTAAGTGTAACGAAGATTGGTATTTTAGGTGCAATCACGCCGATCGGCGGCGTTTGTTTTTTAGCTGCTTGGATTCTGGTCGTGGTCGGGGCGGTAAAACATTTATAAGAAAAGGCATTGGGGGCGGACTCCAATGCCTTTTTTTGTGCGGAAGACTAGTATAAGCGCTGATCTTGCACGAAAACTTAGCTGGCGACCTTTTTCAAAAAAAAGAAAACACCAATTGAGGATCAATTGGTGTTGTTTAGATTTATCTCGGCGGGTAGGTGCCTAGGCTTGGCGCACTTCCGAATGGATATTCATATTCAATTTCCTCACTGAAGGTAATGTAGTCAACGGCTACCATTGGAATGAGGTAGCGAGTGCCTGATTGCGGGTCACTGAGGATAACATGATCCCGCCCTGCGGCCTCGATAATGCCTTTGAAGGCTTTGGCATTCCATTGGCTGTTGCCTTCGAAGGTAGCAAATACCGTGACGAGTTTGCCCTTGTTTAGTCGTAAAATGTTTTCGATGTAGGATTGTTCAATTGGCAGCTGGCCGGGCAGTTTTGGTCCGGCTGCACCGGGAGTGGTTGTTAAGGGTGCACTGGGACTGACCGGCGGAAATGATGGAACGCCTGTTTGCGGGTAGTAGGCCTGCTGCGGCTGTGCTCCCTGTTGTCCGGCTGCTCCTGTGTAGGGCTGAAACCCTTGTGGATAGTATTGACTCATTGTTTCCCCTCCTAAATATAAATGACTCTAGGCCCAACATTCTATTCATACTCCACTCACCCCCATTTGGTTCCAATGGGGCAGGTGCAATTTTTATTGTCACCTCTCTTTACGAGATGGATAGAGTTTTTCTAGACTCGCTGTTTAATAAGTATGTGAGGGGGAGAAAAAATATGACTTGCTTTCATTTAAAAAAAGTCCTCAGTGCCTGAGGACTTTTTTTGCTTATACGTGCAGGAAGCTGGAGACGCGTTCTTCTTCAAGGATATTACCGACGAAGAAGGCTCCGAACTCACCATAGCGGGCGCTGACTTCATCAAAGCGCATTTCGTATATAAGCTTTTTAAATTGCAGAACATCATCAGCAAACAGGGTTACGCCCCATTCGTAATCGTCAAAGCCCACGGATCCGGTAATGATTTGCTTTACTTTGCCTGCATATGTACGGCCGATCATTCCATGGCTGCGCATTAAATTTTTGCGCTCCTCCATCGGAAGCATGTACCAGTTGTCATTGCCTTGGCGGCGCTTATCCATTGGATAGAAGCAAACATGCTTCGCTTTAGGCAATTTTGGATAAAGGCGGGCTAAGATTTGCGGGTTTTGGTATGGATCTTCCCCCTGCGGCAAATAGTTGCTGAGCTCAACAACGGATACATAGGAATGAGCCGGAACTGTGAATTCGGCTAATTTTGTTTTGTTGAATTCGTTTTCAAATTCATTTAGCTCTTCCATTGTTGGACGCAGGATCATCATCATAAAATCAGCCTTTTGACCAACGATTGTATATAAGGCGTGGCTGCCTTCATTGCGTTCCTGGGTGGTGTTCCACTTTTCAACTAGACTTAAAAACTCGTGGATAGCTGCTTGGCGTTCATCGCTGGAGAGCATTTTCCATGTTGTCCAATCGACTGTACGGAAATCATGCAGGCAATACCAGCCATCAAGCGTTTGTGCTGCTTCACTCATTCATATCACTCCTTCATCAATTTCAACAATCTATACTATATCATAGTTTGACCAAAGGGCTTGAATAAAACACTTCATAAGCGACATAAATGGATATTTTTATAAAAAAAGGTAAATGCTAAAAATTAGATTGTTTTGAAAACAAAAACATTTGCTGTGAAAGCGTTCTCTATGAGGGTAGTCCTTGAATTTTCATTTTGGTTTTGTATGCTAATAGAAGGTAGATGATTAAGGGAGGATTTTTCGTGAGTGATTTATTTGAAGGGTTAAAGCAAAAAGTTGCCGGCCGGGATTTAAAGATTGTGTTTCCGGAAGGGTTGGATGAGCGGATTATTCGCGCTTGCGGTCGCCTTGCGTCGGAAAAATTAGTGACACCGATTTTAATCGGGAATATTGACCAGGTTCAAGCGAAGGCGGAAGAGCTTGGAGTTTCATTGGATGCGGCGGAAATTTATGATCCTGCGTCTTATGCAGGAATGGACGAGCTTGTTTCGGCGTTTGTGGACCGTCGTAAAGGCAAAGCAACGGAAGAAGATGCCCGCAAGATTTTATTGGACGAAAATTACTTTGGCACGATGCTTGTGTATTTAAATAAAGCGAACGGTCTTGTTAGCGGTGCGGCACACTCTACGGCTGATACGGTGCGCCCTGCGCTGCAGATTATTAAAACAAAAGAAGGCATTAAAAAGACGTCCGGCGTGTTCATTATGGTCCGCGGCGACGAGAAATATGTATTCGCGGACTGTGCTATCAATATTGCGCCGGACAGCCAGGATTTAGCAGAAATTGCGATTGAAAGTGCAAAAACAGCGGCAATGTTTGATATCGATCCGCGTGTGGCAATGTTGAGCTTTTCGACGAAGGGTTCGGCGAAGTCTGAAGAGACAGAACGGGTTGTGGCCGCTGTCGAGGAAGCAAAACGCCGTGAGCCATCGCTTGTTTTGGATGGTGAGTTCCAGTTTGATGCGGCATTTGTGCCATCTGTGGCTAAAAGCAAAGCGCCAGGATCTGTGCTGCAGGGAGATGCGAATGTGTTTATTTTCCCAAGCCTTGAAGCAGGAAATATCGGTTATAAAATTGCGCAGCGCTTAGGCGGCTTTGAAGCGGTTGGACCGATTTTACAAGGGTTGAATCAACCGGTGAATGATTTGTCCCGCGGCTGTAATGAAGAAGATGTTTATAAGCTGGCGCTGATCACGGCGGGGCAGGGATTGTAATTGGTTTGTGCGGAGCTGGTCCTTTAGGGGGCTGGCTTTTTTAATGCTGCGGGGGTGAAATTTGTAGATATATTGGGAATTGTCGATATCCTTGAAAAAAGTGTTGATATCCTTTTAAAATATGTTGATATCTATTAAATTTGTGTTGATATTCCGTAGAAAAGTGTCGATATCTTCTTAAAATCTGTCGATATCCGTTAAAAAAGTGTTGATAACCTTCTCAAATGGCTAATCGACCAATCATTTTGGTATAATAAACAAGGATTTTTAAATAAAAAGGAGTGTCGCTAATGGAAAAATCACTCCATTTACTGCGCCAGTCTGAGTGGCGAGTCATTGATCAGTCAGCAGTCGGCATCCATTTTCATCCATTGCAGTCGTTTGGTACAGATGATACCCTGTGTGCTTCCGTTGGGACGGGCCATGCACCGGCAACCGCCCGGACATGGGTTCATCATCATACCATCGTGCTTGGAATTCAGGATACGAGGCTGCCATTTTTAGAAAAGGGCAGGGAATTCCTTGAACAGCAAGGCTATCAATCGATCGTCAGAAATTCAGGCGGTTTAGCGGTTGTCCTCGATGAAGGAGTTTTAAATATCTCATTGATTCTGCCGGAAACGGAAAAAGGGATTGATATCAATCGCGGCTATGATACGATGTGGCACCTTATTCAACAAATGTTTGCTGATTTCGCGGATCGGCCGATTGAAGCAAGGGAAATCGTGGGTTCCTATTGTCCCGGCAGCTATGATTTAAGCATTGATGGAAAAAAGTTTGCCGGTATCTCGCAGCGCCGTTTAAAAAAGGGGGTTGCGGTGCAAATTTACCTTTGTGTCAATGGCAGCGGCAGCAAGCGGGCTGAACTCATTAAACAATTTTACGAGATTGCCCGTGGCGGTGAGGAGACGCGTTTTTCCTATCCTGAGATTGTTCCAGAGGTCATGGCTTCTCTCTCGGAATTGCTGAATCAGAATTTCACGATTGCGGATGTGATGATGCGGCTGTTAAAGGAGTTAAAGCGGAACAGCGACTTCTTGTATGCCGGGCAGTTAAATGACTATGAACTGGAGCTCTTCCCGGGCTACTACCAGCGGGTCATCGATCGGAATGAAAAAATGTAAAAAGCCGTAAATCTTAAGTCGATTTACGGCTTCTTTATAACGAGGATGCTAAAGCCTCTCCCTTTGCTATTTCTCTATTCCGCTACTTTTTCGAGGTTGCCGTTTCGGTCCATTTTGAATTTTGTAGCTGGGCGTTCTTCTTCTTCAAAAAGAACTAGTTTTCTGGCACGGTTCATAATTTTCATTAAGGTCTCATAATCTTCTTGTATCGTTTCGGTATTTTGCTCTAAACCTTCAATTTTCTTCGACATTTCCTCGTTTTGGCGTTTCAGTTCAGCGATTTCACGCTTTAATCTTTCATTCTCACTTTTTAGTGCTTCATTTTGAAGATTGGAATGATTAAAGTTTTGCAAGTAATCAATGACATGATCAATGGTCAACCCTGACGCCGCTACCGGTGCAGTCCGGTAAGTTGTTTGCACCGCAGGCAACGCATAAGATTCTACCGCCATTTCCATTGTCAATTCCGGCAGTTCAAACGACTCTTCCGCCTCCACCGGAACCTCCATGGTAACAAGCTCTTCTACTACTGGTGGATTGTAAAGCAGTTTTTTCTTGCCTCCCTGGTCTTTTCCTAAAACCCGCTGGCGCTGCTTTCGTTGTTTTTTCGATAATTGCAAGGCTTTTTCATAACGGTGGCGCACGACGGCATTCCATCTAAAGCCACAGGCCGCAGAAGTCCGATTTAGTTTATCGCCAACCTCTTCAAATGCGTTCAACTGGGTACTGCCTTCCCGAACATGGCGAAGGACCGTTTCGGCCAAAAGTAGATCATTTTCATCTGTCCATGCATCTTGACGAACTTTCATTTTTTCAACTCCCTTAAAAATTTAATACAATTTACCTCGCCTGAGACGAGTTTTTAAAAGTTCTAGTCATAGGATGGACAAGATTTCCAAGCTTTATACCAAATTGTTGCAAGGATAGTAGATTTTTTTAGAGTTTACTAAGGAAAAGCTCCTTGCATTCAAAAACAAGAAACTGTAAAATACCAATGGAGTTAAACGTCATTTTTTTTCCACAGAAAGCTGGTTTTTTGCAGCTAATCGTTGGCTAAACTAATATAAAGCTTTTGTTTAAAATAGAAAGGGTTGTAATAAATGTCGAATGAATTTCGTGTTTGTGATGATTGCCAGGCCGTAAATTTAAAGACATTAATCCCTCGTTTGAAAGAGATTGACCCGGATGCCGAGATTAAAATCGGCTGCCAATCGTACTGCGGACCGGGCCGGAAAAAGACCTTTGCGTTCGTGAATAACCGCCCGCTTGCGGCCTTATCGGAAGAGGAATTAATGGAGAAAATTAATAAAAAGTTGAAATAATCACCTTTGATCACGTCCCTGGGTGATTTTTCTTTTTCGATGGGAATGTCGAAAAATACTGGAGTATTTTGCTGAATTTTGGATGGATTTACCATAAATTGGAGTTATAATAGAAAGAAGACAAGAGGAAGAGGGAATCAAATGGCTTATTCGACGGAAAAACTGAGTGAAGAAAAAGTATTTAAAGATCCGGTTCATCGCTATATTCATGTCCGCGACCGCGTGATATGGGATTTAATCGGAACGAAGGAATTTCAGCGCCTGCGTCGAATTAAACAGCTAGGAACGACCTTTTTAACCTTTCACGGTGCAGAGCATAGCCGCTTTAACCATTCTCTTGGAGTTTATGAGATAGTCCGCCGCATCATCGATGATGTCTTTGCCGGACGTCCGGAATGGAACGACGGGGACCGCTTGTTAACGCTTTGCGCCGCACTCCTCCATGATTTAGGGCATGGCCCATTTTCCCATTCCTTTGAAAAAGTGTTCGACTTCGACCATGAAGATTTTACCCGAGCGATTATTTTAGGAGATACAGAGGTAAATAAAGTGCTATCAAAGGCAGGAAGCGATTTTCCTGAAAAGGTAGCCGAAGTGATAGCGAAAACCTCTGAAAAAAAACTGGTTGTGAGTTTAATATCCAGCCAGATTGATGCTGACCGGATGGATTACCTGCAGCGTGATGCCTATTTTACCGGGGTGAGCTATGGCCAATTTGATATGGAACGGATTTTGCGCGTGATGCGGCCAAGGGAAGAACAGGTCGTCATCAAAAAGAGCGGAATGCATGCGGTGGAAGACTATATAATGAGCCGCTATCAAATGTATTGGCAGGTTTACTTTCATCCTGTCTCCCGGAGTGCCGAGGTTCTTTTATCCAAGATCCTCCACCGGGCAAAGGATTTATTTGAGCAAAACTATATGTTTAAAAATAAGCCTGTTCATTTTTATTCGTTTTTTAATAATCAAGCCATTTTAGAAGACTATTTAAAATTGGATGAGGCTGTGATTTTATATTATTTTCAAATCTGGCAGGAGGAAGAGGATGCGATTTTAAAAGACCTTTGCCGCCGCTTTGTCAACCGGAATCTGTTTAAATATGCCGAATTTGATCCGGCCAAGGAATACAAAAAGCTGGCGAAGCTTAACGAGCTATTTAAACAGGCGGATTTGGATCCAGAATATTATTTGGTGGTCGACTCGTCGTCCGATTTGCCCTATGATTTTTACCGCCCAGGCGAAGAAGAGGAGCGGCTTCCCATCCATCTATTAATGAAAAACGGGGAATTACGTGAGCTTTCTAGAGAGTCGGAGATTGTCGATGCCATCTCCGGTAAAAGAAGAACGGACCACAAGCTCTACTATCCAGCCGATTTTCTTTTTGATGGCTCTTCAAAAAAAGAGATTAAACAACAAATACGTGCCCTTTTAGAAATAGAGATCGATTGATTCGGAGTAGGAGATGTGAAGATGTTAAAAGATCACGCCAAGCTGATGAAGGCCGTTTTGGTTTCCGGTGAAATCATCGGAAGAAAAAAGCTGCAAAAAATGATTTATATTGCGAAAAAAGTGTCTTTCCCATTCCATGAGAAGTTTCAATTTCATTTTTATGGCCCCTATTCGGAGGAACTGACTTTGAGAGTAGAGGAATTGTGCAATATGGGATTTCTGAATGAGGTGAAAGAGAAAAAGGGCGGGTACTTCCAGTATCGGTATACCTTAACGGAAAACGGCCGCGAGTTTCTCAGCTTAAATGAAGTAGAGATGCCTTATTTGCAAGATTGCCTTGAGGACATGAACAGCCAAAATGCTAGATTTTTGGAGCTCGTCTCAACGGTTTTATATTTTGATAATCTTCCAAAGGAAGAGGTTGCAAATAAAGTTTTCACCTTAAAAAGCAAGCAGCGCTATACAGAAGCGGAAATTGAGGAAGCGTATCAATATATTGAGGTACTTGAAGAGAAAGCTAAGCTCTCGTGATGAGATGCTTAGCTTTTTTTACAGAGCTTATTTATCGCTTGCGCGGACGCCAGCAACAGCGTAATGATTTTTAGACATTTCCTCGATGATCACGGAAATATTCTCCTTTGGTGCCCCGGATGTTTCGCTTACTGCCTCGGTAACTTTTTCAACCAGCGCACGTTTCTGTTCGTCAGAACGGCCTTCAAGCATTTTAACTGTAACAATTGGCATATGTATATTCCTCCTTTTGATAGTAGTTTTTCACAAAAAAGCAAAAAGTTCAAGGTCGGGTTGTTTTTTTCATTTTTACGGTGGTTTCATGTATACTAAAAGGAAAATGAATACAGTGAATGGAACTATATAGACAGAGGTAAAAGGAGAGGAGATACCCAATTTGAGTTTAGCTTACTCACTTAAGGACATTCCTTATGTAGCGATTACGTTGGTGATTGCCTTTACGTTTCATGAGTTTGCCCATGCCTATGTGGCTTATAAGTTTGGGGATATGACGGCAAAAAATCAAGGTCGGCTGACGCTAAATCCCCTTCAGCATCTTGACCCGATTGGAACAATCTTGATTTTTATTGCCGGGTTTGGCTGGGCACGCCCTGTGCCGGTTAACCGCTTTTTCTTTAAAAATCCAAGGCTTGCCGGGATTCTTGTGTCGGTTGCCGGACCGATCAGTAATTTTGTTTTAGCTTCGCTGGGCTTTATCATTTGGTATGCGTTGTTACGCAGCGGGATGAATTTTCCGAGTCAACTTTATGAGTTTTTCGACTTATTTGTCAGGCTTAATGTGGTCTTGTTTGTTTTTAATCTTTTACCGTTTCCGCCTTTAGATGGTTACCGCATTTTAGAGGATTTGGCCCCAAATGGAGTACGGGCAAAAATGACTCAATATGAATCGTACGGTGCATTTATGTTTTTAATCCTAGTGATAACTCCGCTGGACCGTTATACGATTTCTCCGCTCATGTATGGAGTGATTCCATCCGTGCTAAGCGGACTAAATGATTTTTATTATGGATTATTTTTTTAGGAAAAGCGGAAGCGCCCGTTTAGCGCACGACAGGACTGGAGCGAGTCGACTGAGATAAAGGAAACACGAAGCTCAAGTCGATTCGATGTTGACTTATCGTAGGGAGGCGAGTGAAGTACACTAGTCGCTGGGCGCTGGAGCTGGACAATTCTCGAAGTAGAATGATATAAATTCTGATAAGATGTGGAGGACGTTTGATACATGGAAGAAAAAAAGAAAAAGGTTGGTTTTAATATTATTAAAAATGACCCGACAGACGGGCACCGCGGCTACGGCAAGGGGGCGCTAAGCCTTGATAATGTTTCCCCGGTGATCATTGATGTTGACGCCGGCGAGGCGGAGATTGATGTCGGTGCGATGCATGCCCGCAGCGTGGTTGAGAAGGGCATCAAATTCTTGCAGAATAAGGCTGAAGTGCCAAACGGAAAGCCGTACTGGCTTGTATGGGTAACCATTGATCGAAATGAAAAAGGTCCTTATTATGCCGGAGTGACGGCATGTGAAATGACGGTAGACCGGGAAATTCGCCGCGGCTACAAATTGCTTCCGGAGCATGTGAACCGGATGGATAAATCGCTGAAACGCCATATTATTGTGGACCATATGGATGAAAAGTCGAAAAAAGTGCTAGCTGAATTTTTGCAAAATCACAATGAAGTTTTGTGGAATAATTCAACGGAAGAGCTAAAAAAGGGACTGCTTTTTGAGTAAATTTTGGTAAATCTCTTGTAGTTTTTCTGGAAAAAAAGTAAACTTATAGACAGTGTGAACACACGTAAAACCAGGACACGAAAAGCTCCGGAGGCATCCGGAGCTTTTCACATTGGGTTCGATTGTAAAAAGTTGAGCCTGGTTTTTATGGACAAAAATCCAGTAAGCCAACTGAGAAGTGTCTATAAAACAGGGGTTTATAGACAAAAATCCAGTAAGCCGGCTGAGAAGTGTCTATAAAACAGGGGTTTATGGACAAAAGTCCAGTGAGCCGGCTCAGAAGTGTCTATAAAACAGGGGTTTATAGACAAAAGTCCAGTGAACCGGCTGAGAAGTGTCTATAAAACAGGGGTTTATAGACAAAAATCCAGTGAGCCGGCTGAGAAGTGTCTATAAAACAGGGGTTTATAGACAAAAGTCCAGTGAGCCGACTGAGAAGTGTCTATAAAACAGTGGTTTATGGACAAAAATCCAGTAAGCCGGCTGAGAAGTGTCTATAAAACAGGGGTTTATAGACAAAAGTCCAGTGAGCCGGCTGAGAAGTGTCTATAAAAGAAAGCTTTATGGACAGAAATCCGGCGTCCTCCTGAAAAGTGTCTATAAAAAACGAATTTTATGGACATAAAATTCAGCGGCCGCCGTATAACTGTCTATAAAACAAAAACTAGTTCGCCCATTTAAAGATTCGTTTGTACCATGGGTCCTTGTGCTCCATGTTCTTTTTCGAAGGGTTCGATCCAGAACGCTCTAAATGCTCAGTACAATATTCCGTCGGCTCGGTGCCTTTCACAAAGTATGTGAACCTCCGCACCGGGCAGTCCTTAGTTGCAAGCTTTCCGTTTTCCGGATTGACATAGACGCCAATGACGCCCTCTTTCGGCGGCTTAAAGGCCTTAACCGGCTTATTCTTTAGGGCTTCCTCCATAAACTGCGCCCAAATATTTTTCGAGTATGATTTTTCCGCCACATAATCAATCGGTTTACTTTCATCATAGCCTGACCAGACCGCTGTCACGAGCTGCGGCGAGAACCCAATCATCCAGCTGTCTGTTTCAGTGGAGCCGGATTTACCAGCATAGGGACGGGTCAGATCCTTGATTACCGTGCTTCCGGTCACACTCGAATAGCCGTTAAGCTTCGGATCGAAAATCCCCGTAAGCATTTGCGTCATGACATACGCTTTAGCAGGATCTAACACCTGCTTGTTGTCCTGCTCTTTTTCATAAATTACATTCCCATTATAATCTTCAACTCTCGTAATTAAAGTGGGTTCAACCTTTTTCCCGCCATTGGCAAACAGGCTGTAGGCACCTGCCATATCAATGATACGAACCCCTGATGTACCTAGGGCAAGCGATGGCACCTTCGCCATTTTAGTTGAAATGCCAAACTTTTTGGCTGTTTTGATTAATGTGTCTTCTCCTAAAAATAAATGCGTTTTAATGGCAAAAATATTATCGGATAACGCAAGTGCCTGGGCGAGCGTGATTTCCCCGTCGGCATACTTATTGTTAAAATTATGCGGCGTATAATTAGAGCCGTCATCAAAATGAAAGGTCGTAGACTCGCTTCGCATCGTCGATGATGGCGTAAATCCATGGCTGAGCGCTGCGTAATAAAGAATCGGTTTAATCGTTGAACCAGGCTGCCGCTTCGCTTGGATGGCGCGGTTATACTGGCTTTTTTCATAGTCGCGTCCGCCGATCATCGCCTTTATGCCGCCTGTTTTTGGATCCATCGCCACGAGGGCTGTTTGGATTTCTGAGCCGCTGGCAATTACACTTTTTACCTGCTGTTCGGCTGCCTCCTGCTGCTTCAGGTTGAGGGTCGTGTAAACCTTTAAGCCTCCAAGGGCAATCGTCCGGTCATCTAAATGTAATTGATTTTTCAACGCATTTTTAACTGCATCCTGAAAATAAGGAGCAACCTTTACTTGCTGGTGCGGGTGTGCGGCTACAAAGGCCAGCGATTTCCCGGCAGCTGCTTTTGCCTGGCTTTCCTTGATATAGCCGTTTTTCACCATTGTCATTAGGATAATCGATTGGCGGTGCTTCGCATTTTTCATCGAAACGAGCGGAGAATAGTACCCGGGTCCTTTTGGAATTCCTGCAAGCATCGCGGCTTCCGCAAGGGTTAGCTCCGAAGCTTTTTTTCCAAAATAAAATTGACTGGCTGCTTCAACTCCGTAAGCACCGTTGCCATAATAAATCGTGTTCAAATATCCTTCAAGTATTTGCTTTTTCGAATAATTCATTTCCAGGCGGATCGTATAAAAGGCTTCGAGCAGTTTCCGGGACCAGGTTTTATCGTGCTCGAGAAAAAGATTCCGGGCATATTGCTGGGTGATCGTACTAGCCCCTTGGACCTTTCCAAATGCCTGGATATCAGCAACAACTGCCCCGGCAATCCGCTTCATATCAAAGCCATGATGGTGGTAGAAATTTTTATCTTCAATCGATACAGTTGCATCCACTAAATCGGGGGAAATATCCTTTAAGGATACCCAGTAGCGTTTCTGGCCGCTGTTACTTTCGCCAATCAATGCCCCGTCATCAGAAAAAAACAGGGTCGATTGTGGAACGGCTATCGGTGGCGCTCCTAAAATTTTTGCATAGGCAAGAATGCCGAGAAAGAGAATGAGCATACAAACCATGCCGATCAAACTGATGATAATAATCGCACGCAAATACTTAATTGTTTTCCGAAACCCGTGATTCGTCATGATTTCCATATTATTCACCCCTTGTGCATTCATCGTTAGTCCCTGGAATTCATTCCGAGACCTTTTATCTAAAAATATTTATAGTAACAGTATGAAAAAAATGGATGTGTTTTAAACATTTCCCATTAAGAAAAGAAAATTTTTCTTGAAATTTTGCTAGATTCCTCTATACTTTTTCTTGTTTGTAATTTAAGTGTTTGGGTAGGATAAAAATAGAAGTACCTTCGTGATCAGTTGAGTGAATAAATATTAGCTTTAGTGATTACTTAGTTAAAAATAAAAAATAGATGAGAGGAAGATGAACATGACAATTTGGTTTACAGAAAAGCAAACCGAAAATTTCGGCATCACAATGAAAGTAAATAAGACTTTACATACAGAGCAAACAGAATTTCAAAAGCTGGATATGATTGAAACAGAAGAATGGGGCAACATGCTCCTTTTAGATGACATGGTTATGACTTCTGTTCGTGACGAATTTGTTTATCATGAAATGGTGGCGCATGTGCCATTGTTTACTCACCCTAATCCTGAGAATGTTTTGGTTGTCGGCGGCGGTGATGGCGGCGTTATTCGTGAAGTATTGAAGCACCCAAGTGTGAAAAAAGCGACGCTTGTTGATATCGATGGCAAAGTTATCGAGTATTCAAAGAAATTTCTTCCTGAAATTGCCGGCAAATTAGACGATCCTCGTGTGGATGTACGTGTGGATGACGGCTTCATGCACATTGCAAAAAGTGAAAATGAATATGACGTGATCATGGTTGACTCTACAGAGCCTGTTGGTCCTGCTGTAAACCTATTCACAAGAGGCTTCTATGCGGGTATTTCGAAGGCATTAAAAGAAGATGGTATTTTTGTGGCTCAGTCTGACAACCCATGGTTTAAGGCAGATTTGATTCGCAATGTGCAACGTGATGTAAAAGAAATCTTCCCGATTACCCGTTTGTATGTAGCCAATATTCCAACCTACCCAAGCGGCTTATGGGCCTTCACCATCGGTTCAAAAAAATACGACCCACTAGAAGTAAGCGACGACCGCTTCCACGAAATCGAAACAAAATACTACACAAAAGAACTTCACAAAGCAGCATTCGTACTGCCGAAGTTTGTTGGTGATTTAGTTAAATAATAAGTAGGGGGTCTGACCCCCGCTTGATTAACGCGTTAAAGTGATGGGGGTCAGACCCCCATAAAAGAGGAGTGTTAAGATGCGTTTCGATGAAGCTTATTCAGGGAATGTTTTTATTAAGAGTCATCCGAATTTTGAGGAGAGTAAGGCGGTTCTTTATGGAATGCCGATGGATTGGACGGTGAGTTACCGACCTGGTTCCCGTTTTGGTCCGACTCGTATTCGTGAGGTTTCGATTGGTCTGGAAGAGTATAGTCCCTATCTTGATCGGGAGCTTGAGGATGTTAAATATTTTGATGCCGGGGATATTCCGCTGCCGTTTGGCAATCCGCAGAAGAGCTTAGATCTAATTGAGGAGTATATCGACTCCTTGCTTGATGCCGACAAATTTCCGCTTGGCATGGGCGGGGAACATTTAGTTTCATGGCCGGTTATGAAAGCTGTACATAAAAAATATCCGGATTTAGCGATTATTCATTTTGATGCCCATACAGATTTACGTGAGAATTACGAAGGCGAGCCATTATCGCACTCCACGCCAATTCGAAAAATTGCGGAATTAATCGGGCCGAAAAATGTCTATTCCTTCGGGATTCGTTCCGGCATGAAGGAAGAGTTTGAATGGGCGAAGCAAAACGGCATGCATATTTCTAAATTTGAGGTGCTTGAGCCGCTTAAGGAAATTCTCCCGACGCTTGCAGGCCGTCCTGTTTATGTAACGATTGATATCGATGTATTAGATCCTGCCCATGCTCCGGGAACAGGCACCGTTGATTGCGGCGGAATTACCTCTAAAGAGCTGCTAGCATCTATTCATGAAATTGCCCGCTCTAAAGTAAACGTCGTCGGCGGCGACCTCGTAGAAGTAGCGCCAATCTACGACAATTCCGAGCAAACTGCAAACACAGCCAGCAAACTCATTCGCGAAATGATCCTTGGCTGGGTGAAATAGGAAAAGCGGAAGCGCCCGTTTAGCGCACGACAGGACTGGAGCGAGTCGACTGAGATAAAGGAAACACGGAGCTCAAGTCGATTCGATGTTGACTTACCGTAGGGAGGCGAGTGAAGTACACTAGTCGCTGGGCGCTGGAGCTGGACAATTCTCAAAGTCGCAATCCTATATTGAGTTATGACTGCCTGTCCCTTTGAAAGGACAGGCCTTTTTAAAACGACAAAATTCGGGAGCTAACAAGGCGTCACTCGAATTTTGTCGTTTTAAATTGAGCTTTAATATGGGTATAATAGAAAAAGTGAATTTGATTAGAGGAGTGCGGTTTGTTTGTCAACGCCTGAGATACCGGTAAGAATAAAAGTGAAAACAACGATTGATCAACAGGAAAGCTTTGAGCTCCAGTTGTTTGGTCAATACTTTGAAAAGGAGAATGCCTCCTATTTGAAATATGAGGAAGCAATGGAGGAGGGCAGTGTCCGGACAATCGTGAAAATGGCTGCTAAGGAAGGTTTGATTTTACGCGGCGGTGCCGTTAAAATGCGCCTGCCGTTCGAATTAAATCGGAAACTGAATGGAAGCTATGAAATGCCGTTTGGCCAGTTTGAGACAACGACCTTAACGAAAAACCTTCAACATTCCTTTGAAAATGGCCAAGGACTTATAGACATACTTTACGATTTTACGTTGCAGGGCTCGCCCTCAGGTACATACCATTTACAGATAACCTTTCAGGAGGATAGGATATGAATATAGTTGAGCAGGTTCAAAATAAGATTAAAGAAGAAATTAAAGCAGCGGTTTTAAAGGCAGGTCTTGCCACGGAAGAGCAAATTCCCGATGTCATTCTTGAGACACCAAAAGAAAAAGCGCATGGCGATTATTCTACCAATATGGCAATGCAGCTCGCACGAGTCGCAAAGAAAGCGCCGCGGATGATTGCGGAAGCACTCATTGAAAACTTCGATCGTTCAAGGGCATCGATTGAAAAAATTGAATTAGCGGGTCCCGGTTTTATTAATTTTTATATGAATAACAGCTATTTAACTGATTTAATCCCAACCGTTCTTAATGCGGGGGATCAGTATGGCGAAACGACAGGTGGGAATATGCAGAAAATCCAAGTCGAGTTCGTATCGGCGAACCCAACTGGAGACCTCCACCTTGGACATGCCCGCGGTGCGGCTGTCGGCGACTCGCTTTGCAATATTTTAGCGATGGCAGGCTATGATGTGTCCCGTGAGTACTATATCAATGATGCCGGAAACCAGATTAATAATTTGGCTAAATCGGTGGAAGCGCGTTACTTCCAGGCATTAGGTTTAGAAAAAGACATGCCTGAAGATGGTTATCACGGTGAAGATATTATCAATATTGGAAAAACCTTAGCCGAAGAATATGGCAATAAGTATGTCGAAGTCGCTGAAATGGAGCGCTTTGAATTTTTCCGGGAATACGGCTTGCAATATGAAATGGAAAAATTAAAACGCGACCTGGAGGACTTCCGCGTCCGCTTTGATGTCTGGTTCTCGGAAACCTCTCTTTATAAAAATGGAAAAATTGATGAGGCGCTCGAGGCACTGCGTAAAACCGGCTATATCTACGAGGAGGAGGGTGCAACCTGGCTTCGTTCCACAGACTTTGGCGATGATAAGGACCGCGTGCTCATTAAGCAGGATGGCTCTTACACCTATTTGACACCGGATATCGCTTATCATAAAGACAAGCTCAACCGCGGCTTTGAAAAATTGATCAATATTTGGGGTGCGGATCATCATGGCTATATTCCTCGGATGAAGGCGGCGATTCAGGCTTTAGGCTATGACCGCGATGCCCTCGAGGTCGAAATTATCCAGCTTGTTCACCTCTATAAAAACGGTGAAAAAATGAAGATGTCGAAGCGGACAGGAAAAGCGGTAACCATGCGTGATTTAGTTGATGAGGTCGGCCTCGATGCCACCCGCTATTTCTTTGCGATGCGCTCATCCGATACCCATATGGATTTTGACTTGGATTTAGCGGTTTCGGAATCCAATGAGAACCCGGTATATTACGCGCAATATGCCCACGCAAGGATCTCAAGCATGTTACGTCAGGGTGGAGAGGTAGATACCGAAGCGAACTTCTCTTTAATTGACTCTGAAAAGGAAATTGACTTATTGAAAAAGCTTGGCGAATTCCCGCTGGCAGTAGGGGAAGCAGCTGTGAAACGTGTTCCGCACCGCATTACAAACTATATCTTTGAACTGGCTTCAACGTTCCATAGTTTTTATAATGCTGAAAAAGTTCTAGATCCCGAGTATCCGGAGCGTTCTGCCGCTCGTTTAGGTCTAGTGAAGGCTGTACAGATTACCTTACGCAATGCGCTCGCATTAATCGGCGTATCCGCTCCCGATAAAATGTAGACATGAGTGTTGAATCCCTCTTTCAGTTGAAGGAGGGATTTTTGATCATGTAACCAGCCAGAAAAACAAATAAACTCGCCAATAAAATGCGCCTCTTCAAAAAGCCCTTCATAAACATGAATATCCTCCAAAAAATAGCAAATATTAAAATAGACTTTTTCAGTAAGGAGTGAGCTGTATGAATGTAGGTAGAGCGAAGGAAATTGCGGAGTCAGCAGATATCGTCCATGTCAGCTATGAAGGGAACCCGGTGATTATCCAGCATGTTGATGAAGCTGCAAAAATGGCAAGAATTTATTCACGGAATAACCCCGAAGAGGAAAGGGATGTTCCCGTTCTTAACTTAATCGAAGAACAATGAAAAAGCATCGGTGAATAAACCGATGCTTTTTACATGTTCATCTGGCCTTACTGTGCTTGTTATTCGGAAGCTTATCGTCCGGATTTCCATTGCCTTGGTGCGCTTTATTATATTCTTGTTTCTTTTGATCCTCATTTAATTTTTTTACAAATTCACTCGTGTTCTCCATCTTAATCCCTCCTTGATATTTGTTACTTTAACCATTTACGCCCGAAAACATGCCCCGGAACATGTCTAATTTTTTTGGGGATAATATGAAGGATTCCACCATACATAATGAATAGGACAAACGAATACATGGGGGCCTTAATGTATAAGAGACACGTGAAATACTTCACAGATGAAAGAAGAACAGCCTATTTCTCCTTCTATAAGCGGGGGAGCGGGATCTTAATCGGGGTATCGCTTGTTGCGGCTGCTTTGCAACTGCTATTAGTGAAAAATTACATTATTGATGGTGGAATCGTGGGGATTAGCATTATGCTCTCTCATGTCACCCACCATGAAGTGGGGTTGTATATTTTCCTATTAAATACCCCATTTTTACTGCTAGGCTTATTTTACCTCGGTAAAAGGTTTCTAATGATCAGCCTTGGCGCCCTCCTTTTTTTAAGTCTGGAAATGTACATCCTTGAGCCGCTGCCGGTCCTCACAAATAACCCCATTCTCGTTATCCTCCTTGGTGGGATTTGTTTGGGAATGGGGGTGGGAATGATTATTCGCTTTGGCGGTTCCCTCGACGGCACGGAGATTTTGGCCATCATGTTAAGCCGACGGACCCCTTTTTCGATTGGGCAATATGTTTTGTTTTTTAATTTCTTTATTTTCTCCAGTTCGATTTTTGTATTTGGCCTGCTTGAGGCGGTATACTCTTTAGCCACCTTTTGTATTGCCTGTAAAACCATCGATCTTTCACTAAAAAACATGTTATAAAAAATAAGAAAAAATTCCGGCGATGCCTTCCTTCACCGATCTGAAAAGGTTGGGTTTTGTTAATTCATCCAGTGTCAATGGGTGTGAATCCCCGATATCTTTTTGCAAGATGGTTTTTAATCGCTCTATGAATTCAGGATTATAAATATAGCAGTTGATTTCTTTGTTTAAAAATAAACTTCTTTTATCAAAATTGGCGGTTCCGATATCGCAAAGCTTATCGTCGATGACAATCGTTTTTGCATGGTAAAAGCCATTATTAAATTGAAAAACCTTTGCGCCCTCCCGCAAAAGTGCCTTTAAGTAGCGGTGGGATGCCTCCTGTACCAGAACATGGTCCGAGGTATAGGGGACAATAATTGCGAGTTGAACGCCTCTCTTCAAGGTCGCAAGTAATTCCTGAAAAAGCGGCTTGCTAGGAATGAAATAAGGGGTCCCAATAATAATTGACTCCTTTGCCATTTGAAGCAGCCCAAGATACTTTTTCTCCAGTGTAGCAGCCTCTGTCGGCATCAATTGATGGCGGATTAAACCTTTTAAAACTTTAGGGAAATAATTAGAGTGGTTTAATAAATCCTCATTCGTATTTTCTCGCCAATCAATCAGAAACTCGCTTTGTAAAAAGGACGCCCCTTCACCGAGCATTTTTAAATGGTAATCCCGCCATGGGCTGAGTTTCGAATCCTCGTTGATGTATTCCTTCCCAATGTTGTATCCGCCAAGATACCCGATTTTTCCATCTATAATCGTGATTTTCCGGTGATTACGTACCTGGGCGGAGTAAAAAAGATAGGGGAGCTTTACTCGATTGCAAAAAGAAAAATGGACGCCGGCCTGACGGAGTTCATTGATCGAATGCTTTTTCAAATGGATGCCGCCGATTCGGTCGAGCAGAAGCCTGACCTCTACACCCTCCAGTGCCTTTTCTTTTAATAAGTTTAAAAATTCAAGGCTGAACGTGTCATTTTTGATGATATAAAAGAGAATGTGAATATGCATTTTGGCTTCTTTTATTTCTTTAAAATAGTCAGCAAACAGCTCCGGTCCATGCGGGAAGATATCCATCTGGCCATGGAGCATGGGGGTTTCGTAATTTTTAATCTGTGAAAGATGTTTCTTTCTTCCTAGACTAAAATCAAGGACTAGCCATAT
This sequence comes from Neobacillus niacini, assembly GCF_031456445.1. Classification (GTDB taxonomy): domain Bacteria; phylum Bacillota; class Bacilli; order Bacillales; family Cytobacillaceae; genus Neobacillus; species Neobacillus niacini_I. The sequence continues at coordinate 101,243 of NZ_JAVDUQ010000007.1, read as the reverse complement.
GATGATAAGAAGTAGTAGTCCAATAAAGGTGAGTATAAATTTCATCTGGATATTTCCCTCCTCATCATATTTTTAGGGTTACCAATTGAAAACGCTTCTATGAATTTGAGTATATGAAATAAAGTTTGTAAAAATTCATTTGACTGAATGCTCATTCATAATATAATAGAGATAGAGGATTCTGAAAATTTATTGTGTTTAAAATTTTCTTAAACGAGAAGTGAGAAAGGGGAGTTTTGATGTGACAGGTCTTTTATGGGTAAACCTTATTGCCTTCTTAGTTGTAACCGCTTACGGGATCAGCCTATTCGTTTATGTGGTCAAAACGCGGATTGAGTATATTAAGCTCGGCAAAAAGGTTGAGTTTGACAACAACGTCAAAGAAAGGCTGCAGAAAATTTGGGTCAATGTGTTTGGCCAGAGTAAATTATTAAAGGACAAAAAGATGGGTGCCATCCATGTGGCCTTCTTTTACGGGTTCCTTTTGGTCCAATTTGGCGCGATTGATTTTATTTGGAAAGGCATTCATCCGGGTTCACATCTGCCGCTTGGGCCGTTGTATCCGGCATTTACCTTTTTCCAAGAGATTGTCACCCTTGTCATTTTAGTAGCAGTGCTTGGGGCATTTTATCGCCGTTATATTGAAAAATTAGTCCGCTTAAAGCGAGGCTTTAAATCCGGTCTTGTCTTAATTTTTATCGGCGGTTTAATGGTTTCTGTCCTGCTTGGAAACGGCATGGGGATCGTTTGGCATGGAGAAGATCCATCATGGTCTGAACCGATAGCATCTGTCATTGCAATGGCGTTCTCATGGGTGGGGAAAACAGCAGCTATTGTCGTATTCTACTTTGCATGGTGGGTGCACTTAATTTTCTTATTATCTTTCTTAGTCTATGTGCCGCAAGGAAAGCACGCTCACTTAATTGCCGGTCCTGCGAACGTTTATTTTAACCGTTTAGAAAAGCCAGGTAAGTTAAAGAAAATTGATTTTGAAGATGAATCACAGGAATCATTTGGGGTTGGAAAAATTGAAGACTTTACCCAGCTGCAAATGATTGACTTTTATGCCTGTGTAGAATGTGGGCGTTGTACCAATATGTGTCCGGCGACCGGAACAGGCAAAATGCTGTCACCGATGGATTTAATCGTCAAAATGCGCAATCATCTTACGAATTACGGAGCGGCGGTTACGTCGAAACAGCCGTGGGTGCCGACCTTTGCATTTGCGGGTACAAAGGGAAACCAAATTGCTCTGGCCGCAGCGGGTAAAGGGGCGGAAGAAGCAGCAGCAGCGGGCATTTATAGCCCGAGCCTCATCGGCGATGTAATTACCGAAGAAGAAATCTGGGCCTGTACAACCTGCCGGAACTGTGAGGATCAATGTCCGGTGATGAACGAGCACGTTGATAAAATTATCGATCTGCGACGTTATCTTGTGTTAACAGAAGGGAAAATGGATGCAGATGCGCAGCGGGCAATGACGAATATCGAACGGCAGGGAAATCCGTGGGGACTTAACCGGAAAGAGCGTGAAAACTGGCGTGAGGTCCGCGACGATGTTCATGTTCCAACGGTAAAAGAAATGAATAAGGCCGGCGAGGAATTCGAATACCTATTCTGGGTAGGTTCGATGGGTTCTTACGATAACCGCAGCCAAAAGATTGCCCTTTCGTTCGCAAAATTAATGAACGAAGCAGGCGTGAAATTTGCCATCCTTGGCAACAAGGAAAAGAACTCCGGTGACACGGCACGCCGTCTCGGGAATGAATTCTTGTTCCAGGAGCTTGCAACGAAAAACATTGAAGAGTTTGAAAAGGCAGAAGTTAAGAAAATCGTTACGATTGACCCGCACGCCTACAATATTTTCAAAAATGAGTATCCTGATTTCGGGTTAACGGCAGAGGTGTACCATCATACGGAAGTTCTCTTTGAGCTTGTCCGCGATGGAAGACTTGTTCCGAAACATGCAGTGAACGAAAAAATTACCTTCCATGATTCTTGCTACCTGGGCCGTTACAATGATGTGTACGACCCACCGCGTGAAATCCTAAAAGCCATCCCGGGTGTTCAGCTTGTGGAAATGGAAAGAAACCGTGAAAAAGGGATGTGCTGTGGTGCAGGCGGGGGCTTAATGTGGATGGAGGAAGAAACAGGTCACCGCATTAATGTATCCCGAACTGAGCAGGCACTTGCGGTTAATCCAACAGTCATTAGCTCCGGATGTCCGTACTGCTTAACGATGCTTTCTGACGGAACGAAAGCGAAAGAAGTAGAAGAAACCGTATCAACTTACGATGTGGCCGAGCTTCTTGAAAAAGCAGTATGCGCCGAGGGTAAGACACTCGCTTCATAAAAAATAGTTTAGCGGAATAAATTAGCTGCTGAATTATCTAGTGTAAAAAGCAGAAGTTGATTGATTTATTAAGAATTCGTTAAATTTTAGGAATTTTGCACCAAAACAATTCAACTTCTGCTAATTTTTTTGTAAAATATAATTAGGTAATAAAACGCTTACATGCCATACCATATAAAAATAACTACATCAAATTTACCACGAAATCCCATCTTAGATTTTCATCAAGCTTAGTTTTTATCTCATCAATCTGCAGATTTTGTTTGTCTGCGTCATTTTTTCAGCATTTTTTGAGCGAGCGTTCAGTCGCTTTTTGGGAAAAATGTTAAATTTTCTGTCTGAATATTAGGAAAAGGGAGAGTGTTTGGAATGGGGAAAACAGTCATTTTAAGCGGAGTGCGCACACCTTTTGGAAAAATGGGAGGTTCATTAAGCAGCTTAACAGCATCAGAACTTGGCGGAATCGCCGTGAGAGAAGCATTAAACCGTGCGAGTGTAAAGCCTGAAGAAGTCCAAGAGGTAATTCTTGGGACCGTATTGCAGGGGGGACAAGGACAAATTCCATCCCGCCAGGCGGCAAGACATGCCGGTCTGCCATGGGAAGTGAAAACGGAAACCATCAATAAGGTATGTGCTTCAGGTATGCGCAGTGTCACATTAGCCGATCAGATCATTCGTGCCGGCGATGAAGAAGTGATTGTGGCCGGCGGCATGGAGTCGATGAGCAATGCACCCTATTTCCTGCCAAAAGCAAGATGGGGCTTAAAAATGGGCGATTCTTCTGTGAAGGATTTATTGATCAATGATGGCTTAAGCTGCAGCTTTACGGGCGCCCATATGGGAACCTACGGAAACGGAACGGCAAAAGAAATGGAAATCAGCCGCGAGGCGCAGGATGCATGGGCTTACCGCAGTCATGTACGGGCGATTCAGGCAATAGAAAGCGGAAAGTTTGCCGAGGAAATTATTGCGGTCGAAGTACCGCAGCGAAAAGGGGCGCCAATCGTTGTTGGGCAGGATGAATCACCGCGAAAAGATACCTCTTTAGAAAGATTGGCAAAGTTGGCACCGGTTTTTAACTTTGACGGAACGATAACAGCCGGGAATGCTCCGGGTGTGAACGACGGTGCGGCGGCACTTGTGCTGATGAGCGAAGAGCGTGCTGAGCGTGAAGGACGTAAACCGGAAGCGGTCATCCTAGGGCATGCGGCGATAGCGATGGAAGCGAAGGACTTTCCAAAGACACCGGGAATTGTCATCAATGAAATTTTACGAAAAACCGGAAAAAGCTTAGAAGACATCGATTTGTTTGAAATCAATGAGGCCTTTGCCGCTGTTGCTTTAGCGAGCAGCCAAATTGCCGATCTTGATCAGGAAAAAGTCAATGTGAACGGCGGTGCGGTCGCACTTGGGCACCCAATCGGGGCAAGCGGCGCACGGATTATCCTAACGTTAATGCATGAATTAAAGCGCCGCGGCGGCGGAATCGGAATTGCTGCCATCTGCAGTGGCGGCGGTCAGGGCGATGCCGTGATGATTGAGGTTCCGAAGGTTCCGAAGGCGTAACCGTTTCGAGTGGGAATTTCGCATCGCAGATAGAATGGCGGTTTACGCAAATAAATCGTTCATTATCGCAGATAAATTCCATTTTTCCGCAGATAAAACGGCTCGTTTCATAGATTTGAAATAAAAAGGGGCTGACTGAAAGAGCGGGCAGCCCCGCTTGGAGGGAAAATCATGAAGGTTGAAAAGATAATGGTCATTGGGGCAGGGCAAATGGGTTCAGGGATTGCCCAAGTTTGTGCCCAAGCGGGATATCAGGTGTTTTTAAATGATTTGAAACCAGAATTCGTTGAGCGCGGTTTAGGTATTATCAACAAAAACCTATCAAGAAATGTCGACAAGGGTCGTTTAACCGAAGAGCAAAAACAGGAAGTGTTAGCACGGCTGACGCCTTCTAATGACCTTAATGATGCAAGCAGTGTCGATCTTGTCATTGAAGCAGCGGTTGAAAACATGGAAATCAAGGCGAAAATTTTTGCTCAGCTTGATGAAATTACCCCGGAGCATGTCATTTTGGCGAGTAACACGTCTTCACTACCGATTACAGAAATTGCCGCGGCTACAAAGCGTCCAGAAAAGGTCATCGGCATGCATTTTATGAATCCGGTGCCGGTGATGAAACTGGTCGAGATTATCCGCGGGCTAGCAACGGCAGATGAAGTCTATCAAGTGATTGAGGATATGACGAAAACTTTAAGCAAGGTCCCGGTTGAAGTAAATGACTATCCGGGATTCGTATCAAACCGCATTCTTATGCCGATGATCAATGAGGCGATTTATACGCTATATGAAGGTGTAGCAACAAAAGAAGCGATTGATGAAGTAATGAAGCTTGGTATGAACCATCCAATGGGTCCGTTAACATTGGCTGATTTTATCGGCTTGGACACATGCCTTTACATTATGGAAACATTGCATGAAGGCTTTGGTGATGATAAATACCGTCCATGCCCGCTGCTTCGAAAATATGTAAAAGCAGGCTGGCTTGGTAAGAAAACAGGCCGCGGGTTTTACACATACGAATAGAAAGATGGGGTAAGCACGATCGGAAGGGTTCAAAAAATGAAAACGCTTTAGGACGGTTCTAAATAGAGAAAAGCTTAGGTTAAGCACCATAGTAATGGTTCTAATCATAGAAAAGTAGAGACGACGATATCCTCGGGAAGGGTAGATGGACATGAACCTAACATTTACAGAAGAACAAGAAATGATGCAAAAAATGGTCAAGGATTTTGCAGCAAATGAAATTGCTCCATTTGTAGAGCGAATGGAGCAAGGTGAATTCCCGCGCGAAGTCCTCCGCAAAATGGGCGAGCTCGGCCTCATGGGTATTCCAGTTCCAGAAAAATACGGCGGTGCGGGAATGGATTTCACTTCTTACATCATTGCGATTCACGAGCTTTCCAAGGTGAGTGCGACAGTAGGGGTTATTCTTTCCGTCCACACTTCGGTGGGCACAAACCCCATTTTATATTTTGGTACAGAAGAACAAAAGCAGCATTATATCCCGAAACTGGCAAGCGGCGAGTACCTAGGGGCGTTTTGCTTAACTGAACCAAGCTCCGGTTCAGATGCTGCCAGCCTGAAGTCCCGTGCCGTACGCGATGGCGATTTTTATAAAATAAGCGGCACGAAGGCGTTTATCACCAATGGCGGGGAAGCCGATGTTTATATCGTGTTTGCTTCAACGAATCCAGAAAAAGGTTCAGGGGGCATTACCGCATTTATTGTGGAAAAAAACACACCTGGTCTAATCATTGGTAAGGACGAAAAGAAAATGGGGCTGCACGGCTCGAGAACGGTTCAACTTACATTTGAAGATATGATGGTTCCAGTTGCGAACCGGCTTGGTGAGGAAGGCGAAGGTTTTAAAATTGCCATGGCAAACTTAGAGGTTGGACGAATTGGGATTGCGACTCAGGCACTGGGAATTGCCGAGGCGGCATTAGAAGCGGCAACTGACTATGCGAAGCAGCGCCAACAGTTCGGCAAGCCGATTGCTGCGCAGCAAGGGATTGCTTTTAAGCTCGCGGAAATGGCGACAAGTGTTGAAGCGGCAAAACTATTAATCTATCGAGCGGCTGACCTTCGGAGGCGGGGTGTGAAATGCGGCTTTGAGTCTTCTGTCGCTAAGCTATTTGCTTCTCGTACGGCAGTGGAAGTGGCGACTGAGGCCATCCAAGTGTTTGGCGGGTACGGCTATACCGAGGATTACCCGGTTGAACGCTATTTCCGCGATGCGAAAATTACCGAGATTTATGAAGGAACAAGCGAGATCCAGCGCATTGTAGTAAGCAAGCACCTGTAATTTGGTTTTTGTAGATAAAATTGAAAATTTGGCGATGGACCGAAATTTAGAATTGTTGATATCAGAGCAAAATGTGTTGATATCTGCTAAAAGTGTGTTGATATCAGGCCAATTTGTGTTGATATCTGTTAAAAATGTGTTGATATCCGCCCAAAATGTGTCGATATCCATCCAAAATATGTTGATAACCGGTTCGCGTTACGACCGAACATCCAATAATCGCACTAAAAAACCAAGGGGGACTCAAAAATGAACTTTCAATTATCCGAAGAACATGAAATGATTCGCAAAATGGTTCGTGATTTTGCTCGAAATGAGGTCGCACCGACTGCGGCTGAGCGTGATGAGGCGGAACATTTTGACCGTGCCATTTTTGATAAAATGGCGGAGCTTGGCTTAACAGGAATTCCATGGCCGGAGGAATATGGTGGCATTGGCAGCGATTATCTTGCTTATTGTATCGCAGTTGAAGAGCTTTCCCGCGTTGACGCGTCCATCGGGGTAACTCTTTCTGCCCATACCTCGCTTGCGGGCTGGCCTCTTTATAAGTTCGGGTCCGAAGAACAAAAGCAAAAATACCTTCGTCCAATGGCAGAAGGGTCAAAAATTGGCGCTTACGGCTTAACCGAGCCTGGCAGCGGTTCCGATGCAGGCGGAATGAGAACGACCGCTCGCTTGGAAGGCGACCATTATGTCCTGAATGGTTCAAAAATTTTCATCACCAACGGCGGGGTTGCTGACATCTATGTCGTGTTTGCCTTAACCGATTCATCCAGCAGACAAAAAGGAACAACCGCCTTCATTATCGAAAAAGATTTCCCAGGCTTCTCGGTTGGCAAAAAAGAGAAGAAACTCGGCATTCGTTCATCGCCGACAACAGAAATTATTTTTGAAGATTGTAAGGTACCGGTTGAAAATAGGCTTGGCCAGGAAGGCGAAGGCTTTAAAATTGCGATGATGACGCTTGATGGCGGCCGTAACGGTATCGCGGCGCAAGCGGTGGGAATTGCACAGGGGGCACTTGATGCAGCGGTTGATTATGCAAAGGAACGCCACCAGTTTGGCAAGCCAATTGTCGCGAACCAAGGAATCAGTTTCAAGCTTGCGGATATGGCTACAGCGATTGAAGCTTCAAGACTGTTAACCTACCAAGCAGCATGGCTGGAGTCAAACGGGCTGCCGTACGGAAAAGAGTCGGCGATGTCCAAATTAATGGCCGGTGACACGGCGATGAAAGTGACAACCGAAGCGATTCAAGTGTTTGGCGGATACGGGTATACAAAGGATTATCCGGTAGAACGGTTTATGCGCGATGCAAAAATCACGCAAATTTATGAAGGAACACAAGAAATTCAACGCCTTGTAATCTCAAGGATGCTGACGAAATAGAAAAGCAGAAGCAAGAATCATAAGAAGGAATTTGAAGGTGCCCCCGTTACGAAAAGCAGGAAAACTCGAACACCTGCTTTTTTGGAGGGTGCCGTGAACAAAAGGCGGTTTTAACGTGACGAAAAAGAGGGAAGTACAGGCTTCGGTCAAGGATGAGCGTCTGGTTGAAAAAAGACGTGATCAGATGATTAAAGGGGCGGTCACACTTTTTATAGAAAAGGGGTTTCACCGGACGACAACAAGGGAAATTGCCAAGGCGGCCGGGTTTAGCATTGGAACACTTTATGAATACATTCGCTCGAAGGAAGATGTTCTCTACCTTGTTTGTGACAGTATTTATGAACATGTCAGCGAGCGCCTTCAGAAAGACCTCGATAATAAACAGGGGACATTAGCCAATTTAAAGCAGGGAATTGCCAATTACTTTCGGGTTGTAGATGAGATGCAGGATGAGTTTCTGGTCATGTACCAAGAAGTAAAATCGTTACCAAAGGATGCCCTGCCATACGTTCTGAACAAAGAAAAGGAAATGGCAGCGATGTTTGAAAAGCTGCTGGTCCTGTGTGTGGAAAATGGCGAGCTGGATTTATCGGAAAAACGATTAAAGCTTATTTCTCACAATATTATTGTTGACGGGCATATGTGGAGCTTCCGCCGCTGGTCCGTACAGAAATTATATACCATCGATGAATATATTGAACTGCAAACAGAGCTGATTTTATCTGCAATTAAGCAAAAAGGGGGAGAATGATGGAGATTTATAAGCCAAAACATCACATCCGATTTGTAACCGCATCCAGCCTCTTTGACGGGCATGATGCCTCAATCAATATTATGAGAAGAATTCTTCAGTCAAGCGGAGCCGAGGTCATTCATCTCGGCCACAACCGTTCGGTAGAAGAGGTGGTAAACGCAGCGATTCAAGAGGACGTGCAGGGGATTGCGATTTCGTCTTATCAAGGCGGCCATGTTGAATATTTTAAATACATGTATGATTTGCTCAAGGAAAAAGGCGCACAAAACATCCGTATTTACGGCGGCGGGGGCGGCGTTATTATTCCAAAAGAAATCAAAGAGCTTCATGATTACGGTATTGCCTGGATTTTTTCACCGGAAGACGGCAGGACTTTAGGACTACAAGGCATGATTAACCGCATGCTTGAAGAAAGCGATTTTCCAACGGTTACGACCAATGCGGCGGAGCAAATTGAAAAACTGCCCGCTGGGGATGTCAACGCGATTGCCAAGCTCATCACGCTTGCGGAGCTGCATGTCGATGATAACAAAGAAGTCGCAGCAGCAGCAGAGCTTGTCCTTGATCAAGTTAAATCGTTAACGAAGGCGATTCCGGTTATCGGTATTACCGGTACTGGCGGCGCCGGAAAAAGTTCGCTGACGGATGAATTGATTCGCCGCTTTATCAATGAACTGCCGGATAAAAAGATGGCGGTTCTATCGGTCGACCCGACGAAACAAAAAACAGGCGGAGCGCTTCTAGGGGACCGGATTCGCATGAATGCGATTTTTTCACCAAATGTGTATATGCGCAGCCTTGCTACAAGGTCATCTAAAACGGAATTGTCGCTAGCAATTAAGGACGCCGTGTCGGTGGTTAAAGCAGCCGGATTTGATTTGGTCATTGTGGAAACGAGCGGAATTGGCCAAGGGGATGCGGAAATCACTGAAGTTTGTGACCTTTCCATGTACGTAATGACGAGTGAATTCGGGGCACCGACACAGCTTGAAAAAATTGATATGATCGACTTTGCCGATCTCATCGTGATTAATAAATTTGAGCGCAAAGGCTCAGAGGATGCAAAGCGGCATGTTCAAAAGCAATACCAGCGCAGCCATATGCTGTTTGAAAAGGATCCATTGGAAATGCCGGTGTATGGAACAATTGCCAGTCAGTTTAATGACCCTGGCACCAATGCCCTTTTTGCAGCATTAGTAGAAAAAATCAATGAAAAAATGGTATCAGACTGGGAGACCTCCTTTACTAAGCATGCAAAAGTTGAAAAACAAAGTGTGATCATTCCTACCGACCGCCGCTATTACTTGAGGGAAATCTCCGAAACGGTGCGCCGTTATCATAAGAAAGCAGAAGAGCAGGCTGACTTGGCACGGAAGCTGTTCCAGCTTGAAGGAGCAATTGCTGCTGTAAAGGAACGCGAGGCTGGCAGTGAAATCATTGCTTCCTTAGAAGCCATCAAGCAGGAAACCGAAGAGAAGCTGACACCTATATCGAAAAAAATCCTGAACGGCTGGGGTGCAACGAAGGAAGCCTATTCAAAGGACCAATTCGTAACAAGAATTCGCGACAAAGAAATCATAACGGTTTTAAAAACAAAGAGCCTTTCCGGACTCGACATTCCAAAGGTGGCTTTGCCGAAATATAAAGATTACGGCGAAATCCTTCGCTGGGTATACCGCGAAAATGTACCGGGTTCGTATCCCTTTACAGCAGGAGTATTCCCGTTCAAGCGTGAAGGAGAAGATCCAAAACGGCAGTTTGCCGGGGAAGGGACACCGGAACGCACGAACCGCCGCTTCCACTATTTATCGAAGGATGATCCAGCAAAACGCTTAAGTACTGCGTTTGACTCGGTTACCCTTTATGGGGAAGATCCGGATCACCGTCCAGATATTTATGGGAAGATTGGCACGAGCGGCGTCAGCGTTTGTACGCTTGATGATATGAAAAAGCTGTATGCTGGATTTGACTTATGCCACCCATCCACATCGGTTTCGATGACGATTAATGGTCCAGCGCCGATTATTTTGGCGATGTTCATGAACACAGCAATTGACCAGCAGGTGCAGAAAAAAGAAGCGGAGCTTGGCCGTGTGTTAACGGTGGAAGAATTTGCTGAAGTAAGAGCCTATACGCTGAAAACCGTCCGCGGTACGGTGCAAGCTGATATTTTAAAAGAAGACCAGGGTCAAAATACCTGTATTTTCTCCACGGAATTTGCCCTAAGGATGATGGGCGATATTCAGCAGTATTTCATTGACCATCAGGTGCGCAATTATTATTCCGTTTCCATTTCCGGCTACCATATTGCCGAAGCAGGGGCGAATCCGATTTCGCAATTGGCCTTTACGTTGTCAAATGGGTTTACGTATGTTGAGTATTATTTGAGCCGCGGCATGAAGATTGATGATTTTGCAGCAAATCTTTCGTTCTTCTTCTCGAATGGTTTGGATCCGGAGTATACCGTGATTGGCCGCGTTGCCCGCCGTATTTGGGCAACTGTGATGCGCGATAAATATGGTTCTAATGAGCGCAGCCAAAAGCTGAAGTACCATGTGCAGACCTCGGGACGTTCGCTGCATGCCCAGGAAATCGATTTTAATGATATCCGGACAACATTGCAGGCGTTAATGGCCCTCCATGATAACTGTAATTCGCTTCACACGAATGCGTATGATGAAGCAATCACGACTCCAACCGAGGAATCGGTACGAAGGGCGATGGCGATTCAAATGATTATTACCAAGGAGCATGGGTTAACCAAGAATGAAAACCCGCTTCAAGGTTCGTTTATCGTTGAAGAGCTGACCGATCTCGTCGAAGAGGCGGTTTTACAGGAATTTGAGCGGATTAATGACCGCGGCGGAGTGCTCGGTGCGATGGAAACGCAGTACCAGCGTGGAAAAATCCAGGATGAATCGATGTATTACGAGATGAAAAAGCATACGGGTGAATTGCCAATTATTGGTGTGAATACCTATTTGAATCCGAATCCGCCATCTGAGGAAGAGGTCGACAATATGGAGCTGGCCCGGGCAACGGAAGAAGAAAAGGAGCTGCAAATCCACAATTTGCGCGAGTTCCAAAAAGCCCATTCGGGTGCAGCAGAACAGGCTTTAAAGGCTTTGAAGGCAGCGGCAGTCAACAATGGCAACATTTTTGCAGAATTGATGGAGACAGTCAAAGTGGCGAGTCTCGGACAGATTACAAAAGCATTATATGAGGTTGGCGGGCAGTATCGAAGAAATATGTAAATAGAAAAGCGGAAGCGACCTAGGAAAAAGCAGTTCATTTTTTCCCTTGAGGGGCTAGTCGCTGGAGCTAGACAGTTATCGAAGTTGGGTGCATAATATAGGTTTATTTGGCAGACAATGGCTCTTTTGAGGGTCATTGTCTATTTATGTAAAAAAGTTTTTTTCAAAATGAAAGATTTTCTTATATAATTATAGTTATTACACATTAGGGCTCCTTGGTGGTGAAACAAATGAAGATAACTTTTATAATTGGAGTTTTAATTGTTTTTGCCTGGCCATTATATTATCTCTATGAACTCCAGCTGGGCGCAGTTTCGTTTCTGCTGCTGGCAATTTTCTTTCTGGTGGTGTCAATCAAGGAGATGAAAAAGCTGCGCTTGAATAAAGAAAGCAGTCAAGAGCAGAAACAAAGGCAAAAAATCAAGCGAAACAATAGATAGAACTAGCATAAACGGCAGTAAATTGTTTATAATGAAGAATATGGATTTTTGGTGATTGTCCGTTATTCACTCTACTAGAGTGTTAAATAGAGAAAGGAAGTGCCGATATTGAGTTTAGCACAATACTCAAAAGAGGAATTAAAAGAGCTATCCCTCATTGAAATGGCTTTTGAATTTTTGAAAAACAGCAAGCAGGCGATTTCATTTCATGAATTGGTAAAAGGAATCTCAGCGGCAGCAGGTGTTTCGGAAGAGGAAATGCGGTCCAAGCTTGCGCAATTTTACACTGATATTAATATTGACGGCCGTTTTCTTTCGTTAGGGGAAAACCGCTGGGGACTTCGCGTTTGGTATCCAGTTGATACGCAAGAGGAAGAAGTTGTTACGGTTGTGAAACCGAAGAAGAAAAAGGCGAAGAAGGTTGTCGACGAGGAGGACCTTGACGATTACGATGAAATCGATGAAGAGGAATACGATGACCTCGACGATTATACCGACGATGAGGATGAACTTCTTGAAGATGAGGATGTCTTTGATGAGATTGATGACGTCGATGAGGATGAAGAGGTCCTTGAAGACGATGAAGAATTTGACCTCGACGAAGAAGAACTCGATGACGATTTGGACGAGGATGAAGATGAGTTGGCGGAAGAGGAAGAAGAAGACTTGTAATTGTCTTGACTTTTTATCTCTACCCTTGTATTATCTTTTTTGGGCTCCTTAAAAAAGGAACGAAACAATAGTTGATGATATGCGCTCCCTTACAAAGTGTTAAGTGGAGCGCTTTTTTGTTGTTTTTTGGAGTAAAATCGTTTCACTTCCCCGTCGACCAATCACCTTAGGGTAAGGCGGAATTTTTTTTGAAAAATGCCTTAAACTATCTGGATAATGTACAAACTGTAAATATGAGGGGGAATCATTCATGACAAAGTATATTTTTGTAACAGGCGGCGTAGTTTCCTCGCTTGGAAAAGGGATTACCGCAGCATCTTTAGGACGTTTATTAAAAAATCGCGGATTGAGCGTAACGATTCAAAAATTTGATCCGTACATCAACGTCGACCCGGGAACAATGAGTCCGTATCAGCATGGTGAAGTGTTCGTTACCGATGACGGTGCAGAAACAGATTTAGACTTAGGTCACTATGAGCGTTTCATTGATATTAACTTAAACAAGTATAGCAACGTAACGACCGGGAAAATTTACTCCAGTGTCTTACGTAAAGAGCGCCGTGGTGATTATTTAGGCGGAACGGTTCAGGTTATTCCACATATTACTAACGAAATTAAAGACCGTGTTTTCCGTGCCGGCAATGAAACGAATGCTGATGTGGTTATTACGGAAATCGGCGGAACAGTTGGTGATATTGAATCACTCCCATTTCTTGAAGCCATTCGCCAAATTAAAAATGATGTCGGTCGTGACAATGTTTTATACGTTCATTGTACATTGATTCCGTACATCAAAGCAGCTGGTGAAATGAAAACCAAGCCAACGCAGCACAGTGTAAAAGAGCTTCGCAGCCTTGGAATTCAGCCAAATATCATTGTGGTTCGTACAGAAATGCCAGTATCACAGGATATGAAGGATAAAATTGCCTTGTTCTGTGATATTGATTCGAAAGCAGTAATCGAGTGCCGTGATGCGGATACCCTTTACTCTGTACCACTTGCACTTCAAGAGCAAAATATGGACCAAATTGTCTGCGACCATTTGAAATTGGTGACTCCGGAAGCAGAAATGACCGAGTGGAAAACATTGGTGGATAAGGTCCTTCATTTATCAAGCAAGACTCGGATTGGTCTTGTTGGGAAATATGTTGAACTTCAAGATGCCTATATTTCTGTAGTGGAAGCGATGCGTCATGCCGGCTATGCGTTTGATGCCGATGTAGAAATTAAGTGGATCAATGCGGAACATGTAACAGCTGAGAATGTGGAAGAGTTATTGGGCGATGTGGACGGCGTCCTTGTTCCTGGTGGTTTCGGTGACCGCGGGATTGAAGGGAAAATTGAAGCAACTCGTTATGCGCGTGAAAATAAGAAACCGTTCCTTGGGATTTGTTTAGGGATGCAGCTGGCAACGGTTGAGTTTGCCCGCAATGTTCTTGGTCATAAGGGAGCGCATTCTGCTGAGTTTGTTCCAGATACCAATTATCCAATTATTGATTTACTTCCTGAACAGAAAGATATCGAGGATTTAGGCGGTACATTAAGACTTGGTTTGTATCCGGCACGTCTTGCGGAAGGAACGAAGGCGTTTGGAGCCTATGAGGAGAAAGTGATTTATGAGCGCCACCGCCACCGTTATGAGTTTAATAATCAATATCGTCAGGAGATGGAGGAGGCTGGACTTTTGTTCTCTGGTACTAGCCCGGACGGTCGTTTAGTGGAGATTATTGAGTTGAAGGATCATCCATGGTTTGTAGCGTCTCAGTTCCACCCAGAGTTTGTGTCAAGACCAACCCGTCCACAGCCGCTATTCCGCGACTTTATTCGTGCGACGTTGAAATAAGTTTTTTGGACCATTCCTTTTTTGGGGAGTGGTCTTTTTTGTGGGGATTTTTGAAAAAGGGGGGCATGGGCGAAGCGGCAAATAAAAGGGGGAAGTGGCAGATATATTGGTGGAAGTGGCAAATAAAAGGGCGGAACTGGAAAATTAAATGTAAAAAGAGAGAAATAAACATTGAAAAAGGTAATTTTAAAATGGTGGATTCGCTTTTTGGGATAATTTTATAGTCCAAAATAGGGGGGACTATTGAATCTTGGTATTTTTTAGCGTTTTGGCAAATAAATTGATAAAAGTGGCAAATAAAACTCTGGAAATGAGCAATAAAACACAAAACTGGAAAATAAAAACGACCCAAATAACCGGGCCGCCACAAAACTACTCCTCATATTCCCCTAAAATCTCGTCAATCGTAAATTTAAGACCGTAATAGACGAATAATCCGGCCATCGAGGACGGATATCCAAAGCGCCCGCCGAATTCATCCGGCAATAATCCCTTTTTCAATCCCAAATCAATATGAACATCCGCAAATTCCACAAGCGGGCCCGCTTCTTCCCCGATACTCGATACCGCAACAAACGGAATTCCTTTTTCCTGAAGCTTTTCAGCAAGCAAAACAGCCTCCTCATCCGCTGAAGTCCTTGTGAAAATCAACACTCGGTCGGAATCAGTTAGTGAAGACAAGTCACTCACCACCTTCGCACCCTTAAGCGGCTCCGCACCCTCCAAGGCTTCGGCCTCTACCGCCTTCATCTCGCGAAAACCCGCAAGGTAAATGGACCCATCGCCGACAGGAGCCTGAGCCAAAAGTCGTGCCCCATCCTCAAAAGAAAACTCCTCTTTTTCATCCATTCTTTTAAATAAACCCGTTAATTGGGTAGTGAACATTTTTAACATAAAGACCACTCCTTCTCGAGACTATTATATTATTTTTTGCATAAATGCAAAAATAACTTAAATCACAATCGAAATTAGCAGGAATTTTAAAATAAATGTAGAATTATTTATGGAACTAAACTAAGATATAATATTTAAAAAGAAACACATCAAACGGGAAGAGGTGGAGTTATGAAAGAAAAAATATTAATCGTAGACGATCAGTTTGGAATTCGAATTTTACTTAATGAGGTATTACAAAAGGAAGGGTATCAAACTTATCAGGCAGCTAATGGCATTCAGGCCCTTGATATTGTAAAAAAGCATGACCCAGATCTCGTTCTCTTAGATATGAAAATCCCAGGAATGGACGGAATTGAAATTTTAAAAAGAATGAAAGTGATTGACCCGGAAATTCGCGTCATCATCATGACTGCTTACGGTGAATTGGACATGATTCAAGAGGCGAAAGACCTTGGAGCTATCACCCATTTTGCAAAGCCGTTTGATATTGATGACATCAGGGCTGCAGTGAAGAAACACATGCCGCAAAAAGCGAAATAACCCTATTATTATACTAAAAAACTGTACTAATATTGTTCGCGCTTTCATTGTGACAGTTTTAAAAATTGGGCTAGATTAATGGTAATTCCTCCTGCTTTTTGATATGATACATATGAACTTTTTCTGGTGGTTAAAACTTTTCGTAACATACATAATCCTTAAAATAGAGGGAAAACCTTTATATGGAAAGTTTATTGCGAAAGTTGCCATCCTAAATTAAGGAGGAAGAAAAATGCCTTTAGTTTCTATGACTGAAATGCTCAAAAAAGCAAAAGCAGAAGGCTATGCTGTTGGGCAATTTAACATTAATAACTTAGAATTTACTCAAGCAATTCTTCAAGCTGCCGAAACAGAAAAATCACCGGTTATTCTTGGTGTTTCTGAGGGTGCAGGCCGTTATATCGGCGGATTCAAAACCGTTGTAAAAATGGTAGAAGGTCTAATGGAAGATTACAATATTACCGTTCCGGTTGCGATTCACCTTGACCACGGTTCTAGCTTTGACAAATGTAAAGAAGCAATCGATGCAGGCTTCACTTCTGTAATGATTGACGCTTCACACGATCCATTTGAAGAAAATGTTGCTACAACTTCTAAAGTAGTAGAGTATGCTCATTCAAAAGGTATTTCGGTTGAAGCTGAGCTTGGAACAGTCGGCGGCCAGGAAGATGATGTTTCCGGCAGCATTATTTATGCGGATGCAAATGAGTGTGTCCAATTAGTGAAACGTACAGGTATTGATTGCCTTGCTCCTGCTTTAGGTTCTGTTCATGGCCCTTACAAAGGTGAACCAAACCTTGGATTCAAGGAAATGGAAGAAATCGGCAACCTTGCAGGTGTACCGTTAGTTCTTCATGGCGGTACTGGAATTCCAACAAAAGATATTCAAAAATCGATTTCGCTTGGAACGGCGAAAATTAATGTAAATACAGAAAACCAAATTGCTTCTGCGAAAGTCGTTCGCGAAGTATTAGCAGCAAAACCAAATGAATATGACCCACGTAAATACTTAGGACCAGCACGCGATGCGATTAAAGAAACGGTTATTGGCAAAATGCGTGAATTTGGTTCATCTCAAAAAGCCTAATCGAGTACAGCGCTTGAAATAGGCTATTGAAATAGTGTACGATTGTCAATGAAAGCGAAACCGCCCTTCCCAAAGAGGGCGGTTTCAGTGTGTTCGACAAAAACTGAAAATTTTGCCGAAATTCATCGAAAAATTGGAGGGAAACGTTGTGAAATTTTTTATTGATACAGCAAATCTAGACGAAATCCGTGAAGTACATGAGCTTGGTTTACTTTCAGGTGTAACGACAAATCCATCGCTTGTCGCAAAAGAAGGAAATATTTCATTTCCTGATCGGATTAGAGAAATTGCTAACCTCGTTCCTGGTTCGGTAAGTGCGGAAGTTATTGCCCTTGACGCAGAAGGGATGATTCGCGAGGGGAAAGAACTAGCAGCCATCGCCCCAAATGTAACGATTAAAGTTCCAATGACACCGGACGGTTTAAAAGCAGTCCATGCTTTTTCACAGGAAGGCATTAAAACAAATGTAACGTTGATTTTCAATGCCAATCAAGCACTTTTGGCAGCTAGAGCAGGCGCTACCTATGTTTCACCATTTCTCGGAAGATTGGATGATATCGGTCAAGTAGGATTAGACCTTGTTTCACAGATTGCAGAAATCTTTGCTGTACACGGTCTTGAGACTGAAATCATTGCAGCATCGATCCGCAACCCAATTCACGTAACCGAAGCGGCCTTAAGAGGGGCGCATATTGCGACGATTCCTTATAAAGTATTGATGGGCTTATTCCACCACCCGTTAACCGATAAAGGAATTGAAGCCTTCTTAAAGGATTGGAATGCCCGTTCCAACGCGTAAGTTGGTGAAATTTCCAATAATTTACTGTAACTTTTTTTTATATTCATACATGAAAATAGAATTTTCGTGTAAACTAGAGGATAGACAAGCTGTCGGAAAATGCCTTTTGGTGTTGGAAAAATATACCTAAAGATATAATTGGTGAAAAATAAAAGTTGTCGACCCATACAAATGACGTGAGAAAGGCTTAGAAGGGAGTCGAAAATGGAAAAGCTAAAGATTGCGGGCGGTTACCCACTGCGCGGTACCGTTAGGATTAGTGGAGCTAAAAACAGCGCTGTTGCCCTTATTCCGGCAACCATTTTGGCGGAATCACCAGTAACCATTGAAGGATTGCCACAAATTTCGGATGTAGACATTCTTAAAGACTTGCTTGAGGAAATTGGCGGAAAGGTTCAGCTGTCAGAGGATGAAATGACCATCGATCCATCGAAAATGATATCGATGCCACTGCCAAACGGGAAGGTTAAAAAGCTTCGTGCATCCTATTATTTGATGGGTGCGATGCTGGGCCGTTTTAAAAAAGCAGTCATTGGTCTTCCAGGAGGCTGCCATCTAGGCCCGCGCCCGATTGATCAGCATATTAAAGGGTTTGAAGCATTGGGTGCCAGTATCACGAATGAACAAGGGGCCATTTATTTACGGGCGGACGAGCTCCGCGGGGCGCGAATCTACCTTGATGTTGTCAGTGTCGGTGCGACTATTAATATCATGCTCGCTGCTGTTCGGGCAAAAGGGCGGACCATCATTGAAAATGCGGCGAAGGAGCCGGAAATCATTGATGTCGCAACCTTGTTAACAAACATGGGGGCGAAAATTAAGGGTGCCGGAACCGATGTCATCCGGATTGATGGCGTTGACAGTCTCCATGGCTGTCGTCATACGATTATTCCAGACCGGATTGAAGCGGGAACCTATATGATTTTAGCCGCAGCTGTCGGCGATGGTGTTCTCATTGATAATGTAATTCCGCAGCACTTGGAATCATTAATTGCTAAGCTGCGGGAAATGGGTGTTCAAATCGAATCCGGCGATGATCAGGTGTTTGTCTCGGGTGCTTCCAATCTGAAGACGGTGGATATTAAAACACTCGTCTATCCTGGATTTCCAACCGATTTGCAGCAGCCGTTTACGACGCTCTTAACCAAGGCTACTGGATCGAGTGTTGTAACCGATACCATTTATGGTGCCCGTTTTAAACATATTGATGAGTTAAGAAGAATGAATGCCAACATTAAGGTAGAAGGACGTTCTGCGATTATTAACGGTCCTGTCCAGCTTCAGGGAGCTAAAGTGAAGGCAAGTGACTTGAGAGCGGGGGCAGCCCTTTTCATCGCCGGTCTGATGGCGGAAGGGATTACGGAAGTAACCGGACTGGAGCACATCGACCGCGGTTACAGCGACTTGGTTGAAAAATTAAATGGTCTCGGGGCAACGGTTTGGCGGGAAGCGTTAACGAAGGAAGAATTAGAACAGCTTAAGAATACATGATTTATTTTTCGGCCATTGGAACAAGAAACTTACAGTACTAGTACACAACATAGGCAGCTCTCGGGTGAGAGAATTGGGGGATGGAACTAATGGAAAGAAGTTTATCAATGGAACTTGTCCGTGTAACAGAAGCAGCGGCACTTGCCTCTGCGCGCTGGATGGGCCGTGGAAAAAAAGACGATGCAGACGGTGCTGCAACCACTGCAATGCGTGATGTGTTTGACACCGTGCCAATGAAGGGAACCGTAGTCATTGGCGAAGGAGAAATGGACGAGGCACCGATGCTGTATATCGGCGAAAAGCTCGGAAATGGTTTTGGACCGCGTGTTGATATCGCAGTCGACCCGCTTGAAGGAACCAATATTTTAGCATCAGGCGGCTGGAATGCCTTAGCCGTTCTAGCGGTTGCCGACCATGGAAACCTTCTTCATGCACCGGATATGTACATGGAGAAAATTGCGGTGGGACCGGAAGCAGTTGGTCTTGTCGATATTAATGCATCCGTTTTGGACAATTTAAAGGCAGTTGCCAAAGCGAAAAATAAAGATATTGAAGACGTAGTGGCAACGGTTTTAAATCGTCCGCGCCACGAACATATTATTCAACAGCTTCGCGAAGCTGGCGCTAGAATCAAATTGATTAACGACGGCGATGTTGCAGGAGCGATCAATA
Organism: Neobacillus niacini; assembly: GCF_031456445.1. GTDB lineage: Bacteria > Bacillota > Bacilli > Bacillales > Cytobacillaceae > Neobacillus > Neobacillus niacini_I. The sequence continues at coordinate 81,181 of NZ_JAVDUQ010000007.1, read as the reverse complement.
CGGCTTTTGATAACACCGGTGTGGACATTCTATTCGGTTCCGGCGGTGCACCAGAAGGGGTTATCTCTGCTGTAGCCCTAAAATGCCTTGGCGGCGAGCTGATGGGAAAATTGGTTCCGCAAAACGATGCGGAAATCGAACGCTGTATAAAAATGGGGCTTGATGTCAACAAAGTTCTTCGCATGGAGGACCTTGTGAAGGGCGATGACGCGATTTTTGCTGCGACCGGTGTAACAGACGGCGAATTATTGCGCGGTGTTCAATTTAAAGGATCTCATGGTTCTACCCATTCTGTCGTTATGCGGGCAAAATCAGGAACAGTCAGATTCATCGATGGCCGGCATAGTTTGAAAAAGAAACCGCATTTAGTCATTAAATAATAAAAATATAGTAGGGAGGCTGGATCGCATTCGATCTAGTCTCTTTTCTAAAGGCTGTGTTAAAGGGAATTGTTGCTTTTCAACTAAGTTGATTGGAGCGGAAGGCACGAGACTCCTCGAAAATGCTATCGCATTTCCTTCGTGCGTGGGCGGATTCAAGGGTGTAATTCAATGTCCTGCGGGAATACGGGGCAGGGGAGACCCCGCAGGCGCTTAAGCGCCGAGGAGACTCCCCGTACCGCCCGCGGAAAGCGAAGTGCCTGGAGCGCAAATCAACAGACTAATTTAACACAGCCTTACTTAAAATCCCCTCTAAAATTTTCCAATTTGAAATAATAGTTGATTAATTTTTTATAAAGGGGGTACAATAGAAATTGTTTTAGACACAAAACTTTCTACAATTCTATTCATTTCTTCATTTACTTTCTTATCCTCCAATCACATATAACTCAAATTGGTGTGAAGAAAATCATAACAATTCCCCGCCGATTTTATTAATATTAATATTACCTGCGGATGAAAATATCAAAGAGTGGTGTACAAATGGACTTAACAATATCAAGTTTAGAAAACATGAAGTTGAAGGAGCTTTATGAGCTTGCGCGCGAATATAAAGTGACCTACTACAGCAAATTAACGAAAAAAGAATTAATTTTTGCCATCCTCAAAGCTCGTGCCGAACAGCAGGGTTATTTTTTCATGGAAGGTGTTCTCGAAATTATCCAGTCAGAAGGATTTGGATTCCTTCGGCCGATTAATTATTCGCCAAGCTCAGAGGATATCTACATTTCAGCATCACAAATCCGCCGTTTCGATCTTCGGAATGGTGATAAGGTTTCAGGTAAGGTTCGTCCTCCAAAAGAAAATGAACGGTATTACGGGTTATTACATGTAGAAGCTGTAAATGGGGAAGACCCGGAATCCGCGAAGGAACGCGTTTATTTTCCAGCCTTAACTCCTCTGTATCCAGATAGACAGATGAAGCTTGAAACAACCCCAAAATCTCTTTCAACAAGAATTATGGATTTAGTCGCACCGGTCGGCTTTGGCCAAAGGGGCTTGATTGTCGCTCCGCCAAAGGCTGGTAAAACGATGCTGTTAAAAGAAATCGCCAACAGTATCACGACCAATCATCCGGAAGTGGAATTAATTGTCTTGCTCATTGATGAACGTCCGGAAGAAGTAACCGACATCGAACGTTCCGTTGCCGGCGATGTGGTCAGTTCCACTTTTGATGAAGTACCGGAAAATCATATTAAAGTGGCCGAGCTTGTGTTAGACCGTGCAATGCGCCTGGTTGAGCACAAACGCGATGTGGTCATTTTGATGGATAGTATTACTCGTCTCGCTCGTGCCTACAACTTGGTGATTCCGCCAAGCGGAAGAACTTTATCCGGTGGTATCGATCCAGCTGCTTTCCACCGTCCGAAGCGTTTCTTTGGTGCCGCTCGTAATATCGAAGAGGGCGGAAGCTTAACGATTTTAGCTACGGCATTGGTAGATACTGGATCACGTATGGATGACGTTATTTATGAGGAATTTAAAGGTACCGGTAATATGGAACTGCACCTTGATCGTTCGCTTGCTGAGCGCCGGATTTTCCCTGCACTCGATATCCGCCGTTCCGGTACACGGAAAGAAGAGCTTATTCTTCCTAAGGATCATTTGGATAAGCTATGGGCCATTCGCAAGTCGATGTCTGATTCACCAGATTTTGCGGAGCGCTTCTTGAAAAAATTAAGACAAACGAAATCAAACGAGGAATTTTTTGCACAGCTGGGTGAGGAACTGAAGTCCCGCCGTTCATAGGGCGATTTTTCAAAAAAGGCTCGTCGAGTGGCGAGCCCCTAAAGGCGGTTCATGAGGCGTAGATGCACTTATGCGCAGGAAGAAAGTATAAACTTGGAAAAGTTTATATTTTCTTACCAGCCATAAACCCTTGCTTGCAAAAGTTAACACTCGTTGTTATAATGGGTACAGTGTGTTTTAAGTATTTAAGTGCCTGTTTACGACAAGCACTTATGATAACTCTGTTTCGAAAGATTCAGGGCGGAAGGAGCTGAAAAAAATGAAAACAGGAATTCATCCAAATTATAAAACAGTTAAGGTGACATGTGCATGCGGAAACACGTTTGAAACTGGATCAGTGAAAAACGAAATCCGTGTTGAAACTTGTTCTGAATGCCATCCATTCTACACTGGTCGTCAAAAATTCGCTGAAGCTGGCGGACGTGTTGACCGTTTCAACAAAAAATACGGCCTTAAGCAACAGCAACAATAAAAGCTCATTAACAGGCAAGAGAAATTTGACTTGCCTGTTTTTTATTGCGAAGAATGTCTAAATAATGGAATATGACTACTTATTTTTTATAAATATATGATAAGGTTTGCGCTTTAGGAAGGAGAGACCGTTTTATGTATGTAATGAAACAAAGCGGATGGGTTGAGGTTATCTGTGGCAGTATGTTTTCTGGAAAGTCAGAAGAATTGATCCGTCGCGTAAGACGCGCTCAATTTGCCAAGCAAAAAATAGCTGTATTTAAACCCAAAATTGATAATCGCTACAGTGAGCAATCTGTAGTCTCCCATAATGGCTCTTCTTTTATTGCGAAGTCCATTTCCCACTCCATCGAAATTCTGCACCATATCGAAGCAGACGTAGATATTATTGCGATCGACGAAGTCCAATTCTTTGATGAGGGAATCGTTCGGATTGTTCAGCAGCTAGCCGACAGTGGTCATCGTGTGATCGTCGCCGGTCTTGACATGGATTTCCGCGGCGAACCCTTTGGACAGGTCCCAGACCTTTTGGCCATCGCTGAACACGTCACAAAACTGCAAGCCGTCTGCACCGTCTGCGGTTCCCCATCTAGTCGAACCCAGCGCCTAATCGACGGCCTGCCTGCATCCTACCACGACCCCATCATCCTGGTTGGTGCATCTGAAGCTTACGAACCACGCTGCCGTCACCACCACGAAGTCCCAAAAAACGCCTATCGTGAACAGGGAGAAGCAGCTTCAAAAATGTAAATATATTCGACAAAAAACGGGGGTGCCAGGCGCCACCCGTTTTTTGCTGAATGGAAAGAATTCTCTTGAGAAGTTAGACTGGGCTTGGGAATGATAGTAATGGAGGTGTAAACATTGAGAAAGTTTATTGTTCCTTCCTTATTGCTTATGCTTTTTGTTGGCGGCTGCCAGGCGACGAATGACACGAAATATGATTTGCGCAAGGATCGCAGTGCTCCGAATCAAATGGCAAATAACTATAAAAAACCCCTGGTAGGACAGGATGTTCAAAATCAGAATCCGAATTTTCTTAACCTGGAGGGTACGAGTACCCGTGGAACCGGGGGCGGCCAGGACACCGGGATTGATGTAGGTAAGGCGAAAAAGGTTATTCAGGATACGCATGAATTCAGAACGGATTCGGTTTGGATTAATGGTGACCGGATGTGGGTGAATGTGTATAAAAAAGGCATGCTGAATGATCAGCAGCGAGAGAATGCGGAAGCACGCCTTCATAAGAAACTGGTCCAGGCCCTGCCGCGTTACAATATTGAGGTACGGGTTCAGGAAGACCGCAGATAACATGCTCTGATTTTAGGGCATGTTTTTTTATGGTTTGGGGGTTGATGGAGGGGTTAGGCGACAAAATCGGTTGGAAGTCGGGTAAAAGTGTCGCGTATGAGAGGGATAGGCGACAAAACCGGTTGGAAGTCGGGTAAAAGTGTCGCGTATGAGAGGGATAGGCGACAAAATCGGTTGGAAGCCGGGTAAAAGTGTCGCGTATGAGAGGGATAGGCGACAAAATCGGTTGGAAGCCGGGTAAAAGTGTCGCGTATAAGCGGGATAGGCGACAAAACCGAGTGGAAGCCGGGTAAAAGTGTCGCGTATAAGCGGGATAGGCGACAAAACCGGTTGGAAGTCGGGTAAAAGTGTCGCGTATGAGCGGGATAGGCGACAAAACCGAGTGGAAGCCGAGCAAAAAGTGTCGTGTATGAGAGGGATAGGCGACAAAATTAGTTGGAAGCCGGGAAAAAAGTGTCGTGTATGAGAGGGATAGGCGACAAAACCGGTTGGAAGTCGGGTAAAAGTGTCGGTATAAGCTCGACAAGCGACAAGATGAGCTGGAAATCTAATTAAAATATTGTAAACAACCAACCCCAAAAAATCCATCACAAATTTTTCCCGTAATATTTGGTTTTGACGCGTGCAAATCACCTATACTATAATTAGAATGTTATGGACTAAAATTTGAGGTGAAGTAACTGTGTTTGATCGTCTTCAATCCGTTGAAGATCGTTATGAAAAGTTGAATGAACTTTTGAGCGATCCGGAAATTATTAATGATCCAAAAAAACTGCGTGAATATTCAAAGGAACAATCTGATATACAAGAAACCGTACAAACCTATCGCCAATATAAAGAAGCAAAAGAACAGCTTCAAGATGCAAAAGCGATGCTCGAGGACAAACTCGATGCCGACATGCGCGAAATGGTTAAAGAAGAGGTGAATGACCTTGAAGCGCAAGTAGAAGAATTTGAAGAAAAACTTAGAATTCTTCTCATTCCAAAGGATCCAAACGATGACAAAAACGTCATTATGGAAATCCGCGGTGCTGCGGGCGGAGAAGAAGCGGCATTATTTGCCGGCACCCTTTACCGCATGTACAGCCGCTACGCTGAATCACAAGGCTGGAAAACAGAGGTAATTGATGCCAACGAAACAGGGCTTGGCGGCTATAAAGAGATTATTTTTATGATTTCAGGAACAGGTGCTTATTCGAAATTAAAATACGAAAACGGCGCACACCGCGTGCAACGTGTTCCGGAAACCGAATCCGGCGGTCGTATTCATACGTCTACATCAACTGTTGCCTGCCTTCCGGAAGCAGAAGAATTTGATATTGAAATTAGTGATAAGGATATCCGCTTTGATACCTTCGCATCAAGCGGCGCCGGCGGACAGAGCGTTAACACTACAATGTCAGCCGTTCGTTTAACCCATATTCCGACAGGGATCGTTGCAACGAGCCAGGACGAAAGATCTCAGCATAAAAACAAGGACAAAGCGATGAAGATCTTACGGGCACGTGTGTATGATAAATTCCAACAGGAAGCACAAGCAGAATTAGATCAAGCAAGGAAATCGGCGGTTGGTACCGGAGACCGTTCAGAACGGATTCGTACGTATAACTATCCGCAAAATCGTGTAACGGACCACCGCATTGGTTTAACGATTCAAAAGCTAGATCAAATTATTGAAGGCAAGCTCGAAGAAATCATTGATGCCTTAATTCTAGATGACCAGGCAAGAAGATTGGAAAATGCGGCAAATGAGTAAAAAAATTTACGAAGCTCTCAAATGGGCTTCTTCTTTTTTAAAAAAATCAAACCGGGACGAGAATGCCGGGGAACTGCTGATGCGGCATTTTACCGGAATGTCACGGGCGCAGCTGTTTGCGAATGTAAGAGAGGACCTAGCGCCGAATGTTTGGGATGTCTTTGAAAAATCAGTCCACGAACATGTCAAAGGCACACCAATCCAATATATCATTGGCTCAGAGGAGTTTTATGGCAGAACGTTTATCGTTAATGAAGCGGTTTTGATCCCTAGGCCGGAAACGGAGGAGCTTGTTTACGAAACGTTGAAAAGAGTAAAGAGGCTGCCTGAAGGACCAAAAAGGCTCGCGGATATCGGGACGGGAAGCGGCGCAATTGCGATTACGCTAAAGCTTGAAGCGCCCTCTTTACAAGTATTTGCCTCCGATATTGCCGAGGATTCACTGGAAGTGGCAAAGGGAAATGCCAGCCGGCTTGGGGCGAACGTCGAATTTTATCTGGGAGACTTGCTTCAGCCTTTCCAGGAAACGCTCGATGTCGTGATTTCCAATCCGCCGTATATTCCTGTTGGCGATATAACCACGATGTCAGAGGTGGTAACAGAACATGAGCCGCACCGGGCGTTGTTTGCCGGGGAGGATGGCTTGGATTTTTACCGCCGCTTTATGGTGGAACTGCCGCGTGTTCTAGCACCGGTCGCACTAGTTGGATTTGAAATTGGGGCCGGTCAGGGCAAAGCAGTAGCCGAGCTTTTTCAAAAAGCCTTTCAAGAAGTAAAAGTGGAAATTGTCAATGATATCAACGGCAAGGACCGTATGGTGTTTGCGGAAATTAAAAAAGGGGTCTGACCCCCAGTGCGTTAACGCTTTACTTCACTGGGGGTCAGACCCCTAGTTTTGAAAAATATTATAAAATTACTAGTTTAAGATTCTTAGTTTCTGTCCACAATGAGGATATCGAAGGGACGGTGCTAAGGAATGCGTAGTAAAACATTGGTTTGGGCGTACCTATTAATTTTATCGTTTGGAACGATATTAAGTTTATATATACCAAAGAATGAAGCGATGGCGAAGGAGTCGGTGGTGATTCCGGGGGAAGCGATCCGGCTAAGGATTCTTGCCAACAGCGACAAGCCGTCTGACCAGCAGCTCAAGCGTGATGTGCGTGATGCGGTGAATGCGAAAATCACGGTTTGGGTGAAGGATTTAACTTCGATTAAAAAGGCGAAAACGGTGATTAAGTCGAAGTTGCCGGAAATTCAGGCGATTGCGGAAAAAACAGTGGCGGATAAAGGTTCGAATCAATCAGTTCACGTAGAGTTCGGAAAGGTTCAGTTTCCAACGAAATTATACGGTGAGTTTTTGTATCCTGCAGGTGAGTATCAAGCGATATTAATCACTTTGGGTGAAGGGAAGGGCGCGAATTGGTGGTGTGTGCTATATCCACCATTATGCTTTCTTGATTTTTCAAATGGAGTCGCGGTCAGCGATGGGTTTGATGAAAAGGTGAAATCGGAGTCGGAAGTTCAAAAGGATTCGGAGAAAACTAGTAAAGAAGTGCAACCGGAAGCAGTGGATAATGGAGAAGAGCAAAAGGCTGTAGCAGCTGGCAGTGACGAGGACCAAGAATTCACTGAAACTAAGCAAAGTTCTGTGGCACCAGCTAGAAAGGTTGAGGAAAAGCAAGTTACAGGTACTAGTGATGTTGAAGAAAAGTCTGTTGCGACTGCTAGTAATGTTGAGGGAAAAACTGTTACAGCTCCAAGTCATAAAGAGCAAAAGTCTGAAACTACTACTAGAAGTAATGAGGACAAGTCAGTAAACGTAAGCAATCCGGAGCAGCCGGAGTCCAAAACAGAAACTACGAAGGAAGCACCTGTTTACACCTCTCAAGACGAAGATCCGGTCCAAGTAAAATTTTTCGTCGTAGAATTGTGGAAAAAGCTTTTTGAATAAGAACTCTTTCCAGGGGAAAGGGTTCTTTTTCGTGGTAAAGGGGCGGAGCTACGCAAACCTTTTGTCATTAAAATAGGTTGGATTAAAAAAACGTTTTTGATTTACTTAATAAGTTGTTGTACAGCTTCGCTCACACCGCCTTTTTTGATAGGGGCGGAGTTTCGCTTCCAAGCACATTACCGCAATAATAATAGATTTCAAATGTTCTATTTCTCCTATTTTTTCATATTCATAGAGTAGAATCTTAAAAAATGGGGTGGAATTGAATGCAGGCATTAATTCGCACGGCAAATAAGCAGGATTTGGGGAAGTTAAGAGAGTTCTTGATAAAGGCAAACCTTGGGACCGATGGATTAACAGAAGAAACGATTGAATATTTTTTGCTGCTAGAGGATTTGGACGGGCAGCTAAAGGGCACGCTTGGAATTGAAGCGTTTGAAGGCTTTGGCTTGCTTCGATCCTTAGTAGTCACAGCTGGGCAAACGGAAAAAGAAATTTTTATTCTGGTGGAACAAATGATGAAGCTCGCGAAGGAAAAGGGGATGGAAAGTTTATTTTTGGCAACCAATAAGCGTACGGCGCTACCATTTTTCAATTTACTAGGATTTCAGGAGATTGAGCGGGTGGAATTGCCGTCAGAATTGAACGGGTCTGAGCACATTCGACATATTTTAAATGTGGATAACTCGATTTTTCTGAAATTTCCATTGTAGATGTGGATATTCGGGCAAAGTTATCCACCATTTCCGCTAAGTTATACACAATTTGTGGACAAAACTTGTATTTTTCCACACCTTCTTTTATACTTGCAAACGTATAATGCGAAAAATATGAGTCTAGGTGCCTAGATTCGGCAAATTTCGATAGAAAGTTTGTTTTTGAATAAAGGTGGATAACTATGAACACAAAAGTTTGGAAAGTGGATAACTATGTGGATATCTTAGAAAGTAATCCACATATTGTGGATGCAGCTCAGTTATTACAGGAAAATGAAGTGGTGGCCCTCCCGACGGAAACGGTTTATGGCCTTGGCGGAAATGCGGAAAGCGATGAAGCGGTCGCGAAGATTTTTTTGGCAAAAGGCAGACCTGGGGATAACCCGTTAATTATTCATATTGCGGACCGGGAGCAGTTGTGTAGATTTGTGTCGGAAATTCCGGAAACGGCGGAACGTTTGATGGAGGCGTTTTGGCCGGGGCCGTTAACGATTATTTTTAAAAAGAAGGATGGCGCACTTTCGGAAAAAGCAACCGCAGGTCTTGATTCGGTTGGGGTGAGAATGCCGGACCATCCGGTTGCACTCTCGTTGCTTAAGGCGTGCGGTCTGCCGATTGCTGCACCGAGTGCGAACAGTTCAGGAAAGCCAAGTCCGACTCATGCTGAGCATGTGATTGAGGATTTGCAAGGAAAAATTGCTGGGGTGCTGGACGCAGGTCCGACAGGTGTTGGCGTCGAGTCGACGGTTGTGGATTGTACGGAGGCGGTTCCGGTTATTTTGCGGCCGGGCGGTGTGACGAAGGAACAGCTTGAGGCAGTGATGGGTGAGGTTCGGATTGATCCGGCGCTCGAGGGCGGTGCCGGGGAGGGCGGATTGAAGCCGAAATCGCCTGGGATGAAATATCGTCATTATGCACCGAATGCTCCTCTTTATTTAGTGAATGGGAGCCGGTCGTTTCTTCAGAAGCTTGTAACTGAAAAGCAGCAGGAGGGCTTTCGTGTCGGCGTACTTACAACAGACGTGAATAAGAGTGAGTTTTTGGCAGATGTCGTGATTGCCTGTGGAAAAAGGGACGAGCTCGAGACGGTTGCAACGGAACTATATGATACATTGCGGAGATTTAATCTGGAAAAGGTTGATGTGATTTTTAGCGAGATGTTCCCGAAAGGCGGCGTTGGGCTGGCGATTATGAACCGGCTGGAGAAGGCGGCGGGGAATAAGGTAATTTCGGAATAGTTGTTGATTGTTGAAGCACTTGGGTGACCGGGTGCTTTTTTGTTTTGTTGTTGGGGCGACTGATAACTTGGGGAAAGCGGCAAATAAAGCAAGTGAAATGGAAAATAACTGAAAGAACTATGGAAAGAGGTAATTAAAATCGTCAATTTTTAGGGGGAACAATAGAATCCCGGGTAGAAAAGTACCTGAGCCGGGCTTCAAGACCCTGCTTTTAAACGAAAATAACAAGAATGGCAAATAAAATAGGTGAAGTGGCAAATAACTCAAAAAAGTGGCAAATAAACGGGGGAAGTGGAACATAAAATCTAATTTCCCGATTTCTCAGGTCTGACTTCTAAACGGCGGTGGACGTGCATATGTTGAAATAGCAAGTCCAAGGGGGCGGAGAAAGAATGTCAGCAATGGTTGGAGAAATCATAACTCTCGTAATAATGGCATTCGCGCTAGGCATGGATGCCTTTTCGGTAGGCCTCGGAATGGGGATGTACAACCTCAGGCGGCGGCAAATTTTTAAAATCGGTCTGACCATCGGACTTTTTCATGTCTGGATGCCGCTCGTAGGAATCCTGGCCGGAAAATTTTTATCGGCAAAATTCGGTACCTTTGCGTCCCTAATCGGCGGTCTGCTGCTCATCATTCTAGGCGTGCAAATGATCTGGGGCAGCTTCAAAAAAGGCGATGAAAAAGTGATGACCCCAGTTGGGCTTGGCTTACTTGTATTTGCCTTAAGCGTGAGCCTCGATAGTTTTTCTCTTGGCCTAACTTTAGGAATATATGGTGCGAAAACCATCATGGTTATTATATGCTTTGGGATTGTGGCAACCTTGCAAACATGGGCGGGTCTCTTGCTCGGCAGAAAGGTACAAGGCTGGATTGGCGCCTATAGCGAGGCGCTCGGCGGTACCATCCTACTAGCGTTCGGGGTAAAACTGCTTCCACTTTTTTGGTGATGATGGCGGAAATTTGTTAAAATACTAGAAAGAAAGGGGGGCAAATAAAATGCAGCGCATCTTATTTGTTTGTACGGGAAATACGTGTAGGAGTCCAATGGCAGAAGCGATTTTGAAAAATAAAAACCTTGAAGGCATCGAGGTTCGCTCAGCGGGAATTTTTGCGATTGACGGAAATGAGGCTTCGGCACATGCCAAGAAAGTGATAGAGGAAAATCAAATTGTACATAATCATCAATCCAGTTTGCTGACTGGAGGAGAAGTCGGTTGGGCGGACTTGATTTTGACGATGACGGATTCCCATAAGGATGCCATTTTGATTAACCATCCGGAATCGGCGGCTAAACTTTTTACCCTAAAGGAATTTGCCGGAGAGACCGTCTATCATGATGTAAGCGATCCATATGGTGGAAACATCTCTATTTACCGTGAAACCTTTCAGGAACTTGAACAATTAATTGATAGGGTTATTGAAAAATTAACGAAGAATACGTAAGGCTGGCTCTCCATCTGATTGGAGGGCTTTTTTTATGACGTAGGAACTTTATCTTTTTCCCTGGGTATGTCAAAATGTAGGCAGAGTAAATTTAAATCTGGGGGTTTTTTTATGAAGGTAGCATTGGCATCAGATCATGGCGGCGTGAATATTCGCAAGGAAATCGCTCATTTAATGGAAGAGTTGGGAATCCAATATCAGGATTTTGGCTGTGACTGCGAAACATCCGTTGATTATCCGGACTATGCCTTGCCAGTTGCGGAAAAAGTAGCGAGCGGCGAGTTTGACCGCGGCATTTTAATTTGCGGCACTGGAATTGGCATGTGTATTGCGGCGAACAAAGTAAAGGGAATCCGCGCGGCGCTTGTTCACGATACATTTAGCGCAAAAGCAACGCGTGCCCATAATGACAGCAATATTTTAACGATGGGCGAGCGCGTCATTGGCGCAGGTCTTGCGAGAGATATCGCACAAATTTGGCTGACAGGCGAGTTTGAGGGCGGCCGTCATGCTAACCGTGTGGGCAAAATTACCGAAATCGAAAATAAGCATTTGTAAGAAATCCCAAAATAAGGGGCGAAAATCATGATAGAGCAGTGGGAACAGGAATTGGAAACGATACTGTCGGAGTTTAACGACCAGGCCGGCTTAAAGCCGGGGCAGCTGTTGGTGGTCGGCTGCAGCACGAGCGAGGTCATTGGCGAAAAAATCGGCACATCCGGCACAATAGAAGTCGCCGAAATGATTTTTCGCCAGCTAAAGCAATTTCAGGAGAAAACTGGAATTCAGTTGGCCTTCCAATGCTGTGAGCATTTAAACCGTGCATTGGTGATCGAAAGGGCAACCGCGGACCAACAAAAATTGGACGAGGTTTCGGTTGTTCCCGTACGAAAAGCAGGCGGGGCAATGTCAACATACGCTTTTGAAAAAATGACGGATGCAGTCGTGGTGGAATTTATCAAAGCGGATGCGGGAATTGATATCGGTCAAACCTTTATCGGCATGCATTTAAAACATGTTGCTGTGCCTGTTCGCGTGAAGCAGAAAAATGTGGGACATGCCCAAGTCACCCTTGCACGGACACGACCAAAACTCATTGGCGGGGAAAGAGCCGTGTATGAGCACACGAGCGGGAATTTGAGCTGCAGCTAACGAGCTTTTCTATTGTCTAGCTCCAGCGCCTAGCCCCTCGAGGGAAAAAATGAACTGCTTTGTTCCGAAGGCGCTTCCGCTTTTTATGAAAGTGATTTCAAAAATTCTAATATTCTTTCTTTTTTGATAATCAAAAAAATGTGTTAAAATGAGGTTGATTTTTAAACTGATTGCGGATTTCAACTAACAAAGGGGGATCATTATGAAGCATTTATCACAGCAGGACGAGCAAGTATTTCAAGCAATTCAGCAAGAATTAGGACGTCAGCGCGCGAAGATTGAATTAATTGCGTCAGAAAACTTTGTAAGCGAAGCGGTTATGGAAGCACAGGGGTCTGTTTTAACAAATAAATATGCAGAAGGATATCCTGCAAAACGCTATTATGGCGGCTGCGAATATGTGGATATCGTGGAAGATTTAGCGCGTGACCGTGCGAAGGCAATCTTCGGGGCTGAGCATGTAAACGTACAGCCACACTCCGGCGCTCAAGCAAACATGGCGGTATACTTCACGATTCTTGAGCAAGGCGATACTGTTTTAGGGATGAACCTATCCCACGGCGGTCACTTAACACACGGAAGTCCGGTAAACTTCAGTGGTGTTCAATATAATTTCGTTGAGTATGGTGTGGACGAAGAAACGCATCGCATCAACTACGAGGATGTTTTGGAAAAAGCTCGCCAGCATAAGCCGAAATTGATTGTTGCGGGTGCCAGTGCATATCCGCGTGAAATTGACTTTAAAAAATTCCGCGAAATCGCTGACGAAGTGGGCGCCTATTTAATGGTCGATATGGCTCATATTGCAGGTCTAGTTGCGGCAGGTCTTCATCAAAATCCAGTTCCATTTGCAGATTTTGTGACGACTACTACGCATAAAACGTTAAGAGGCCCACGCGGCGGGATGATTCTTTGTCGTGAAGAGTTTGCGAAGAAAATCGATAAGTCGATTTTCCCTGGAATTCAAGGCGGTCCATTAATGCATGTCATCGCAGCAAAAGCGGTTGCTTTTGGCGAAGCATTGCAGGACAGCTTTAAAGAGTATGCAGGAAACATTATTGCCAATGCGAAACGTTTGGCTGAAGGTCTTCAAAAAGAAGGCTTGAAACTTGTTTCCGGCGGAACCGACAACCACTTATTATTATTAGATGTTACGACTCTTGGCCTAACTGGTAAAGTGGCAGAGCATGTCCTTGATGAAGTGGGAATTACGGTTAACAAAAATACAATTCCATATGATCAAAACAGCCCGTTTGTGACAAGCGGTATCCGCATCGGAACTGCTGCTGTTACAAGCCGCGGCTTTGGTTTAGAAGATATGGATGAAATTGCATCGATTATTGCGTTTACATTGAAAAATCATGAAGATCAAGCAAAGCTTGAAGAAGCAAGCAAGCGTGTGGAAGCTTTAACAAGCAAGTTTGTTTTATATCCTGAATATTAAGTTTTTTGAGAATCGGCCTTTTTGCGAAAAAAGGTCGATTTTTATTTGCCCTCGTGATTGTTTTTCTGTAAAATTAGACGAAGTGTTTAAAGTTAAATTTTAATAAAGGGGCGATTTTTGTGGCAAAGGTTTACGTCTTCGACCACCCACTCATCCAGCATAAGCTTACATACATACGTGATAAAAACACAGGAACGAAAGAGTTCAGGGAATTGGTAGACGAAGTGGCAACACTTATGGCTTTTGATATCACGAGGGATATGCCGCTTGAAGAAATGACGATTGAAACACCGGTTTGTCCGACCAAATCAAAAGTCCTTTCCGGGAAAAAAATCGGCCTTGTGCCAATTTTGCGTGCAGGGATTGGAATGGTTGATGGGATCTTGAAATTAATTCCGGCAGCGAAGGTAGGACATATCGGTCTTTATCGTGATCCCGAAACATTGAAACCAGTTGAATACTATGTAAAACTTCCAAGTGATGTCGAAGAGCGTGATTTCATCGTCGTAGATCCAATGCTGGCAACAGGCGGTTCTGCAAATGAAGCCATCAACTCTTTGAAAAAGCGCGGCGCGAAAAATATTAAGTTTATGTGCTTGATTGCGGCACCAGAAGGAGTCGAAGCAGTGAAAACGGCTCATCCAGATGTTGACATCTATATCGCAGCACTAGACGAAAAGCTCAATGACCACGGCTACATCGTACCAGGTCTAGGCGATGCCGGGGACCGGTTGTTTGGGACGAAATAATTTTTAGTTTGGAGAGATCTTTTTTTGAAAAGGGTCTCTTTTTTTAAAAATGGGATGGGCACATATAAAGGTTAGAATGGAACATATATTGCGGACATTGGTTCATAAACTGCGGGAATCGGAACATAAAAGCTTCGAAAAGGAACATAAGCTAGACAAGGTAATGAAAAAAGTGGTGGCCACCAAAAAATACGTTCGAGCAACAAAAATCAGGGAAGGAAAGTTACCTTTTTAACTTCAAAAAGGCAAACTAAAGAATTAAAAACTTCAGTTGGAACATATATCATCGATAATGGTACATATACTGGTGCAATCAGAACATAAAAACTCCGAAATGGAACATAAAATCCGAGGCTAACCAAAAAATCCCTCTGCATATTTCCCCCTCCCAAAGAAAACCCTATGAAAAAAGGGGAAATCAGCAAAATGAAGAAACTTATTCTAATCATCATCCTAACAATCATCACCATACCCTCACACACCCAATCCCAAAGCCGAAAACTCATCATACCGCCAATCCAAAATCAGCAAACTGTCGCCATTGTGATCACAAAACAGCCACAAACCACACAACAAATCAAACAACTTCTTACACCATACAGAGACATCAAACTGCGCCGCATTTTTACGGAAGCAATCACAGGATTTTCTATCGAGGGCAACCGCAAGGCGATCACCAAACTCGCGGAAAACTTCAAAATCCTAAATGTGTCTTCCGTGACCAGCTACCAAGCCCAGACCGAGGAAAGTGTAAAAATTATCGGCGGGGATGAGGTGCGTGGATTATTTTCACCGAAAAATCAACGCCTCACTGGGAAAGGAATCACCGTCGCGGTCATTGATACCGGCGTAGATTACACCCATCCTGACCTCCGGCGCAATTATGGCGGCGGGCACGACCTTGTTGACAATGATCGCGACCCGATGGAAACCCGCGCCCTCGGCAAAGCAACGCTACACGGAACCCATGTCGCAGGAATTATTGCTGCCAATGGGAAAATTCGCGGTGTTGCCCCGGAGGCGAAAATAATTGCTTACCGGGCACTGGGCCCGGGCGGAGGCGGAACGACGGAGCAAGTCATCGCCGCGATTGATCAGGCAATAAAGGACAAAGTTGATATTATGAATCTTTCATTAGGAAACGATGTCAATGGTCCGGACCTGCCGATTAGCCTTGCGCTCAACCGCGCCGTCGACAAAGGGATTGTCGCAGTAGCGGCAAACGGCAATGCCGGCCCGAATATTTGGACAGTCGGTTCACCCGGTACGGCCTCAAAGGCAATATCTGTCGGGGCCTCGACACCCACCATGAGAATACCGTACTTATTAATAGAAGGAACACGGGAAAAAATCCGCATTCAGCCGATGGAGGGTTCAGAAAAATGGGAGTTGGACCGCTCGTACAAGTTCGCCGATGGTGGGATTGGCAGGAAGGAAGACCTGAAAAATGTTGAAGGCAAAATCGTGCTCATCAAACGCGGTCGCTTAACGTTTACGGAAAAGGCAAAAAATGCTCAGACAGCGGGAGCTAAGGCCGTTCTCATCTATAACAATATGAGCGGAAATTTTATCGGAAATTTAGAAACGCTGATGCCGATTCCGGTCGGGTCCATCTCAAAGCATGACGGAGAGCTGTTTGTAAAAAAACCATCTACCACCATGCAAATTATTCAGAATGAAGAAAAGGATCGGATGGCAGATTTTAGTTCACGCGGGCCGGTTACTGGGACGTGGGAGGTGAAACCGGACATCGTGGCTCCGGGTGTGGCGATTAACTCGACCGTACCGGGCGGCTATCTTTCCTTACAAGGGACAAGTATGGCAGCACCGCATGTTGCCGGCGCCTGTGCCTTAATCAAGCAGGCCCACCCGGATTGGACGCCGCAGCAAATCAAGGCGGCTTTGATGAATACTGCCAAGCCATTGTATAAAGCGGGGACGGTTCCTTATCGAACGTACGAACAGGGAGCGGGGAGAATTCAAGTGCGCGAAGCAGTAAAAGCGGAATCACTTGTGACTCCAAGCTCGATTCATTTTGGGAAATTCACAGAACAGCGGGATATTCATAAAACCCTTTTGTACATTGAAAATACAAGTAACACGACAAAAAGGTATTCCTTTGACCTTCCGGAACGGACAGATGGATTATCGTGGCGATTTCCGCTTTCGTTTACATTGGCGCCAAAGGAAGTGAAGGAGGTTGTAGTTGAACTCAGGGTCGACCCGCAAAGCTTTAAAAAGAAAATCCATGATGGCTACATCAAGCTTCAAGCGGGATCCACCCCAATTCCTATTCCTTATCTCTATGTACTCGAAGAACCAAATTATCCAAGGGTAATGGGATTTTCGTTTGGGGAAGGGGACGGTCCGGGTCAGTACTTGTATGAGGTTTACCTGCCGGGCGGGGCGGAGGAGTTCGGAATCGCCTTATTCGATCCCGGTGATTATCGTTTCGTCGGGTTTTTAGATTCTATTGAAAATGTCAAAAAGGGATTGATTCAAAAGAAGATTGAGAGTGAGAACCTTCCAGAGGATGGGGTCTATCTGGCAAAGGTATTTGCGAAAAAGGCAGGGAAAGAGGATTTCATTGAAACCATGTTAAATATCGAAAAAAGGCAGCCGTAACATTTTAACAAGAAACTGAAACCTTTTTAAAACCCATTCGTATTACCTTACTGTGCACTCTTAAGCAAGTTTTTTCAAAAAAACTTCTGAGGGGATGAGTAAAGCTATATATTTAATTTTCTGAAAATTTTTAGTATCCTAATATATCGTGAAAAGCTGAAAAATGCAAGTGAATATTTCGTGGAAACTCATTGACTTTACATATTGCCTATTGTATGCTTACAAAGGGTGTAAATGATAAGGTTTTCACATTCAAGAAAGTGTTAATATACTTGGTGATTTGCCTTCTAGCCCAGTTCACATTCTCTTATGGTGAGGATGCGATAATGATGCGTCAAAACAACCGCAATCCATTTCAAGCTATGGCTTTAATGTCCGCAATTGTCTCCCAGTTAGTCGGTTCCATTCTTATTGGTATTTTTGCAGGTAGATGGTTGGATCGGCAATGGGGTACCGAACCAATTTTCTTAATTATCGGATTGTTAATCGGATTAGCATCGGGAACTTATGCCATGCTTGTTTCGATTCGCCATTTTTTCTCGGGAGATAAGTGATTATGCTGGATTTTAGAGAGATGTTCAACAGGCAGCGAAAGTGGAATTTGTATTTGTTATCTATATTCGTGCTTGGATGGGGGTTTACCTCCTATAAAACTGTATTTTTAGGATTAATTCTTGGGACATGCTTTAGTTTTCTGAATATCTGGTTGTTAACGAAGAAAACGGAGAAGTTCGAAAAGGCCTTTGATAAGGGAAAAAAAATGAAATCGCTCGGTTCGCTGCAAAGAATGGCGACAGCGGCAATTGCAGTAATTATTGCCATGAGATGGCCCAATTACTTTCATGTTGTCAGTGTGGTTATGGGACTAATGACATCCTATATTGTCATTATGATAGATTATTTTTATCATGCATTGCATTTTCATAAAAGAAAAGGGAAGTGAGGTGAACATAGATGCATCATGAAGTTCCTTTAGCAACATTTGGGGGAATAACCTTTAACTTGGCGAATGATCTAATGATTCTCGTTGCGAGTCTCATTGTATTTATCATTGCGGTTCTATCTACCCGGAAGCTTGCGATGAAGCCGACAGGCATGCAAAACTTCTTCGAATGGGTGATGGACTTCGTCAAAGGAATCATCAACAGCACGATGGATTGGAAGGAAGGCGGAAGATTCCATATTCTTGGACTTACCTTAATTTTGTATATTTTTGTATCTAATATGCTAGGTCTTCCATTTTCAGTCGTCATTGATGGCAAGCTTTGGTGGAAATCACCAACAGCTGACCCTGCTGTAACCTTATCGCTTGCGGTAATGGTCGTTGGGCTTTCTCATTATTATGGTGTTAAGCTACAAGGACCTAGAGGTTATGGAAAATTGTTCTTCAGCCCAATGGGATTCTTGTTCCCATTGAAAATTATTGAAGAATTCGCGAACACATTAACGCTTGGTCTGCGTCTTTATGGAAACATTTACGCAGGTGAATTGCTTCTTTCGCTATTAGCGGGAGGTTTAGCTTGGACTGGAGTAGCTGGTATGATAGCAGCCGTACCATTAACCCTTGTTTGGCAAGGGTTCTCCGTATTCGTCGGAACGATCCAGGCATACATTTTTACCATGTTAACAATGGTTTACTTGTCTCACAAAGTGAGTCACGACCATTAATATATTTTTACAAACTAAATTATTCATACATTTTTAAGGAGGAACTTTATAATGAATCTTATAGCAGCAGCAATTGCAATCGGTTTGGCAGCAGTAGGTGCCGGTATTGGTAACGGTTTAATCGTTGGACGTACAGTTGAAGGTATCGCTCGTCAACCAGAAGCTCGTGGTTTATTACAAACAACAATGTTTATCGGGGTTGCGTTAGTTGAAGCATTACCGATCATCGGCGTTGTTATCGCGTTCATGGTTTTAGGACGTTAATTAGTAGAGAGAAAAATCCCAAGTGGCGGAGAGGAAGAAGAGAATCCTTCGCCATTTATGTTTGTGCAATAGAGAACATACTTTTTCGAGTAGCGAACAACTCTTGAAGGGAGTGAACCCGTGGTGTTATCAGGCAATCTATTTGTACTTGGTGCTGCAGAAGCAGGCCATTTTAATGGTGGAGATGTTATATTCCAGCTAGTTGTTTTCTTAATCTTGTTAGCATTGCTTAAAAAATTCGCGTGGGGTCCATTAATGGGCATCATGAAACAACGTGAAGACCATATTGCAGGTGAAATCAATGCGGCAGAAGATAGCCGTGTTGAAGCGCAAAAGCTTTTAGAAGAACAAAGAAGCCTTTTAAAAGAAGCGCGTGCTGAAGCACAAGGCTTGATTGAAAATGCGAAAAAGCAAGGCGATGTTCAGCGTGAGGAAATCATTGCGATTGCCCGCACTGAAGCTGAACGCGTGAAAGAAGCTGCGAAGCTTGAGATTGATCAGCAAAAAGAAAAAGCAATGGCCGCCATTCGCGAACAAGTTGCTTCCTTGTCTGTATTAATCGCCTCTAAGGTTATTGAGAAAGAGTTGAATATCCAAGATCAGGATCAACTCATCAACGAATATATTAAAGAGGCAGGAGAACGCCGATGAGCAACTCCATCGTAGCAAAACGCTATGCGTCGGCACTTTTTCAAATTGCTAAAGAACAACAGATTCTTAGCCTTGTAGAAGAAGATCTTCGTGTAGTAAAAGAAGTGATCCAGACGAATAAGGATTTAAAGGCTGTTCTCAGTTCTTTAAAACTTTCAAAGGAAAACAAAAAAGCCATTTTAAAACAGGCTTTTGCAAACATTAATGTATTTATTGTCAATACACTAATGATTTTAATGGACCGCCACCGTGAAGGTGAAATTGTTGAAGTGGTCGACCAATTTATTGAGCTTGCTAATGAAGCGTCCGGTGTTGCTGAAGCGAAAGTCTACAGTGTACGCCCGCTTTCAGATGCTGAGCGTGAGGCGATTTCTGCTACTTTTGCAGCAAAAGTTGGCAAGCAGTCTCTAAAAATTGAAAATATCGTGGATTCCGAATTGCTTGGCGGCGTGAAGCTCCGCATCGGAAATCGTATATATGACGGCAGCTTGCGCGGCAAGCTCGATCGTTTGCAACGTAAATTGTTAAGCTAAGATTCGTAGATAGGGGTGAAACTCATGAGCATCAAAGCTGAAGAAATCAGTGCCCTGATAAAACAGCAAATTGAAAACTATCAGGCGGAAATTCAAGTAACAGATGTCGGTACGGTTATCTCCGTTGGTGACGGTATCGCGCGTGTTCACGGCCTTGACAATGTTATGGCTGGAGAACTTGTTGAATTTTCAAACGGCGTTATGGGTATGGCACAAAACCTTGAAGAAAGTAACGTCGGTATTATCATCCTTGGACCTTTCACCGATATCCGTGAAGGCGACGAGGTTCGTCGTACAGGCCGCATCATGGAGGTTCCAGTTGGTGAAGAGCTGATCGGACGTGTAGTAAACTCATTAGGACAACCAATCGATGGTATGGGTCCTATTAATACAACCAAAACTCGCCCTGTTGAGCAAGTTGCAACAGGAGTTATGGCGCGTAAATCCGTTCATGAGCCATTACAAACAGGTATCAAAGCGATCGATGCGCTTGTACCAATCGGCCGCGGACAACGTGAGTTAATCATCGGTGACCGTCAAACAGGTAAAACATCTGTTGCCATCGATACGATCTTGAACCAAAAAGGTCAAAACATGATCTGTATCTATGTTGCAATTGGACAAAAGGAATCAACAGTACGCGGTGCGGTTGAAACCCTTCGTAAAAATGGGGCATTAGATTACACAATCGTTGTGTCTGCATCTGCATCACAACCAGCTCCAATGCTATTCTTGGCACCATATGCGGGTGTTTCAATGGGCGAAGAATTTATGTTCAACGGTAAGCACGTATTAATCGTATACGATGACTTATCAAAGCAAGCATCTGCATACCGTGAGCTTTCCTTGTTACTTCGTCGTCCTCCGGGTCGTGAAGCATATCCAGGGGATGTATTCTATCTGCACAGCCGTTTACTAGAGCGCGCAGCGAAATTGAGCGATGCCCTCGGCGCTGGCTCGATCACTGCATTGCCATTTATCGAAACACAAGCAGGTGACGTTTCTGCTTATATCCCAACAAACGTTATCTCCATCACAGATGGACAAATTTTCTTACAATCAGACCTATTCTTCTCCGGTGTTCGCCCAGCGATCAACGCAGGTCTTTCCGTATCCCGTGTAGGTGGATCGGCACAGATCAAAGCGATGAAGAAGGTTGCAGGTACACTGCGTCTTGACCTTGCTTCATACCGTGAGTTAGAAGCATTTGCTCAATTCGGTTCCGACCTTGATAAAGCAACCCAAGCGAAGCTGAATCGTGGTGCACGTACCGTTGAGGTGTTAAAACAAGACTTGAACAAACCGCTATCTGTTGAAAAGCAAGTAGCGATCCTATATGCATTAACACGCGGCTTCCTTGACGATATTCCATTGCAGGATATTCGCCGCTTCGAAGCTGAATTCCTAACATGGTTAGACCACAACCGCAAAGAATTGTTAGACCATATTACCAAAACGAAGGATCTTCCTTCCGATGACGATATGGCATCTGCAATCAACGCCTTCAAAAAGACGTTTGCAGTTTCCGAGTAATTTAGGTCTAAATGGGGTCTGACCCCCATCGTATTAATGTGGTGAAGTAACGGGGGACAGACCCCCACCGCATTAATGCAGTAACAGGGGACAGATCCCCCATTAACATTCTTTGAGTGAGGGTGGTGAGAACTTAAAATGGCATCATTACGCGATATAAAAACTCGTATTAATTCGACGAAGAAGACGAGTCAAATTACCAAGGCGATGGAGATGACTTCTGCGGCGAAGTGGAACCGCGGGGTGATGAATGCAAAGTCATTCGTTCCTTATATGGAAAAAATCCAAGAGGTAACGGCAGCGATTGCGCTTGGCAGCAAAGGGGTAAACCATCCAATGCTTCAAGCACGTCCAGTCAAAAAGACCGGTTATATCGTTATGGCATCTGACCGCGGTCTTGCGGGTGCGTTTAACAGTAACGTCTTGAGACGTGTACACCAAACCATCCAAAGCCGCCACAAGTCCAATGACGAATTCGCGATCATCGCAATCGGCCGTATTGCCCGAGACTTTTTTGTCAAACGCAACATCAATGTAGCACTTGAAATCGTTGGTGTTTCAGACCAGCCTTCATTTGCTGACATTAAAGACATTGCTTCGAGCACAGTCGGTATGTTTGCTGACGGTACATTTGATGAAATCTATCTATATTACAATCATTATATAAGCGCAATTTCGCAGGAAGTAACCGAGAAAAAGCTGCTTCCGCTTGCGGAAATTAAGCCGACAGGCAAACTGATTTCCTATGAATTCGAGCCGTCTGCTGAAGAAATTTTAGAAGTTCTCCTGCCGCAATATGCCGAGAGCCTAATCTATGGCGCGCTGCTAGACAGCAAAGCCAGTGAGCATGCTGCCCGGATGACGGCAATGAGAAACGCAACCGACAATGCAAAAGAATTAATTCGTAACTATACACTTAGCTATAACCGTGCCCGCCAAGCAGCGATTACACAAGAAATTACCGAAATCGTCGGCGGTGCATCAGCACTAGAGTAGTTAGAAGTAAGGAGGGAAAATGATGAACATTGGACGCGTTGTTCAGATTATGGGTCCGGTTGTTGACGTTAAGTTTGAGAACGGTCAGCTTCCTGAAATCTATAATGCGTTGAGAATTAGTACTGATACCATCAAGCTAACCCTTGAAGTAGCTCTTCATTTAGGTGATGATACAGTTCGTACGATTGCGATGGCTTCCACTGACGGTTTAACTCGTGGTTTGGAAGTAGCAGATACAGGTGCACCGATTTCTGTACCGGTTGGGGATGTAACGCTTGGCCGTGTATTCAACGTTTTAGGTGAAGTAATCGATTTAAATGCTGAAATTCCAACAGAGGCTCGCCGTGATTCGATTCACCGCGAAGCACCAACGTTCGAAAATCTTTCTACTGAGGTAGAAATTCTTGAAACAGGGATTAAGGTAGTAGACCTTCTTGCTCCATATATCAAGGGTGGTAAGATCGGTCTGTTCGGTGGTGCCGGTGTAGGTAAAACCGTATTAATCCAAGAATTGATCAATAACATCGCTCAAGAGCACAGCGGTATTTCTGTATTCGCTGGCGTTGGAGAGCGTACCCGTGAAGGTAATGACCTTTACCATGAAATGACAGATTCAGGCGTTATTAAACAAACTGCGATGGTATTCGGACAAATGAACGAGCCACCAGGTGCACGTATGCGTGTTGCCTTGACTGGTTTGACAATGGCTGAATATTTCCGTGATGAGCAAGGACAAGACGTGTTGTTCTTCATGGATAACATCTTCCGTTTCACGCAAGCAGGTTCTGAGGTTTCCGCGCTACTTGGCCGTATGCCATCTGCGGTAGGTTACCAGCCAACACTTGCAACGGAAATGGGTAAATTACAAGAACGTATTACCTCTACTAATGTAGGTTCTGTTACATCAATTCAAGCGATTTACGTACCAGCCGATGACTATACGGACCCGGCTCCGGCTACAACTTTCGCGCACCTTGATGCAACGACAAACCTTGAGCGTAAGCTTTCTGAGATGGGTATCTACCCTGCGGTGGACCCGCTAGCATCGACTTCTCGTGCATTGTCACCTGAAATCGTTGGCGAAGAGCACTACAATATAGCTCGCCGCGTGCAGCAAACCTTGCAGCGTTACCGTGAATTACAGGATATCATCGCGATCCTTGGTATGGACGAACTTTCTGATGATGATAAGTTAGTCGTACTTCGTGCGCGCCGTGTCCAATTCTACTTATCACAAAACTTCCACGTTGCGGAACAGTTCACTGGACAGCCTGGATCTTATGTGCCGGTTAAAGAAACAGTTAAAGGATTCAAAGAAATCCTTGACGGTAAATATGACCACCTTCCAGAAGATGCATTCCGTCTTGTCGGCCGCATCGAAGAAGTGGTTGAGAATGCAAAACGCATGGGCGTAGAGGTCTAAATCGAGCCAGGAGGGTAAAAAATGAAGACGATTAAAGTCAATGTTGTTACTCCCGATGGCCCGGTGTATGAATCAGATGTGGAAATGGTTAGTACAAAAGCTAAAAGTGGCGAACTCGGTATTTTGCCTGGCCACATTCCATTGGTTGCCCCGCTTGAAATTGGTGCCGTACGTCTGAAGTTAGGCGGAGGCAAAACAGATCAGATCGCAGTGAGCGGCGGATTTTTAGAAGTTCGTCCGGATCAAGTAACGATTTTAGCTCAAGCAGCGGAAAAAGCAACCGATATCGATGTTGATCGTGCCCAAAGGGCGAAGGAACGCGCTGAACAGCGTCTTCAACAAGCACAGCAGGAACATATCGATTTCAAGCGTGCTGAACTAGCTCTTCAACGTGCCATCAACCGCCTCGCCGTATCGGAAAAAAGATATTAATGTTTTTAAAAACCCCTCTCTATTGGAGGGGTTTTTTGTTATTTTTGGGGGTGTGTGGGGGAGGGGCGGAGTGGACGATAAAATGGGCGAATAAAAGCTGCGAAGTGGAAAATAAAGTGGAGCGGCCATTAAAAAAGGTAACTGAAGGTACTGGTATTTCATAAATAATGAGGAAAAATGGTACCTAATCCGGCCATGCGCCCGGATTTTCAGCTAAAACGAGTGAAGTGGTAAATAAAAGAGTTAAAGCGGCAAATAAAAGGGGCGAAGTGGCAAAAAAAAGCTGCGAAGTGGAAAGTAAGGTGGAGCGGCCATTAAAGAAGGTAACTGAAGGTACTGGTATTTCATAAATAATGAGGAAAAATGGTACCTAATCCGGCCATGCGTCCGGATTTTCAGCTAAAACGAGTGAAGTAGCAAATAAAACTATGAAAGTGGAAAATAAACCTACAAAGTGGAAAATAAAACTCCCCAATTGAACCCCACCACACCCCTTTCTACCCAATTCCACTATTCCGGGCATGAAATCACCGAACAAGAATATGATTGTATTAGTGAAAAGGATAACAAGCCTAGTTGTGACGGAATAAAGGTATTTGAAAGAAGATGAACAATTAATGACAAATCTCACTGACAGCATGGGTGTTTTGTAGTTAAATAGGGGTTGTTGTCGAATAATGGGAGCATAATAGCTTGATTTATCAAGGATTCTAGTGCCTGTTACTAGAATATAAATTACCTTTTGCTACTGGTTTCGCCATTCCAATTAAATAGCCCAAGGCTTGTCGACACCGGTATCTATCAATGCTATAATGTATTCGGTTACAAATATCCACTAGTTAGAAAATTTTCAACATTGGAGGGGATAGACATGGAACTTCTAAATGTATATCAGAATAACTATCTGATTGTTTTTGTGTTTCTATGTCTCGGGGTATTGCTGCCTGCGGTAGCATTATATTTAGGTAAGCTTTTGCGTCCTCATGCACCAAGTGATGCGAAGAATACCACATATGAGAGCGGTATTGAACCATTTCACGATTCCCGTGTACAGTTCAATGTCCGCTATTATATTTTTGCCCTAATGTTTGTTATTTTTGATGTAGAAACCGTGTTTTTATATCCATGGGCAGTTGCCTATGATAAACTAGGCATTTTCGCATTGATCGAAATGTTAATTTTCGTCGTTATGCTGTTAATTGGCCTAGTCTATGCTTGGAAGAAGAAGGTGTTAAAATGGACCTAAAATTAGACAATGTATCACCTCAGGAAATGGAAGAGTTACAGAGGAATGTATTTATGACAACACTGGAGCAGGTGAAGGCGTGGGCGCGAAGCAATTCGATCTACCCGCTGACATTTGGTCTGGCTTGTTGTGCGATTGAAATGATGGCCGTAGGTTCCTCCCACTATGACTTGGATCGTTTCGGATCATTCTTCCGGACATCACCGAGGCAGTCGGACTGTATGATCGTGTCAGGGACCGTGACGAAAAAAATGGCACCAATTCTTCGCCGTTTATATGATCAAATGCCGGAACCGAAATGGGTCATTGCGATGGGTTCATGTGCAACAGCAGGCGGACCGTATGTAAAATCGTATTCTGTTGTCAAAGGTGTAGACCAAATCGTACCTGTGGATGTCTATATCCCAGGATGCCCTCCCAACCCGGCTGCTTTAATTTATGGAATCAATAAGTTAAAGGAAAAGATTCGTTACGAAGCGAAGACTGGGAAGAAGGTGATGTAATCCATGAGCGGGGAAAAAGATCTCGAACAATTAAAGCGAGAAGCCGCTGAAAAGGCGAAGGCTGCCGCACTAGCGAAACGCCAGGCGAAGACCGCAGGGGAAACCGCACCGAAGGCTGAAGCAAAACCGGCTGAGCAAGCCCCAGTAGGAGACGCTGACGATCTTGCCAAGAAAAAAGCCGCAGCAGCAGCGAAAGCAAAAGCTGCAGCACTCGCGAAAAAGCAAAGAGAAGGCATAGCGGACGAAGCGCCAGCAGCAGATATAGCGGCAAGCGATACAGACGATCTTGCCAAGAAAAAAGCGGCGGCCGCAGCGAAAGCAAAAGCCGCAGCACTCGCGAAAAAGCAAAGAGAAGGCGTAGCGGACGAAGCGCCAGCAGCAGATATAGCGGCAAGCGATACAGACGATCTTGCCAAGAAAAAAGCCGCAGCAGCAGCGAAAGCAAAAGCTGCAGCACTTGCGAAAAAGCAAAGAGAAGGCATAGCGGACGAAGCGCCAGCAGCAGATATAGCGACAGGCGATACAGACGATCTTGCCAAGAAAAAAGCAGCGGCCGCAGCGAAAGCAAAAGCCGCAGCACTCGCGAAAAAGCAAAGAGAAGGTACTGCGGACGAAGCGCCAGCAGCAGATATAGCGGCAAGCGATACAGACGATTTAGCGAAGAAAAAAGCTGCAGCAGTAGCGAAAGCGAAGGCAGCGGCAGCCGCGAAACGAAAAGCTGCTGAGTTAGCCGGCGGAGCAGAAGCTCCGGCAGGCGATGATGAAAAAGCCAAAGCGATAGCAGCTGCCAAAGCGAAGGCGGCAGCAGCAGCGAAAGCAAAAGCCGCAGCCGGAGCCAAAGCAAGCGGGGCAGCAGGAGGCGATGACGAAAAAGCGAAAGCCATCGCAGCCGCAAAAGCAAAAGCCGCCGCCGCAGCAGCAGCAAAGGCGAAATCAGCCGGAAAAGCAGGCGATGCACCAGCACCGGAAGAAGCACCATCAGCAAATCAGCCATTCCTGGATAAATACCGAAAAGTGATTGAGGAAAATCTAGGTTCCGATGTTTTAGAAGATTCTTATATTAATAAATTGTCCAAAGACGTTCCAACCCTCGTGGTAAAACGTGAATCCTACTATAAGCTTGCACAATTTTTAAAATACAATGAGCTGTTAGGATTTGATTATTTATCCGAGATCCATGGAACCGATTTCCAAACACATATGGAAGTTTATGCTCATCTTTACTCATACAAAAATCGTCAATCCGTCGCTCTCAAAGTGAAAATTGACCGAGATGAACCAACCATCGAGTCTGTCACGCCAATTTGGGCCGGCGCGGAATGGGCAGAATGTGAAGCTTATGATTTGCTTGGAATTAAGTTTACAGGACATCCGGATTTACGTCGGATCTTGCTCGGAGAAGATTGGGTTGGCTATCCACTAAGAAAAGATTATGAGCCTTATGATGTAGAGGTGTAACCAATGATCAGAACAGAAGAAATGATGTTAAACGTAGGGCCTCAGCATCCAAGTACACACGGAGTATTCCGGCTGGTTGTAAAAATCGATGGGGAGATTATTACCGAAGCAACCCCTGTCATCGGCTATTTGCACCGCGGAACAGAAAAACTTGCTGAAAACCTGCAATATACACAAATTATCCCTTATACGGACCGATTGGATTATGTCTCCGCCATGACCAACAACTATGTACTTTGTCATGCAGTCGAAACGATGATGGGAATTCAAATACCTGACCGTGCCGAATATTTACGTATTTTGGCAATGGAATTAGGCCGGGTTTCAAGCCACCTTTTATGGTGGGGGACATTCCTCCTCGATATGGGGGCCGTTAGTCCATTCCTATTTGCCTTCCGCGATCGGGAAATGATTCTGAATTTCCTAAATGAGCTTTCCGGTGCCCGCTTAACCTTCAACTATATGCGTGTCGGCGGCGTCAAGTGGGACGCACCAGAAGGATGGGTGGAACGAGTAAAAGACTTTGTTCCATACTTGAGAGAGCAAATTAAAGGATATCATGAACTTGCGTCCGGAAATGAAATTCTCCTTACCCGTATTAAAGGTGTTGGAAAATATTCAAAAGAAGATGCCATTAATTACTCGCTAAGCGGTGTCAATCTTCGCAGTACCGGCGTCAAATGGGATCTACGTAAAGATGAGCCATATTGTATTTATGATCGCTTTGATTTTGACGTACCAGTCATGGATAGCGGTGATGTATTGGCGCGCTACCATTTACGTTTATTAGAAATCGAAGAATCACTAAAAATTATTGAACAAGCGTGTGACCAATTCCCGAAAGATGGGGATATTCTCGCAAAGGTACCAAAAATTATTAAAGCACCAAAAGGTGAAGGATTTGTCAGAATCGAAGCACCTCGTGGAGAAATTGGTGTTTACATCAACAGTGATGGAAAGAAAGAGCCATACCGTCTCAAACTAAGAAGGCCGTCTTTCTACAATCTGCAAATTCTCCCGAAATTATTAAAAGGAGAAAATATTTCAAACCTCGTTGCCATTTTAGGGGGTATTGATATAGTCCTTGGGGAGGTGGACGGCTGATGATTAATGATTTACTCCAGTCAAGTCCCGGTTTGTTTAATTTCCTAATCTTCTTTTTACTAGGAGCGATCTTACTTTTAGTTGTACTGGGCTTCGTAACCTACGGAATCCTGGCAGAACGTAAAGTCATGGGTTACATGCAGCTCCGCCACGGTCCAAACCAAGTCGGCGGCCGATGGGGACTTTTGCAAACAGTTGCCGACGTTTTGAAGCTTTTACTCAAAGAGGATATTATCCCGAAGCTAGCGGACCGGCCGTTATTTATTTTAGCACCGGTAATTGCTTTTGCACCGTCTTTTATGGTGCTGGCAACGATTCCGTTTACCGACAAATTTCAATTTGCCGATATTGGTGTCGGATTGCTCTATTATATTGCCGTTTCAGGATTAACGACGCTCGGCGTTGTCACAGGTGGCTGGGCATCCAATAACAAATACGCACTCCTTGGAGGCATGCGTGCGGCTGCACAAATGATTTCCTATGAAATCCCGCTTGTCATGTCAGTGGTGGGAATCATCCTAATCACGGGCAGCTTAAACCTAAACGATATCGTGCACCAGCAGAGCCATGGCTGGTTTATCCTGTTACAGCCAGTAGCCTTTATCGTCTTTTTAATTGCATCAGTAGCAGAATTAAACCGGACACCATTTGACTTACCAGAATCCGAAAACGAACTCGTTGCCGGATACCACGTTGAATACTCAGGTTTCCGCTGGGCATTTTTCATGCTGGCCGAGTACGTGTACCTATTTGCGATGACGTCACTGATCGTGACCATCTTCCTTGGCGGCTGGCTGCCACCATTCCATTTCCTTGGATTTATCCCAGGAGCAGTTTGGTTCGCACTCAAATTTGCGGTCGTCCTATTCGTCTACATCTGGTTCCGCGTCGCGTTCCCGCGTTTACGTGCCGACCATCTGATGGAATTTGGCTGGAAAGTATTACTGCCAGTATCATTGGCAAACATTTTCCTAACCGCCTTAATCAAAACCTTATTTTTTTAAAAGGAACTTATTTCGTTTCAGCGAGAATAGAGTTGTCTCATACCTTAACTGCCTCGCGTTTGGCAGCTAGTAAACCTTAAAATGATTAAAGGGGTGAAAAACGTGCTTGGATTAGCAAAAGGCTTGAAATATACCCTAAAACAATTAACAAAAGAAAAGGTCACCTATGATTATCCGAAAAAGCCGCTGCCACTGCCAGACCGGTTCCGCGGCATTCAAAAATTCTATCCGGAAAAATGTATCGTCTGTAACCAGTGCATGAACATTTGCCCAACAGAATGTATTAATCTAGTGGGTAAGAAACATCCGGATCCAACGAAAAAAGGGAAAATCATCGATACGTATGATATTAACTTTGAAATCTGCATCCTTTGTGATTTGTGTACAGAGGTATGTCCGACCGAAGCGATTATCATGACCAATAACTTCGAACTTGCTGAATACAGCAGGGATGCCTTATTTAAAAACCTTGAATGGTTAGATGAAAACGACGAAAACATACGGCAGGTGAATAAACCATGACATTTTCAGGCGAGTTTCTCGCATTTTTGGGTCTTGCCTTGGTGGCGGTCATCGGTGGTGTGCTGCTTTTAAACCTGACAAAGGTCATGCACATGGTCGTTGCCCTCATATTCACTTTCGTTGCTATTGCCGGCATTTATGTTTTGCTGTCGGCAGAATTCATCGCAGCTGTGCAAATCTTAATTTATTCAGGTGCGATTACGATTATTATGCTATTTGGAATCATGTTAACGAAGCATGATGACGAAAGTGAACCAAAAACGGGCAGGCTCCGAAAGGTTCTATTGTTCTTGGGAGTTATAGGCTTTGCTTTTGCCGTGTACATTGGCATCTATAACTTCAATATCGAACAAGTTCCAACCACTTTGCATGAAAACAACACGATGCAAATCGGTAAAACCCTTTATTCCAAATGGGTCATTCCATTTGAGCTAACCTCTGTTTTACTATTAGTAGCATTGGTTGGAGCGATTGTTTTAGCGAAAAAAGACAAGAAGGAGGCGGACGACGAATGAGTTCAGTCCCTGCTTCAGCCTTCCTCGCCCTTGCGCTGAT
Source organism: Neobacillus niacini (assembly GCF_031456445.1). Lineage (GTDB taxonomy): Bacteria > Bacillota > Bacilli > Bacillales > Cytobacillaceae > Neobacillus > Neobacillus niacini_I. Next base: position 50,238 of record NZ_JAVDUQ010000007.1, on the reverse strand, counting down.
TCTTTTTTGCATCGGATTATACGGTGCCTTAACAAAACGCAACACTGTGATTGTCCTAATTTCGATTGAATTAATGCTGAATGCTGTTAACATTAACCTGGTTACCTTCAGTAAATACGGCTTAACACCGTCCATCACCGGACAAATCTTTGCCCTATTTGCCATCTGCGTAGCCGCAGCCGAAGCAGCCGTCGGATTAGCCATTCTCATTTCGCTTTACAACAACCGCAAGACGGTGAATATTGACGAAATGAACAAATTGAAAAACTAATTATACGAGAGATTTCCAGTTGAGAAGTCTTGAACAATTTATGAATCGGCAGGTAGTGTTATGGAACCTGCTAAAAAGGTGATTGGCTCGACCACACCTTTACATGTCCTGCTATTTTTAGCGGGCCCAATCTGACGCGCAATTTTTTAAAAATCTTACAGCGGTAGCGCGTTTAAAAAAGGGGATCGTGATATTGATGGAAAATGCATGGATCATACCGCTTTTCCCGCTATTATCGTTTGTGCTCCTGCTTCTTTTTGGGAAGCGTCTGAAGGAAGCGAGTGCATATGTGGGAATTCTGCTCACATTGGCATCGCTTGTTTATTCGGTGTTAGTGCTCTTTGAACGCTTCACAGAGCCAACCTATGTAACGAAGACAGACTGGCTGACGATAGGAGATATTCATTTAACAGCGGGCTTTGAAGTGAACCAATTAAATGCATTAATGCTAGTGATTGTATCGCTCGTAAGTTGCTTAGTACATACCTATTCCAAAGGGTACATGCACGGCGACGAGCGGTTCCACGTATTCTATGCCTATTTAGGACTATTTACCTTTGCAATGCTTGGTCTGGTCATTTCACCAAACCTTTTGCAGACCTATATTTTCTGGGAGCTTGTCGGGGTCGGTTCCTTCCTCTTAATCGGTTTTTATTTTTACAAAGAAGAGGCAAGGGCTGCTGCAAAAAAAGCTTTCATCATGACCCGTATTGGGGACGTTGGGCTTTTTATCGGGATGATCCTCTTGTTCTGGGAAACCAAAAGCTTTGAATATAGTGAAATTTTTGCTGCCGTCGGGAACGGTGCCGTTTCACAATCCATGATCACCTTAACAGCCATCCTCATCTTTATCGGGGCTGTTGGTAAATCAGGTCAGTTCCCGCTTCATACGTGGCTGCCTGATGCGATGGAAGGTCCGACACCAGTTTCGGCCTTAATCCACGCCGCAACAATGGTTGCTGCAGGGGTTTACTTGGTTGCAGCACTATTTCCATTGTTCTTAGCTAGTAAAACAGCGCTGCTTGTCATTGCCGTCATCGGCGGGATTACAGCGATTTTTGCTGCAAGCATCGGACTTGTGCAAACAGATATTAAGCGGGTCTTAGCGTATTCAACGGTCAGCCAGCTTGGCTACATGATGCTTACCCTCGGTTCTGCAGGCTATGTGGCGGGCGTGTTCCACCTAATGACACATGCGTTCTTTAAGGCGCTCTTGTTCCTTGCAGCAGGTAGTGTCATCCATGCAGTGCATACGCAGAACATCGAAGAAATGGGCGGTCTTTGGAAAAAGCTGCGCTTAACAGGACCCTTATTCTTAATCGGAACACTTGCCATCAGTGGCGTTCCACTTTTATCAGGATTCTTCAGTAAAGATGAAATTTTAGCCTCTGCATGGGAAGGCGGACATCCAATCCTTTTCGTGTTGGCGTTAATTGCGGCATTCTTTACAGCCTTCTACATGTTCCGCCTGTTCTTCATGGTGTTTACCGGTGAAGCGCGCGGCGACCAAAAGCATGTTCACGAATCACCATCGAATATGACGATTCCAATGATCATTCTTGGCGTGTTAGCGATCATTGGCGGTTATGTGAACACACCATGGTTCGGTGAATTCCTTGGTGACTGGCTTGTGGATGGAAATGAAACATTGGCAGCACATGCCCATGTGGAAGCTCCAGTCTGGATTATGATTGTAGCAACCGTAGTCTCCTTGCTCGGTATTTACCTTGCATGGCTCATTTACGGCAAGCGCTCTGTTTCCCGCAACTGGTTAAGTGGAAAAGGCGACACGCTGTATACAATTTTGTTAAACAAATATTACATCGACGAATTTTATCAAATGACAGTGGTTGCTGTGACAACCGGAATCAGCTACTTCCTCAAATTCATTGACACCTTCATTGTCGAAGGAATTGTGAAGGGTGTGGTCGGGTTTGTACAGGGACTTGGAACATCCGGTTCAAAAATGCAAACCGGACAGGTTCAAACGTACGGTGCAGTAGCCTTCGTGGGTCTTGCTGTTCTGGCTGTCATCTTCGCGTTAACAGGGGGGTACTTAAAATGAATCTGACATCCGTTCTTTCGATCCTAGTATTCTCCCCGTTACTAGGGATTGTGCTTTTGGCATTCATGCCAAAGACTGCGGAAAAGGCAATCAAAGCGATTGGCTTCCTTGCTACATTGCCGGCATTGCTTCTGGCACTGGCTGTATATTTACATTATCAAGCAGGTAAAAACTTAGCAGACTTTTCCGTATCGGTTCCATGGATTAAATTCGGGAACTTAACCGGTGAGGCAAAGGACCTGTTACAAGTTCGATACGAGCTTGCCATCGGCGGTTTCCAGTTGTTATTAGTCGTTCTAACAGCGGTGATTGCAACGCTGGCAGCAATTGGTGCAGCTCAGTTTATTAAAAAAGAATGGAAAGGCTATTTCATGCTGTTCCTTCTTTTAGAAATTGGCATGCTCGGTGTGTTTACAGCAGAAAACTTAATTTTATTCTTTATCTTCTTCGAGGTAACCTTAATTCCAACCTTCTTCTTAATCGGAAAATGGGGTTATTTTGAAAAGGAAAAAGCCGCTTACAGCTTTTTAATCTACAATGGATTAGGTTCAGCGGTATTATTGATTGCGATTATGATCTTATTTTCAAAAACAGGGACAACGAATATTGAGCAATTACAGCATATTGTCAATATTAAAGGTGGTCCGCTTTCAGGCGATTTAAAGATGGGCTTGTTTATTGCCTTGCTGATTGCCTTTGGGGTAAAATTACCGATTTTCCCATTGCACAGCTGGATGCTCCGTGTGCACGTACAAGCACCGCCATCAGTGGTCATGATTCACTCTGGTATTCTACTAAAAATCGGTGCGTACGGCTTAATTCGTTTCGGAATGGGAATCTTCCCGGCGGAGTTTGATAAACTTGCCGTCCTGCTTGCCATCCTTGGGGTCATTAATCTCTTGTATGGTGCCTTCTTGGCGTTCATTCAATCCGATTTCAAAATGGTTTTGGCCTATTCATCGATTTCTCACATGGGAATCGTGTTAATCGGTCTTGCCGCGATGAATGAAGCGGGCATTCAAGGGGCAATTTTCCAAGTGGTTTCCCACGGGTTAATTTCAGCCCTATTGTTCTTCCTTGTCGGTGTGTTCTACGAGCGCACAGATACATCTTTAATCGAAAATCTTGGCGGAATGGCGAAGGGAATGCCGCGCGCTGCAGGCTTTTTGCTTGCCGGTGGTCTTGCCTCACTTGGACTTCCTGGCATGTCCGGTTTCGTCAGCGAATTCATGGCATTCCTTGGCCTGTTCAAAGAAATGCCGGTCATCGCAGCCGTGGGTACACTCGGGATTATCATGACTGCCGTTTATTTACTGCGTGCCGTTCTAGGGATTACCTATGGCCAAGCACAACGTGAATTTACCGGTGTGATTGATTTAAAAGGGGTAGAACTTGTACCGGTTGTGGTTTTGATGGTTTTAATCGTGTTAATTGGTGTAATCCCTAGTGTTCTAAGCTCACCACTTCATGCCACACTTGAAACTATATTGCTTGGGATAGGAGGGTGATGAAGGATGGATATCAAAGCATTGGAATCATTTAATTGGGGCGCGATGACACCGGAATTCATCATCGTTGGTGTTGCTGCCGTCCTAACCCTTCTGGATTTATTTATGCCGAAAAATCAGGATCGCAGAATTCTTGGCTGGATTGGCATTGCCGGGATTTTTGCCGCCTTGATTTCAGTGGTTGGAATGATTGATGAGGGAACGGTTTCAATTTTAAACGATACCTTCCGTCTTGACGGTTTTGGCAAGGCCTTTAAAATTCTTCTTCTAGTCGGTGCCGGACTGGTGATGTTCTTAGCGGTCAGCTATGAACCAAAAGACGGCATGAAAGAATATCACGGCGAGTTTTTCTATCTGTTTTTAACCGCTTTGCTCGGTGCGATGTTCATGACTTCAAGTGGAGACTTAATTACCTTATTTATCGGTCTTGAATTGTTATCGATTTCTTCTTATATTTTGGCGGGTATGAAGAAACGCCATGCCGGCTCCAATGAATCGGCAATGAAATACGTCATCAACGGCGGGATTTCTACTGCGATTACTTTGTTCGGGATGAGCTATGTGTATGGCTTAACCGGCACAACAAACCTGCTTTCGATTGCCGGACAGTTGCAAAGTCTTGCGGATGCCCAGCATGTCTACCTGCTTGGTCTAGCATTTTTGATGATTTTCGTTGGTTTATCCTTTAAGCTTGCGGCGGCTCCCTATCATATGTGGGCACCGGACGTTTATCAAGGAGCACCGACACCTGTTACCGCATTTTTGAGTGTTGTTTCTAAAATAGCCGGTTTCGTTATCGTGATCCGCATTTTGTTATCAGTATTCGGCGTAGCGGCTTCGGAAGGTCCTGGTTCTGCACCAATTTTATATAAAATGCAGGATTACATCAGCTTTATCGCGGCAGCAACGATGATCATTGGTAACGTCGTTGCCTTGAAACAAACGAATATTAAAAGAATGTTTGCTTACTCAAGTATCGCTCATGCCGGTTACATCCTTGTGGCATTTGCATCAATGAACTTCATCATGTTCGATGCCATCTGGTTCTACCTGCTTGCCTACTTGTTTATGAACCTTGGCGCGTTCGCCGTGATTCAATTGGTTTCGGAAAAAACAGGCACCGAACGGATTGCCGATTATGCCGGCCTTTACCGGCGCTCGCCGATTCTTGCGGTTGCGATGGGGATTTTATTGGTGTCTTTAGCAGGCTTCCCGGGCACTGCTGGATTTATCGGAAAGCTTAATATCTTTATTGGAACCTTTGCGGGTGAATCCCACTATGTATTAGCGTCGATCATGATTGCGACAACAGTCATATCGTACTTCTACTATTTCGGTGTCATGACGCAAATTTTCTTCCGTCCGGCTGCCGACGAAAGCAAATTCAATGTTCCGTTTGGAATTTTGGTTGTCTTAATTGTCGCTGTCGTGGCATCCGTGCTGTTCGGAGTCGCGCCAAACTTGGCTTTAGACTTCCTGCACAACCACTTCAATCAGTTTGCAGACTTTTTGCAGTAAAAGAGGCCCATGGGCCTCTTTTTTTATATAGATTTTTTAATTCGCGGATAAGCGGATACAAAATAGAAAGGCTAGTCCAGCTCGAACAAATTAGTTTTTCAATGAGGGATTATTAAATGGCAACAGTGAAATTCGCAGAATGTGTGCAGGCAAAAAGGAAATTGAAGAATGAATGGGTCAAGGAATTTAAATTTTTTAGTAACTGTCTCAACACGGTTGAAGGGCTGTAACGGTGTTTAGGCAGTTAATGCTTTTTTATAAAATGGATATAAAATGAAACTTTTCCGATTTTCATTCGTCAATATGGTAGACTATCATGAGGGAGGGTGAATACATGGTGGATTTCGGACAAATTGCTTTAATCAGTATCCTGTCGCATTTGGTATTTATTGCGTTGTCCTGGTGGGCGCTGCAAGCGATTCGCTTGGAAAAGGTGCTTAAGGCGAATCATGTTTTCCAGGCGCGACTGCTCTACATATTATTGGCAATTTTCCTTGGGTCGACAGTTAGTAATTTTTTCCTAGATTATCTGCAATGGTCGCAGCAGCTCCCGATGATATTCCAGTAAATAACGGCTTTAAGAATGGTCCAGCTGAGGGATCGGTCTCTCGAAGCGGGTGAATTGGTAAATATTTAGGTCTTCGTACATGTTCCAATTTGTCCGGTTTTTGAGTACAATTTTCTTTGTGTGATTACATACTTATCGTTGTAAAGCACGAATTTGTGAAAAACCGAACTTGACAGAATTTACGCAAGTTGTCTAAAAGTGACGAGAATTCCCAAGTATGCTCTTCCCATCATTGGAAACAATGGTAGTAAGGGGGAGAGTCGGTTGAAGAAATATATTTTTGGCATGATTGCCATTTTAAGTTTGATTACCGTTGTCATGGGGAATCGAAATACAGAAGCAGCGAATGAAAGCATGGATTTGATGAAAATTGGTTCGATTTTTCAAACAAAAGATATTATGCCGAGTGAATGGTCTTTATATGCACGGGAACATTTGGTTGACCTAAAAAGTGAACAAGACGTACAGGTTTATGCAAAGGAGCTTAAGCAGAAGTTTCCAGATTGGGATTGGTCCACAGCAAACACCAGCCAAAAATGGGAAGTTACAGCAGTATCTCCAGCCTCAAACCACCACCAAGAAACGCTTCAAATTATGTCGTCCCGCACAAACCAACCGATCGATGCGTATATAGTATATAGGGTCAGCGGCAAAAAGTGGAATAAGGAAACAGAGTCCTTTTTCACAACGAATCAATTCAAAATTAGGCTGAGCGATGTATTTCGAGAAAAACCGACAGTTTTCTCTTGTATGAAGGGTGTTGTCGGTGATAAGATGGATAAGGCTTTACCTGCAACAGTGAATGGATTGCTGTCTGCATTAAATGCGAAAAAAATCGAAGCGTTAAAAGAGGAGACGTTCATGTCTGTAACGGCATTTTCACCTGACTTTTCGGAGTCAATTGGCAATGCAAAAACAGATTTGAATCTACAAATTGGGGTACGCTCCGAAGGATTGGGCCGAAAGACTACGGTTGTAGTTGGCACACCAATCATAACGATTGAATATTAATATAGAGAAAATGGACGCGGAGGGGAATACTCTTGGAAAAGATTATCGTCCGCGGCGGACAAAGGCTTCATGGAACGGTGAAAGTAGAAGGTGCAAAGAATGCCGTTTTGCCTGTTATCGCTGCAACATTATTAGCAAGTGATGGAAAAAGTGTAATTCGTGATGTACCTACACTCTCCGATGTATACACAATTAATGAAGTATTACGTAATTTAAACGCTGAAGTAGTGTTTGAAAATAATACAGTTGTCGTTGATGCATCCAGAGTGTTAAAAGAGGAAGCGCCTTTCGAATATGTTCGGAAGATGCGTGCGTCTGTCCTTGTAATGGGATCATTATTAGCCCGCAATGGCCGGGCTCGGGTAGCTTTGCCTGGCGGCTGTGCCATCGGATCCCGCCCAATCGATCAGCATCTAAAAGGCTTTGAGGCCATGGGTGCAAAGGTCAAGGTTGGAAATGGCTTTATCGAGGCGGAGGTTGATGGCCGCTTAAGAGGTGCAAAGATTTACTTGGACTTCCCAAGTGTTGGTGCAACAGAAAACATTATGATGGCGGCAACGCTAGCGGTTGGTACGACCGTCATCGAAAACGTCGCAAAAGAACCAGAAATCGTCGATTTGGCAAATTTCTTGAACAAAATGGGCGCAAAGGTAAGAGGCGCCGGAACAGGCACACTTCGTATTGAGGGTGTCGATCGTTTATTTGGTGCAGATCATAACATTATTCCTGACCGAATCGAGGCAGGTACGTTCATGGTGGCTGCAGCGATTACGGGCGGAAATGTGCTTGTGAGAGGAGCAGTTCCGGAGCACTTGTCTTCTTTGATTGCAAAAATGGAAGAGATGGGTATTACGATTATGGAAGAATTTGACGGGGTTCGTGTCATTGGACCGGAGCGCTTGAAGGCTGTCGACATTAAAACGATGCCGCATCCAGGATTCCCAACGGATATGCAATCGCAAATGATGGCGTTATTGCTTCGCGCAGAAGGAACTTCCATGATTACGGAAACGGTATTTGAAAATCGCTTCATGCATGTGGAGGAATTCCGCAGAATGAATGCCGATATTAAGATTGAAGGACGTTCGGTTATTTTAAATGGTCTGTCTAATTTACAAGGTGCCGAGGTGTCTGCAACGGATCTTCGTGCAGCAGCAGCCCTAATCTTGACTGGCTTGGTTGCAGACGGTGTAACACGTGTGACCGAATTGAAGCATTTAGACCGTGGATACGTGGATTTCCATGAGAAGCTTGCTGTATTGGGCGCCGATATCGAACGTGTGAAAGAAGAAGAAGAGATTTATATCGAGAAATTGATTTCGGATATGAATGCTTGATTTTTAGGGGTGTTACTGTTGCGATTGTGGTAGGATTGTGAAATATTCACAATGTGACAGGCACCGTGTGAAGAATGCCTGGAAGTAAATAAAAACGGGTAAACCGGAGAAAGTGGCTGTCAGATGTCCGACAGATGCATTCTTCGGTTTTTGCTTTTTATTAAATAAAATTGAAGTCATAAATGCTTGTCCACCTCCATATGATGGAATGAGTAAGATCGGTACAGGGGGTTGTGCGCCCTACGCGGACAAAAACGCCGTTTTGTCCGTGAACGGTACCTGTCACGATAAATTTCAAACTGGAGGCACTTTCATGAAAAAATTCAAACCACTCATCGTACTAGCGTCTATTCTATTTGCTGTGACTTTGATTATCCCCGCGGTTTTGGTATTGCCGTTTGCCCAAGGCGAGGCGAATGGGAAACTGGGCGAGGATCTGACAAAGGCTAAGGCAAAGGAACCTTCAACCGTGTCTGCAGATTCGGCGGTGGAAGTATCGGTCTACCGCGCAGCGAAGGAAAAAATCGAAACGGTGCCGCTGGAGAATTATCTTGTCGGTGTTGTCGCGGCGGAAATGCCTGCTGATTTCCAGGAAGAAGCGCTTAAGGCTCAGGCTTTAACCGCAAGAACATACATTGTGGAAAGACTGATGAATAAAGACGACCGAATTGGCGTTCCAAAAGGTGCGGAGGTAACGGATACCCAGATTCATCAGGTGTATAAAAGCGACGATGAGCTGAAGCAAGAATGGGAGATGGATTACAGCTGGAAGAAGAAAAAAGTTCTTGAGGCAGTTAGGGCAACGAGCGGTATGATTATCACCTATAAAGGCAAGCCCATCGATGCTTCCTTTTTCTCCACTAGTAACGGCTATACGGAAAATTCCGAGGATTATTGGGAGAACGCCTACCCATATCTACGCAGCGTTCCAAGCCCGTGGGATAAGAATTCACCGAAGTTCTATAATCAGCAGGTGGTCCCTGTCGCGGAGTTTCAGGCAAAATTGGGCGTTACGCTAGGATCTGGTCCAACGATTGGAAAAATTATTGACCGGACGGCGGGGCATCGTGTAGGAAAAGTCGATTTTAATGGAAAAACGTTAACTGGAAAAGATATCCGCGATAAATTGGATTTAAAGTCATCTGATTTCACGTGGAGCCGAAAGGGTGACCATATTGTTATTGCCACCAAAGGGTTCGGCCATGGCGTCGGCATGAGCCAGTATGGAGCAAATGGAATGGCGGCGGAAGGGAAGAATTATAAGCAGATTGTGAAGCATTATTATAAGGGTATACAGATTACTTCGGCGCAGAATATGTTGGCGACGATTACGGCGTCGAAGTAGGGAGATTAGTTTTGAGCCAGGTATGGATGCCTGGCTTTTTGTGTGGGGTTGGAACATAAAATTGTGCTTCGGAACATATATCGTGGGAAATGGAACATAAACGAGGTAAATCGGAACATAAAGTAAGCGAAAAGGAACATAAGTTAGAAAGCCTATTGAAAAAGGTAATTAGAAAGGAAGGGGATCCATGAAAAATAGTCTTCTGGATCAAAAATGGTGGAGGAAATTGAGCTGAGCCAGGCGTCCGCCTGGCTTTTTGAATGGAAAAAAGTTGATTGGAACATATATTGGTAGAGTTGGAACATAAACGAGATAAATCGGAACATAAAATGAGCGAAAAGGAACATAAGTTAGAAAGCCCATTGAAAAAGGTAATTAGAAAGGAAGGAGATCCATGAAAAATAGTCTTCTGGATCAAAAATGGGGGAGGAAAATGACCTGAGCCAGGCGTCCGCCTGGCTTTTTGGATGAAAAATAGTCGTTTGGAACATATATCGTGGGGAATGGAACATAAACGAGGTAAATAGGAACATAAAGTAAGCGAAAAGGAACATAAGTTAGAAAGCCGATTGAAAAAGGTAATTAAAAAGGGCGGGGATCAACGAAAAATGGAGGAAGAATATGACCTGAGCCAGGCGTCTGCCTGGCTTTTTGGATGAAAAATAGTCGTTTGGAACATATATCGTGGGGAATGGAACATAAACGAGATAAATCGGAACATAAAATGAACGAAAAGGAACATAAGTTAGAAAGCCCATTGAAAAAGGTAATTAGAAAGGAAGGGGATCCATGAAAAATAGTCTTCTGGATCAAAAATGGGGGAGGAAATTGAGCTGAGCCAGGCGTCCGCCTGGCTTTTTGAATGGAAAAAAGTTGATTGGAACATATATTGGTAGAGTTGGAACATAAACGAGATAAATCGGAACATAAAATGAGCGAAAAGGAACATAAGTTAGAAAGCCCATTGAAAAAGGTAATTAGAAAGGAAGGAGATCCATGAAAAATAGTCTTCTGGATCAAAAATGGGGGAGGAAAATGACCTGAGCCAGGCATCTGCCTGGCTTTTTGGATAAAAAATAGTCGTTTGGAACATATATCGTGGGGAATGGAACATAAACGAGGTAAATAGGAACATAAAGTAAGCGAAAAGGAACATAAGTTAGAAAGCCGATTGAAAAAGGTAATTAAAAAGGGCGGGGATCAACGAAAAATGGAGGAAGAATATGACCTGATCCAGGCGTCCGCCTGGCTTTTTGGATGAAAAATAGTCGTTTGGAACATAAACCAAGCAAAATAGAACATAAATAAGAGCTACCTGAAAAACAAATTTTAAACCGTCACAAATTTGTCATCGAAAAAGGCGATTTTTGCAGGGAAACACGTAACAAAATAAGAAATAGTCTAAAAAACGAAAGGACGATGCAAATGGAACTAAAACCATGCACACTCCCACTCATCATCCCCAAACTTGAGGCCGCTATCAGAGACCTACCTTCAGATCACCCAACATTACCGGCAATTCTCCAAGAATTTAGTAATCAAATGAGAGGATATCAAGGCCAAAAATCACTAGTATTTTATCTGAAACAGCTCGACATGAAAAAATATGATATCATCCATGACCTCCGCCTCTTTGATGGAGAATACTATTTTCAAATGGATATTCTGATTTTATGTACCTCATTCTTTCTAGTCCTTGAAGTTAAAAATCGGGGTGGTGAAATCATTTTCGAAAAGAATTTTGATCAAACCACGCTTAAACAAAACAATAAAAGGACCAGAATAAAGAACCCGGTCCTACAGGCCAAGACACAAGCTAAAAAGCTGAGGAAATGGTTACAGGACCGCAATCATCCAGTGCCGCCGATTATGTACCTTTTCGTAAACAGTAAAGAGGAAACGGTCATCATCACGGACACCAATAATTACGAGATTAACCGGAATATCTGCAATAGTGAGGGTTTACTAGGAAAAATTGAGCTAATTGAAAACAGTTGTCAGGAAAGAATGGAGCCAAAGGATTTGAGGAAAATCACACGCCTTTTACTTGCGAATCACGTTCCGGATGATCCAGATATCCTTGAAAAATTTAAGATTTCTCCCAAGGACCTTCTTCCGGGAGTCCGCTGCCCCAACTGTCATACACGTCCCATGATTTATCAAAGAGGTTTTTGGTATTGCCGAGATTGCGGGAAAAAATTTAAGGATGCACATGTTCAACGCATTAACGATCATTTCCTTTTGATTAAACCGACGATCACAAACGTAGAACTAAGGGCCCTTCTAAATATTTCATCCCGTAGAGTAGCTTATACGATTCTAACTTCCATGGATATATCTTTTAGCGGGACGAATAAGGGGCGGGTCTATTACGCCCCCACAAGCCCCAGCATCCTCCGCAATCCTGCAAACTTACCCTTAAACAAAGCACCATGCACAAAATAGAAGCAAACACTAATTCCAACAAAATCCTTAAAAATGTCAAACAACGATGCGGAGCGGGCTGGATTGAAGGATTGATGAATTTCGTCGCTGATGCCGTAAAGCGCAGCAAACACCGCACAAGCTACATTCAGCCGAGCACCCAAACCCGCCCGCCACGACAAAAACGCCAGCACTAGTAAAACATACAAAATCGCAAACTCAACCAAATGCAGCGACTCTTTAATGGTGTTATCGAGGCCCTCCTCGGGGAGGCGGACAAAATGATCGGAAGAAAAACTCGACTGGATCCAAATCGCCGCCATATAGAGGGCGGGCAGCACCCGGAGCACCCATTTAAAAAACTTCATAAAAAAATTCCACCTTTCCATGCATAAAAACATAAACCTTGACAAAAACTAAAAAAATTTTCCACCTCGTGTATATAATTCTACTGATCTGTTCAGAATGATTGCTGAGGTGATGAAAAATGAGAGAGGAAGAAAACAAACGATCTTCTCAAAAAAGCTTTTTCAAAAAGCGTTGGGTATTACCAGCCATTTATATCGCAAGTGCAGCAATCATTCTGACAGGTGTTCTTTGGTACACGAACCTTACCAGTTCAACAAAAGATAACAAAGCCACAGACATCGCTCAGAAAAAATTCAACGAGCCATCTGTTGAAGTCAACAAATCAATGGAAAACTTCAAAATGCCAGTGGCAAATGCTGACTCTGCAGTCGTAGAAAAGAAATTCTATGATTTCAAAGCAAGCAAGGAAGAGCAAGTCGCAGCATTAGTACATTACAATAATCAATACGTTCCAAACACCGGTATCGACATCACGATGAAAAACGGGGAAACATTTGATGTAGTTGCTGCCTTAAGTGGAACGGTTACAAAAGTAAACGAAGATGCCACTTTAGGTAATGTCATTGAAATCGAGCATGAAAAAGGGGTAGTTACACAATACTCATCGGTTAAAGACATGAAGGTCAAGGTTGGCGAACAAGTAAAACAAGGTGATGTCCTTGCCAAAGCTGGACAAAGCTTATTCAACGAAAAAGCGGGTACACATGTACACTTTGAAATCCGCAAAGACGGTGTAGCGGTCAATCCTGATAACTATTTTAACAAAACGCTAAGCGCGTTGCAGGAAGATAACACAACACCAGCAGCAGACACAACAGAAAAAGTAACGGAAGATAAAGCAAAAGATCAAAAAGCGGATGACAGCACGATAACTCCAGATCAGCAAAAAATCGATGACAGCACACAAACTCCAGCTGATCAAGGCACATCATCTGAAGAAGATGGCACACCATCTGACAGCTCTTCCGACACAAATTCATAATAATGGAACAGAGGGGAAAGGGGAATGAACTTTCCTCTTTTTTGTGTTTTTTTTTTGAAAAAGGAACCCATTGCAGCGGATAGATATCTTCTTGTCCTTCACATTGTTTTCCTCCAACGGAAATATTCCATATCCTAAAAATTGGTCGATGCCTCCCTCTGGTGGTAAAATAATAGAAAAAAGGAGGGAGCATCTGTGAAAAAATTAATCGGGGTTCTGCTGCTTGTCGTTGTGACAATGCTTGCCGGCTGCAACAAGGAACCTGCACCGCAGGACCGATTTGCTTCATACATAAAATTATGGAACCAACAAAAATTTGACCAAATGTATGATTACCTTTCAACTAGCGCGAAAAAATCTATCTCTAAAGAGGAGTTTACGTCGCGCTATGAAAAAATCTATAAAGACCTGCAAATTACGGACCTCAAAGTGAATTTCAAAAAGCCGAAAGAGGATAAACAGGGGGACGGAGAGAAGGCAACCTATTCTTTTAACGCCAAGATGAATAGTATGGCTGGTCCCATTTCCTTCACTTACAAGGCAAAGTTAAAAAAAGAGGAAAAAGACGATAAGAAGAACTGGTACGTAGACTGGAATACAGGGTTCATTTTTCCAAAATTACAGAAGGGCGATAAAATCGGGTTGAGCACGACAAGCCCTGAGCGCGGCGAGATTCTTGACCGCAATGGCAACGGGCTGGCGGTGAATGGTGATGTGATTGAAGTCGGCGTCGTGCCTGGCAAGATGGGCGGTAAAAAGGGGCAGATTATAGCGCAGCTGGCGAAACTATTGGATATTTCAACGGATCAGATTGAGCAGGATCTTGGGGCAAGCTGGGTGAAGCCGGAGCTGTTTGTGCCGCTCAGAAGGATTCCGCTTGATGATCATAAGGTGATCAATCAACTGATGAGCATCCAGTCGGTGGTGACAAAGGATGTGCCGGCAAGGATTTATCCATATAAGGAGTCGGCGGCGCAGTTGGTGGGCTATGTCGGGGCGATTACCGCTGAGGAGCTAAAGGAGTTGGAGTCGAAGGGCTATACCGCGCAGGATCTCATCGGAAAACGCGGCCTTGAGCAAGTGTATGATAAGGAGCTCAAGGGTCAGACCGGCGTGAAGATTACGATTAAGAAGAAGGATGGCAGTGAAGAGGTGCTCGCCGAGAAGCCAGTTGAGAACGGCAAGACGATTAAACTGACGATTGATGCGGAGCTGCAGGCGAACCTTTATGATGAAATGCAGGGCGATGCCGGAACCTCGGGGGCGATGAACCCGATGACCGGGGAAACGCTGGCACTCGTAAGCAGTCCATCGTTTGACCCGAATCAAGCGTCGCTTGGATTCTCGGCTTCCGAATGGAAGGCGCTGCAGGGCAACAAAAAGATGCCGCTGACCACACGCTTTAAACAAACGTATGCACCAGGGTCAGTGATGAAGCCGATTACGGCGGCGATTGCGCTTGAGAACAAGGCGATTACACCAGGGCAGTCGGTGGCGATTAAAGGGCTGAAATGGCAGAAGAGCAAGTCATGGGGAGGCTATTATGTGACACGGGTTCATGAAGCAAGCCCGGTCAATCTTGAAAAAGCCTTCGTATACTCTGACAACATCTATTTCGCGCAGGCGGCACTGAAAACAGGCCGGACGGCGTTTGTGGATGGCCTGAAAAAGTTTGGTTTTGAAAAAGAGTTGGACTATCCGTTCCCATTAGAGAAGGCGACCATTGGGAGTCTTAGCAGTGAAATTTCACTAGCAGATTCAGGCTACGGGCAGGGGCAAATCCAAATGAATATCGTGAGCTTGATGGCGGCGTATACGCCACTTGTCAACAGTGGCAATATGATGAAGCCCATTTTGCTGGCAGGTGACAAGAAGAGTCAGGTGCTTCAGGAGCAGGCGATGACGCCGGATGCGGTAGCGACGATTGCACCGATGTTACGGAAAGTTGTGACAGATCCAGGCGGAACGGCGCGTGCGGCGAATATTCCGGGCTACCCGCTGGCGGGAAAAACCGGGACGGCTGAGATTAAGCAGAAGCAGGGCGAGCTCGGAACGCAAAATGGCTGGTTCATCGCGTATAATCCGAAGAAACCGAACCTGATGATTGCGATGATGATTGAGAACGTCGAGAAACGCGGCGGCTCGCAGGTGCCGGTGAAGAAAGTGACGAAGGTCTTTAAGATGTGGAAATAGGGTGGAAAGCCAGGCGGAGAACTCTGCCTGGCTTTTTGCATGTTTTAGGAGGATGTACCTAATTTCCCTAAACACTATAGCACAATGGTTCATCTGATTTTATAATGAATCCAAAAAGGTATGAGTTTTATGACACCGGAAACTTTAAGAGTAATACTGGACATTTTCGCCTATTTTTTGTGTTTACATATCACTTTTTGCTTTTTAGTAATGGTAGCGGGCAGGCGTGTTCTCCATACATATAATGCAGGGGTTTATGAAAACCCGCAAAACATGTTTCAGAGGGCTAGTACTTTTTGTACGATTGCTGTTATTGGAATTGGGCCGTATCTTAATAAAAGGTTTATGAAATACTCTTGGATTGTTCGAAAAACCCTGATGCTTAGTTCCATTATGATTCTATCCCTTGTCTATGTGATGGTTTATTACATTGTGAAGAATATTTTGGAAATGATTTTTCTATAAAAAACGAATCTGCTAAGGCTGCCTTAAAATATGGGGCGGCCTTTTTGTGTTTACTGCCCCTGATTTTGGAGAAAGGCGGGAAATAATATCTCCTTCCTACCAGGAGTAATTACCCGATTTCTCCCAATTGTATAGCATAACAAAAGGAAAAATTTTATAATGAATAAAAAAATAGGGTAGTTTTTACATAAAAGTAGGTGATTTAGTGGGAATTAATGTTCATTTAGCCCATTCCCAGGCCAATAAAATCAGTCATTATGCCTCAACTCTCCGCGATGTCCAGCAGCATTTAATGCAGACGAGAGGTAGTTTAAACAATGGCTGGCAGGCTCAAGAAATGCTGTATGTGAACCAGGCGATTGAGCAGATGAATAGGGAAATGATGGCGCTCGCTTCAAAATTGGAGGGGATTAGCTCGGATATCAGCTCCGCTGCAGACGGTATTAAACAGGAGGAAGAAGCGAAAGCGAAAGCAGATTCAGAGGCGAAAGCAAAGGCTGAGGCCAAAAAGGCACATGAGAAAAAATAATGGAGGTGTGAAACCGTGTTGAGAATTAAAATACAAACTGATTTTGTAAAAAGTACGGGGGCCGGTCTCGCACCGGATATTATAAAATTATCAGATTTAAGGACGGCCTATCATTTTAAAAGTTGGTTCAACTGATGGTGTACAGAATAAGAAAAAGTAAGGGTTAAAACATGACACAAGAAAAGTTGGAAATTGTTAAAGGTCTAATCATCTATTACATGGGAGTCCAAATGATTTTTAGTGTATTGGTACTAGTTTTGGGAAGGGCAATCACCAATCAATATGAATTAGGATATACGGAAAATCCCACCAATATCTTTCAAAAGATCATTAACTTTCTGATGGTTGCGATTTTCGGGTTGGGGCCTTATCTCAATAAAAGATTTATGAAATACTCCTGGATTAAAAGAAAGTTGTTCATGCTCGTTTCTATTTTTGTTTTGTTCTGGGTTTGTGTGATAATCTATTACATTTTAAAAGCGTTTCTAGATGCAATTTTTTTATAAAAGGACTGTGAAATGATGGATTCTATTATGACGTGTACGTCAGAGGAACTTGCATTATTGGTAACCATCAATGGATATCCGGGGGTGGCTAATTCCATTGTGAGGCTTCTTTTAGGGGAAAAAGCGAAAAAGAATGGCCGGCCATTATGGATTCCACTGTCCATCAATTAATGCTGAAACAGCTATGGATGAGGAAAAGGATGCAAAAGGCGAGAGCCCGGTGGCAATGGTGAATGAATAGGATCCAAAATAATAACATGCACACAGGATGGTTAGGAACCCTTGTGTGTATTTTTGTTGGTGGTTAATTCCCTCGCGCTAGGAATAAAGTGATAGTTTTCGATTTCTACTAGGGCGTTTGTCACCATCATTAGACAGAATTTGATACAAAAGTAGTGTACTCATTGTCTGGAATTTTCTGTATGATATAGGATATGAATGAGAAAATGTGCGATTTTGGAAGTGTTCGTGGGTCAAAAGAAAGGACTTGATGCTCGTTTCTATTTTTGTTTTGGGTTTAGTGATTTTCTATTATATTTAAAAAATATTTTTGAGAGGAATTCCCTATAATCCAAAGCAAAAACACACGAGATGGTTAATCACGTGTGTTTTTCCAAATTAATAGGAGGAATTGCTCGTGCTTAAAAACACATGGAAAAGCGTCTCCACCTGGAGCGCAGGCTCGACCTTTATTTATTTGATTGTGCAGTGCTGTTTGTAAATCCGCATTTTTTTAGTAACTTTTACAATATTGTTAAAGCGATTGGTGGGATGTTTGTCTGTAGCTTTTTTGCATGGACAATCGTTGCAATGATTTTGAATCTAATTAATGAATATCGAATCGGAGATAAACGGCAGAAAAGGCTTCTTCTTGTTCTTACCGTTATTGCCCTCATATATCTTATACCAAAATTAATTAAAGATTTTAGATAATGGCTATCAAAGGATTCCAAGATTACGAGCTTAACAGTATAAGGGGAGAATGCTTTTGATTTTAACGCTTTTTGATCGGGACAAGGCGTTTACGCTTGTGCTGCCCGAAAAAATTACCGGAAGATATATCCTGACAACTGAAGATAACGCTGGTAATCCGAAAGATCTGATGGCGGTCGAAGCGGAAGAGGGCAAATGGTATGTAAAATCCAATAAATATGCCCACCTGAAAGATTCCGATCTGAAAGCGCTGCTCGAGCCATTTATGACCTATACCATTGACCGGGGCGGCAATTCCTCTGCATTGCTCTATGTCGAGCCCTTCAGCGAGGACCGCAACGAATTTTCGAGACATATTGTAACCGCAGGTGTGGTCAAGATTGGTCGTGCCAAGGATAATCATATTTGTTTTACCAATAAACTGGTTTCCAGCACACACGCGTTAATTGAATACAGCGGCGATGGGCAGGCAAAGCTGCGCGACCTGAACAGTTCAAACGGTACGTATGTGAACGGGGAAAGAATCAGCGAAAAAGTTCTAGCTATTGGTGATGTCATCTCGATTATGGGGTTACGGATTATTTTTAATGGGCGCATGCTTTCATTAAATAATCCCCATCAGCTTGTTTTTTTAGACCGGGGTAGTTTTCAGCCGTTTGCTGTAGAAAAGCCGGTCATCGAAGAAGACGATGAGCTCGATGATTTTTTAGTAGAAGAAAAGAATGAAGATTTGTTCTACCGCTCACCAAGGTTTAAGCGAGAAATAGAGCGGAAAACGATCAAGATTGATCCGCCGCCGCAGCCGCGTGAACCGGATGAGACGCCGCTGATGTTAATGCTTGGCCCTTCGATTACGATGGGGATGGCGTCCCTTGCCACAGGTGTGTTCGCCGTGCTCAATGTGAGGCGGACAAATGGCGATATGATGTATGCGATGCCGACATTGGTGATGTCGATCAGCATGCTCATCGGGATGATTCTCTGGCCGATTTTAACAAAACAGTTTGAAAAGAAACGGCGGATCGCCCAAGAGAAAATCCGTCAGGGAAAATATTTGCAATACTTAGAAGATATGAAAAAAGCGATTCGGGAAGAATGCTCGCATCAATGCGAGATTCTCCACGAAAACCATGTCTCCCTGGCGAACTGCCTGCAGCGGATTGACCAGCGCGAACGCAATTTGTGGGAGCGGGCCATAGGCCAGAATGATTTTTTGCGTGTACGTGTCGGGCTTGGCGATATCCCGATGGTTGCGGAAATCAAGTACCCGGAAAAGAAATTTACCCTGCAGGACGATAATCTTCAGGAAGCCTTATACCAATTGGCAGATGCCCCGAAAATCCTCCCGCATGTGCCTGTCACTCTGTCTTTTATGGAAGACCGGGTGAGCGGAATCATTGGGCCTAGAGAAAATGTCATAGATTTTGTGAAGGGGATTATTTTTCAATTAACGGCCTTGCATAGCTATGATGAGCTGAAACTTGTATTCATTTACGACCAACAGGAGCCGTGGGAGTTTGTCAAATGGCTGCCACATGTTTGGGAGGATGAGAAAAAAATCCGCTTTATCGCAACGGATGCTAATGAAATGAAGGAGCTTTCTGCTTATTTTGAAAAGGAGATTGCGGTTCGGGAAGCAAATGAGTGGGAGCCGGCACCGCCGCATTATGTCGTGTTTTTAATGAACAAAGAGCTAGCGGGAAAAGCGGAAATGGTCAATTTGCTGTTAAAAGAGAAGAAGGACCTCGGCTTCAGCTTAATTACCCTTTATGACGAGCTTGAAAAACTGCCGAAGGAATGCTCGAATGTCGTTGAGCTTGATGGTGTGGTCGGAAAAATTTACGACAAGGATGACCTTTCCGGTAAATATCAGGCGTTTGAGCCCGATATTTATTTCTGTGAGGATGCCGAGGAAGTAGCCGTCAAATTGGCGAATATCCAGCTGGCCTCTTCCGTTGAAGCTTACACCTTGCCGGAAATGATGACCTTTTTAGAAATGTTTGGAGTCGGAAAAATTGAACATTTGAACGCGCTCGCGCGGTGGAGTGAGAATGATCCAACTCTCACGATGGGGACGCCGATTGGGGTCAACGCTCGCGGTGAGCACTTCACAATCGACCTTCACGAAAAATACCACGGACCGCACGGCTTGATTGCCGGAATGACTGGTTCGGGAAAAAGTGAATTCATTATGACGCTGATTTTATCACTCGCAGTGAATTACCATCCCGATGAAGTGGCGTTTATTTTAATCGATTACAAGGGCGGCGGCATGGCGAATGCCTTTTTGAACTTGCCGCATCTCGCCGGGACGATTACCAACTTAGACGGTGCGGCGGTAAAGCGCTCGCTCATTTCGATTCAAAGTGAATTGAAGCGGCGCCAGGCCATTTTTAGCGAAACGAGCCGTCGCCTGAATGAAAGCAATATCGATATTTATAAATATCAAAAGTTGTACCGCGAGGGCGTCGTGACCGAGCCGCTCCAGCATTTAATGATGATTTCCGATGAGTTTGCCGAGTTAAAAACGCAGCAGCCGGAATTTATGGACCAGCTCGTCAGCGCGGCGCGGATTGGCCGGAGCTTGGGCGTGCACTTGATTTTGGCGACGCAAAAGCCTTCCGGGGTCGTCGATGATCAGATTTGGAGCAACAGTAAGTTCCGCATCAGCCTGAAGGTGCAGGAGAAGGCCGACAGTATGGAGGTCATCAAGCGTCCCGATGCCGCGGAATTATCGCAAACCGGTCGTTTCTTCCTCCAGGTCGGCTATAACGAGCTGTTTGAGCTGGGGCAGTCGGCATGGGCCGGTGCGCCGTATTATCCTGCTGATCGGGTTGAAAAGCAGGTGGATGACGGGATTGAGGTCATCGACCATTTGGGCCGCGTTGTGAAGAAGGCACGGCTTGAGCGGGAGCGCCGAGTGAAGAATCCGATGAAGCAAATAGATGAAGTGGTAAACTATCTTGCAGGGCTGGCAGAGCAGGAAAAGATACAGGTGAAGCCGCTGTGGCTTGAGCCGATTCCAGCCGATATTTTTGTGGATGAGCTAAAAGCAAAGTACGGCGTTGCATCAAGTTCCGAGTTGAATCCGGTGATTGGCGAATACGATGACCCGGCGAATCAAAGGCGGGGTGTGCTGCGGCTGCCATTTGAAGGAAATACGGTTGTCTACGGAGTTGCCGGCAGCGGGAAAACGACGCTTTTGACCACGCTCGTCTATTCGTTGATGGAGGAGCATACGCCAGACGAGGTCAATCTCTATCTCCTCGATTTTGGCTCCGAGACCTTGAGCTGGTATCGTGAAGCGCCGCATGTCGGTGATGTCATGCTTTCACATGAAGCGGAGAAAATCGGGAATCTCTTTAAAATGCTATCGGACGAAATTGCCGTCCGGAAGAAGCGATTTGCTGAGTACGGGGGCGATTTTAAAGCTTTTAATAAAATGTCGCCAGTATTGGTTCCGTCAATCGTGGTAGCCATCCATAATTATTCGGCGTTTGCCGAAACGTATGAGCACTATGAGGAAACGATTTCCTATTTGACGCGCGAGGGTCTAAAATATGGAGTTTATTTTGTGGTGACCGCTTTAAATACAGGTGCGCTAAGGTACCGCCTGCTGCAGAACTTTAAACAGTTGTATGTGCTGCAGCTAAATGATGCTTCTGAATACTCGGGGGTATTGGGCCATGTCGATGGAGTCTATCCTTCGAAGTTTAAGGGACGGGGGATTTTTAAAAGTGATGCGGTTTACGAATTCCAGGTGGCGCAAATTAGTCGTGATTCGGCTGATTTGTATCGCTTTGTAACCGATTATTGCCGAAGCTATCAGTGGCAAGGCGCTAGGGCGAAGCGGGTACCGCTTTTACCGGAGAAGGTGGATGTGCATTATTTGGCTGAAGTTGATGGTGTTTCCGGTGTGCCGATTGGTGTGGAAAAAGGATCTTTAGCGGTTGTCGGGTATGATTTCGATGCTTCGTTTGTGAATTTGGTTTCGGCGATGAATGTCGACGATTGCTCCGGGTTCATGCAGGGGCTGGCAGAGGTTGTGTCGTCTAGGGCCGACGGCGAGGTGATCGTACTGGATGCTGGGGCTGGCTTTGCGGTCGCGGCCCCTGATCGTGGGTACCAATATGTCAGCGAGCCTGAAGAGATGATTGTTCATTTATTTAATACATTAGTGTATCGCAACAACACCATGAAGGATGCTCTTGCGGAAGGCCAAGAGCCCCCAGTGTTTGAGAAGATGACCTGTTTGGTGAATTCATTAAGCGGATTAATGGCGCAGCTATCTGAGGATGGCAAGGATAAGTTGAAGGTATTTTTAGAAAAAGGAAACGGGCTTAACGTGACGATGATCATCGCCGATGCGGCCGACAAAATCAGCCCGATTATGTATGAAGCATGGTTCCAAAAACAGGTATCGTTGAATCAGGCAATTTGGGTCGGCAACGGCATTGCCGAACAATATGTCTTTAAAATTAGCAAAATCACGAACGACCTGTATGGGGAGCTGCCGGAGGACTTTGGCTATGTGATTCAGAAAGGCAAAGTGAAGCTTTTGAAGCTTGTGACGGCTGCTGCGGTTCGGGAAGAGAGGGCGGTGCAATATGCATAAGATTTTAGTTGAAGTCTATAACCCCGCCGCCTCACGCTCCTTTGATGTGTTTATTCCGGTGAAAAGTAAGCTGTATGAGGTGTTGATGTTGTTGTCGAGTGCCGTTTCGGAGCTTTCGCAAGGCTATTACAAGGCATCGGAACAAACGATTCTATGTGATCGGAAAACGGGGAGTGTGCTTGATCTGGGCAGGACGATCGAGGAGCTTGGGTTGAAAAATGGTGAGAAGTTGATGCTGCTGTGAATGAAGGTATAGCGAGATTGGGGTCTTATTGTCGTATGGCAGGTTTCTATTGTCGGTAAGGGGTGTTTCATTGTCGTTGGGAGGTTGTCTATTGTCGCAAAAGCCTTTCCCATTGTCGTAAGGAGCATCCATTGTCGTAAAACAGTCTTCAATTGTCGGAAGAAGGTAGCTAATTGTCGTAAAAGAGCCTCTCCAATTGGCGAAAGACAGTCTAACTAGCGTAAAAGCCTAGCTAACTGGCGGAAAGCGGTCCCCAATTAGCGGAAAGCACGGTCCAACTGGCGAAAAACGAGTCCCAATTGGCGAAAGACAATCTAACTAGCGTAAAAGCCAAGCTAACTGGCGAAAAGTGGTCACCAACTGGCGGAAAGCACGGTCCAACTAGCGAAAAACGAGCCCCAATTGGCGAAAGACAGTCTAACTAGCGTAAAAGCCTAGCTAACTGGCTGAAAGCGGTCCCCAACTAGCGGAAAGCACGGTCCAACTAGCGAAAAACGAGCCCCAATTGGCGTAACTCCTCTTCAAACTGACCAGCACTTTAAAGGAGGTGAGAAGCATGGCAAGATCAATTATGGTGGACCCGGCAAAGCTGGAGGATGCAGCAAATAAGATTGACCAGCAATCAGCTGAATATGAAAGACTGTATAAATCACTTTTTCAAGAAGTAGACGGGATGCAGGCTGCTTGGCAAGGGCAGGATAACGTTGCATACACTACGCAAATCAAAGGATTTACAGATGATTTCCAAAAAATGACTCAGCTCATGAGACAATACTCCGATTTCCTAAAAGTTAGTGCAAAAACATACAGAAACACCCAGTCAGATATCGTTTCTGCAGCGAAACGTCTGCAAAATTAATCAATAGATTACTAGGAAAGAGAGGTGGAACTAATGACAATTGAAGGAATTAAAATTGGTCTTAATGAGGTCACCAGTACCGCCAGCCAAATCCGCACGTTAAACCACAACTTAACAGCGAGACTGGACGAAATCAAAAAAGAAATGAACGCCTTAGCCAATGCGTGGAATAGTGACGCGTCCAACACCATCAGAAACAACTTTAACGCACTAGTACCAAAATTCGATAACTTCCGCGACATCGTCGAAAGCTACTCAAAATTCTTAGACCAAACTGTAAACTCATATGACAGCACAGAAGCCGCCATCAACAACAACGCCAGCGCATTCAAATAGTTTGGATTTGTGGAACACTCTGTGAAACAAGAAAATTCGGGTGGTGCTTGGCACTGTCGAATTTTGTCAGGCACCACTAAGATTGGGAGGGAAGAATAGATGATTAGGAATCTGGACCTCAGCTTGGAGGATTACGGGTTTTCAAAGTTTTTTTATTATCCGGTTCCGAACGGGATGGAGCTGGATATGGAGATGGTGGCTGATCGGGCGGAGACGGATCTGTTGACGAATAATAAGCTGCGGATCTCGGGGTTGCTGCCGTTCGGCGTGGTGAAGAGGGATGGGGCGGCTGCGCTTCGCTATGATATGATTTCACCTGTTAATTTGGAGCAGCTATTCGCTAGTACGTTATCGAAGGAGCAACTGGTGGCCACACTTTTAAAGATGATGGAAGGTCTGGAGGACCTTGAGAAAAACGGCTTAGATCTCGAGAAAATCCTGCTCAACAAGAAATATATCTTCCTTGATGACTTTTCAAATAGATTAGTATTTTTGTATGTTCCGGTTAAAGTTAATGTTTTTGAAAAGGTATCAATGAACGAGTTTCTTAAAACGTTAATCGCCGATGCTCCGTACGATGAAGCAGATGATTTGTTATTTTTCATCAAGCTCCACAATTATCTTGTAAAAAACACCGACCTTCCTTTACTGCATTTTAAAGAAGCATTGAAGGAGTTGGCTGCAGGTATTGCAGGTCCATTGACGGAAACGAACAAGGGTGTTCCACAGGCTCATTTTTATAGTCCAAGCCAGGGGAACATGATTAGCGAAGCAGCTGCTGCAGTTGAAGAAGGGACAACGGTTTTAGGTTCAGTGAGTGTTGAGGAGGAAGAGGGCACCACGGCATTAGGGGTTGGGCCGCACACTTTAGCGCAGCCGTTTCTTCTAGAGGCAGCAACGGGGGAAAAAATCTCCCTGACGAAGGCTGTTTTTAAGCTGGGCAGGGATCCAGAACAAGTAGATTTTGTTGCGAAAAATAAAGTGGTCGGCCGCGTTCATGCGGAGATCCTTACGGTGAATGGAGAATATTTTTTTGTCGACAAACAGTCTCGAAACGGCAGCTACTTAAACGGAGTAAGGCTTGTTCAGAATAGTAAAACCAAGCTGAAGCATGAGGATAAAATTAAACTAGCAAACGAGGAGTTTGTTTTTAGACTGTTTTAATAGAGTCTTTTGATTCGCGGATAGCTCTTTCATTGCCGTGGGAGAGGGGTTTTTCTGAAAAGGGTAAAAGCAAAGCTGATATAAGGTGTAATTTTGCACCCCGGCACCACCATCAAAGTTTCAAAAAAGAATGAGGTTTGAAAATGTCTATTTTAACGGCATACCATACGGATGTAGGTATAAAAAAGAAAACCAATCAGGATGGGTTATTACTAAAAACAGCTCGGACTCCAAAAGGACAGGTTGGTCTTTTCGTTGTCTGTGACGGCATGGGGGGGCTGTCCCACGGAGAGCTCGCCAGCGCAACGGTCATTAGGGGGATGTCGGACTGGTTTGACTCTGAGATGCCGAGAATCGCGAAATCCGAGCACATTGAGGAAGATATCCAGACGGAGTTAGAAACCTGTATTAAGCAATTAAATGAGAAAATCCTGAGCTATGGGGAATCAGAAAAGGTAACATTAGGGACAACCGTTACGGCTCTGCTCATTGTTCATCATAAATACTACATCGTCCACATTGGCGACAGCAGAGTCTATCAAATTTCGAGCACCCTGACGCAAGTAACGACGGATCAAACGGTAGTGGCAAGAGAAGTGGCCCGTGGCAACCTGACAGAAGAGCAGGCCAAATCGGATCCGCGTCGAAATGTGTTGCTGCAATGCGTCGGGGCAACAAAGGATATTAAGATTGCCTTCTCTACGGGAGATCTTAAGGAAAAGACGGTATTTATGTTGTGTTCGGACGGATTTTACCATCAGATTTCAGAGGAAGAGCTGGTTGAGAACTTTCATCCGTCCAAGCTGACGGATGAAAAACAGATGAAGGAAAAAGTAATCGGGTTAGTAGAGTTAGTGAAAGCACGAAAAGAAGTCGATAACATTTCGGTTGTGGTGGCAGAAGTGGTATAAGCGGGAGAGAGCGCCAATTGTCGGAAAGCGATGACTAATTGTCGGAAAGGCGCTGCCAATTGTCGGAAAGCAGTCGCCAATTGGCGCATGGACCCCGCCAATTGGCGGAAAACGGCACCCAATTGGCGAAACCGGACCTCCAATTGGCGGAAAACGGCACCCAATTGGCGAAACCGGACCTCCAATTGGCGGAAAACGACACCCAATTGGCGAAACGCACACCCCAATTGGCGAAACCCAGAACCACAACACTCAACCACCACCAAACGTTATCAACCATCGGGGGAGTTTTTCTTGATACAGATTGGAACAGTAATCGATGATCGCTATGAAATATTAAAGGAAATCGGCCGGGGCGGGATGAGCATTGTCTACCTCGCCATGGATAACCACCTTAATAAATCCCTAGTTGTAAAAGATATCCGCAAGCGCGAGTCGAGCAACAATGAGCTGCTCATCAACAGCTTGATTGTCGAGGCCAACATGCTGAAAAAACTCGACCACGGGGCCTTGCCGAAAATCTATGACATTATCGATGCAAAAGGCGACATCTATGTCGTCATGGACTACATCGAGGGCGAGTCGCTAAAAGAAAAACTGAAACGCGAAAAAACGATTTCCGCCCCCAAAGTGATTGATTGGGCAAAACAGCTCGGTGATGTTTTAGAGTACTTACATACAAGAAAACCCCATCCGATTATATACAGGGATATGAAACCGGACAATATTATGCTGACCCCGGAGGGCAAAATTAAATTAGTAGATTTCGGGATTGCCCGGGAGTTCAAGGCAGAAAGCACGACCGACACGACCAATCTCGGGACCAAATCCTATGCCGCGCCCGAGCAGATCTCCGGCAAGCAGACCGATGTGCGAACCGATATTTATAGTTTGGGCGTCACGCTGTACCATCTCGTTACCGGAAAAAGCATCAATGAACCGCCCTTTGAACTGAAACCGATCCGTCACTGGGATGCGGCCCTGCCGGAAGGGCTCGAACATATCATCAATAAATGCACCCAGTCCGAGCCGGGCAACCGTTATCAAAGCAGCAGTGAGCTATTATATGATTTTTACAATATTAACAAGTTGACGGAAGGGTACAAGCAGAAGCTGCGGAAAAAATTATCGGTGTTTCTGATCCCTGTCATACTGTTTTTTATTTTTACAACGACATCTGTCGCTGGTTATAAGGGGATCAAAAATACGGAGTTCCAGGATTATATGAAACTAGTAAATGCCGCGGGTGTCTCGCATATGAATGGCGAGGACCAAAAGGCGCTCAAATTGCTGGAAAAAGCGATCACAAATGTCGATAAAAGGCGTCCTGAGGCTTATATCGGTTTGCTGGATTTATTTATTAACCGCGATGAAACCGATGCCGGCTTAGAAAAAATTGAAACCTATATCGATGATGAATACGGGAGTATCCAGAAAAACAGCGAACTTCGCTTCAAGATGGGGATGACCTATTTTGATCTGAAGCATAATTACCCGGAGGCGCTGAAGCATTTTAATCATGTCGACCCCGAGGAAATTCCTGACGTGCAATACTATGAAACGATTGCCACGCAGGCGAGCTCGATGAATATTGATTATCGAAGCTTTGCCGAAAACCTGAAGAAGTTTGAAAAATTTAATGACGGGCTCGCCAATGACCGGAAAAAGGTCGATAACTATAAATCCTTAGCCGGGATTTATATCTCTTATAAGGGCCAGATTGCCGATGCGAATACGAAAACGATCGAGATTATGAATAAAGCCTACGAGGTCCTCGACTTAATCGGGGATGAAAAATTGCAATTCCAATATAAAGAGGATTTTGAAAGCAAACTGGGTCAGGCCTATTACAGCAGAGGGGCAAACGCGCAAGATTCGGGAACGGCACATGCCCGCGCAGATTTTCAACAAGCTATTGACCAATATCAAAAGCTGCTTCAATTGAACATACAAAACAAGCCGGAAGTGTTCACGAAAATCGGCGTGATTTATCAAAGTATGAATGAGCCGGACAAGGCCGCCTGGCAGCTGCAGCAAACCATTAAAAACTATCCGAAATACTTGGATGCGTATTTGAAACTAGCAGACTTATTGCTGGATATTGAACAAGCCAAGCCGGAGGGCAAGCGCAGCTATAAGCGGGCGAAACAGGTCTATGAACAAGCTAGTAAAATTGCCGGCGCGAAGAGCGATCTCGATTTTAATAAGCTGGCAGAGAGGCTCAAGACACTCGGAATCAGGTAGAAAGGGGGAGGAAAAATGGGTTACCAAATGATGTTCTATGGGAGCTTGGCTGGCGCCCTAATTACCCTAACCGTCTCGATTGTTCTTTTTGTAAAAATGGAAATTGCCCAAGTTTTTACTGATTTAACCGGTATTCAGTTTCGAAAAAAACGCCGCCAGACCGATGAGGAATCAGGAGATAAACAGACAAAGGAAATCATGCTGAAAAAGCAGTATGCGGAATCGGCGGCTGCGGAAGAAACGGAGCAGTTGGAGGTAACGGAAACGGTGTTGCTGGGGACCATCGAGGAAACGACTCTCTTAGTAGAAGAAACAACACTTTTAGTAGAAAACGAATTTACCAAAGAAGTAGATGTGATGATTGTGCATTCCAACACGATGATCTAGAGGGGATAGGGAAATGTCAGAAATAGCAAACAGAAAATCGCTGATTTGGATATTAGCGGGCGGATTGTTGCTCCTATCCGTACTGATTTTTAGTACAAATGCTTTTTCATTGGATGGAGCAAAACGCCTGGTGATCTTTAACGGCGATCAATGGAACATGGAATCAGACGACGCGCCCAACTGGTACACAAATGAAAACACCGTCACCTTCCATGTTGATTTAACGGAGGATTTTAAAAACAGCCAGCCTGGGCAGGAAAAGGTGGATAGGCCTTTCGCAGTCGAAGCCGTTTATCCGAATGCATCGGCGCTGAATCCCAAAATTACCGAAGTGAAGGATGCGGAGAAAGGGTTTCAAGGCGAATATATCGTTACGATTCCATTACCTGCGGGAAGTACCGACGGGGATTTGGATGTAAAGGTAGACATATTGAAGAACAACACTTGGAAAATCCCTGAACATTCCAGTATTTTTACAATTAAACGTGATACGGCAAAACCGGTTGTGGACGTGAAGACCAATTTTCAGGACGGTTCATTTACGGACGGCGGTTTTACGAAAAATCCAGTATCCATGATGATAAACGTGAGTGATGACCATTTTGAGCCTGGGAAGGATACGATATCCATCATAAAAGATGGAATTCCCTTAAGTGCGGCACCTGAATGGAGGGACGGTCAAACGACCCTGACCTTCGACCAAATTGGCGACTATGAAGTGACCGTTGTTGCCGTCGACAAGGCTGGTAACAAGAGTACGGTGAAAAAGGTAACCTTTGGAATTGAAGATAAGGGACCGCGCCTAACCATTGTGAATAGCAGGGAAAATGGCTATTACAATGAACCGGTCCAGCTGAAAGTCAGCGATGATTTTAATATTGGGGAAGCCACGGCCGTGGTCGAGAAAGATGGAGAAACAACAACAAAATCATTTGCAAGACAAGGGAAAACGGCACTCCTTGAGCTTTCCGAACAAGGAGATTACAAAGTAAAGGTCACGGTGAAGGATCGAAAAAATCCAGACGGTTTTGACCTC
Source organism: Neobacillus niacini (assembly GCF_031456445.1). Classification (GTDB taxonomy): domain Bacteria; phylum Bacillota; class Bacilli; order Bacillales; family Cytobacillaceae; genus Neobacillus; species Neobacillus niacini_I. The sequence goes on along the minus strand of NZ_JAVDUQ010000007.1, from coordinate 20,418 downwards.
GGCGAAACAGCGTTCGCTATTGATACCACAAAGCCGGGGCTTTCTTTTACCGGTGTGGAAGATCAGGGCAGCGACAAAAAGCCTCGGGATTTTGGAATCGATGTGAAGGATGCTCATTTGGACGAAGATTCCGTGCTCCTTAAGGTGAGCCGTGATGGGAAGGTTGCATCGTTTGAAGGCAGGGAAGCCTTTGAAGAACACAGCCTGACAGAGGACGGGGTCTACAGCCTTGAACTGACAGCAGTGGATAAAGCCGGGAACACATCGACGAAATCGATTCGTTTTACCATCGACCAAACCGCACCGGTTTTGAACATTTCTGAGGTCCCAGCCTATATGAACGATGCGAAAGAGGTTATTTTTACCGCGGAGGATTTGACGCTTGATTTAAGTAAAACGGTTTTAAAGGTAGTGAAAGACGGTGCCGAGTATAAGGAACCGATTTCGTTTGTACAATCGGGCTCAAGCGCTGTGGCAAAGCATACGTTTAAAGCGGAAGGCAAATATGAACTAAGCTTAAACGCAACCGACAAACTAGGCAATGCATCAAAGGAAACAACGGCGGCGTTTACGATTGATAACACCGCCCCGGTTGTAACGATTTCTACCGTAGAAGATGAGGGGAAATATGATGAGGATAAGAATGTAAAAATTACTGTTCAGGATCAGCATCTCGATCAAGCCGATGTAACGGTGAAGAAGGATGGAATGGCATATGCCATCGAGCCGTTAAATCGTAACGGGGAAACCGCAACGACTGAGCATTTATTTAACGAAAATGGAGTCTATCAATTGACCGTGACCTCCAAGGATAAAGCGGGTAATGAAAAAACGGTCACCGAAACGTTTACGATTGATAAAAGCAGCCCGGAAATTTATTTTTCAGACAGTGTGAATGGAGAACATTACAAAACGAATAAAACGGTCATTATTTCAGTGTATGATTATACGTTTGACCCTAATAAGACCAAGGTTAGGGTCTTGAAAAATGGATTCGATGTGACGGAGAAAATCCTTGAGGACTGGACAATCTCTGACCAGTATAATTGGATTCTCAGCGGACAAATGAAGCTTCCTTTTAAAGAGGAAGGAGATTATCAAATCATCGTTACCTCGGAAGACAGTTTTGGCAAAATAAGCACGAAACAGCTTTCATTTGTCATCGATAAAACGGCTCCAGCGATTGCGGTTGCCGGAATCGATGAAGGTGCATTTGTGCAAAAAGGTGAAGTGACCATCGCGGTGGACGAAACGTATTATCAAAATGATCAAGTGGCGGTCACCGTTCAAAAAGATGGCACGGATAAACAGGAGGCCTTTGCAAGCACGGGAGCACATTCTGAATTAACGCTGCCGTTTACGGCTGATGGTGATTATCTCATCACGGTCGAAGCGAAGGATAAAGCGGGAAACATCGCGGAAACGAAAACCTTAGCGTTTACGGTTGACACGATTGCGCCCAAAATCAGTATTTTTAATAAGAAAACGGATTCAGAGATAAAGCCCTACAATATCGAGGATGTAGATGCTTCCATCCTCATCGAGGAAGATAATTTTAAAAACAATCATGTCGATGTGAACGTGACCGAAATCGATCCAGTGACGGAAAAAAGCAAAACCATCTCGATCGGCGATTGGGAAAATAGCGGCGAGACCTCTACACTTGATTACCAATTTAAAGAGGACCGCAAATATACGATTATGGTCGTGGCAGCTGATGAAGCGGGGAATAAGGCAGCTGCAAAATCAGTAACCTTTACGATTGACCATTTCGACCCAGAGCTTGAGATGAGCGGCATTGAGGATCAGCAGAATTACAAGAGCAAGATCGCAACCTTCACGGTGAAGGATACGAACATTGATTTAGGACAAACTTCCCTGAAAGTTTCGCGAAACGGTAAGCCGTATTCGGTGGGCTGGCTGGCGTTAACTTCTAAGACGAAAGGTGAGCTGAGCTACAACTTTAAGGATGAAGGAAATTATGTGGTTAGGATGACAGCCACGGATAAAGCAGGCCGCCAGTCCAGCTTGTCGCCTGTCTCGTTCATTATTGACCACACCAGTCCAGTAGTAAAAGTAGACGGGGTGGAGAATGATTCCTTTAATCCCAAAAGCAAGAATGTAACGATTTCGGTGGATGAACAGAACTATTCAACGAATCAGGTGGAAATGACGGTTACAAAAGACAATCAACCGTTTGCGATTGGAGCATTGCCGAAAAAGGAGCACGCAATGCTCAGCTACAATTTTTCAAAAGACGGTTTGTATTCGATTTTGATCAAGTCGCAGGATAAAGCCGGAAACGGCCCAGTTGAGGTTAAACGTACGTTTACGATTGATACAACCAAACCGGCGATTGAGATCACTGGTGTCGAGCCGGGTGCCTATTACAACGAGGATAAACTTGTAAAGGTAAGCATTAAGGATTTGAATTTTGATATTAATAAAATGGTCGTAACCAAGGATGGCCGCAGTTATCCTGTCAGCGGCTTTACCGTGAACGGTGATGTGGCGTCGTTTAGCTATCATTTTAACCAAGAAGGCGACTATCAGTTGACCGTCGATGCGACCGATAAAGCGGGAAATCATTTTAGCAAAGAAATGAAATTTACGATTGATAAAACTAAGCCGGTGATTACCCCGAAATTTCAAGGACAGGACCGTGTAATTAAGAACGGCGCATTTATCAATGAAATTTTCACACCTGAATTTGCTTTAGATCACCCGAAAGACGATTCCATCGTCTCGGTGGTTTTGAACGGTAAAAATGTTGGCAAAAGGGCTCTGACTGCTTCAAAGGAAATGGAGTATACGTACAAGGTTCTTGCCAGAGATAAAGCGGGAAATGAAACAATCTTGGCGATTCATTTTACCTTGGACACATCGAAGCCAATGTTGTCGATTACCGGTGTGCTAGATGGATTCTTTAAAAAGGATCTCGCGCCGGTGGTGACGTATTCCGATGTGCATCTGGACAAGGGGAAAACCTCTGTAATGCTAAATGGCAATCCATACATGAACGGCACGAAGCTGAATGCCGAGCAGACTTATGTGTTAAAAGCAACGGTGACCGATTTAGCGAAAAACGTCAGCGCGAGAACGATTGTGTTCACAATTGACAAGTCGGCTCCGGTCATTAAGTTCAACGAGCCGATTTCCCATCAGTATTTTAAAGAGGATTTAATTCCGAAATTGCTGATTAAGGATTTAAGTGCCTACGACATCATCGCGCAAACGTTGGACGGCGAGGATTATGAGCTTGGCGACCCGATTACGTCGGAAGGGAAGCATGTTCTGTTCTTCGAGGTCAAGGATAAAGCCGGAAACATCAAGCAGCTGAGTGTCGAGTTTATTCTTGATAAAACCGCTCCGAAGGTTAAAGTTGCTGGTGTTGAACGAAATGGGACTTATTATGATCCCGTTCGTTTAACGATCCATCTTGATAATCCGAATGATACGATTAAAAGAATTTTGGTGAACGGCAAGCTCGTGCATTTTGATCAGACAAAGGATGACAACGGGAACACGGTTTTATCGAAGAGATTTAAGGATTTTGAGATGTATAAGGTGGAAGTTGTCGCGGTCGATGATGCCGGTAACAAAAGGACTGATGAAATTCGATTTAACATCGCCCAAAAGGCTGCAATTCTGAAGTTTTATGAAAATAAACCTTTGTTTGCAGGAAGTATGGTGGGCGTATTGGCATTGATCAGTTTGGGAGTTACGGCTTTGGTCAGGAGAAGGAAAGAAGAGGTAAGTGAGTAAAGTGAGTTTGTTGGGCCAGGCTGATGCCTGGCCTTTTGAGTTGGTTTGTGGCCTGGCACATAAAAGTGGTGAGATGGCACATATATTGGTGAACACGGAACATAAACCGGTGGAGAAGGAACAAATAACGTTCAAAATGGAACATAAACCTTGAAATAGGTAATTTAAGGGGGGGTGGGCAGTAAAAAAAGCCCCTACACTCAATAATGGGTGAGGAAATATACATGGGTAGGCGTACGCCTTGCTTTTTGAGTGGAAAAAAGTTTGGTTGGAACAAAAAATGGGTGAATTGGAACATATATCGAGGGAAATGGAACATAAAATTGATAAAGCTAGGAGGGCAAAACCTGTCCTAGCTAGGATGATACTGAAATTTTTCCAAATCGATCACGCCGTTCAGACCCACCTCAACCCCCTCACCCTCTAATGCAAACAGCTGCTCATGGTAGGATTCATCGTATCGCATGGCGATATGCCCTTGGGCGTTGATGACCCGGTGCCAGGGAAGGCAGTGTTTCCGGCTCATTGAGTGGAGGATGCGAACGACTTGGCGGGCAGCGCGCGGGCTGCCGGCTTGTGCGGCAATTTGTCCGTAGGTCATCACTTTTCCTGCAGGAATGTTTTGAATGATGGCAATAACGTTTTCGGTAAACGGCGTCATGTCGGCGTCCTTTCTTATAACTTATTATTATTTTATTTGAAACCGGGGAAATCGACAAATTTCTCGGGAAATACTGTTTCAGAGGGGGGATTTCCCGGAAAATATAAGGAATATTGCGGATTCCAGCTTTTTCGCGCTGTTGTCGAATGGAGGAACCACTGGAAATACGGATAAATCAAATGTCAGATTTTTTGAAAAATTTATTAAACACCTTGTCCTGTTTGTGTTTTTTGTGCATAAACCCGTATCCAAGCTAATAAACTGTTACAAACCTTTACAAAGAGAGTGTTTGAGGTGAGGAATCGTTTGTGGAGGGCGTGGATTTAGTTGGGGACATGATTATTCCTAGTATGATCAGAAGGTGAGATCACTTCTGCCGTGAGTTTGCGGAAAGCAGAAATCGTCATAGTGATAAGCGAGTCTCATTTCACACTACTCACATCCAATTTAGGGAGGGCGAGAGTGTGCACGATTACATCAAAGAGAGAACTATCAAGATTGGAAAGTATATCGTGGAGACGAGGAAAACGGTTCGCGTGATTGCGAAAGAGTTTGGCGTATCCAAAAGTACAGTCCATAAAGATTTGACAGAGAGGCTTCCTGAAATTAATCCAGAACTGGCGAATGAAGTAAAAGAGATTTTAGATTATCATAAATCGATCCGGCACCTAAGGGGCGGGGAAGCAACGAAAATGAAATACCAGAAAGAAGAAAGAGAAGGCGAAGCGGTGAAATAATTTTGTGAGACATGCATGCTTTGTGTGGAAAGGGGGAAATTGTGAACACGGGGGTCAGACCCCATGTAAGCGCTATTATATCCAAGGGAGCTTAACGGGTTCCTTTTATAAAAAATTCGAGGACTTTTTGTTTTCGGATTTTTTTGATTTCCGACAAATTATTACATATTTTTGAGTTAAAAGTATGGTTTTTTTGAGGAGTGTGATACAATAAACAATTAGAGTAGTAGGATCCGTTAAGGAGGAAAGACAAGAGAATGTTTGCTAGGGATATTGGTATTGATTTGGGTACTGCGAACGTGTTGATTCACGTGAAGGGCCGTGGGATTGTGTTGAATGAGCCTTCTGTGGTGGCGATTGACCGAAATACGAATCGCGTTTTGGCGGTTGGTGAAGAGGCGCGCCGCATGGTGGGGCGTACACCTGGGAATATTGTCGCGATTCGTCCGTTGAAGGATGGCGTAATCGCGGATTTTGATGTAACGGAAGCGATGTTAAAACATTTTATTAATAAGTTAAACGTGAAGGGCTTCCTTTCGAAGCCGCGGATTTTGATTTGCTGCCCGACGAATATTACGAGCGTGGAGCAGAAGGCGATCAAGGAGGCGGCTGAGAAGAGCGGCGGCAAGAAGATTTATCTTGAAGAGGAGCCAAAGGTAGCGGCGATTGGCGCAGGTATGGATATTTTCCAACCAAGCGGGAATATGGTCGTGGACATCGGTGGCGGTACGACGGATGTCGCGGTTCTTTCGATGGGTGATATTGTGACGTCTTCTTCGATCAAGATGGCGGGCGATAAGTTTGATATGGAGATTCTCAACCACATCAAGCGCGAGTATAAGCTGTTGATTGGGGAGCGCACAGCGGAAAATATTAAAATTAATATTGGGACGGTGTTCCCAGGTTCCCGTTCGGAGGAAATGGAGATTCGCGGACGTGATATGGTCAGCGGTCTGCCACGCACGATTACGGTTCGTTCCGAAGAGATTGAACAGTCATTGCGTGAGTCGGTTGCGGTCATTGTTCAGGCGGCGAAAAGTGTGCTTGAGCGCACTCCACCGGAATTATCAGCGGACATCATTGACCGCGGCGTGATTCTGACGGGCGGTGGCGCGTTGCTGCACGGGATTGATATGCTGCTTGCAGATGAGTTGAAGGTTCCAGTATTGGTTGCAGAGAATCCAATGGACTGTGTGGCGATTGGTACAGGAATTATGTTGGATAATATTGATCGGATTCCTGGCAAGAAGTTGGGATAGATTTTTTAAGGGTTAAAGCCTGATGATGCACGAGGTGTGCGTTGTTGGGCTTTTTTGTTGTTTTTGGGGGTGCGGTTGGTGTTTTGGTGAAAGTGGAAGGTAAAGTGCCAAAAGTGGAGGGTAAAATGGAAAAACCGGTGGGTATTGTTGAAAATCAATTGAACCAATGATCAGTGGGGGTAGAGGTTTTACTGAAAATGGTAATTTCCCTTTGAAAAAGGAACGTGAGGCAGAGGAATGCTGAGGATTTTAGCTGTATTCATGGAAAGTGGAAGGTATTTTGTTCAAAGTGGTGGGTAAATGGGCGGAAGTGGAAGGTAAAGTGCCAAAAGTGGAGGGTAAAATGGAAAAACCGGTGGGTATTGTTGAAAATCAATTGAACCAATGATCAGTGGGGGTAGAGGTTTTACTGAAAATGGTAATTTCCCTTTGAAAAAGGAACGTGAGGCAGAGGAATGCTGAGGATTTTAGCTGTATTCATGGAAAGTGGAAGGTATTTTGTTCAAAGTGGTGGGTAAATGGGCGGAAGTGGAAGGTAAAGTGCCAAAAGTGGAGGGTAAAATGGAAAAACCGGTGGGTAATATTGAAAATCAATTGAACTAATGATCAGTGGGGGTAGAGGTTTTACTGAAAATGGTAATTTCTCTTTGAAAAAGGAACGTGAGGCAGAGGAATGCTGAGGATTTTAGCTGTATTCATGGAAAGTGGAAGGTAAAGTGCCAAAAGTGGTGGGTAAAATGGAAAAACTGGTGGGTATTGTTGAAAATCAATTGAACTAATGATCAGTGGGGTAGTGGATTTACTGAAAATGGTAATTTTTCTTTGGAAAAGAAACATGAGGCTGAGGAATGCTTGGGGCATTAGCTGATTTAATGTAAAGTCCCAAAATCGGAAGGTAAACCAATATAAGATTCGCCGATTTTTTATAAAAGGTGACTTTTTCCACAAAAAGTTAATGAGTATTTTTAAAATATTTTTTATAATAGAAGTAAGACTGGGCGAATAATATAAAAAAAGCAATTTATTTTGGTAATAATATGTTTTAACTCGCTAGTTTTGGGAGAAACACAAAGGGGAATTCCGATGTCCGAACAAGTGAAAACGAGGGAAGAATTTAAAAAGGTAAAAGCTGATTCGCAAAAAAATGCGGAGGAAGTGCGCCCAGCGACAAAACGGGTTAGAGTGCGTCTAATTCCGATTTGGCTGCGACTTATCCTTTTGGTGATCAGTATTTATATTTTCGCCATGGTGGGGACTGCCGTTGGTTACGGCAAGCTTGGCGGCGGAAAAATTACAGATGTTTTTAAGGAGTCAACATGGACGCATATCCGCGACCTGGTTGATAAAAAATAAATCGATTGGAGGGAAGGGAGCATTCTCTTCCCTTTGTTTATGTTTAATAGTAAAATGGACTTTAAGTAGCTAATATTAGTAGGAGGTACTAAAAATGCTTGATATCGAACAAATTAAAGAAATTATTCCTCATCGTTATCCATTTTTGCTGGTGGACCGGATCTTGGAGGTTGAGGAAGGGAAACGGGCGATTGGGATCAAAAATGTTTCGGCGAACGAGGAATTTTTCAACGGACATTTTCCTGATTATCCGGTCATGCCTGGCGTTTTAATCGTAGAGGCATTGGCGCAAGTTGGTGCGGTTGCTATGTTGAAAAAGGAAGAAAACCGCGGTCGATTAGCATTCTTTGCAGGAATTGATGGATGCCGTTTCAAAAGACAGGTCAAGCCAGGGGATCAGCTTCGTCTTGAGGTCGAAATCATTCGTCTGCGCGGTCCAATTGGGAAGGGAAAAGCGGTTGCAACGGTTGATGGAGAAATTGCGTGCGAAGCAGAGATTACATTTGCTTTGGGTGAGAAAAAGGAATAGTTTGCCTAAGAAATGGCCGGGGTTCTGGTCATTTTTTGTTTGGTGTTGTAGATATGTTCCAACCCAATCCACCCCACCCAAAATCAAAAAGCCAGGCACCATGCCTGGCTTCCTCTCACTATGGAGTTTTCATCTTAATCTTCGGTTTACTCTTCATTTTATCCTTGAATTCGGTGAGAAGAGCTTGGCCGCTGAGCCCTTTTTGAATCAAGCTGTCGAGCAGGAGCTCAGAATAATCGCGGCGAAGACGGCGCAGATTGCCTTCCAGCAATACACTAATATGATTTTCGAACTTATTCAACGTACTAATCTTTGTTTGGAAAAACGCTGGATCATTCTCAAGCTTCGTAATCACTCCTTGGACAATGATTTCACGGCCTTCATCCTGGATCTTTTTAAAATAATCATAGAGGGACAGACTCGTATAAGCTTCAAGTAGCCAAGTCATGCGCTCATCTTCTTTATTAATAATCAAACCATCATGTAACGGGACCTCAACGGAATTTTCATTCTCCACAACTTCCAACGACACCAACTTAAACGACTTCATCAGGTAAAACCTCCTTCTAGCATTTTGCTTCGGACTTATTCCCCCAAGTCAACGTGACGAATACTTTTTCTAAATTATAACATATGCAGAATGAAAGCAAATGTCGAAAAATATTTGTCGAATAGTACAAAAATGGATTTTCATGCCTCAATCGCGATGGAAAACTCGATTTCCCCCCAGAGAAAACCTTTTTTTTTAACCCAACCATCCCTGAAAAAGCCTTTTTCGTGATTTTACAGGAGGAGGCTGGGAGGTCTATGATAAAGCCATGAAACAGAGAGGAGATGAAAAAATGATCAATCAAGTCACGCTTGTCGGAAGACTGACCAAGGATCCGGAGTTGAAGACAACGACCGAAGGAACGCCCGTTGTTCAGGTGACACTCGCCGTGAGCCGAAATTTTCGGAACCATAATGGAGAAATCGAAACAGACTTTGTTTCGTGCACGCTGTGGCGGAAGGTGGCTGAAAATACTGCGCAATACTGCCGAAAGGGTTCCGTCGTCGGAGTGACAGGGCGGCTGCATACCCGTCAATACGATAAAGAAGGAAAAAGGGTGTATGTAACCGAAGTCGTCGCAGAGCAGATTCGCTTTTTGAGCACCAAACCACATGTGGAGGTTCCGAGTCCTCAGCCGAGCGAAAATAAGGAGGTAGCACCAGTTGGAACCTAAAAGTGACAGTTTAGAGCTGCTCATGGAAACATTAATCAAAATGGTTGGGAAAACAAATCAAAAAATGGATAGCCTGCAACGAAGAGTCATCCAACTAGAAACCTTTATCAAGGAGGAAAAGGAGCGGGGCACCATCCTCATTTACCCACAGCAACCTCAAGAAACCGCCTCATCCACCCCCCACATCATTTGATTGCCATTAGTTCCTCACTAGAAAGAATCAAACGTCTCTCCCATGCACCCCAAATTTCCGGCGGATTCGCCGGATTTTTATTTTCATGTATAAAAAAATAGCAGCGGTGAATAATAGAAGTAAAACCCCCTGTTTTTTTTATAAGAAGCCGCTGACCCAGTTGTCCAGCAGCTTCTTCGTTTTTTTTGAAAAAAGGAACCTAGAGAGGGTCTTTTTCTTTGGCCGATAGGAAAGTATAACTTTCCTATCAGGCATAAGGGCAACTACGCCTTTAGGGGCTCGCCAATCGGCGAGTTTTCTTTATACTTGTCTAAAATGAGGCTTTACCGGTGAAAAACATTTGGAAAGTATCTAAAGTAGGAGAAATTGTGAAGAAAAACGCACAAATCCAAATTTCTCTTCAAGGGTGATTGATGGGGAAGAAATTATTGTCATATAATGTAGATAATTGGAAAATATGGAGTGATCGTATGGATAAAAATCTACATAGTTCGTTGAATTTTATAGGCGTCAGGATAAATAATCACGAAATAATGATCAAAAGCAAGCCTGGCTTTTTCGATGCATTAACACTTTCCAAACACCCATCTAAGAACAGCTTCTATCAAACCATTCCTCTTAGCGATACACAATCAGTTTCATTCTATTACTATAACAAAAGATTTCAATTTACCTATCAAAACCAATCTTTTCGGCTATTCGAAGGAAATCAGCGGCTCAGTGAGCACGTGGTTTACAATATATTAAATAATTTTATCGTAAAAGAAGGGAATAAGGCTTCCTATTTAACAAGCTTCCCCGAAGACAAAATCAGGACGGCGAAAAAGAAGAAAACTCGGGTGCTAGCGGAGAGTAAGCGGGTGGGGGAGTGAGTAGAATTTGGTTAATGGAATCATCCACCATATTCCGTGACATGCTCGAGAAAAAGAATAAATAAGATTGGTTCCCCATTGAACATAGTTTGATGGGGATTTTTATTTTATCCAATCGTCCACGTGCTATGCCTGTCATCCTATGAAACCGTCCCCCGTGTGAAACTTCTCTCAATTTCCCCATAAATCCCCTTGGGAACTGTCGCCATATGCTATAATTTCGCCTTATATGACAAAAGGGGAGGTATTTTTAATCTGTTTGTAACATTGCTGCTACATAGATTTGATATAAATAGGGAAAGGGGGAAAGAGTATGCAATTTTTAAAGCGTATGATTCTCGTAATTTTAACATTAACATTGTGTGGAACTGGTTCAATCATGACATATGCAAAGAGCAACACGGAAGCATTACATAATGTCGAGCAGGACCTTCAGCAAAAAGCACAAGAAAAGCAATCTGTTTCAAACGAGATGAATAACATTAAGCAAGAAATGGACTCAATCTATAAATATATTTCAGCGAACAAAGAAGCGCTAGCCAAAACGCAAAAGAGAATCGATGCAACCAATCAACTCATTGAGCAGAAAAAAGAGGAAATTGTCACCGTAGAGGACAAAATCCTGGCCCGCAAAGATGTCATGAAAAAGCGACTGGTAGCCCTGCAACATGACAATAATGTAACTTTAGTTGTCAAAGTCCTTTTTGACGCAAAAAGTTTTGATGACTTCTTGCAGCGTGCCAGTGCCGTTTCGACACTTTTCAGCGCTGACCAAAACATTCTAGAAGATCAGAAACATGACCTAAAACAGATTGAAGAAGATAAAAAAGAGATTGATCAACAAGAGCAGGTTTTAAAAGACGAACAAAAAAACCTGGCTGCCCAGCAGGAACAACTCAGTTTAAATCTGCAAAAGAGACAAGATACCTTAAAAGAAATGCAAGATAAATACAGCAAAATTGATAAAGAAATGGCTCAAGCCCAAAAAGAAAAGGCTAGCATTCAAGCAGAGATAAAAGCAGCTCAAGATAGAATTCGTGAGGAACAAGCAGCGGCGAGATCGAGAGCAGCAGCAGTTTCAGCCGGAAGCCAGCAAAACGCTTCAGCACCATCAGGCAAAGGCGAAACCATGTATGTCACAGCAACAGCATACTGTTATGCAAGCTCAGGTCCCGTTACGCGATTAGGCTATAATATTAAAAATAACCCAAATATGAAACTGATTGCCGTTGACCCATCTGTTATTCCATTAGGAAGCAAGGTTTGGGTAGAAGGCTACGGTGTCGCGATCGCTGGCGATACAGGCGGTGCCATTCATGGTCACAGAATTGATATATTAAAGCCGACAAAATCACAGGCGCTGGCCTTCGGAAGAAGAACAGTAAAAGTAATTATATTAGATTAATAAATTAAAAGAGATCGAACATGAAAAATGCTTGGTCTCTTTTTTTATGGACTTACGACTTTAGTCATTCCTAATTTTGTCGTTTTTTTATTGCCGAGGGTACTCCTGGAAAAGGAAATTGTTGATATCCTCTTAAAAAGTGTCGATATCCGCAGAAAAAGTGTCGATATCCGATGGAAAAGTGTTGATATGTTATAGATTTGTGTTGATATATTCTAAAAATGTGTTGATAAAATCAATTTTTGTGTTGATAAAAACCAGTCGATGGCTGGTTTGGGGGAGAAATCAATTAATTTTTTGCTAAATATTCGACTTCTTCATTGGTTAAAACTTCATTTCGATGAATTTTTTTCTTCAATACGCACAAAAAGCCCACGAACGGTGCCTCTTACCGTTCGTGAACTTCTATCCCAAATACACGAGATCCTTCAGCTCATCCGTCGACAACTCGGTAATCCAGTTCTCACTCTGGATAATCTGGTCATTCAAAAACTGCTTTTTCTCGAGCATGGCGTCAATTTTTTCTTCCAGCGTCCCCGTACAAATCAGCTTATGCACGTGGACAAATCGCGACTGCCCAATCCGATATGCCCGGTCCGTGGCCTGATTCTCAACAGCCGGATTCCACCAGCGGTCATAGTGAATGACATGATTCGCCGCCGTCAGATTCAGCCCGGTTCCGCCCGCCTTCAACGACAGCAGGAATACCGGGAACTCGCCATTTTGGAACCGCTCAATCATTGTATCACGCTGCGTCTTCGCCACACTCCCGTTCAAAAATGGCACCTCGACCCCAAACCGCTTCTTCAACGTGGCGCGAATCATCTCGCCCATCCCGATATACTGCGTAAAAATCAAACAGCTTTCACCCGAATCCAAAACCGCATCCACCAAATCAACCAGCTTCTCCAGCTTATTCGACCGCTCCAGCAGCACACGCCCCGCAGACTGCTCCTTCAAATACAGCGCCGGATGGTTGCACAACTGCTTCAAACGGCTCAACATCTGCAAAATCAATCCCTTGCGCTCAAACCCGGACAATTTTTCAATCTGCTCAAACGTATCGCGCACAAGCTGCTCATAAAGCGACGCCTGCTCTGTCGTCAGCGGACAGTATTCCTTCTGCTCCTGCTTATCCGGCAAATTCAGCGCAACCTCTTCATCCTTCTTCGTTCGCCGCAGCAAGAACGGCCGGATCAATGCCTGTAGCTGCTGCACCTTTTCCTTCTTCTCATCCTTCTCAATCGGAATCACAAACTTCTTCTGAAACTGTCCCAAGCTGCCCAAATAACCGTGATTGGTAAAATCAAAAATCGACCACAGCTCCGACAAGCGATTTTCCATGGGCGTTCCGGTTAAAGCAACATGGTGCCGGCCTCGCAGCCTGCGTACCGCTTTCGATTGTTTCGTCTGTGCGTTCTTAATATTCTGCGCCTCGTCAATCGCAATCGTGCTCCAAATCGCCGATTCAAACTCATCGGAGTCGAGATGGCTCAAGCCATAAGAAGTTAACACCACATCGGCATTCTTTATTTTTTCCGTAAAAGCTTCTTCCTTTAATCGGTTCGAACCATAATGCAAATAGACATCCATTTCCGGTCCAAAGCGTTCCAGCTCTTTTTGCCAGTTCCCGAGAACCGAAGTCGGGCAAATAATCAGCGCCGCCTTTGTCGGCACTTTGGCTGCTGGAGCGGTATCTTCACTATCCTTTTTCCGACGCCGTCCACCAGACCCTGTGTCAACTGGCGCTAGAGCCTCCTCGCCAACGAGATCCTTCACCTTTAACAAATAAGAAATCAACTGAACCGTTTTTCCAAGACCCATATCATCCGCCAACACCGCTCCAAACCCGTACTGCCGTAAAAACCACAGCCAGCTCATTCCCAGCTGCTGGTAGGGGCGTAGTTCCCCGTTCAAGCCCTCCGGCACCGGTTCCATCGGGATTTCCTTCACTTCTGAAAGCTGCTTGATCATCTGCTTCCACTGCCGGTTTAATTCAATTTGAATTTTGGCAAACGCCTTTGGATTCTCCAGTTCGTCCTCGGTTGTTTCAGAATCGACCAGCTCTTGTTCAAGCAAATCACGGACATGTAGTCCTTCTTTTTCCGCCCGTTTCATCAGGTCCTGAATTTGTCGGATAAACTGCGGATCGAGCTTCACCCAGCGACCGCGAATATAGACAAGTCGCCGCTTTTCTTCGACAAGCTGGCTGAATTCATCTTCGGACAGGTCGACACCGTTCATCGAAAAGCGCCAGTTGAAGTCGAGCATGGCCTGCAAGCCAACAAATGACGGGCGGTGACTGGACGTTCCTTTTAGTGATGCCTTCACCTTCAGATTGGCATTTTTCATCGCCTGCCACCAAGAAGGGAGGAGGATCTCGACGTCAAGTGCCACCAAGGTTTCACTCGCTTCCGTTAAAAACATCCAGGCTTCTTCCTCGGTTAGGTGGGATTTCAGGCGGGTGGGTTCTACATCATTTTCGAGCCACGGAATGAGCCGCACCCAGCGCGCCATTTCCCGGTCGACTTTGTCGATATAAGGCTTCCATTTCCCGGGAATTTTCGACTCCAAACCAACCATCTCATCGACATTTTTCTTTCCGCGCAAAAATACATCTAAATTCCACGCGCCTTCGCCATCCACCGGCTCCTCGAGACTTAAGCCAATTGTAAACGGCGTATCACTTTCTTTGATTCCAACCCATTCTAGCCAGCTCTCTTCGTCAAAATAACGGGCAAGTTCGCCGCCGGAAATATTTTGTTTTTTCAAAAGGTCAAGCTTCGGACCGAACAATTCCTTCATGGCTGAATTGCGCGTCAAATAACCATCAAGCGCGCTATTGTAGAGATCGCTGATAAATTGGAGCGCCGTTTCGGTAGCCGGGGGAGTATGGGTGTCCCTGAAATTTTCAAACGACCCCGTCCCGTCCTCCACCTCTTGTTCCCAAAAGGAGGGGTCAAACTCTTCCTTCACACGTTCCGGGAGCTGCCAGCGGAAATCGCCATGTTCCCACACCGAAAAATCCGGCAGCCAATCTTTTTCAATGATGCCTTCGTGAAGGGCAAAAGCAGCGGCGAGGCAAATTTCCGACTCCTCACTCCAGTCCCACTCAATAAAGCGATTGAACGACTCCTTTGCAAAAAGCGATACAAGCTGCCAGCCACTCAGCGGCACACCTTCAAGCCCTTGTACGTTTTCCGTTTCCAAAAGCGTGCCAAAGAAGCTCTCCTCATGACGGCTGAACAAGAGATTCTTCCAGCTATCCGGATGCAAAAATTGCCCGCTTTCCTCCTGCGCCGCCAAAAAATAACGCCCATCTTCTAATTTTATTGTCAGCAATTTAATAAACCTAGTTTTAAGCATCGATCCCCGTGCTCCTTTTACAATCTAACGTACAAAAATCCATATTCCTTTATTATACCCAAAAAGTTGGAGTTCGAGGAGAGGGGAGGCCTTGAAAGTGTGGAGGTTTGAAAAATTTTCGCGTAAATAAATCCTTATAGGGAAAAATAGGTCTGGGAAGGTGCTTCCCAAACAAAAACAAGGGAGTGAATGGAATGGCTGAAAACAAAGAACGCAATCGTGATGATAGTGATGCTGCTGAAGCGGTAGGAACGGGTGCAGGTGCTGTCGCTGGTGCTGCTATTGGCTCTGTTCTTGGTCCACTTGGCACTGTTGCCGGTGCTGTTGCGGGTGGAGCAGTGGGTAACAAGGCGGGCGAAGGTGCTGACAACGCCAATGATCGTGCTGCGGGCCGTGAAGATTAGCATAAAGTAAAGTGGTGCATGAATTTATGCAGAGGACTCCCAAAAAGGGAGTCTTTTTAGCGAAGATTTTACATTCATAAAAATTAAATAAACGGTCATTATATAGAAGTACTTCAAAACAAAAGGAGAGATACTCATGACTCAAATTGATGTAAATCAACTAAATCAAGCGAAAGCAAATGTATCACTAACTCAAGAATTGTTAACAAAAGCCATTGAAAAGGCAAATTCCGATCCCACTCTCGCCCAGGAAGCGATTAAACAAGCATCAAATGAAATATCTTCTGCATTAACCGCGGTAACGCAAGTCCAAAAAACATCACAAACTGACCCGGTAGAATTTTAAAATAGTTGTTAAAAAAAACCCCTCGTGAGGGGTTTTTTATTTGAAGATAAGAAAGTATAAATTTTGACTTTGAGAATTGTCCAGCTCCAGCGCCCTAGCGGCTAGTGTCCTTCGCTCTCCGCCCTACGATAAGTCAACATCGAATCGCCTCCGGCTCTTCATGTTTCCTTTATCTCAGTTGGAGCGCTCCACAAGGAAAGCTTCGGCAGCATCAGCATCGCACGAAGGAAAAGCGTTAGCTTTTTCGAGGAGGCCATACGCCGCTGACCAGGGTGCTTGCGCTTTTCTTATTTCGAAAAATATTCAAGTAATCCTAAGTAAATCCCTTCGGCGACGTTTTCATCGAAAGCAGCACTTTCCACAACAGAATCATCTTGTTTATTGGAAAGAAAACCAAGTTCAATGAGCGTGCTAGGTTGTGAGTTATTTCGCAGTACACTTAAATTATTGTATCTTGTTCCGACGTTATTTAATTTTGTTGTTTTGGCGACCTCCTTTAAAATGTTGGAGGCTAATGCGTTATCTCTTGATTTTTGAAAATAAAAATCAGTCACACCATTCACAGATGGGTCCTTTATCCAATTGTAATGAAAGCTGATAAAAGCATCCGCATCATTTTGGTTTGAGAGATAAGCACGATCTTCCAAGGAAATAAAAGTATCATTCGTCCGTGTCAAAATGACATTGGCACCTGCATTTTTAAGTTTTTGTTCCACCGCTTTGGCTGTTGCAAGGGTTAATGTTTTTTCATGTGTACCGGCGATACTGGTGGTCCCGATATCGACCCCACCATGACCGGGATCCAGGACAATGGTTTTCCCGCTAAGGGGTCCTTGGGTATTTGTTTTTGCTGCCTGGGTCTTGGATGGTTTTGTTGTGGGTGCAGGACTCTTTTTGTTTAATGTTGGGGGCTTAGAAACAGCTTGTGTGTGAAACTTATCCGGTTCGTGTTTCGTAATGTAATATTCGTTTACCCACCCCTTCATGCCGGAGGAAGATACGATTTTGGCCCAGCCTGCTTGTTCTGCCTGCACGGTTATCTTGGCGCCCCAATCTAATTTGCCGATGACGGGGTTCGATACGCCTGGACCCGAGCGAACATTTAGAAAATCTACCTTTACGGTTGCTCCTACATTTTTTGGTGGGGCGGTGTAAGCGTGGCTGATCCAGCCAATTTGGTTGTTTTTTAGTTTAATTTGGTCCCAGTTGTTCTTTTTTCGAATGACTTCATACGTGTCCCCTTTATGTACAAGCCCCATCACCTTGCCCGAAATCCCAGGAGATTCCCGGACGTTCAGATTGGTTGCTGTTACGGTGACTTTCGCTGGGGAGGGATTCGCATAAGCATCCTGATCCATTTGGACAAAGGGTATGGTTATAACACTAAGGCCGATGAGTAGTTTGGCTAGGCAGAAGTTTTTGAGTTTGGTTGTTATCATTTTCGTAACCTCCTTCTTTTTCAAACTCTAAAACTAGTATGGACAGGTTACTAGCAAAATATAATCTGAAATTTTTATTTGCAGACTACAAGTGTAGTTTTTTTAAAAGCAAGTTTAAGATAAAAATAGAGCTGAAATTCTAGTATAATCCTTGAAATCTTTGTCTATCCTGATCCTATACAAAGTAAATTGGGAGAGTGCCAGTGAAAAGGGGAATGATCAATGTATACAGAGGAATTAAATAAAATGATTGCCTTAAAAAAGATGGATTTAGAGGAATGTGAATACGAACTTTATAATCGCTACTATCCTTCGATTGTAAGAATGGCAATGACGAATTACATATCTGTCTTACAGACACAATTAGAAAAGTATACTCATGAACGAATAAAAAACAATCAGATATGACCTATATTTTAAAAGTTATAAGAGCCAGGCACAGATGCCTGGCTCTTAAGCTGTTTTAGGGCTAAATGGCTCAAAATCACCATCTTCTCTCCCCTGTCCGCGTGGAATGGACAAAATCAAGCGAAAAGTCCACGGACGGTGCCTGTCACAATATTGAATCACCGCATTAACTTTCAATCAACTTACTCCGCTTGCATTCTTCATGGAATGCACGCAGGCGTTTGGTTCGTTCAAGTAGGGTTTCGAAGAAGTATTCCCAGTCGTCGACGCGTTTGACTTTTTTGTAGATGGTCCGCAATTTCTTCAAGTGCCGAACGGCCATTTTGTAGCTTGAGCGGTTTTTGGCGTCGATTTCTCGCTGGGCGGATTGATGGAGAAGCCCGAGCAGCACCTCTGGTTTTTCTTTTTCAATCATTTTGACCCGGTCCTTCGGGATATCGTAAAAATTCAACCCGACAAATGCCTGCAGCTCGCCCCACTTATCATACATCCCGCGCTCAAACAGCAAATACTCATAATCCGAAAAACTATAGGGAAGCGTCTGCATCAGTGCTTTTTCAAACAAATCAAAGCGTTCATTCGCCCCACAATAAGGGGCAATCGCCCGAATCGCGGTCCTTGAAAAACTTGCACAACTATGATATCCGTTCAAATAATCCAAGTACGTTTTAATTTTTCCTATAAATAGCTCAATTACCGATCCGACACGCTTCCATGCTTTCTGGCTGCTCAAAAGATCAATCCAATAAATCATGTAAGGGGTAGTCCAATCATCTTCGTAAGTATGAATCAAGCGAAGCGCCGAATCATCCTTTTGGAGGAGAAAGTTCAAGTGAACCCCGGCAATCATCAGCGGTCTTGGGTTTTCCCAATCCTGGAGCTCCTTCATCCGCGAACTGATTTTCAAGATTTCCTCTTCGCGCCATTCCTTCTTTTTAAACAAACCAGTCCACAGCAGGCGGTAAAAATAAATCCGTTCAAATTCCAGCCCCTGCACACAGGTCAGCAGCTCAAATGCATCGTCCTTTAATTTCAAAATAAACTCATCAAAATCAAACGGCATCGATTGCATGCCAATTTTCTCGACAAGCTCCTCAGCATCATCCTGTAATTGATCAAACACGTTACTATAGGTACGTTTCGTCATGTCCTCCGAATGTTCCGATTGCTCACTGAGCATTGCCAGCTTTTTAAACGAAATAACCGTTCCGACCATTTCATAGAGCAGACGCCATTCTTTTTCAAGCGGGGCACTGGCACGAACCCGGCGTTCATAAATCTTGAACAATTCCTCGACGACATAAGGGCTCGTCGATTTTTTTGAATGTAGTAGTGTATCAAAGCTTACTTCAAATGAATGGACCCAACGTCCGTAATCCGGCTTGAGCACACCGTTCGCTTTGATCAAATCCTTCGCCGTCTGGAGACCCCAGCTGGCAGCTTCCTTTTTTTCCTTCATCGGTTCCCGCCATGCTTCCACCCATTCGGCGACACTGCCAACCCGTGAATAGGCTGCAAAAAAAACAGCCATCTGATGACGGCACCACTCGTCAGTTGGACAGGAGCATTCACTCATCGTAAAAAAGGTGAGGTCGAGGGTTACCTTCACCGGTGTCACATCCTGAACCGTCGCCGTGACGGTATCCTTACCGAACGAAATCTGCGACACCAACCCTTGCCGGTACAACATCAATCCCTTTTGGACCATCCTCGCATCCTCACTGGAATTCGGACTCAGCAGATCTGCAATTTCCGCTGCGAACCCTTGTATCTCCTCCGTCAACTCCAATGCCAAAACCCCCTTTAACCGAAAAAATCCATATTCCACTATTATACCCAAAAAATCGCTGTTAGAGGAGGGGAGAGCTTGAATCGAAAAATCAATTTTTCCTTTTTCGTGCATAAATTACTGTATTTTGGGTATTCTGTTAGTATTGAACTAGCCCCAATCGTATTTTAGCTCTGATTTGGTTACCTTCTAGCCAAGTTAACCTACGGTATAACGATATGGGGCTAGTTTTTATTTTGAGCACCTTCCACTTTTGCCAATTTACCGACCACTTCGAATTCTTACCAAGCTAAATTCATGAAAAAGGTAACTTCAATCCCATTATCAGAGGAAAAAAGAGAGATTTATCGAATAAAGCTTCTAAAAATCCACCAAACTACTAGCCCCAATCCATTTACCCTCCACTTTTACAGAATTATCTTCCAGTTCGAGCAATTTATCGTCCAGTTCGGGGGTTTTATCTTCCACTTTTGCCAATTTACCGTCCACTTCGAATTCACACCAAGCAAAATTCATGAAAAAGGTAACTTCAATCCCATTATCAGAATAAAAAGGAGAGATTTATCGAATAAGACTTCTAAAAATCCACCAAACTACTAGCCCCAATCCATTTACCCTCCACTTTTACAGAATTATCTTCCAGTTCGAGCAATTTATCGTCCAGTTCGG
>NZ_JAVDUQ010000006.1:0-161009 GCF_031456445.1 Neobacillus niacini | reverse complement strand
GCCAAATTTAATGGCCTTAGCCCGATAGAATATCGAGCTAAGGCCATTGCCTAATTTTATTTTTTTATACTGTCTACTTGACAGGGTGCAGTTCAAATTTTTGAGTGAATCGGCTTTTTTGATTTATCTTGTTATACAATCGCACCTGTTATAAAAAATCGTTAAATTGAAACATTATTATTTTGGATATTGCTCTTATAAATACTTGAACTACTTCCCCATGGATGATACCCGTCACCTATATAAGTGAATCCATATTTTTCATAGTATCCAATGTGATCTGTACAAAGGAAAACTTTATTGAATCCTGCTTTTTCGGCATCGGCTTTAGCACGTAAAAGTAACTCTTTACCTAAAGACCTGCCATGATAGCTTTTTTCAATATAAAGAGCACATATCCAAGGCCATAAATCCATGCGGCTAACAAAGACAGTAACATGATTCTAGACTTTAAATTCTAATAAAACAGTAAAAACGAGAATCCCTGTACTACCAGAAATGTCCTTTTCGTCGAACGAACTTACAGTTTAAAACAATAAATAATATAACAGTCGCGCTTAGTATAAAGCATGAAAGTTTACGCTGTAGCAGGTGAGTTAATGAGAAAATATGTATTATCGAAAACATTCGGGATTGTTTTAGGAACCTTAACGATCATTGCAATGTTAGGATATGGCTTTATGTTTTTTCTTGGTAAATCCTTGGGGCAAGCACTCAATTCCGAAATTGATTCATCATCAACTAATAAGTTTACTTTAGTGATTCTTATTACCCTTCTCACAGTAAGTGTAATAACCGGAGCAGGTTCCTTTGCATTAAACTGGAATGTATGGAGAATGGTTTACTCTGGATTCTGTTGATCCGCTTGTCTGATTTTGATTCACCCACTTATCAAGTGAAGACGGGGTTAGGTCATATTCACGAAAAATTTCTTGTCTTGGTTTACCGTTCAAATATAGCTGGACCATCTGATGTTTAAATTCATCAGTAAACTTTCTTCGTTCTCTTTTAGTCATAATAGATTCTCCTCAGAATTAGTAACTGTAGTCTACTTGACCTTAAGTTTTCTGTCCAGTTAAGTGTAACCTATTCACATATAAGAGACTTGGCGGAGTTTGAGGGGTGGCTATGGAATCCGTATGAAAGCATGAAGGGGTACGGAAACGATTCGCCCCAACCCTCCAAAAAAAGTAACCTTACTCAACAAGAGCAAAGATTATTTATCACTGTGTAACACTTATATAACATTGTCCTACTTCATCAGGATGTGAGGATGACCATTTTCTTGAAGTAATGTTTCCAGATTTATTAACAGCGGATCTCCCATTTCGTTTAATATAAAGAACTGCTTCCCTATATTTTTGTACTCCAGAAGTAATGCACAAAACGGCTCCCAATCTGCCTGAAGCATGGTTGGGTTTAACTCAAAAACAATCGTTTTCAACCTCCCACTTACAATAAGTTCACTCATGCCTTTAAATGCATGAAATTCTCCACCTTCAATATCAATCTTCAAGTAATCAATCTGATCCACGTTCTTAAAATCCTTGTCTAAAACTGCTGTAGATACTTCGATTTTTTCTATTTCATCAACATAGTGTTTCTTGTATGTAGCGGCGTGTTGATATATAGAACTATTTCCAAGGTATTTCTTGCATTGAAAAAAAGAGATGGTACTTGTTTGGGAGTGTACTGCTAGATTTAATGTAGTGGTCCGGTCATGTAAATAATTGAGTGAAAGATTGTCCATGAGGTACCCGTATAGATACGGGTTTGCCTCATACGCAAATAATTTTCCCGTTGATCCTGCAAGAAAACCAAGTAGTACAGAGTAGTAACCTACGTTTGCGCCGACATCAATAACTCGATCACCTGGTTTCACAGATTTAATAAAAAAATTGGTCAAAGGAACTTCAATTTGCCCCTTGGTCATTAGTTCAGGGGTCAAACTTAAATCCTCCGAGGGAACGATTAGTTTCCCACCCCAAGCTGTTGAAACCAGCATTTTTCCCCGTCCAATGTACGTACCGTGCATGCCCTCACCTGTCCTTGAGTAAGATTCTTTGGATTACACAACAGTTTTTAGATATGTATGATTTTACTAGTTGTACTTATTCTTCTTCCCGCTTTTTCTAATTTAACAACTCTTTTAGGCCGGTTTTTTCTTTATAATACTTTGTAAGAATCCGTGTTTAGTTTTTTAAAATATTCTTCATTATAAGATCATTTTTCGCGTATAATTCTACAAATCCTTTAAAATTCAACTCAATGTAATGATGTATAGCTTTTTAAAAAAGGTAATTTAACAGCAGAGTTTGTACTGATAGGGGGTTATTTGTCTGAAATACGTTATCTTTAGCCATTCAGGTTGGTCTTCTTTTCCTTATAGGCGTTATATTGAATTATTACCAGAACGTGATTGTACACTTTTCTTCGGAAAGGTTAGCAATGACGATGAAAAGATCTATGGACTCCAATCCTTATCCTTTGAAGAGGTTGATCGTTTAGAGAAGGGTGAATATACAGCTATAGTTGCATCCCCGTATTTGTTTCCACTTGTATTCCAAATTGAACCTAGGAACATAATCGCGTTGTTAGATCCTGTTCCGGTCGATGAAGAAGCGGGCTTGTGGCAAAAATTCAACGGGTTACTTGCAGCACAAGCACAATTGGTTGGTAGTGGTAATGAGGAAATTTATATGGAGCAATGCCTGCGTCACGAGAACGTAATGTTTCTTGAAAATGAAAATAAGGAATGTCAGACGATATGGGCTGACGTCGTTTTGGCTTTGGACCGAGGCGAGTCCTTAAATTCATGGAACCGGCGCCTGTGGGAATCGCGCGTAGCATATTACACCGGTTTACACGATCAAATCGGTGATCATGAAAAAGTGTCCTATTGGCTCGCCTTCTATCTCTATTTGTTGGAACGGTCGATGGCTAAACAATATCTGATCGCATCTTTTGAGCAAATGATTTTGAAGAATAATAGAGACTGTCTCTCTACGCATTATCGGTTACTCTCGGCAATCGAGGCGAAAGCCGGAAATCTGGATCTTGCGGTGCGCAAGTATGCGATAACCGCGATAACCGAAGAGGAAAAGCTAAACGTTAAAACCTTTTACAGATTACTAAAGGAAGGTAGAAGCGATCTGGTTAAAGCCAATATCTTTAAGTTGAATCAAGATTATTTGTCTGCTATTCGCGTGTTAATGGATTCTGACGATCCGGAAGCTGACCGCCATCTTCTCCCTAATTATCTCAACACTTACCGCTGGGATGAAGCGTTAAACCTTTTAGAAAAAAAGGAACTGCTGATAACGGAACAGTATTTTGTTGATGGCATTCGTGGCATACTGCAGCGGATACGAGGCAAGCGGCATGAGGCCATTCATCTATTGCTTCGTGCATCAGTCCAGGATTGGAAAGTCTTATCCAGTATTGCCGAAATTGATCAATGGGAACAAGCGATGAAGAAAACGATTAGGAGATTGAATGATGTTAAGTAAGGATGGGATTAGGAAAACGGAGGGAAATCGGCTTACGGCAATCATGCAAGTGCGGAATGAAGCGGACAGGTTTTTAGAAGCATGCCTTCAAGATTTAAGCGAATTTGTTGACGATATCATCATTGTCGATGATGCGAGTACGGACAGTACTGCGAGCATCTGTCGCTCTTTTGCTAAAGTCAGCACGCTCATAACGTTGGAACAATCCAAATTTCATAAGGAATGGGAACTTAGGTCGTTTTTATGGAACGTTGCCTGTTCCAAGAACCCTGACTGGTTGCTGGCAGTTGATGCCGATGAATTTTATGAAGATAAAGCGAAAATGTCTATGCGTATGTTAATGGATCAGGATCGATACGATTGGGTCGGTTTCCGTTTCTTCGATTTTTGGGGTGGTACCACCCACTATCGAGACGATAAACTTTGGCAAATTCACAGCCGGCATACATGTACGCTGATACGGTATCTTCCAGGGTACTACTATTTTTATCCAAAGATGGATCATCATGTTCCACGTTTGCCTCTTTCATATGCAGCTTTGCCTGGATGCTTATCAGAATTAA
The DNA here is from genome assembly GCF_031456445.1 of Neobacillus niacini. Lineage (GTDB taxonomy): Bacteria > Bacillota > Bacilli > Bacillales > Cytobacillaceae > Neobacillus > Neobacillus niacini_I. The sequence goes on along the minus strand of NZ_JAVDUQ010000006.1, from coordinate 156,937 downwards.
GAGTCAAGCATTACGGGTGGGCCATTTCTAAAGAGGAGCGCTACCGTAAATACTTACGCTATATGGAACGAGATCCAGAGGGACAATGGGGGAGTTTGGAGCAATATCGATCGATTCTTGACGAAAACCCTAATCTGGTTCCTTGGAGGGAATAGGAGAATGACACGAGAAATTGGCATTTTGACGCATAGTTTTGTGGATGCTTATAACGGCCAGACGGACAAAATTTACGGAGGCGGCCTGGAACGCTATTTGTACGATTTAGCTGAAACGATTCTGGAGTTGGGATGGAGGCCGGTCGTGCATCAGCTATCCCAATGTGGATCGTTTCGCAAACAGATTGAGGAGATTGAGGTTATTGGATATGATTACGGGGCTCAGGATATGGTGACAGTTTTCAATCGGATGGGTTCCGAAGCCGAAGGGAAGCTGATCTATGCTAGTTTTATATGGCATCCAATCCAATATAAGAATGATAGTATCGGAATTTGCCATGGAATCAATTGGGATAATCCATCGATTCCCTCGGAACATAAAGCAGATGTGGCGCAAAATATCCAGGGCGCAATAAGGCAGCTTAAGCGAATCGTTTCGGTTGATTCTCATTTCCTTACATTTTGCCGGTCCGTATGTACCTTCCAGGATCCCGAACAAATCGTTTTACTCCCTAACGCTGTAGATACACAAAAATTTACTCCTGAGGAAAAGATCCAGAAGGATTCAAATCGGATACACATCCTATACCCGAGGCGTATCAGCATAGAGCGGGGGATTATTCCGATGATGCTTGCAACGGATCGGCTCCTTGCTACCTATCCACAAGTCACGATTGAATTTGTTGGGGAATTAATTGAAGACAGCCTGCTTACCAAAACGTTTCGATTATGGCTGGATGCACATCCCCATAGGGATAGAATCCATTACCAAGTATATACTTTCGGGCAGATGGTTCAAGCATATCAACGCGCTGATATCGCTGTTATCCCGACAATTTTTTCCGAAGGAACTGCGTATTCTTGCCTAGAGGCATTGAGCTGCGGTGTACCGATCGTTAGTGCAAATGTAGGGGGGCTCAATGACTTGATCATTGACAGGTTTAATGGCCTTCTTGTTACCCCGACTGAAGATCGTCTGTTCGAAGCGATTCGCACCCTGATTGAGGATTTAAAGCTGCGTCGTCAGATCGGTGCGAACGCTCGTGCAACAGCAAAGGCTTTTGATAAAAGGATATGGAAAGAGAAGTGGACCCGGATTTTAAGCGAATATATCTCTTAGGTACTGCCAGAAGAGTAAAAGGCTCTTAAGATCAACCGTAATTCCGGGACTTTAAAAGGCAACGGATGATAAAAAGATGCCTGGGCAATCTGGCGGTAGGCGTTTCCAACGTAAGCTGTAAAGTGATCAGAAAAAGTAGTAATCGAGTCAGGTACGTTGAGGATTATGCCACAGGACTGTGCCAGCCAAGTGAAGACCAATAGTTCGGTGAAGTCCACCATCTTGTTTTTCGACGGGGTTTCACTCCGAAGGTTTTCATAAACGCCGCACAGTTCTTTTTTTATATTGATGGGAGCTTGGGACAGGCCAGATAAAAGTGGTAATGGTATGTTCGTCCAGCGAAGCTTGCTGCCCAAATGCCGGTACAGTTCAACAATAGCTTTCCACGCTCCAACTTGAATAAACATTTGTAACACAAGCAATATGTCTGATGAAGATGGTATCTGTTTATTCTCTCCCTCCAACTTTTGTTGGATGGAAGCAAGAGGTCCTCGAGCATGAAGTCCAGCCAAGTTCCTGGCATCCATCATATCGAGCCTTTTCCATGCGGCAGCCCACAGGTAACCGACAAGTTTCTGGTCAGCGGAGGATTCCCGCATCAGCGCCCGAAGCTTATGGCAAGCATGCTCGTCTTCATCATTTTGAAAGAGATATAATATGTTTAGTAAGGGAGGAAGAGGTAATCTTCCACACTCGGACTCGAACAAAAGGAACTTCAGCAATTCCTTCGCTCTCGAATTCAATACCGATGGGACTAAAATCGAAATTTGCTTCTGATTCATGGAATTCAAATGCTTTGCGAGAAAATTGGTCAGCCGAAAGGACCGACCCATTAATAACTCGAGTGCAACAAATTCCCCCCATGCCGGCAAATAATCTGGCCGAAATGAAAGAGCACGTTCATAATGTTCAGAGGCCTCCTCAAAATTAAGTAGACTTTCGCATATTCGTCCTGCTAAATAATGGGTCCTATATGTTCCGCAGCCAGAGGAGGATGAATAAATGGTGGAAACATCCCCTAAACGTAATGATGTCTGCAACGTTTTATAAGCATCCAAGGTCCTGCCTTGCCGCAGTAGCAATGAAGCTTGAAGCTCATATAGATCGCTAAAGTCGGCGTAATGGCTAAGACCTTTTTTGATCACTTCGCTAGCATGGTCATCCTTACCAAGCATATAAAGGCTAAATGCTGTTTTTAGGTATATGTCCGATACATAACCTGGACCTACATCTATAGTATCAAGTAATGACAATAGAATATCTGCTGCTTCTTCGTATTCTTCAATCTGAAAGTATTCTGTCGCAAGTGCATATTGTAGCATAACATCCTGCGGTGCTTCCCTTAATGCTTCCTTGATAATCGATTGGTTTCGATGAGCTTTATCCTTTCGGTCTATTTCCGATTTTAAATAGCCATAATGATCAATCTTCAACTTAGAGAATAAAAGCGGGGAGCCGGGCAGCTTCAAGATGCTTTGGGAGACCTCTTCATGAATTCTCCCGCAAAATCGAATTTGCGGGTCATTTCGGAATAAGCGGCAGACGCTGTCCGTTATGAACTCTCGGCTTTCAGACTCGCCGACGTAGCTGATCATTTGTATATAGTACCCATAGACACTTGTGTCAGACAGCAACTTCTCTACTTCTGCGATATCCCAATCGGCTGCGTTCTCATCAGCATCTAGCACAAGGATCCAAGAGCAAGAGGCTTTCTCTAGTACCGCATTCCGGGCTTTTGCAAAGTCTTGCTCCCATTTTACAGGTACGACCCGGGCTCCAAATCGGTGGGCAATGTCAATGCTTCCGTCTTCAGAACCCGTATCTCCTACAATAATTTCACTAACAAGGCTACGAACGGAATTAAGACAGTTTTCCAAATGTTCCACTTCATTTTTTACGATCATGCATAAGGATATATCCAATGGATGCATATATAGTCCTCCTAAAATTCAATCTTGGGAAAAGGTAATGTGTACCTAGCCCGCCAATGAACAGAGAATCGGGGAGAGGAGAGTGTTATATGATGCAGATGGGCGTCGGCCAAGGAAAGCAATGCTCTACTTTTCGAATAAGCCTCTTTAGTCAAGGTATCTGGAGAGGATGTATGTTTCGATAACCATGGGCGCAATAGTTGCAAAGCCTTCCCTGTTTCTCTGTTTACTAAAGCATCTTTGCTTGCTAGGTCTGTTCCGACTACAGGAAACATAGTACCAGTATCATCTAAGGTGTTATCTTTTTCTGTGGTTGAAATGCCTTGCTTTGGCAGTGATTTTTCTACTAAGGAAGCAGCCAAGAAGCAGTTTTCCTCAATCAGAGCTTTAACGACCAATAGTGTGGCATTTTTCCAGAGTGGAAGAAAACGTTTTATGATCAGTTCTGCCAGCTCATTTTCTTGATGGGTACATTTCATGATGCGAATTAGTTTTAAGAGTGGAGCTACCCAGCTTGATTGGAATCCAATCGCCTCGATGTACCAATGGATGGCAGAGTGTTCGTCTCCCAATTCTTCGTAGAATTGCCCTAGTGCGAAAGCAGATAAATAGGTTCCGGTTCCGGCATCTGTATGGTAGAGTAATGGTGCAGGTCCCTTCTGCAATGCAAGTAAATACATCTCTTTTGCTTCTTGTTCCCGGTTTGAAGCAAGCAGCACTGTTCCTTTCAAGTGATACAAATCGGTATAATCCGGAAACATAGTGATTCCCTGATCGCACGCTTCAATCGCCTCGGGGTTATTTCCTAGATGGAAGTGACAGCGAGTAATATATTTGTATAGCAAGTGAATGTAACTAGTCTCCGGCGGGGCTAGAGATAAAGACTCATGAAGATGCCCTAATGCGGATAACCAATCGTTCATGCGCATAAATTCAACACCGATATTGTAATGATGAAAAGGATCGTTGGGGTGTTCTCCCAATGCTTTTTCCAGCAGTTGGAGATTTCTGCGAATTTTATCTTTATCGGCAACAACGGTTCCCGCGTAGCCGTAATGGTGAATTTTTACTGAAGAAATATGCAAGGCGGCATCTGGCTGTCGATCGAGAATAGAAGATACAATCTGTTCGTGTATGCATCCACGAAAACGGTATTCAGGACGATTGCGAAACATCCGTATAATAGGATTCACGGTCGCTGTCGGAGAATTGATTGTTTCCCCGGAATGATTATGAATTTGTAAAAAAAAGGCTTCAAATTCTTGGTGTTCAGCACAGATTCGTAGCTGCTCCAAGTCATCAGCATCCAGTTCTTCGTCAGCATCAAGAAACAAAATCCATGTTCCCCGCGCCCGATTTAATCCAGCATTACGTGCGTGGGAAAAGTCACCTTTCCATGGAATCAAGATTACTTGTGCCCCAAAATTTTTTGCCACTTGAACCGTTTCATCTGTGGATCCGGTATCCACGATAATAATTTCATCTACAATATCTTTGACGCTCTTCAGACAGCGTGGAAGACAGTCGGCTTCATTTTTAACAATCATGCACATGGAGATGACTGGTTTCTTCATCATGTATCCTCCTTCGGAATCCTACCCATGCGGTATGCCATGATGAGCGGTTTAATAGTCGAATAGATTCAGCAATTTTCTTCAAATCGTTTAATAACGTTTGAGTGTCGGGCTCTAGTGATATGGCTTCTGTGATGTTGGCTGCAGCAAGATGAAGGTAGCAAAGAGCAACGCCTGTTCTTGTCTTCGGATTTTCGTCGCCGTTCTCAATTGACGTTTCAAAGATCTCAGCGGCCTGCATGTAGTGTCCTTTATCGAATAAAAGCTCGCCAATCATAAACATGATTTCCTCGTCATTGCGATTTTGATGAAAAATATCGAGTAAAATATCGGCGGATTGCAATGTCTTTCCCAAATAATAAAGCTCTTTTGCATAGAGTACCAGGTATTCTGGCTTCAGCTTAGCTAGTCGACTTGCTGTATACAAGCAATGCAGGGAAACAGCTTCACGTATCACCTTCTGAATACATTCAGATAAATGACGGAATTTTACAGATTTCTCTGTGCTTTGTGTATCTTCTAGAAGACATCGATCAAGGTCAGTGAGCGGACCTCGAATGAAGTCTGGTATTTCTGCCACAAATTCTTCGCGCAAACGCCCTTCTTGCTCCCATTGGCAAATGCTTCGAAGATAGAATAGCCTCTCGATATCCTCTGTTTCGGTGATACTCGCAAACCGGTATAAAATTTGATCGGCATCAGCATAATTTCCACATTGCATTAATGCAGTTGCATATCGGAACAAAAGTCTTGGAACTGTAAGCTGAGCTTCTGGGATCGAATCAACGACTTCTTGAAATGCTCCAACGTCAAATAAAGCTTCGGTCAAAATTGCATAATCGTCCGAACTTTGCGGTCGGACAATTCCTTGTAACAATATAGAAATTTCTTTGTCTGGAACATTTAATTGCCGAAAAGCTTCCGCAATACCATGTAAGGCGGGAACGTAAGTGTTGTGTACTAGCAGTGCTTTGTGAAACCATCTTGCCGCATCTTCCAGATGACCTAATAGTAAGGCTGTCTGAGCCATTTTGTTGAAGGCGCGATAGCTGTTTATACCCACTTCCATGACATAACCATCATTATGATGCTCAGTGGCACGTTGATAGGCCTCCAATGATGCTTCAAAAAGTCCTTGCATTTTCAATGATTCGCCCAGCAAATAGGAGAGGTCAGAATAATCAGGGTAAATGAGTAGTTCTTTTCTAAGTATTGTTTCAGCTTGTTGGACTTCGTGAAGTTCAAGCATGATTTTACTAAGATCTCGAATGAGTGTAGCCCGGTACGGAGCAACATCAGGAGTATGAATCAGAGCTTTGTTCATAAAAGCTTTGGCGTCCTCCAAATGGCCTTCCTGACAGTAAGTAATTCCCATATTATACAAATAAAATGGATGATTCGGCTCTTCTGCTAACTCTTTTTTTAAAAGCTCTTTGTTTCGTACTACTTTGTTTTTGGGGGTTATTATTTGAGGCAGATAGCCGTAATGGTCAATTCGAATGGGGGAATCTTTAATAAAGGATGAGCCGCACTTATCAACAATCGATTGACCAATATCCTCATGGATTCTACCGGTGAATTGATACCCCCTCCCATTTCGGAAGATGCGTATCGCTCTGTGCTTAAGACAATCCTCTGGATTCGGACCAAGTTTATTGTCTATCAAGACCGTAAACGCTTCAGCATTTGTTGTTTGTAAAAGCTCTCTAACTGCATTTAAGTTAGAAACTAGGCGCTCATCGGCATCCAGGTAAAGAATCCATTCAGTATTTGCATGTCGTAATGCTTCGTTTCTTGGTTCCGAGAAGCTGTCCTGCCACAACGTTTTAACTACTTTGGCTCCATAGGACCCTGCTAAAATGGGTGAGTCATCCGTTGATCCGGTATCTACCACAATGATCTCGTCTGCTCCTTGTATGCTCTCTAGGCATTGCGGAAGCATTTCCGCTTCGTCTTTGACGATGATATGGATTCCAAATAGACTTTCTCTCATCTTTTCCTCCTGAAGAAAGAGTACATGGAGGCCCATGTACTCTTTGGGTATATCTTATTATATTATTTGGGTTAAATTAGGTTCCTTGGGAGTTCACAATAACATCAATGGTGGAAGGACTTCCCGGTACAGTGGAGCTGTAGGACAAGCGGGTATATTTCAAGAAACGGGCAGGAACAAGAACATCAACGGATCCGGAAGCCAAAGGATCAATTGATATTGTGTCCACAAAATAGTGGACGCCGTCAGCACTGATCTCTACTTGTGTATTCACGGGATTCGTACCGCTGTTGTAAACAAAGAAAGAGTAAGTTCCTAACACGCTCGTTGTAACCGCAGCCAATGGCGTTAACGCGTCTGCCGTTGCGATACCGATTGTTTCTTGTTCAAAAAAGCTTTTTTGGGAAATGGCCGTAACGCTACTTAAAGTACCGTCGGTAATGGTGGCCCCGAGCACGCTGGTGATGGTCCCGCCAAGAATGTTGGAGACCGTACCAGCAGACGTCAAAGTACCAGCTGAGATAGTGGCTCCAAGCACATTGGTAATGGTCCCGCCAAGAATGTTAGAGACCGTACCAGCGGAAGTCAAAGTACCAGCTGAGATGGTGGCTCCAAGCACATTGGTGATCGTACCGTCAAGAATGTTAGAGACCGTACCGGCGGAGGTCAGTGTACCAGCTGAGATGGTGGCTCCTAGCACGCTTGTGATGGTCCCGCCGAGGATGTTGGAGACCGTACCAGCGGAAGTTAATGTACCAGCTGAGATGGTGGCTCCAAGCACATTGGTGATCGTACCGTCAAGAATGTTAGAGACCGTACCAGCGGAAGTTAATGTACCAGCTGAGATGGTGGCTCCTAGCACATTGGTGATTGTACCGTCAAGAATGTTAGAGACCGTACCGGCGGAGGTTAGTGTACCAGCGGTGATAGTAGCCCCGAGCATGCTGCCAATTGTTCCATCCAAGACAAGATTTTTTACATTTCCGCTTGTATCTGTGGCTAAAGCACGAGCGGTAGCGGTTGAATCTCGACCAAAAACGAGACTTCGCAGGTTATTGGGATCCGATTGAAAGACAGTTTCATTTGCCAAATAAACTCATCCTTTCTTTTTAGAAACCACGCATTCAAAAAAATGGTTTTTCTATATCTTCTTTAGTAGCCGAAATTCTGAACAATTTTTTCTATCTATTGTTTATATTTTACTTCCATTTCCCGAATCTCTGTTCAGCCTTGAATGCCGGCAGAATAATTTATTCATTAAATATTTAAGAAACACGGCACTTGCCCAGTCTATTCCGAAAAGTCTTAAAAATAGTGACAACATATAGTCAATAGGAAGTCAATTAGTTCAGGAATAAGTAAACATGATTGTAGTCACAAATACTTAAGTTAGTCGTTCCAAAAAATTCACCTATAAACATATGGAGAGTAAACATGTATCTAAAGGTGAATTAAAAAGCCTACGTCTAATATTAATGACTGCACACCGTCGTGAAAATCTTGGAGAGCCAATGGGGAGGATATTTAAGGCAATTCGTCGGTTAGTGGAAAAACATGAAGATATTGCGGTGGTATATCCTGTACACTTGAATCTAGCAGTTAGAGAATCAGCACAGGATATATTAGGTGATCATTCCCGAATCCATTTAATTGAGCCTCTGAATGTGATAGATTTCCATAATTTCATGTCTCGATCCTATCTCATTCTAACTGATTCAGGCGGTGTGCAGGAAGAAGCTCCGGCTTTAGGTGTTCCGGTGTTAGTATTACGCAATACAACTGAGCGTCCGGAAGGTTTAGCAGCAGGAACAATGAAATTGGCGGGAACGGATGAAGATGTCATATTCCAATTAGCTGATGAGTTATTAACAGATAAAAATTTCTATACTCAGATGTCTCAAGCCACTAATCCTTTTGGTGATGGAGAAGCTTCTCGTCGTATTACTGAAGCAATTCTATATTATTATGGATTTCGTAAAGAAAAACCAGATAATTTTACAAACTTAAAGTAGTGGTAAAGAGACAAAAAAAGTTAATATTTCATGTTTATCCAATTCTGAAAGGTTCCTAAAATAAAGGCTTTAGAAATGATAATATGCATCGACATCAAGTCCAGGATCTGCTTTTTATGGATCGTAATCTCCCGCAAGACTATGTTTTTGTCCGACTTTGTCCACTACCTATTATGCTCGTTATTTTCATTGCAACAGCTAGTCCTTCTAAAAGACGTCCAAAAACAAACCTTCAAGTGAGGGTGGACAAAGTCTATCAACTGAAACTTTACTCCCTTATAAGGGCTTGATTACTAGATTTATATTGTTCCTAAGGGATATATGCCTGTATCGTTTATCCGCTATATACATACACATATATGAGCACAGATCATTATGGAAAGGAAAGCCGATATTACATGACTACTTTCAGTTGGGGGAATAACGAGTTTGGACAGCTGGGTGACGGGACCAATATCGACAGCAATGTTCCCGTTACTGTAAGTGGATCAGTCAATTTTATCGCTATTACCGGCGGGATATTTCATAGTCTTAGCATTCTTTCAGATGGATTAGTGCGTGCTTGGGGTGCTAACTATTCTGGACAGCTGGGTGACGGGACCTTAAACGATAGTAATATCCCAGAAACAGTAATGGCTCTGATGAATGCAATCGAAGTCGCTGCAGGAGTATTTCATAGTCTAGCCCTTCTCTCGGACAGTACGGTAAGAGCATGGGGCGATAACTTTTCCGGTCAGCTGGGAGACGGTACGTTCAACAGCAGTACTGTCCCTGTATCCGTAATCGGCCTGACCGATGCCATCGCAATAAGCGCCGGGTTGAATCATAGTCTCGCTCTCCTGAACGACGGAACAGTCCGCGCTTGGGGTGGTAACTTCTTTGGGCAACTCGGAAATGGTACCGATACTACCAGTAATGTTCCAGTGACTGTAATAGGGCTTAGCAATGTCATCGCTATTGCTGCAGGAGGGGGGCATAGTCTCGCTCTCCTCGATGAAGGAACGGTTCGTTCATGGGGTGAAAACAGTAATGGGGAGCTTGGGGACGGGAGCACCACTGACAGAAGTATTCCTGTGCAGGTGGTTGGAACCGGTGGGTCGGGATTCCTCAACAATGTCATCGCGATTGCAGCAGGAGAATTTCATAATCTCGCACTTTTGAATGATGGAACGGTTCTTACTTGGGGGAATAACGAGTATGGACAGCTAGGGGATGGAACGAACACTAGCAGCAATGTTCCCGTGCAGGTATTGGGAACCGGCGGGTCAGGTTTTCTTAACAATGTTGTTGCGATTGCAGCAGGGGGATTCCATAGCCTTGCCCTCCTGAATGACGGAACGGTTGTCGGTTGGGGAAATAATGAGTCTGGCCAATTGGGAGATGGCAACAACACAGATAGTGATTTTCCTGTACCTGTTAGTGGATTAACGAATTCCATTACTATTGCCGGGGGAGGGGATCATAGCTTAGATATTCAGCAGCTCCCTGTTCCCCCGCTTCCGGTTATTACCTGTACTGCTGACATTTTCCAATTAAACGACCCGGGACAGTGCGGAGCGATTGTCAACTATCCGCCGCCAATGGTATCTGATCAATGTCCCGAGGGTTTCACTGTTTCTTGCCACCCGTCGTCAGGATCTTTCTTCCCCGTGGGAACCATGACGGTAACGTGTACAGTTACGGATCCCTGTGGAGGATCAGCCTCCTGCTTGTTTGATGTCACGGTAATCCCCAATCCTTGTCTTGTTGGTGGAACTCCGAGGGTCGCTTGTTTCTTAACCGATGAGAACGGAAATCAACTGGATCCACTAGCGGAAGGCTCCATTTTGTGCAGGGAAATTCCACAAATGGGAGGCCGTAAGAATGTAACAATGTCTTTACCAAATGGGCAGACGAAAAGGCTGCAAAAAGTAAAAGTTTTGAAAAAGGGATTTGTCGTGGTGGAAGTAAGCGGAGGGAATATAACAATGAAAACTTTACCCATTCCTTTTCAGGCTGTTGAGACATTCTTTCTCTGTGCTCACGCTGGAACAAGCGTACATTGTGAAATTACGGATTTTGAGTGTGAGGCGACTATCATTTGCGACGCAAATCAGAATTTTCAGCAACTTGATCTTTTCATTTCCATGTGTCAATCCGTGCAAACGGAAGCAGAGATTATAGTGGAAATCGAAGGAAAACTCTGTGAACCGCGTAAGGAAATATCGACATCTTGTCCTTTCCCTGATATTCCTCCCCAATGTTCGGAAGTCTTCCCGCCTGCAACCAGTTCCTTTGCCAAGTCAATTTCTTATCTTGAAAAACCTGTTCCATTGATGAAAGGAAGGCAACAAGAAAAGATTTGTATTCGTACGTCAAAAGTATATGACTGGGTGATCCGTCCAATAGACATCACGCTCAGACTCGACATTAATCAAGTGAATTTTATTTGTTGATGAACCAAAAGGAAAAAAGATTTTTATGTAAAAACATCCTACCGTTTTATACGGCTTAAGAGCTATTGTTAATAGGGAAACAACAGACGTGTCTAGTGGTGGTTGATACGAAAATATTGAAAGCTTTAGGGGATCACATAGTGGTAGAAGAAGCATAAGACATAATTTATACTAAATCAAATTCGATTTAACCGTTGAAGTTCTTCGAGAAACACTGGCTTAAAACTAATACAGAAATTTAACAGAATCTTCTTATAAGACCCTTAAGAGTAATAGAATTTGACATCATTTGCGACATATACAACATATTTGCTTTTACATTACTAAAAGTGTTTAGGGAAGTTAAGGAGGAACATATAATACGAGTGATTCACTTATTTTTTTTCAAATGTACAACGTTATAAATTTTCTGAATTTTTAAAGATTACTATAAAAGCTCTATTTCTTTCTTTAACCATGCACTTTTCCAATTAAAGGAGAAAACATATAATCATGTTTAATATGTTTTCTCCTTTAATTTTTATGGCTTTTTATTATTTAGGTCTTGATAATTACTGGCTCTTTTTTAAATCCTTAAAAGCATATCATTTGAAAAAATATAAGCGGTTACAATTATTATTTAATTAGGTCGGATGGCAAAGGTGGCCAACATGGTATTCACCTTAGGTGGGGCTGATGCCCATAGTGGAGTGATAAAATGTACAAAATGGTAATGTTTTTTTGAAATTACTTTGGCCAAGGATAAAATACGAAAATTAGTTTTCTGGACAGATCTAGAGCTTTTTTCTAAAAATCAATATATCTAAATGTTGTAAGTTTTAAACACTGTAAAAATATCAGTTTTTTTCATTTGTCACTTTAGGAGTTATTCTGCACATCCAACTTTAAAACCCAGCTACCTTCACATGAGAAGATTAGCTGGGCTTCTTAATTATTTCATCTAATCATTTATAGAACAATTCGGGTCTGCCTAGTAAAAAAGCGACTGCCCCGTGTTCTGCAATTGCGCCCTTTTCTGGAATAATTAAAATATGGCCTTAGTCTTAAAATCAATTAATTCTTCTTTCACTAACGCATCCGAGAGTAAAAAACAAGTATTTGTTTTTTATGACCACAATTAATTTGGGGGTAGAATTTTTTTTAGTTTTTCTGACTTTTGTTTTTGTTCAACTTGCATCAAATTTCCTTCTATCATTTGAATGAGTGGATGATTAGAAGAAAGGATTTGTTTTAATTTTTCTATTTTTTGTGCTTGTTCATCTATATTTGTATTTCCTTCATTTAGTGGATCATTTAACGATAAATTTTGTTTCTACCTACGGTAGTATAGTTACAGATAGTTTGAGAGAAATTAAGATTTACCTTACAGCGCTGGGCATGGATGCATCATCGCCAATTTAGAAAAGTCACAAAAACAAAGTCCATTTTTCCTAATGATGATAGCCTAAGAAAAATGCTATACTTGGCAGCTCAAAACATTACAAAAAAAATGGACAATGCGTTATCGTAATTGGGACATGATCTTGAGCCAACTTGAGATTATGAATCAAACGTCATAATTGGGGACTCTGTCCCCAAACCCCTGAAGTTTATCGCTTTTGTTTTCCCTAAAACGGACAAAAAACGGACAGATCAAGTCCGTCCGTTTTAGGGTAAAAACCATAGAACCGCTCGGGTTGCACTTCTGCATTGCCCTATCCTATTTTATAGTAAAAGCCGTTATTATTTTTAACGGTTAATCTTTTTTCTATACCTATTACTTCTTGCCTTGCGAAGATTGTCATATTTTACTTACACAAGATTTTCCGCAGACCCCTCTTGTTCGTTAAGGGGAGGCAAACCTAAATTAAAGTGTTTTTGTTTATCATATTTATTATGATAAAACTCTATATCAAAATTGTTTGCTTCATCCATTAGTTTAGATTTAGCAAAAGAAGCATGAAAATATCCACGTTCAAGGTTTTTTATATCTGAAGGGGTTAATATTGAGGGATCCACTTTCCTCAGCTCAGACATTGCACGATCAATTACCTCATGTGTTACTTCATGAGATAACACTGCCGCTCCTACCTGTAAATATCTATTATTATCATTTCCTTTAAAATTCTTAATATTTGGATTACCAGCTTCATCTACATAAATGAATATTTCGTCTACATTTATTTTCCCCCATAAGATGTCTTCCGATTTTGTATTTAGTCCTTCATTAAGTTCCGTATTTCTGGTTTTAGATGATAATCTTTAAATAGTTGAGTCATCTCCATAACTCTTACAATAGAATCCCTATGCTTATTTATTTGATCTTCTTAGAATAAGTAAGCATCTTTTTCTGAAGGCAAATTAAAATATTTTTCCAAGTTTTCGTCAATATTATTTATTTCTTCTTCATCCTCAAAAAGGTTATTTTTAAATTGCCATGGGTGTCGTATTTCGTGGAATAAGTTTGCAACTAGCTCTAGCTTTCGCTGGTTTTCATGCTCGATGTCATCTAAATTGAATAAAAAGAATTTAATTAGTCTTTTATCTTGAATTATTAAGCCTGGAGGCTGGACTTTTCCATTTAATATTTGTTTATAGACCTCGGCATTTACACTAGGTCTTTTGTTCTGTTCCACTTCTAATTTCTCACGGTTTAAATAAACATCAAGCGTAAAATTTAATGTTTATACTCATCCCCCAATAGCTCAATACAGCCCGGAGGAGTATGGACTCTTTTTTAGCCAATATTTAAAGGTTGTATCCCGTATTTGGGATACGCCCTTTATTTTGCTTAAAAATAATGCGTGCAGGAAGCATGGACGAAGGAACTCTTAGTAATTTTCTAGAATTATGAAATAAGGAATCGAAAAGCTTAATCGCAGGAATGATAAAACGGGATTAGGTAAAGGACCGAAAACACCAAAGAGGGACGAATACTCGTCCCATATTTTAAGTTCTTACTACTTGAACTGCTAACCGATTATATCCTTTACATAATTAGGTAAAGAAAAAGCAGCCATATACACCTCAGGGTTAATATATTTAGTGTCCTTGTCCTTCAATTTACTAAGATCTGCCTGTAGTGGGTCATGCACTTTAGAACCTATTGTAAAACTCCAAATTCCACATGGATAAAGTGGAATCGAGAACAAATAAGTACGGACAATTGTAAATAGTTCGCGGAGATTCTGGACTGTTTTTCTCAACGTAGAGGCATCATAAAATGGGGAACCGGACTGAAAGCAAACAACGCCCTCATCAGTAAGACTGTCAAAGTCCTCATAATGCAATAATGATTTTACTTTTATATTCGTTTTTAGCTTGGCATTCTCAATGTAAGTGGATACCCAAAGAACACCGTCGGCATCTTTCTTAATTTAAACTCTCTCATTCTATTTAAAATTAGTCCATCTGAATGTGCGTTCTCACCTCCTTAAAAAACGTAGTATCCTTTTCAACAATAAAACAAGCGAGTGGTTTTTCATCAGGGTGTTTGTTCATTAAAGAATGCGCCATCCATTGCACAACCCCTGGGTTCATACCGGAGCAAACAATATCCTTCATATTTGTAAGTCTATTTCTGGCTTCAGAAAATCTTTCAAAACGTTCTTGTAAAGTAAAACCTTCCAGGTATTCATCCTTATCAACTTCTACATTCTCTAGTGCTGAATTTACGTAAGAAATTCCCAAATCGTTGCAAATATCCAGAATATCTATCGTATCTGCCCAAGAAAGGTCAATTATTAGCGAAGTTTTGGTTTCCAATAAATGTTTTCGAATCCTTTTTAAGTCCTCAAGGTTATTGATAAAGATTAATGCGATTAATTAAATCCGGACAAATTTGCTTATATTAATGAATATCCTTTTGCTTATAATCAATGAAGTGCAACTTACTTTGATTCAATAACGAGTAAAGTGGTTCAGGGGATCCTTTATTGATTTATTTAATAAAGACTGTACTGCTCTTGATACTCCACCTGCACTGCCCAAAATAGATATTACAACTCCTTGAATTGCCATACAACCATTCCTTTACGTAAGTATAGTTTAAAGTAATTAGACTGGTTTCATTTTATGTACCTATACTTTTGACCGTAACGGCGCTTGTCTATTAGCAATTTCTTAGGTGTTAGCGGGGATACAAAATCTCATACTTTCCTAGACAAGTTTCTATAGGACTTTTTGTCGTTAAAGTATCCAGATATAAAAAATAGATGACTTCAGTAAAGAACATCTATAGAGATTAAAGGAGTGATACCGCCTTTTAGTATTTTCCAAGTCTGTTCTTCCAAACAAATTATTATCATGATGAGGTATCCACTTGTACTTTAGGTTTCATGAGGAGAACAGGAGAGATGTTGATGGCAGAAGTAAGATAATAAAAAAATCCTCTGTTTAAAGAAGAAGAGGATCAAGCAAGCTTTGCAGTCGTTGACAAGCAGAAATGTCCATTGCGTGCAAGTGATGTGGATACTCTGGTGATGATTCAAAACGAAAAACCACTCCGATTCTTTTTTCAAGAAGGAAATCAACCGTGGGCAGTCTTATATGGCTTGCGAATGCTGGTAAGAGAAAACGAAATTTAGAAGTAACTTCTGTTAAAATATGGATGGGGATGATATACTCAAAGAATATAGTGGTCTCAGTGCCTGATGCAACACAAAATCCAACATATCGGTCACTAAGCCTGTGCTCACCATGCCATTTTTAGAAATTCTTCCTTTAAAATCGCATACATCTTTAAGTCCCAGTGTTTTTCTTTAATAAACAAAACTTTTTTCATGATGCCTTCAAATGACATACCTGCTTTTTCCATGACTCGCTCTGACCCAATATTTTCTACAAAACATCTTGCTTGTATTCGCACCAAATCCATTTTTTCAAAGCCAAATGTTTTCTAAATCTTCCGAGGTTACTTTTCTAAGTATAAGTCATTCTGTTTCTAAAATAGGTAACTCGAAATCCATAAATTCACCTTCTTAATGTTAGTTATTTCTATTGTATAGGAAACTTGTAAAAGGGGGAAAACGGAAATGGAAGATCAAATTCATACTTTAAAACAGTGGATAGAGAATTCGAAGTATACCGTCATTTTTACAGGAGCCGGCATGTCTACGGAAAGCGGCTTGCCCGATTTTCGCTCAGCTTCCACTGGAATTTGGAAAGACCAAAATCCTATGAAGTTAGCGAGTACAGATGCAATGAAAAATAATCGATATGGGTTTATTGAATTCTATCAAAATCGAGTTGAAGAGGTTGAAAAATATAAGCCCCATTTTGGGCATGAAGTTCTTGCTCAATGGGAACAGGAAGGGAAACTAAAGGCGATTATTACCCAAAATATTGATGGCTTTCATCAGGAAGCGGGGAGTAAAAATGTCGTCGAATTACATGGCACACTAAGAAAATGTCATTGTTCAGAGTGCAAAGAAACTTTTCCGATTTTGAGATTTATGGAAGAAAAATTATCTTGTGAATGCGGTGGATTCATTCGTCCCTCTGTTGTCCTGTTTGGCGAAAGGCTGATGGAGGTATCATTAATACATGCAGTTAGGGAGACAAAACAAGCCGAGTTGTTTATTGTTCTTGGATCATCTTTAAATGTCTCACCCGCAAACTTTTTTCCAATTGAAGCAAAGGAAAATGAAGCAAAACTTGTGATCATAAATATGGAGCCAACAGAAATGGATGATTTGGCTGACTTAGTCATTCCCCAGCGAAAAATTGGCGAGGTATTACAGGAATTGAGTCAATAGGTTTTGTTATAAAGGAGGCATTTTTCAATGATAAATGAAAAACAAACAAATCGAATTGACGATTCAATAATTAGCTATCGAAGATGTTCTGAGGTAGAGGATCACTTCATTCATCAAGCCTTTCAAGATGGTTTTTCGGACTATATTATAAAGATGGAGATTTCAAAAGAGGATTTTATCCAGCGCTTTTTTGGTCCTGAAGGCAATACGAGAGAGACCTCCTTTATCGCCATTTATGAAAAGCTGCCTATCGGAGTGATACTGGGCGGTATTAAAAATTATGAAACCATTAAAACGATGAGATGTGGGACGTTAGCGATTCACCCTGATTTTAGAGGGAAAAGCATCAGCCAAAAACTATTTAACCTTCATAAAGAAGAGGCGATAAAACAAGGATGTAAGCAACTTTTTCTTGAAGTCATCGTAGGTAATGACCGGGCGATTCATTTTTATAAAAAATTAGGTTATGAAAAAATTTATGATATTGTTTATTACACAAACCCAGATTTATCGGGGTTAAACAATACAGAAACAAAATCAGAGGCCATCATAAAAAGATTAGTTTTTCATGATTTCCAAAAGAGAATTCAAAAATGGACTTATCATATCAACTGGCAAAATGATATTGATTTTATGGAAAAATTAACCAACAACCATTATTTTGGTGCCTATCAAAGCGAGGAATTAGTGGGATGCCTTTCGATTAATTCCAACGGCGGAATCAGTTTTTTAATGGTCGATAAAAATGCCCGAAATAAAGGTATTGCAACACAGCTTTTGCAGGCTGCTTATAAAAATATTAAAATAACAAAAATGGCTGCTGGATTTCCAAACAATAGTTTGCTTGAAGGCTTTTTCAAAAAGCATGGTTTTCAAAAAGGGAGCCTGGTGCAATATGAGATGTATCTGCCCCTTTAATAGGGAAAAGCATTGGTTTTCAAGCAACCAATGCTTTTCTCTTTAGGTAAACAAATATTGTCTCATTTCACCATACTTAATAAATCCAAGCTTCTCATAGAGCCTCAGTCCGGCCGGTGTGGCATGGAGAATCGCGGTTTGATAACCTTCCAGTTTCGCTCTTAAGAGCGATGCAGTCATTATTTCCATACCGATTCCTTTACCCTGGAGGTCAGGCAAAGTGGCTACATTGTAGATTCCTGCAATTCCATTACTATAAAAAAGAGTTGTAGTGGATACTACCGTGCCCCCTTTTTTCTCATCCTATAGTTATGTTCCTAGTTTGTCTTTAGAACCAATTTTGCGAAAAAACAGAAGATTGACACTAATAGAAATGATATATACAATATTTTTATATATTAGAAGAAAGATTGGAGCTAAGGCATGCTTAAAACTGAGGTGAACAGCGTTGGAACTCTATGTCAGCTTCACACAGACTTATCAGAGGAAGATATCCAAAAGATTCAAAAATTGGTTCAAAACCTGCAGTTAATTGCGGACTTGAATCAAGCGAATGTATTTGTTGATTGTCAAACGCGGGAAAAAAAGCATGCGATTGTTGTGGCGGAGGCTGCCCCTTCAACAGCCAAATCTGTCTATAAAAATCCAGTTGTTGGAAAGTTTGCCTATGAAACGTTTGAACCTGCCGTTTTCTATGCCTTTCGGACAGGCAAACCGCTTTTTCTGAATCACGCCTTAACCCAGGAAGGAAAAAAAGTCGAACAAAGTGTGGTTCCCATTGTGGGATTACAGAACCGGGTCATTGGCACGTTGATAATGGAGAAGGATATCAGTGATAAGCTTCAAAAACAAAGTAAATTGAAAGCGCTAACAGAAGCGAATGAGACGCTTAGCGAACTTTTATTGGGAATGGCTGAAAACCGGCCGTTTATTCCGGAATTGATTGAGGAGTCCCTATTTATCATTGACCAGGAGTTAAGGATTCAATACACCAATCCTGCGGCAATGAATCTCGTTTTAGAAATGTGCTCAATGGAATGTAAGAGTGGAAATCTTTTTATCACCTATTTCCCTAATTTAGCAGAAATCTGCCGGCTTTCAGATGAACTTGTGATTCAAGAAGTCGTGATTAAAAATAAAGTTTTTCAAATGAAAAAAATTGCTTTAGTGCAAAATGAAAAAAACAGCGGATCGTTTATTATTTTTCGAGATTTAACTGAGCTGCGTGAAAAAGAGCGGGAGCTTACCGTCAAGACCGTGGCTATCCGTGAAATTCATCATCGTGTGAAAAATAACCTCCAAACGGTCGCGAGTCTGCTGCGACTGCAGATGCGAAGAGGGATTCCAGAGGAAAGCAAGGTCCATTTCGTTGAAAGCTTGAACCGAATCTTAAGTATTGCCTCTGTCTATGAAATCATTTTATCCAATTCGCAAAATCAGGATGATGTGGAGATTGTCAGTTTAATAGAAAAAATCGGCAATATGCTGGTGTTTAGCGAGGATCATGAAGGGAAAACGATTATGATTGACTACTCAGGTCCGAAGCTTTTTATTAAATCGAATCTAGCTGTTTCGGTTGCTCTTGTCATTAATGAATTAATCCAAAATTGTGTGAAGCATGCTTTTACGGAGATGAATGAGGGACAAATTCATGTGGTCATCGAGGAAGAGGCTTCCGCCATACGGGTTCTGGTGAAAGATAATGGAATTGGATATACCTCTACCATTAAACCATCTTTAGGTCTTGATATTGTCAAGATGATGATTGAACATGATTTATCCGGTCATTTTGGGATCGAAGGAAATAGTGAAGGCACGGTTGCGACCGTCGAATTTCCCTTTTCGAGGGAGGTTTAATGAATGAAAAAGCGAATAATGTTGGTAGAAGATGAGTCTATCGTTCGATTGGATGTTTCGCTGATGTTAAGGGATGCCGGCTATGAGGTTGTTGCGGAAGCGGCTGATGGGGAAAAAGCTATCGAATTAGCTTATTCACTAAAGCCCGACTTAATCATCATGGATATTAAAATGCCGAAGCTGAATGGTTTGAAGGCGAGCGAGATTATTTCCAATAAATTCAATATCCCGATTTTGCTTTTAACGGCTTACAGTCAAAAGGAATATATTGAAAAAGCGAAAAAAGCGAATATTTTAGGGTATTTGGTAAAGCCGATTTCAGAGGCTAACCTGATTCCAGCGGTAGAAATTGCCCTGAAGCAGGCGGAAAATGCAATTCTTTACAAAGAAAAAGTAGAAGAAATGAATCGGGAGCTTAAAAACCGCAAACTTGTGGAAAAAGCAAAAGGAATTTTAATGAAACAATTGAATTTATCGGAAGATACCGCTTACAATAAGATGAGAGATCTGAGTATGAAAAAACAGCTGCCAATGGAAAAGGTGGCAAAATATATTATTTTGAAGTATCCAAGCTAGTTTACAAGTGAATAGGTGGAGCAATGGTGCTTAGTAGGTTTTATTTTTGATAAAAATAAAGTCTATTAAGCATTTTCTTGTTTTTATACGAAATGGTGAGGTGGGTTTATCGTGAGTGAAGAGAAAAAGCGGTTTATACAGGAGTTTGTACCAGGGAAGCAGGTAACTTTAAGCCACATTATTGCCAATCCAGACCCGGATATGTTTGAAAAATTAGGGATTCAGGAGGCAGGGGCTCTAGGGATATTAACGCTGACGCCAAGTGAGACGGTGATCATTGCCGGGGATTTAGCGACGAAATCAGCTAATGTAAAGTTAGGATTTTTGGATCGCTTTACTGGGAGCTTGGTGATCGTCGGAAATGTTTCCGAGGTGGCAATGGCGATGCATGAAATCAATCGGTTTTTGGCGGATACGCTGATGTATACGCCGGCGAAGATAACCAAGTCGTAGATTTGTTGATATATTCGTAAAATGTGTTGATATCCTGTAAATTTGTGTCGATATCCGTTCGAAATGTGTTGATATAATTTAAAAGTGTGTCGATATCGGGTAGTTTTGTGTTGATATCCGAAGAAATTATGTTGATATATTTTTACAGGGGGCCTAATTTGTAGATATTGTTAAAACCTTTCAAGAAAGGAGGACATCCAATGGCAAAAAAGAACCGAGCCATGCTGATTGGCTCCATTGGTGCGGGGAAATCAACGTTAACCAACGCATTACTCGGTCGGGAAGTGCCAGCTGTCAAAACCCAGTCGTTGATTTATAATGATTGGATTGTTGATACCCCGGGAGAATATAGTGAAAACCCATTCTACTATAAAAATATTATGTCAACAGCACTCGAGGTAACCCATGTCCTGTATTTGCAGGATGCGACCAAGAAAAAAATGATTTTCCCGCCTGGATTTAGTACCGGAATCAATAAACTGCCTATCGGGGTTGTCACAAAAAGTGATTCAGAGCATGCGGATGTGGAGCTCGCTATTTCTTTATTAAAAAAGGTAATCGTAAATAAGGGACCAATTGTAATTACCTCATCCGTTAAAAATGAGGGGATCGAAGAGATTCGAAATCTAGTAAACTTCCGCACAGTTCTGGAAATGAAGCAGTATTTCAAAAAACATCCATCCCCGTTTGTTATTTTTTAATTGAAAGCCTTTACAATATACAGAAAATATTTTATATTATGAATAACAAATGAAGTTAACGGCAATGGCGCCTCTTTTAAACTATCTAAAAATGGATAGTTTACAAGGGGCGCTTTTTGTTTTTGGGGGAGTTGTGATGAATTTCAGAGGCCCACAAAAGGAAGAAATGATCAGTGCCGGAATCGATATTGGCACGAGTACCACTAAGCTGGTAATCAGCCGATTCACCTTGATGAATATGGCGGGCGGGGCTCATGTTCCGCGAATTGAAATAATTGATAAACAGGTCATTCATCGAAGTCCAATTTACCTGACACCGCTGACTACGCCAACAACCATTGATATCGAAAAAATTGAAAACCTTGTCAGGAAGGAATATCAGAAAGCTGGCATTGAACCAAAGGATATCCAAACTGGGGCTGTGATTATTACAGGAGAAACAGCCACAAAAACCAATGCAGAAGTGATGCTCCATCAGCTGTCTGACCATGCCGGAGAGTTTCTAGTGGCTACTGCAGGTCCGGACTTAGAAGGAATTATTGCGGCAAAGGGCTCTGGTGCTTATGAATTTTCAAAAGAAACAGGGAAGACCATTGCCAATATCGATATCGGCGGCGGCACGGCTAATGTGGCGGTCTATAAATCAGGAAGGCTTTGTGGAACCTGTACGCTCCATATCGGCGGCAGATTGATTGAATTTAAGGATAATAGAATCCAGAGTATTTCTCCACCTGTTAAGGACTTACTGCAACATTGGGGATCCCAATTGGAGGAAGGTCAAAGCCCTAATTCAAAAGAAATAAAAAAGATCACCGATTTCATGGCCGAAGTCATTGCAAAAATGTTAAAAAGAGAACTCAGCCTTGAGGACCACGCACTGTTGCTGGGTCATGAACCAAATTGGGTAGATCACATTGAAGCCATCATGTTTTCTGGCGGGATCAGTGAATGCCTGTATCAATATGAAAAAGGTTCTTCTCAATACGATGATATTGGTCTGATGCTAGCGGACTCCATAAAGGAGAGCACAAGTTTAGCGCATTGGACTTGGGTAAAGCCACAGGAAACTGTCCGGGCCACGGTGCTAGGGGCCGGAATGCAAACGACGGAGATTAGCGGAGCGACCATTGAGGCTGATAATGGAAAATTACCAATAAAAAACTTGCCAGTTTTCCAAGTCCGGTTCGAGGCTGATTTTAAAATAGTGATGAGTCAATTTTTCAAATTGATTGAGGAAGCGATTGAACTCTATGATCCGCAACGGGAAGGGCAAAATTTTGCTGTTTATTTTTCAGAACTGCCTTACTTAAGGTTTCGTGAAATTGATGTGTTTGCTGACTCCATTCTGACCGCAATGAAACAAAAACCAAATCGAACGCAGCCGTTGGTCCTTGTGCTCGACCGCGACTATGCAAAAGTTCTCGGGCAAACGCTCAAGCGGAAGGACTCATCACAATCCGTCATTTGCATTGATCAAATTAAAGTTGAAAATGGGGACTATTTGGATATAGGCCAAGTGCTTGAAACCGATGTTGTTCCTGTCATTATAAAAACGTTAACATTCCAGAAATGACGAAAGGGGGATTTTCTTGTGAGATTAAAGACCACCTATTTAGGTACAGTCTATCAATTTTCCTCACTGAAGGATTTATTTGCAAAAGCAAATGAAGAAAAATCGGGCGACCGCTTAGCCGGCATTGCTGCTGAAACAGTCCAAGAAAGAATTGCGGCCAAGCAAGTATTGAGCTATTTGACGCTTCAGGATATTAGGGGAAATCCATTGTTATCCCCTGAAGAGGATGAGGTTTCAAGGATTATTGAAGGGCAAATCAACGAGCCAATCTATCAATCTATAAAAAATTGGTCCGTTTCTGAGCTACGTGAATATATCCTGAATGATACGACTACGGGGGAAGATTTGAAGCGCCTCAGCAGAGGGTTAAACAGTGAAATGATTGCGGCGGCGGCGAAAATCATGTCAAACCTCGATTTAGTCCATGCCGCGAATAAAATTGAAGTTTTATCCAAGTGTAATATAACCATTGGTCAAAAGGGTGTCCTAGCTTCGAGGCTCCAGCCCAATCATCCGACGGATAGTGTGGAGGGGATGATGGCATCCATGAAAGAGGGTCTTGCCTATGGAATCGGCGATGCGGTTATCGGGATCAACCCGGTGGATGATTCTGTTGAAAGTGTAAAACGCTTACTGCATGCTACTCACGATTTCATTCAGAAATGGGAAATTCCAACGCAGAACTGTGTACTCGCCCATGTGACGGCGCAAATGAAAGCGGTTCAGCAGGGGGCCCCTGCTGATATGATTTTTCAAAGTATTGCCGGAACCGAGGCAGCCAATCGCTCCTTCGGGATCACCGCTTCGCTGTTAGAGGAAGCAAATGAAATGGCGAAAGTTTATGGGACTGGAACCGGTCCGCAGCGTTTGTATTTTGAGACCGGTCAAGGCTCTGAATTATCGGCTGAAGCTCATTTTGATATCGATCA
Source organism: Neobacillus niacini (assembly GCF_031456445.1). Classification (GTDB taxonomy): domain Bacteria; phylum Bacillota; class Bacilli; order Bacillales; family Cytobacillaceae; genus Neobacillus; species Neobacillus niacini_I. The sequence continues at coordinate 132,975 of NZ_JAVDUQ010000006.1, read as the reverse complement.
AATGACCTTGGAATCGCGGAATTACGGCTTTGCCCGCTACTATGATCCGTATATCGTCAATACGGTAGTCGGCTTTATCGGTCCCGAGTATTTGTACAATAACAAGCAGGTCATTCGTGCCGGACTTGAGGATCATTTTATGGGAAAAATGCATGGAATCCCAATGGGTGTCGATATTTGCTACACAAACCATATTAAAGCGGACCAAAATGACATTGAGGATCTTGGGGTGCTCTTGACAGCGGCTGGCGTGAATTTTATCATCGCTGCTCCAATGGGGGATGATTGTATGTTGAATTACCAGTCCTTAAGCTATCACGATGTTGCGACATTAAGACAGACCCTTAATAAACGGCCGGCGCCATTATTTGAAGCATGGCTTGAAAAAATGGGCATTTTTGAGAACGGTAAATTAAGCAAATATGCTGGTGATCCAACGATTTTTTCGCGATAGGAGGTGTGAAGGAATGAATCCTGAATTAGTGGAACAAATCACGAAAATGGTAGTTGAAAAATTACAAACAAAGGCCGCGGTTGGCGATGAGTCGGCGGTGGAAGAGGTTCCTCCAAAGGTGAGTGACAAAACTTCGGAAAAAGTGGAAGTGAAGTTTTGGAATCACCGTGGAAATAAGGTTGAAGGGAATTGCAATCCTGTTTGTACCGAGTCTGAGCCGGAAAAGGAAATAGCAGTGGAACCAAGACTGACGGTTGGTCTCGAAAATCCGTTTAACCAAGAAGAACTCGATCTTCTCATTAGCAAGACACCGGCAAGAATTGGTGTCGGCCGTTCGGGCTTAAGACCCAAAACGGACACGTGGTTGAAATTTCGCTTTGACCATGCGGCCGCGGTCGATGCGGTCTATGGTAATGTCGATCCGAAGATTTTGGAAAGCTTGTCCTTATTTAAGGTCAGCACAAAGGTTGCAGACAAAGAGGTATATGTCCGCCGCCCTGACTTTGGGAGAAAGCTTTCGGATGAAGCCAAGCAATTAATTAGTCAGAAATGTAAAAAGTCACCGACGGTCCAAATTATTGTTTCAGACGGCTTAAGTTCAAAAGCGGTTGAGGAAAATGTAGAGGATGTGTACTTATCTCTGAATCAATCGCTTCAAAGTTTAGGGCTCGATACGGGCACACCATTCTTTATCGAAAAAGGCCGGGTTGCGGCGATGGATGATGTCGGGGAGCTGCTTGCGCCAAAAGTAATTGTGTATTTAATCGGTGAACGCCCTGGTCTAGTAAGTGCGGAGTCGTTAAGTGCGTATTTATGCTATGAACCACGTCACGGCACGATTGAAGCCGATCGGATGGTCATTTCTAATATTCATAAGGGCGGCATTCCGCCGGTTGAAGCTGGTGCCTATATCGGAACGGTTGTTCAAAAAATCTTAAAATATGAAGCTAGCGGCGTTTCGCTGGTTCAAAAAGAGCAATAGGGGGAGGGTTGAAAAGTGGCTTTAGAACGAATTCATGCAGAAATTTTAGCTGTTCGGATTATCCCAAATGTTGACCCTGCCTTAGCTGCACAGTTTGAGTTAAAACCCCATCAACGGAGTTTAGCGATTTTTACTTCGACGATTGATGATGTCGGCTATACGGCTCTCGATGAAGCAACCAAACGAGCGGATGTTGATGTTGTCTATGCACGTTCCTTCTACGCGGGTTCCGCCCATGCCTCAGGACCTTTGTCAGGGGAGATGATTGGCGTATTAGCCGGTCCGAGTCCGGATGAAGTAAAGAGCGGTATGGATGCGGTCATTCAAACTGCGGAAAATGATGCGTATTTTGAAGCTTTAGATGATGAAAAGAGTCACGCTTTGTACGCCCATGTCGTGGCAAGGACTGGTTCCTATTTATCGTCTGAGGCAGGGATTAATCAAGGAGAGGCACTTGCCTATTTGATTGCACCTCCACTTGAAGCAGTATATGGAATTGATGCGGCGTTGAAGGCAGCGGATGTGGAACTGGTCAAGTTTTTTGGACCGCCTTCAGAAACAAACTTTGGCGGAGGGTTGTTGACTGGGTCACAATCAGCATGCCAAGCGGCGGCGGATGCTTTTCGCGATGTGATTAGCGAGATTGCGAGAAATCCGAGGCATTACTGATGATTCGCAAATAAACTGCGCAGATTCGCAAATAAAACTCGTTGATTCGCAAATAAATGGCTCGAATTCGCAAAAAAAATGCAAATTATCCTAAAAAAAGTGTAATTTTACACCGAAAATATGATTTTTCAATGAAAAGAGAAAGGAGTGTCCCTGTTGCAATTTGATTTAGATCTTCAATCCATCCAGGAAATGCGGGATGCAGTTCAGAAAGCAAAAGAAGCGCAGCAAAAATACTTGGCGTATTCCCAGGAACAAGTCGATAAAATCGTCAAAAGGGTCGCAGAAGCTGCTGCCGCAAAATCACTTGAATTGGCCCGGATGGCGGTGGAAGAAACCGGAATGGGTGTTGTCGAACATAAAAAAATGAAAAACGACGTGGGTTCGCTGTCAGTCTATGAATCCATTAAAAATGAAAAAACTGTCGGAATCATCAAAGAGGACCGTACAAAAAAAATCATGGAGGTTGCCTATCCTTTTGGGGTCATCGCCGGGATCATCCCTACGACGAATCCGACGTCGAGTGCGATTTTTAAAGCATTAATTGCTTTAAAAACAAGAAATGGAATTGTTTTTAGCCCGCATCCCAGGGCTGTTAAATGTTCAGTCGCTGCATTAAAAATTTGCTTGGATGCTGCGGTGCAAGCGGGGGCTCCGGAGGGAATTATCGGCTGGATCTCGAAGCCAACGATGGCGGCAACCACCGAATTAATGCACCATCGCGATATTGATTTAATTTTAGCGACGGGTGGAAAGGATTTAGTCCGTGCGGCGTATAGCTCTGGAAAACCTGCCTATGGTGTTGGACCTGGAAACGTGCCGGTCTATATTGAAAAAACAGCTAATATTCAAAAAGCCGTCAAAATGATTGTCGAGAGTAAAACCTTTGACTATGGCACGATTTGCGCAACAGAGCAGGCGATTGTCGTTGACCGAAATGTAAAAGAAATAGCCGTGAGGGAGTTCAAAAATAACGGAGCCTACTTCTTAAATGAGCAGGAAAAAGCCCAATTAGAAAAAGTGATCTCGCCGTTTCCGGGAAAGCTCAATCCGGCCATTGTTGGTCAAAGCGCAGTCAAGATTGCGGAATTGGCGGGAATATTGGTTCCAACCGATACAACTATCTTAATTGCGGAGGAAACTCGAATTGGGAAGGACGTACCTTTTTCCATCGAAAAATTGTCGCCGATTTTCCCGATTTTTACGGCAGAAAGCTATGAAAACGCGAAAGAGCTTTGTGTGAAAATCTTGAATTTAGGCGGCATGGGGCATAGCTTATCTCTCCACACCCATGATGACAAGGTGGCACGGGAATTTGCGATAGAAATGCCGGTTTCACGTTTAATGGTGAATACACTTTCTTCGATTGGAGCAGTCGGAGCCACGACTGAATTAATGCCATCACTCACACTTGGCTGCGGTTCGTTTGGAGGGAATATTACTTCCGATAATTTATCGGCCCGCCATTTAATCAATATCAAAAGAATGGCTTATGGAACAAAAGAAGTTTCAGTTCCGAAGCCATCGAACCAAAGTATAGCTGCAAAATCAGATTCCTACAGTATCGAAGAGATTGTGAATCAGGTTTTAAGCCAAGCGACGCTATCGGGTCCAGTCGATCCAAAAGTAATTTCTGAAATGGTAAACGAATTATTAAAAAATATCAAATGAACTAATAGGAGGAATTTACAATGGCTAGAGAATTAACAGCATTAGGTATGGTGGAGACAAAAGGTTTGGTAGCATCAGTGGAAGCAGCGGACGCAATGGTAAAGGCAGCAAACGTTCATTTAGTAGGAAAGGTGCATGTAGGTGGAGGACTTGTAACGGTTCTTGTACGCGGGGATGTAGGTGCAGTTAAAGCGGCAACTGAAGCAGGTGCGGCGGCAGCAGAACGTGTCGGCGAATTATTATCCGTTCATGTTATCCCACGTCCACACAATGAATTGGAAAGCATTTTACCAAAATTAGATGTGGAAGTGTAAAAAGTAAGGAGCCAATTCGATGAATGAACAAGCCATTCGAACGGTTGTTGAAGAGGTGATTCAGCAATTGTTAAAAAAGGACACAAGGCCAAGTACAATCCCGATGGCTGTTTCGGCCCGCCACTGTCATTTAAGTCAAGCTGATTTGGAAACGCTTTTTGGAAAAGGGTATGAATTAACGAAAAAAGCGGATTTGTCACAGCCTGGTCAATTTGCGGCGAATGAAACGGTGGTCATTGTCGGACTAAGGGGAAGCATTGAAAAAGTACGTATCCTTGGCCCGGCTCGTTCCTTAACGCAAGTAGAGGTCAGCAAAACGGATGCGGTGAAGCTCGGAGTGAATCCGCCGATAAGGGAATCGGGCAATATTGAAGATTCCGCTCCGATCACGCTGGTAGGACCGAAAGGAAGTATTTTTAAAAATAAAGGACTGATCATTGCCCAGGCCCATATCCACATGCATCCAGATGATGCTGCGCATTTTAGGGTGGAAAATGGGGAATATGTTCGAATCCGAACAGAGGGCGAGCGGCCGGTTTCGTTTGAAAAAGTACTTATTCGGGTTTCGCCGAGATATCGGCTAGAAATGCATATTGATACCGATGAAGCGAATGCGGGACTGATTACAAGCGGTCAGTCGGGTATTCTTGTTAGGGATGGGGAGATGGCAGTTAGACCCGAACCCTTTTTGAAGGAGCCAGTCCAACCGACGGAACCAGAGGTCGTTATTTTTCAAAAAAATCTCTTAACCAAGAGAGATGTGCAAGCCTGTAAGGGCGACTCGATTTCCGTTCGAAAAGGAACGATTGTTACCCCGTTGGCACGGGATGCCGCAAGAGAGTTGAAAAAAACCATCCGGGTTATGGACTAAGTTAGGGGATGATTTTTTGCAGGTAGGAACGGTGATTGGAAATGTTTGGGCGACAAGGAAGGAAGACAACCTGACGGGATTAAAATATTTATTTGTCCAGCCGGAGCTTCCAACAGGGGTGCCAATCCTTTCACCGTTTATTGCGGTGGACCGGATTGGTGCCGGTGTCGGGGATAAAGTAATGGTCACAACAGGAAGTGCGGCTGCAAATATTATCGGGGATCAAAAGCTTCCGATTGATGCGGTCATTATCGGAATTATCGATTCAATTGATGTTGAAGGAGGTGCGTAGACTAATGTCAAAAGCATTAGGAATGATTGAAACTAGAGGACTGATTGCCTCGATTGTTGCGGCTGATGCGATGGTTAAAGCAGCGGATGTACGTTTAATTAAAAAGGAAAAAGTAGACGCCGGACTCGTTTCGATTTTAGTAGAAGGGGATGTCGGGGCTGTTCAGGCGGCGGTCGATGCCGGCAAGTATGCGGCACAAAGTGTCGGGGTGCTGGTAACCGCGCATGTTATCCCACGTCCCGATGACGGTGTAGGGCAAATGTTGGTGAAGGCGCCGAAAAAGGTGGAGGAAAAACCAAAGCCTGCAAAAAGGGGACCAAAAGTAAAACAGGAAGAGCCTCCAGCAACAACGGAATAGTTTTTAAAAGAATGGAGGAGAAGGTATGGCATTCAAACGTAAAAAAATCGCCGTGATAGGTGCCGGATTTACCGGTGCAACAGCGGCGTTGATGATTGCGCAAAAAGAATTAGGGGATGTTGTGATCGTTGATATTCCAGCCCAAAGCGATCCTACTAAAGGGAAAGCCCTTGATATGCTCGAAGCCAGCCCGATTCAAGGATTTAATGCAAACATCACGGGGACCTCGGACTATGGTGATATTCAGGATGCTGATTTGGTTTTAATCACGGCCGGTCTGCCGAGGAAGCCGGGGATGAGCCGCGATGATTTGGTTTCCACAAATGCAAAAATTATCGAGGAAGTCTCGGAAAATATTAAAAAATATGCGCCAAATAGCTATATTATCGTCTTAAGTAATCCGGTCGATGCCATGACTTATATTTGTTATAAAACGACCGGTTTTCCGAAAAATCGTGTCATTGGTCAGTCTGGCGTCTTAGATACTGCCCGTTTTAACACCTTTGTGGCCCAGGAATTGAATGTGTCGGTGGAAGATATTTCCGGATTTGTTTTGGGCGGGCATGGCGATGACATGGTCCCATTGGTCCGGTTCTCTTATGCCGGCGGAATTCCGCTGGATAAAATTCTACCGCCGCACCGCATCGAAGCGATTGTGGAAAGAACGCGTAAAGGCGGGGGCGAGATTGTCAGCTTGCTAGGTCAAGGAAGTGCCTACTATGCACCTGCAGCTTCGATGGTGCAAATGACAGAAGCGATTTTAAAGGACAAAAAGAGAATTTTACCATGTATTGCTTATTTAGAAGGGGAATATGGTTATCAGGATTTATACTTGGGGGTTCCTACCATCCTTGGCGGAGATGGAATTGAAACGGTGATTGAAATTGCGTTGACGTCGGATGAAAAAGCAGCCCTTGATCAATCTGCCCAATCGGTTCAGAAGGTGATGTCGATTTTGAAGACGCTTTAATTTTAGAAAAATTATCCTGTGTAATCCTTCTACTATTTTATATTAAACTAGGAGCAATCTAGTTTAATTACATAGTCGGGTTTGGGAAATGTTTGTAGTTTAATTTTACCTGTAGATTCATTTTTGAAAGGGGAAGGGTTTATGGAGCAGGGAAACAACCATTTGCAAAAAGCACTTAAGCCGATTCATCTATGGGGTATTGCGGTCGGCATGGTTATTTCCGGCCAATACTTTGGCTGGAACTATGGTTTTGAATCAGGCGGCACCATTGGCCTCGGCATTGCAGCACTGATTATTATTGTTTTTTATACGACCTTTATTTTCAGTTACTCTGAACTTTCAACTTCCATCCCTCATGCGGGCGGCCCTTCTGCCTATGCCAGAAAAGCGATGGGGCCATTTATGGGCTATGTTACAGGGTTAGCCTGTTTACTCGAGTTCGTGTTTGCACCCCCTGCGATTGCTGTTTCAGTAGGGGCGTATATTAACTTCTTGATTCCAAGTATTAATGCTGTTTATGCAACCGTCGGAATGTTTATCTTATTTATTTTGGTCAACCTCATTGGTGTAAAAGGCGCGGCAGTGATTGAGTTAGTGGCAACAGTTATGGCATTGATTGGCCTCGCAATTTATTATGTTGCCGGTTTGCCTCACGTTCAAGCGTCAAATATCTTTAATGATATGGCTTTTAGTCATGGCTGGTCCGGCGTTTTGGCAGCGATTCCATTTGCGATTTGGTTCTTCCTGGCTATTGAAGGGGGAGCGATGGCGGCGGAAGAGGTGCGCGACCCGAAGAAGGATATCCCAAAAGGGTTTATTTCCGGGATTTTAACACTTGGAGTGGCAACGATTTTAACCTTAGTGGTAACGGCAGGACTTGGCGGCGGTACCGGGAAACCTGCGGATTATCCTCTTCCGCAGGCATTGGCAAGTATTTATGGTGAAGGCAGCTTTATTCCAAAATCGGTTGCGATTATCGGTCTCTTTGGTCTCATCGCCAGCTTACACGGAATTATCATTGGGTATTCTCGTCAAACGTTTGCGTTAGCTCGTGCAGGATACCTTCCTAAGTTCTTATCCAATCTATCGAAGCGCGGCGTTCCGCACTGGGGATTGATAGTTCCAGGAGCGATTGGAGTGATTGCGGCGGGTTCAGCAAACTTTGCGAATGCCTTGATTATTCTTTCAGTGTTTGGTGCGATCACGATGTACTGCCTAAGCATGATTTCGCTGTTTGTTTTAAGGAAAAAGGAACCAAACTTGGAAAGACCGTTTAAAGTAAGTTATCCAGTGGTGCCGGCGATTGCGTTGGTGTTGGGTGTATTCTCCTTCTTCTGTGTAGTCAAATATAGTGTGTTAACGACAACTCTGCCATTGTTTGGGGTTCAGCTTCCATTGGCGGGTGTGATTCTGACGATTTTTGCCGTAGCGATTGTCTACTATTTCTTAGTAGGCTCAAAGAATTTGCGTCCGATGTCAGAAGAGTTTGTGTCGATTGAGGATGTAAATTCTGGGGATACAGCGAATGAGGAAAAGATTGGTTAATAGATTTAGAAAAAGATGTCCTTTGGGGGCATCTTTTTCTATTTTGGGGGATGTCATGAATTTGCATTGCCCGAAGGAGGGAGAATTTCAAGTGGGGGGTAAAAGAAAAGGCGTTTCATTGCTCATGGGAGGTAGAATTTCGTGTGGAGGGTAAAAGAAAAGGCGTTTCATTGCCCGAGGGAGGTAGATTATCATGCAAAAGGTAAAAGAAAAGGTGTTTCATTTCCTGAAGAAGGTAGATTATCATGCAAAAGGTAAAAGAAAAGGTGTTTCATTGCCCAAGAAGGGCTGATTCCCTTACAAAAGGGAAAAGGAAAACCCTCTTATTACCCAAATAAGCTCCATTTTTCTTTTCAAGGGTAAAAGGAACCTCATCAACTTGTAAAACAATGAACAAAGGTGACACCATGTGAAAATTTCACAATGTATATTTAATGATTTGCGAGAATAATATAATGATAACTTGACCAATTTAGGTCTATTTAGTGAAACCGAAGGGAGGGAAGCGAATGGGGGTTGTAATCGGTTTTGCGATGATTATCATTACGCTTGTTGTCGGTACAGCCATTGGGATGAAGGCAAATAAAAATGTAAGATCCTTTAATGATGAAGAACATGAAATTTTTGTCGGCAATGAAGCTGAAAAGTAATGGAGGAAAGGGGAGAAACGAATGAAGAGCAGGGACCAACAATTGCTCGAGGATAAAAAACACCTCAATCGTTATGGCTATGCCCAGGAACTCTTGCGTGACATGGGCGGCTTTTCGAACTTTGCGATCTCATTTTCAATTATTTCTATTTTAACCGGTGCTGTTTCCCTTTATGGTCATGGATTAACCTACGGCGGTCCGGGAATGATGGGATTTGGCTGGACCGTTGTAGCCTTTTTTGTCATGCTAATCGCAGCCTCACTTTCGGAATTGGCTTCAGCCATCCCAACAGCCGGGGCGCTTTATCACTGGGCTGCTGCTTTAAAAGGAACACGTATCGGCTGGTACACCGCTTGGATTAACCTAATTGGCCAAATTGGAATCGTTGCCGGAATTGATTACTCTGTTGCCCTATTCGCCGACCCACTTCTAGCAGGAATCTTCAACTATCAATCTACTGATACAACCACCTTAATCGTCTTTGGCGTCGTCCTCCTATTACACGGAATTCTCAATCATATTGGTATCAAAATTGTCGCAAAATTAAATGATTTTTCAGCCTGGTATCATATGGTCGTTGTGGCAATTTTAGTCGTCAGTCTAGCCTTTTTCACAAAGCATGGCTTGCAGCCAATTGATTACTTGTTCCATGTCGGTCAAACCTTTTCCGATAAACCGTATTTTCTAGCCTTTTTAATTGGATTATTACAGGCACAATGGACCTTTACCGGATACGATGCCTCGGCCCATACCATTGAAGAAACGGTTCATCCACGTGTGCGCGCCCCATGGGGGATTTTCAACTCGGTCGCTTTCTCGTTTGTATTTGGCTTTATCATGCTCGCGTTTGTCACGCTTTCCATTCATGATGCCAACGGTGCGGTGAATTCTGATAATGCCTTTATCTTTGTTATCAGTAAGGCATTAGGCGGTACATTTGGAAACATTGTTTTATGGCTTGTAACCTTTGCCATGTTCTTCTGCGGTCTTTCATCGATTACTTCATTTTCTCGAATGATGTATGCGTTTTCAAGAGATAATGGAATGCCGCTCAGCCGTCATTGGGCAGAAATCAGCCGAAAATACAGGACACCAGCAAAAGCGATCTGGCTTGCGGTTATTCTTTCCTTTATTTTGGCGTTGATCGATTACATTACGAAACTGGTCAATCCCAATGCAGGCTATTCGACCATTGCTTTTTTAACCGCGGTAAGTGTTGTAGGCTTGTATGTGGCATATGGGATCCCGATTTACCTAAAATTAAGAGCCGAATCAAAAGGTTTATTTTTACCAAAGCATTACGGTCCTTGGGCACTCGGAAAATGGAGCAAACCCATCAATGTGATCAGCTTAATCTGGATTGTATTCATCTGCATCATCATGGTCATACCGCCAAATCAAATGGCAGCATACGCCCTGATTGGGATGTTTGTGGTGTTGGTCATCATGGATCTTGCCTATTACAAGAAGCGTTTCAAAGGTCCGCAGGCGGCTCTTGAAAAATCAGTGGATGAAATCAGAAGGCTGGAAGATGAATTTGAGCATAAGAAAGAATAAATAGGTAAAAAGGTGCCGTTTTTTGGCACCTTTTTAGCATTCTATTAATCTTCAAAGTTTGAAATCATTCTGTGTTGTTCTATAATTACTATATTAGTATTACTTTTCCGAATATTCGAGAGAGGGCTGGCTGAAAATGGCATTATTAGACGAGTTAAGAAAAATTCTTCCTGAAGAACAGGTTACGGTAAACCCGACGGTTCTGGAACAACATAGTAGAGATGAGTCCTATCATACACCGCATTTACCGGATGTAGTGGTTTTTCCGAAAAATAAAGAAGAAGTCAGCAAGGTCCTCAAGTTTGCGAATGATCACGAAATTCCGGTAACTCCCTTCGGATTTGGTTCTAGCTTGGAGGGGCATGTGATTCCTTACCATGGGGGGATTTCTCTTGATTTTCAGCTGATGAATCGAGTCCTTGAGGTTCGACCGAACGATTTTTTAGTGCAAGTACAGCCTGGAGTTACCCGGACGCAATTAAATAAAGAATTAAAAAAATATGGTTTATTTTTTCCAGTTGATCCAGGTGCAGATGCCACGGTTGGCGGTATGGCGGCGACGAATGCGAGCGGAACGACCTCTGTCCGCTATGGGGTGATGCGGGATCAGGTACGTGATTTAGAGGTGGTTTTAGCAGACGGCCGTATCATTCATACTGGCAGCATGACGGCGAAATCGTCATCTGGCTATCATATAACAGGATTGTTTGTCGGCTCTGAGGGCACTCTGGGGGCATTTACAGAGTTAACCTTAAGGGTTTATGGGATACCGGAAGTGATTAGTGCTGCAAGGGCTATTTTTCCAAGTGTAGAGGAGGCGGTCGCTACGGTTACAGAAATCCTGTCTGCGGGGATTCAAATGGCAAGGATTGAACTAGTCGACGCCCGCTCGATTCAACAGGTAAATATTTACAACAGAACTGAATATCCAGTTAAACCAACACTATTTATGGAATTCCATGGCAATGAGGCAGGCCTCGAATATGATGCGGATTTTGCTGAAAAAATCGCCCTGGATCATGGCTGTGAGGAGTTCTTGTTTGAGACAGATTCTAAGGCGCGTGCACAGCTTTGGGAGGTGCGCCATAATTTGGCCTATGCTTTTGTACATAAGTCTCCCGGAAAAAAAATGATGGTTACTGATGTGTGCGTTCCGATGTCTGAATTGGGCGGTGCCATTCACGATGCCCGGGAGGCGATTGATCGGATTGGCTTGGATGGTGCTCTATTAGGACATGTAGGAGATGGGAACTATCATTCCATCATTATGATTGATGTCGATGATCCGGAAGAAATGAAAAAAGCGGCTGAACTGAATGCTCATTTGGTCGGATATGCCCTTAGCCGTGGCGGTTCCTGTACTGGAGAGCATGGGGTAGGGGTTGGAAAGGTGAAATACCAGCGCAAGGAACATGGGGAGTCATTGGAAGTAATGAAAGCCATTAAATTTGCGCTTGATCCGAAGGGGATTTTTAATCCGGGGAAAATATTTGGTTAAAAAACTTGTCCTTCCTTTCCCAATGAGAATGAGCAACTTGCATGGGCATTGTCTCTTCTTGTGATACACTATCTTTAATCATCAAAAAAAATGAGGTGTTCACATGAAAATAGAGGTATGGTCAGATTTTGTTTGCCCATTTTGTTATATAGGAAAGCGCAGATTGGAAGAGGCGTTGTCTCAATTCCCGCATCGGGATCAGATAGAGGTTGAATTTAAAAGTTTTGAACTTGATCCAAACTCGCCAAAATACAGTGGTGAATCCATTCATGAGGTACTCGCTGCCAAATATCGCATGAGCCTTGAACAAGCAAAGCAAGCCAATCAAGGGGTCGGTCAGCAGGCTGCAGGTGTAGGTCTAACGTATCATTTTGATACAATGAAGCCAACCAACACCTTTGACGCACACCGCCTTGCAAAATATGCGAAAGAACATGGAAAAGAAGCAGAGGTAACCGAAAAGCTACTTCATGCTTACTTTACAGAAGGAAAGAATATTGGGGATTACGAAACTTTGGCTGATATTGCTGAAGCAGCAGGTCTGGACCGTCAAGGAGCATTAAATGCGCTCCAAGACCAAACGCCCTACACCAATGATGTCCGCATCGATGAAGCCATTGCCCAGCAATACGGAATCAGCGGCGTACCGTATTTTGTCATTAACCAGAAATACGCTATTTCCGGTGCACAACCAACGGCAACCTTCTCAGGAGCACTCCAGCAAGTATGGCAAGAGGAATCTTACGCACCCGTAGTGTTAAAAGATCTATCAACTGAAAGCTCAGAGGACGCAACCTGCACAGATGGCAGCTGCGGAATCCCGGAAAAAAAATAACCTAAAAAACAACAGGCACCGCCCGATTTGAGAAGGTGCCTGTTTTATATTTAAACTGTCCACCCAGGACGGACAAAATAGTAAAGAGGTCCTTGGGCGTGCCTATCAACCTATAACGGTTAACGGTTTCGGATTCTTAGTTCCCACATGTTGCCGTCGTCCCAGCAGGTACTGATTTCTTGGTTGCCGCGAACCATGGTCCGCCAGTTGGAACGGTGTCCGCAATGATTGCGATGTCTGGTTGTATGTCTTCTAGAAGTTACTTTTCTAGAAGTTTGTTTACGTGAAGTTTTTCTTCTGGTTGTCGTTCGCTTCCTGGAAGTATTGCGTCTCGAAGAAGTTTGTCTCCGTGAAGTACGGCCAAATCCAGGATCCCTGAACATGAAATCACCAAATCCGCCTCTTTGTACTTCCTCTGCTGCTCTCTGAATATCTTCTGATGAATATTCGTTCATAATTGCACCTCCTTATTTCACGAAAGAGGGATTTAAAACGAAAAAGCCATAACCTCTCTCTTCTTTTATCAATTTACGTAATTCGGCTTGTATTTGTTTGGGGCATCCGCCCAATCACGCGTAAATTGTTGTCCGCTGGTGACCTAAAATTTTTTCATGAATACGAATAAAATAGGAGGAGGAATCATGGACGAGACTTTCAAATTACCTCAGTACAAAATCTTCATTAACCCAATTGATTTCCGGGAATTAAAAAGGGACATCTGGATAGATGATCCCGTCCCGGCTCAGCTTGCTATCGATGGGAAGAAACTCGAAATTGATCTCAGTTACCGGGGATCCCATATTCGTGATTTTGAAAAAAAATCCTATCAAATTGTGTACTACAAACCAAAGAAATTTAAAGGCTCCTCATTGGTCCATCTTAATGCTGAATTTAAAGACCCTTCCTTCATTCGCAATAAATTATCCTTTGATTTTTTTAAAGAAATCGGCTGTCTTGCTCCCCAGTCCCGCCATGTATTTCTGACGATCAATGGTAAAGCAGAAGGTGTTTATCTGGAAATAGAGTCGGTTGATGAAAATTTTATCAACCGAAGGGACCTTCCCAACGGTTCCATCTTTTATGCGGTTGATGGCGATGCCAATTTTTCACTCATGAGTGATTTGGATAAGGAAACGAAAAAATCGTTAAAGTTAGGATATGAGCGGAAATGGGGAAGTGCCAAGGAGGAGCTCTATTTACAGGAATTGATCTATCAAATTAATACCCTGCCCAAGGCTGAATTCCAAAAAGAAATCCAAAGATATGTGAATGTAGAAAGCTATCTTCGCTGGGTTGCAGGAGTGATCTTCACCTCGAATTATGACGGGTTTGTTCATAATTACGCCCTCTACCGCAATGGGGCTACCGGTTTGTTTGAGGTAATACCATGGGATTACGACGCGACCTGGGGAAGGGATGTGAATGGAAAGAGAATGGAATCCGATTATGTCCCTATCCACGGATTTAATACATTAACAGCCCGAATCTTAGACGAAAACCATTTTCGCAAGCAATATCGCAAGCTGCTGGAGGAGATCATGAATCACCAATTTACGGTAGAATATATGGCACCAAAAGTGGAGAAGCTTCTCCAGTCTCTACGCCCCTCTGTCTTACTTGACCCCTATAAAAAACAACAATTGGATCAATTTGATCAAGAATTGGCCGTAATCACTTTATATATGGAAGAAAGAAAAAACTATTTGAAAAAGAAATTAACGATGTTTGATTAGGTACTTCAACTAATTTGAAGTACCTGTACTTATTTTCCTAATAATAATTGATTGAAAATTCTTTCTGTTAAACCGGAGGTTGATGTTCGAATTTTTATGTATTAAGATAAGTATGTTTGATACGCAAAAAAACTAAAACGCTACCAATTTGCAGTAAAAAAATTATTTTACGAAAATTTGTATAATAATTTGTATTAAAAAACAATGCTATAATCAAATCCAAAAGCGCAAGGAGTAATTGCTATGTTAAGAGACTTTTTTATCGGCTTATCCCAAAATCAATTCTTGAATAGTGCAGCTAAAAAGTATGGCTTAAAAATGGGTGCTCAAAGCGTCGTTGCCGGTACAAATATTCCAGAAGTAATCAAAAGCATTAAAGAATTAAATGCTCATGGGATTTCTTGTACGGTTGACAACTTAGGAGAATTTGTTTTTAAAAAAGAAGAAGCTACGGAAGCGAAGGAGCAAATTCTTCAAGTAATCGAAGCGATTCATGAGAATAAAGTGGATGCACACATTTCTTTAAAGCCGACACAACTTGGTTTGGACATTGAATATGATTTCTGCTTAAGCAATTTGAGAGAAATCGTACACAGAGCAAATGAATATGGAATCTTTATCAATTTTGATATGGAAGATTATGGCCATTTACAGCCTTCTTTTGATCTTTTAGATGAGCTTTCAAGGGAATATGATAATGTTGGAACCGTAATCCAAGCTTATTTCTATAATGCTCAAGAAAACCTTGAAAAATATAAAAATTATCGTCTGCGTATCGTAAAAGGTGCTTACAAAGAGCCGGAAGAATACGCGTACCAAGATAAAACAGATATCGATAAAAATTACATCAAGCTAATTGAATGGCATTTATTAAATGGAAAATTCACTTCGATTGCGACACATGACCACCGTGTCATTAACCATGTGAAGGAATTTGTGAAAAAGAATGACATTCCAAATGATAAATTTGAATTCCAAATGTTATACGGGTTCAGAAAAGACCTTCAATTAAAGCTTGCTAGCGAAGGCTACAATTTCTGTACGTATGTTCCATTCGGAAGTGACTGGTACGGCTATTTCATGCGCCGTTTGGCGGAAAGACCACAAAACTTAAATCTTGTCGCCAAACAAGTATTTAATAAGAAAACCAACACCATGCTTGGGTTGGCAGCTGGTGCATTCGTATTAGGAAGAATGACCAAAAACGGCAAGAAAAAACGTAAATAATTGAAAAAGACCTGTACATCACGGATGTACAGGTCTTTTTACTAGATCCCTACCTTGATATGCTGAAATTTTCCTACATCAAAAAGTCCCAAATCGGTTAGTTTTAGTTCAGGGATAACCGGCAGGGTTAAAAAGGACAAAGTCAAAAAGGGATTAAAGTTACCGCTAAAACCAATTTGCACGAGTGCTTCATTGATTTTTTTCAATTCCTGGTGAATGGCCAGGAAGCTTTTCTCTGACATTAAACCACCGATTGGCAGGGAAAGGGCTGCTAAAATTTCTCCATCTTTCATTACCACACAGCCTCCGTTCAATTTTTTGATGGCTTGGATTGCAGCTAATAAATCCCGATCATTTGTCCCGGCTGCGACGATATTATGGGAATCATGAGCAATCGTTGTCGCGATGGCGCCAGTTTTAAAGCCAAACCCCTTTACAATTCCAAGCCCGATATTTCCAGTGTTTTTGTGACGTTCAAGAACGGTGATCTTTAATTGGTCCTGTTCAAGTGATGGGACGAAAAAGCCTTCTGCTGTTTGAACCTTTTCTTCAAGCCTTTTTGTCACAATGCTATTCGGGATGATTCCAATTACATTCGCACATTCCGTTTCACGGATTGAAATCTGCAAATCTTTTTCCAAAATGTCAGGAATGTGTACCGTTTTGGTCAAAGTTTCTCCCGGTTCTTTAGCTTGAAGCGGTTCTCCAACATAAATTCCATCCTTTGCAGTAAGTTTACCTGATACGTAAACCTCAGAAATCCTCATCGTTGCTAGGTCGTCTACCAGAATAAAGTCAGCCTTATATCCTGGTGCAATCGCCCCTTTTTGATGAAGATCATAGCATTCTGCCGCATTTAAGGTAGCGATTTGAATGGCTAATAAAGGGGACAGTCCTTCACGAATGGCCATTCGGATATTTTGGTCGATCGTGCCTTCCTCGACAATTTCATCAAGGTGCTTATCATCCGTGCAAAACAAGAAACGGCGTGCATTATTGGAGTTTACAGCCGGAATTAGGGCGTTGAGGTTTTTAGCCGCAGACCCTTCACGAATCATCACATACATCCCCCGGCGCACCCGTTCCATCGCTTCCGATGCTGTCGTACATTCATGATCAGTACGAATTCCTGCAGTTCGATAGATATTGATTGCAGTTGTATCCAGACCAGCTAAGTGCCCGTCAATCGGTAGGTTATGTTCATCTGTTAACAGGATTTTGTCAATAATAGGATCATCGGCATTTTGTAAGGACGGGTAATCCATCACCTCAGCCAGTCCAAGTACCCGTTCTTGTTGATAAAACTCCTTCAGGTCATGGGCCAACAGCCTCGCTCCACTATTTTCAAACGGTGTTGCCGGTACACAGGAAGGAAGCATGATTTTTACATCTAGAGGAAGATGATTAGAATCATCCAGCATAAACTGAATTCCTTTGGCGCCCGAAACATTGGCAATTTCGTGAGGGTCCGCGATGACCGTGGTAACTCCATGTGGAAGGACTGCTTTTGCGAATTCTGTTGGGGTGACCATTGAGGACTCGATATGAACATGGGCATCAATAAACCCGGGACAAACGAAACGGTTTTTAGCATCGATGACTTCATTTCCTTCATAATCGCCGATTCCGACAAACATTCCGTCTTTTATCGCGATATCACCAGATAGGATTTCCTGGTTAAACACATCCACAATTTTTCCATTTTTGATAACGAGATCGGCGGGGAGTTTGCCGCCTGCAGCTGCGATTTTATTTTTTAATATTGTTTTATTCATGGTTCTCAGACCCTCTCAGTTATATTTGAAAAAAACCTCCAGAAAATTCTGGAGGCTGACTAAGAGAGATATATAGGGTCCAAAAACCCCTATCCCTCTCGTAGTCAAACTATTTACGGCGGTTTGGTAGAAACTTTTGGACCCTATCTCCAATATTATACGAGTGGACGTAGTATTAAATTCTCTTAAATAATAGGACAAATTTTACCGTTAAGAAACTGAAGGTGTCAATGCAATCTGCAAAAGTTGTAATTATCAAAAAACATCCAAGAGAAAAATTTTTAAAAAATAGGATTGACCTTGACGTTGCGTAAAGGTGTATCGTTAGTTTAGGAGGTGAGCGAATGGAGTACACAGTGCAGAAACTCGGAAAATTAGCTGGAATTAGCACCAGGACACTTCGCTATTATGATGAAATTGGAATTCTTAAGCCGGCAAGAATCAATTCATCAGGCTATCGGATTTACGGAGAGAAGGAAGTCGATCGTTTGCAGCAAATCCTTTTTTACCGTGAGCTTGGTGTTAATTTAGACAGTATTAAGAAAATCGTTACCGCGCCTTCCTTTGACGGAGCAAAAGCACTGCGGGAACATCGTGAAAAACTCCTAGGAAAAAGAGCACAATTAGATGTGTTAATTGCCAATGTCGAAAAAACAATTGCCTTAACAGAAGGGAGAATTGATATGTCGGATCAAGAAAAGTTTGAAGGCTTTAAGCAAAAGATGATAGAGGAAAATGAGAAAAAGTATGGGGCGGAAGTTCGTCAAAAGTATGGAAAAGATGCGGTGGAGAAATCCAATACAAAGGTAAAGAACATGACGCAAGAGCAATATCAGGAGGTTACCACACTTGAACAGCAGGTAAAAGAAACCTTGTCTCAAGCTTTCGCAACAGGGGATCCAGCAGGTGAATTAGCACAAAAAGCGGCAGACCTGCACAAGCAGTGGCTGACCTATTATTGGAGTGAGTACAGCAAGGAAGCTCATGCCGGGCTTGCGCAAATGTATGTGGAGGATGAACGGTTTAAGGCTTATTACGATAAGGAGCTGCCGGGGACAGCGGAATTCCTCCGAGATGCCATTCAAATTTATACAGGGGTTAAAGGATAAGAAATAGTAGGCGTTTTCCTTTACGTATAAAAGGGAGAACACGTCTCTGTGGGCTTTAAATTCACCTAAATCAGTTGCCAGGTACCATCCATTATTTGGACAGTACTTGGCATCTTTTTTTTCGATATACTTTTTATAAATAAGTAAATTCCACGAAACGTTGATCGAATCGGTCTATCCTTTCCGAAACATCCCATCCAAACCATTAATCACAACTTTGAAAAGGCTTACTGGGGGTACATTCATTGACCAACCTAGATTTCATTATACTGATACCGATTGTTCTTTTTTTCTTAATCATTTCTTCCTTCAGGCGGTAGATTTTAGGTCAATCTGAAAAATTGCAGTTGAATGAACAATATTATAAGTCACTATTTGATCAAAATCCGGACGTTATCCCGATTTCAGCGGACGAATTTGAAAAACAGTGTAAGTTCATTGGAGGATAGCACCCTAAAGCCATCTTTGACAGTTTGCTTAAGGGAAATCAACTAAATAGATTGACTAATTGTGTTATAATAGTAAATGTTTGATTTTATTAATGGAGGTTTTGATACATGGCGCAAATAAATAATTCCATTTCAACGCCGCAGCCTAACTCCAAAAAGACTGTTGTGTATGCCATTATATTTTTATTCGTTGCGATTGCCGGATTAGCGTATGTAAAATGGATTCCTTATTATGGAAAATCCATACTTGCAGCCACTACTCATTCAATCGGTACATCGATTTTAGGAGATAAAGCAAATTTGCCTTCTGCTTCCTGGGACAGTGCCTGGGCTTATGCACTTACCTACTTTAATGCTGTTTGGAAAGCTGCTGTTCTCGGAATCATACTTGGATCATTAGTTCAAGTATTAGTCCCAACCAACTGGCTTTTAAAAGTTTTAGGGAGAACTTCCTTTGGAAGCACAGCTGTTGCCGGACTTGCAGCACTTCCAGGAATGATGTGCACATGCTGTGCAGCACCGATTGCGGTCGGCTTACGTAAAAAAAATGTCTCTGTCGGCGCGAGCCTTGCGTTTTGGATTGGGAATCCAACCCTGAATCCAGCCGTATTAATTTTTATGACCTTTGTTTTATCTTGGAAGTTTACCTTGTTACGCTTGATTTTTGGTGTCATTTTAACATTCGGTGTCAGTTACTTAGCCAACCGCTTTGTACCTAATTTAAAAGCGGTAGACCTTGATAAAATGCTGGAAAAAGCAGAGAAAGAAGCATCAGGTTCATTTTCAAAAAGATGGGTAAAAGCAATGGGCAGCATGGTGTTATACATTGTCCCAGCCTATATTCTTTCTGTTTTGCTAATGGGTGCGGTAAAAGTTTGGCTATTCCCGCATATTAGTGACGCAGCTGCAAATGGAATCCTATCTGTCATCGGTTTTGCGATTGCCGGGATGTTATTCGTGATTCCAACTGCTGCAGAGATTCCCATCATTCAAACTTTTATGTCCTTTGGGCTTGGCGGCGGACCGGCAGCAGCACTATTAGTGACATTGCCATCCGTTAGTCTTCCATCCCTAATCCTTGTGGCAAGATCATTCCCGAAAAAGGTATTGTTCTTCGTTGCAGGATCTACTGTTGTAATCGGAATCCTCAGCGGAATTGTTGGGATGTTTTTACTCTAATAAACGTAGGCGCATGATCGATCATGCGTCTATTTTTTTGTCATTTCGAGTCGATAAAAAACTGGTGAATATTCACAAAGCTGTAACATGAAAACCGAAAAGATGGAAAAATCGGGAGATAATAGTAATAGAGAGAGATGTAAAAAGGCGGCATAGCGGATTGAATTTCTTAAGGAGGTGGTTGAAAAATGAATAAGCAAAAATGGATTGCGATGCTGTTGGCAGGTGGAAAAGGGAAACGGTTAAATCTTTTGACCCGCACCATGGTAAAGCCTGCGATGCCATTTGGCGGGAAGTACCGCATCATTGATTTTGCTTTGAGTAATTGTAAAAATTCAGGGATTGAGACAGTTGGGATTTTAACACAATACATGCCGCGTGCACTCCATTCTCATCTCGGAAATTACAGTCAATTTGACCGGAAAGGTGGCGTATCGATTCTTCCACCCTATCAACGGGATGAAGCAGGTGTGGAATGGTATGAAGGAACTTCGCATGCAGTGTACCAAAATATTGAATTTATTGAGCATTATGATCCTGAGCATGTCCTCATTCTTTCCGGGGATCAAGTGTATAAAATGGATTATTCGCTTATGCTTGATCAGCATATCGAAACCGATGCCGATTGTACAATTGCTGCAGTCGAAGTTCCGTGGGCCGAGGCAGACCGGTTTGGTCTTTTAAGAATCAACCATGCTACATGGAGGATTCTGGATTTTGAGGAGAAGCCGGTTAATCCGACTTCAAATTTAGCTTCAATGGGAATTTATCTCTTTAAGTGGTCCATTTTAAAACAATATTTGATATTGGCAGAACAAAAGGAACATCGTGATTTTGGTAAGGATGTTATACCTGCTATGCTTGAGGATCGACTAAAGCTTTTTTCGTATCGTTTTAGGGACTATTGGAAAGATGTTGGTACGGTTCACAGTTATTGGCAGGCAAATTTAGATCTTTTAGACCGTGAACAAAATATTTTTCTAAATAACACGGATTGGACGATTCAAACGGTTGATAGCCATTACCCACCGTTATTCTTAGACGAAGGGGCAAAAGTACAGCAAAGTTTACTAAGCGAGGGCTGTGAAATATATGGAAATGTTGAGAATTCCGTATTATTCAGTGGTGTTAAGATAGGGAAGGGAGCACAGATTAAAAATGCCGTGATCCTGCCAGAGACCGTTGTGGAAGAAAACGTCTGGATAGAAAATGCCGTCGTTGGTGGGCAATCCTTAATCAAAAAAGGGGTCATTATTTTTTCGAAAAATCCAAAGAGGCATTTAATGGTTGTAGGGAACCAGGTAACGATTGATTTAGGTATTGAACAAACTAAGCTGCAATCGAGGATAAAAATGGTCATGACGTAAAATAATTTTTTGAGCTCGCTTAATTGGCGAGTTTTCTTTATATTTTTTTTATTGTAAAAATGGTAAACTATTAAAATATAAATCAAACACAAGGTGAGGGACAAAATGTTAAAAGCAATATTTTTCGACTTAGATGATACACTTCTTTGGGATCAAAAAAGTGTAAAGGAAGCGTTCGTTGCGACATGTAAGGTTGCGGAAGAACGATATGGAATCGACCATGAACAATTGGAGGAGGCGGTTCGTGACGAAGCGAGAAAGATCTATTCCTCCTATGAATTTTATCCATTTACCCAAATGATTGGGATTAACCCATTTGAAGGGCTATGGGGAAATTTTTTAGATGAACACGATGAGTTTCCTAAAATGAAAGAAACGGTTCCGTTCTATCGAAAAGATGCCTGGACAGCGGGTTTAAAGAAATTGGGTGTAGATGACCCGGAATTTGGCTTTGAGTTAGCGGAGCGTTTTCCAGAAGAGCGCCGCAAGACACCGTTTGTCTACCAAGAAACCTTTGAAATACTCGATGCATTAAAGGGAAAATACAAGCTGTTGCTATTAACCAACGGCTCACCAGATTTACAAAATACCAAACTAACGATTACACCTGAGCTGGTGCCATATTTTGATAAAATCGTCATTTCCGGGGATTTTGGCAGAGGAAAGCCGGATCCATCTCTTTTTGAACATGCGCTTTCCTTAATGGAGCTGGAGAAAGATGAAGTGATTATGGTGGGAGATAACCTTATGACGGATATCTTAGGGGCGAATCGTGCGGGAATTAAATCGGTTTGGATTAACCGCCATGAAAAGGATCGGAATGAAGTGATTCCTACTTATGAAATTAAGCATTTAGAAGAGCTTTTTGGGATTATTAAGGAATGAAAGTAAGCCAGGCGGAGTGCCTGGCTTTTGTTGTATTATCCGTGTAACGCTTCGTTTGCACGACTGCTCTTTTGGATTACTATAGCACCGCATAACAGGAACAAGAATAACGTGATGTATAAGGCATCATCGCCTCCGATATGAAAAAGTGCTGATCCAAGAAGCGGACCAATTGCCGCACCGGTGAAGCGGACAAAGTTATAAACCCCCATGGCAGTTCCTTTTTCCTTCGAAAATAGATTGACAAGCGAGGTAGATTGAGACGGTAAGCTCATCCCGAGCATGACTCCATAGCAAAGGAGTAAAACAATCAGGGCTGGTATATTTAAGAGACCCCAGTGCAGGCACACCCAAAAGACGGTTACCACGATTCCAATTCCATAGGCCGTATAAACTAGAATGGATGTATGCCTCATGAAGGATTGAAGTTTTCCGCCGAGAAGCGAACCTATGACGATTCCTGCGGTAAGCGGCAGGAAAAACAGCCCTTTTACAGCCAATGGAACCTGAAATAATTCGTCTAACAAGCCAGGAATAAAAACAAGGTAAATATAATAGCCGTAAAACTGGACAAAGCCCAGAAGTAAAACAGAAAAAGCAGCCCGATTCGTCAGAACTCCTAAAAAAGTATGAATCGTAATTTTTCTAGGAGCAGTTTCTTTTGCCAGGGTTTCTGGCAGGATGACGCGATTATAAAAGTAGGCAAATAATGCGCCGGCTGCTAGAACAGCAAAAGCGGTGTGCCAATCAGCGGAGGCGGCAATAAAGCTTCCAACAACCGGACCAAGTACAGGGCCAAGGAACACCATGGTCTGGTACACGCTCATTGCTTTACCACGTTCCTTTGGTGGATAAAGGTCTCCGATGACCGCAGCCGCAACGACCGAGCCAGTCGTGATCCCAAATGCCTGCAGCGCCCGCCCAAATAGAAATAGATAGTAGTTGGGGGAGAGGAAACAAATCAAGGATCCTGCTATAAAAATAAGCAGGCCCGGAAGCAGGGTCGCTCTCCGCCCGCGCGTATCTGCCAATGGGCCGACTAGGAATTGGTTGGTCGCTAACACAAAGGTATATAAGGAGATGGTTAGATTGACCATAAATTGGCTCGCGTGATAATAATGTCCCACCTCCGCCAAGCTGGGTGTATAGATGGTTTGGGTAAACGGTCCCATAAAGGCAGCAATCGATAACCCAAGCAAAATTTTTCCGTTTCCGTATTTCAAGATGCTCACTTCCTTCGGTTTGCTAAATATCTTTCATTTTACCAGAAAGTTGTGATGAGAGTGGGAGAAATTTTATTTATTGGGCTGTGAAGGACATTTTGAATGGTAGACTTTTGAAAATGTCTTTCATGAGGGAGATGAAGGACAAAACGTAGGTGGAGACTTTTGAAAATGTCCTTCAAAAGGGAGATGAAGGACAAAATAAAGGTGGAGACCAGTGAACATTCCTTCAAATGAAAAGGCAAAACTCATCCCCAATCCTCTAGTGCAAACACATGATTTTTCTCAAAGTCCTTAATAATTTCCGATTTGAGGAACCCCTTTATTTCCTCCTTGCTGACCCATATATAAGCCGTATGCTCCTCTGAAAGGGTTACAAAATTATCAGAGCTTCCACATAAATAGGTTATGACAACTACCTGTCTAGTAGGATCTGTCTTAAATGTGGTCGCATATAAAATTTTTCCAACGGTAACATCTAAACCGGCCTCTTCTTTTATCTCTCTTCTAAGCGCGGTCGTTAAATCCTCACCAAACTCGATTTTACCTCCGGCACATTCCCATGTACCGCCGCCAATTTTCTCGTTTTTTGCCCGCTGGACTAATAAAACCTTACCATTATGGAAAATAATGCCTTTCACTACAACAACCATTTTGTTCATTCAAAACACCTTCATTATAAAATAATTCCTGATACTTCTATTATATTATGAAATGAAAAGGTTTAGGGAATAGAAGCCAAACAAAATATTTGTCGAAATATCTGACAAAAAGGTAAAATAGTCCTATTTTTCCGAAAATATTCAGGTGAGATAATAGTTTTCAAGTAGGCGTTTCCTAGTGTATTTTGTGCAAACGTTTGCCTAAATTAAATAAAACTAAGAGGAGGAATTTTATGAAAGGAAAATCCCGTAAGTTTGTTAGCTTGCTAACCCTTTTATTGCTCATTGTGCAAACGGTTGCAACCACTACGCTAATCAATCCAAAACAAACAAACGCAGCGGAAAGGATTGTAACCCTAGTAGGAGATTTTCAGACCGAATTGGGCGGATCGGGGGATTGGAAACCTGCTGATCCTGCCACACAAATGAAGGAGCAGGATAACGGAACATACATATTCACAGGAACGCTGCCTGCAGGAAACTATGAATATAAAATTGCTATCAATGGCACATGGGATGAAAACTATGGGGCGAACGGGGTTGCAGGTGGCGAAAATTACAAATTGTCTCTCGAAAAAGAAACACAAGTCAAATTTATTTATGATGATAGGACCCATAAAGTGACAATTCCTCTGGAGTTGCCGGATGATCAAAAACCAAGGCTTGTCGGGGATATCCAACCGAAAATCAATGCCGGCGGTAAATGGTCGCCTAGCGATGCCACGGCTATTTTACAAGATGAAGATCAGGACAATATTTACACGTACACCACTCAAGTACCAAAAGGAAAATACGAGTTTAAGATTGTTCTAGGGAAAAGCTGGGACGCTCCCGCATATCCTGGAAACAATTTTGTCCTCAATGTCCTAAAGGATTCGACCATTACGTTCTTTTATAATCATGATACAAAAGATGTTTATACTGACTATGACCCGGGAGTGCCGGATGGAAAAATCCATAGCGATCAACTATTCCATAATACATGGGACATCGCTTACCGTGCACCTTTTGGCGCAGTAAAGATTGGAGATACGGTGAAACTTCGTCTACAGGCAAAGAAGGGGGATTTATCCGGCGCCAAGGTTCAGCTTAAAAACTATAACACGGGTAATACCACTACTGTCGAGATGGAAAATGCAGGTTGGCTTAAGCAGAATGATAAACAAGTAGAGCTTTGGGAAGCATCATTCAAGCCGAGGGAAAAGGGAGTTTACGGCTATAAATTTATTGCCCGTGATGGCAACACACGAGAAGAATACGGTGAAGACACCCAAGAAGGCGGAAAAGGTATTACTTCAGACTCAAATGCCTCTTTATTCCAACTAACTGTTTTTGATCCAGGATTCAAAACACCAGATTGGATGAAGGAAGCGGTCGTTTATCAGATTTTTCCGGACCGCTTTTTCAATGGGAATAAAAAGAATGATCATGCAAAAACGAATGCCCGTGGAGAGGAGCCGATTGAGCATCGTAGCTGGGATCAGCTCCCTGATAACCCTCGTCAGGAAAACACAGATGAGTATGATGGCGATAAAATTTGGTCCAATGACTTTTTCGGCGGGGATATTGCGGGAATTCAACAAAAGCTTGATTACATCCAATCATTAGGTGTGAATACACTCTATTTAAATCCAATCGCCGAAGCATCGTCGAACCATAAATATGATGCAACCGATTATAAAACCATTGATCCAATGTTCGGCACACCAGAGGAATTCCAAGCTTTTACCAAGGAATTAAAGAAGCGGAAAATGCATTTAATTTTAGATGGCGTATTTAACCATGTTGGAGATGATTCGATTTATTTTGACCGTTACGGAAAATATAAAACGGTAGGAGCATATGAATATTGGTCTGCCATTTTCGATCTTATGAACAAAGGGGTAAAACAAACTGACGCCAAGAAACAGGTAGAGGAAAAGTTTAAGGCGGAGGGGCAAATTTTTAGCCCTTATGGCTTCCAAAACTGGTTCAACATTGAAAATAAAAAGGTAGACGGTGTCTATCAATATCAGGGCTGGTGGGGCTATGATTCACTCCCAGAAATCAAATCCATCCCAGGGGATGCGGTCGATTATAATTCGGAGTTAAACAATAAACAGTTTGCCAATTATATTATGTATGATAAGGATTCCGTTGCCAAAACTTGGCTTGACCTTGGTGCATCTGGTTGGCGATTAGATGTTGCAAATGAAGTAGATCCAGAATTTTGGCGCGAATTCCGCAAGGAGCTAAAGACGGGAAAGAAAGATGACCCGCTCATTTTAGGGGAAATCTGGGATGATGCTTCCAAATATTTTCTTGGCGACCAATATGATTCCGTCATGAACTATCGTTTCCGTGACGCCGTGATGAATTATTTGAAAAATGGAAATGCAGAAGGCGCCGAAAATCAGTTGAATGCGGTTTATGAAGACTATCCAAAGGAAGCTTTTTATTCCTTGATGAACCTAATGGGTTCCCATGATACCGCACGTGCTTCCTTTATATTAGGGAATGGAACGGATTCCTTTGAACGGGCGGAGTTGGACAAAAATTATAATCCGAAGTTAGGGGTTCAACGCCTTAAGCTTGCAGCCATTCTGCAAATGGGTTATGCCGGTGTGCCGACTGTTTACTACGGGGACGAAGCAGGTATGTCGGGCTCGAAGGATCCGGATAACCGCCGAACTTATCCATGGGGTAAAGAAGACAAGGATCTCGTGAAACACTATCAAACAATTGGTAAAGTGCGCAACGATTACCATGATTTGTTCAGCTATGGTGATTTAAACCATCTCTATGCAAAAGGGGATGTGCTTGCTTTTTCCCGTGCGGATAAAAAGAATTTCGCGGTGGTATTGACCAACCGGGGAAACGAAGCAAAAACGGTGGAACTGAATATAGAAGATGTATTGAAAAACGGCATTTACTTAAGTGATCAGTTGGACAAAAAGTACTCGGTTGTTTCCAAGGATGGAAAACTTATAGTTACTATTCCAGCAATGAGCGGGCGGATGCTTGTTTCTGATAAAGGTCAGAATCTAAAACGTCCAGAACCTGCTAGTGAATTAACTGCTAAAGAAGGAAGTCATTCTGCTACATTAACATGGGAAGGCGATGCAAAAAGCTATGCTATTTACCAAACGACCATTTCAGGAGCTTTTTATAAAAAAGTAAATGAAACCGTTGGAAATTCTGTAACCATTGATGGATTAGATAATGGTCGAAAATATTATTTTGCTGTTGCAGCACTTGATAAAAACGGAAATAACTCCGAAAAGGTGGAAACAGCGAAGGCAGTTATTCCGCATTTGGCGTTAACGGATGGCCTTTATAAAATGGATCACATTACCACTCTGCAATCTGCTACGCTTGACCTTGCAAAAACACAAACGGTCACTGCCAGTATTTTTGTAAAAGGAGAGACAGAAAAAGGACAGATGGAAGGATTACTAGCAAAGCTGCAAGTGAAAACGCCGGGGAATGATACTTGGTCGAACTATGAGGCGGCTTATGTAAATCAAGATGAAACTGCGAATGTCTTTAGCGCGAATTTCCTTCCGTTAAAAGAAGGAAGTTATCAATACCGATATGCGATTTCAACGGATCTTGGCAGGTCATGGGTTGAGAGTGATACCCAAGCGGTAAATTTCACAAAAGGAGATGATACCACCGCTCCTGCGGAAAAGGTAACCTTGAAACAGCCTGCACAAGAGTCGGGGCAAGTGAACCTTTCTTGGAAAGTCGATGGGGCGAAAGATCCTTACATGATTGGCATTGTCCGTGATGGAGAAATGATTGATCAGCTTTTTGAATCTAGTACGGATTCATACAAGGATATTAATGTGACAAACGGAAAATCGTATCGGTATGAAGTAGATATCTATGACCAGGCTGGTAATGTTGAAAAATCAAACGAAGTTACGATTATACCTGATCTTGTGACCGTAAAGGTGACGTTCAAGATGAATGCACCATCTTATACACCGCTTGGAGTGAATATTACGATACCAGGCAGTAAAAATGGTTGGAATACCGGTGCTTGGACAATGACGCGCGGCGGTGCAGTAACAAATGATTATGAGTACACGGTTGAAGCGCAGGAAGGCGAAGTGCTGACCTATAAATACGTTAAGGATGGAACATGGGATGAAGAAGGCCTCGCCGACCATACTCCTGCAAACTCGAATGATGATGATGTCAGCTATTATGGCTACGGCGCACAAGGAACGGATCTTTCGATAGTGGTCACCAATCAAGGCGGCAACAAAATGGTGATTCAGGACAAAATCCTTCGCTGGATTGACCAGCCAGTAGTCATTACATCCCACACGGATGGCGAAACTGTTTCAAGTGACAGTATTACATTAAAAGGAACCGCCATTAAGGGTGGACTCCTTACGATTAATGGGGAGACTATACCGGTTAATGGTGACATGACCTTCTCTCACGTTGTTGCCTTAAAAGATGGCGAGAACAAATTAACGATTCACATTGAACCATCAGAGGATGTTAAATCGACAATCTTTAAAAATGATGGCGGTGCGATTAGTAAAAATTCGAAGACAATAGAATATACAATTATTAAAAACTAACCCAGTTGTATTGCCTCTGTCCTCATAATAGGATAGAGGCATTTCTTTTAAAACTGGATTATTTTTCATATGAATACATGCAAGGTTAAGTTGAAGAGACGGAGCCGCAGCGAAAGTGTTGTTTAATTTACTGGCACATAAAATTACAAAAGTGGCAAATAAAGTTCAAAAATAGGGCTATAAAAATAAAAAGTTGGAAAATAAATTGAGAAATCGTTTATAAACGAAGTTTTTTCATAAGGATAAGCATCTTTCGCATATAAATGAAGATGAAAATGGAGGTGTAGTATGGCAGTTTTTTGGGGCGTAGACTCTGCAGTAAGTGCTAATGAGGAAAAATTACAATGTGTCCAAAAAAACTTTGGTGCCCCGGATTTTTGGGGAAGATATTTAAGTACGGTGCCCAATGCGAGCGTGGGACTTACGAAGGACGAACTGCGATTTTTAAGGTCGAAAGGCATCAAAGTTATGCCCATTTATAATGATTTTGAAAACCCGGTTGGGAAACAAGAAGGAAGAGTGATGGCGCGGAACGCCATTTATCATGCAAAACGACTGGGAATACGTAAAGGAACCGTAATATTCGCCAATGTAGAGCGGTTTCATGAAGCGGATGCAGAGTGGTTAATTGGCTGGGTTGAAACTTTTTATACCAGTTCATATAGACCGGGATTTTATCATGATCCAATTGCCGGTGATTTTCATAGTGCCTACTGTGAAGCAGTTCAAAAAGAGGCACTCGTAAAAAATCAAGCGGTATTGTGGAGTGCGAAGCCTGAAAAAGGGATCAGCACCAAACGGAACAAACCGAAATTTAATCCCCAAAAACCGCGTTGCCCTGGATCAGTGTGGGCCTGGAAATACGGTAGAGATGCAAAAGTCTGCCCGATTGACACCAATTTAGCAGATGAAAAATTGTTTAACCTCATGCATTGAGAATCGATAAATTCGGGTGATGCCAGGCGTCGCCCGAATTTTTTTGATATTGATGTATGGGGTTCCCCCGACCATTTTTTTTCGTGGTAGAATGGTTAAGAATGGATTTTTTGTGATGGGGGATCTTGAATGGTTTCAAAAAAATGGGCAGTTTGGCTTTCCGTGATCGTTTCACAAGGCTTATTTGCAGCTTTCATTCCTATTTTGATAAAATTATTTACCTATCTTCACCCAGTCGTACTGATTGAGGTGTGGTTTTGTATAACCATTTTTATTTTTTACTTGATTTTTATGGTTACCAAGAATACAATCACCATTTCAAAGCGAGTATTATCGACCGCCTTATTCTTTTATTCATGGTGCTTGCTTATTTTATTATTTTTCAGACCATCCAATCAGGAATATCAAACCTACAACCTGATTCCTTTTAAAACGATCTTCTACTATTTAAGCGGAGAAGTTTCGTTCTTCATTGCGTTTTATAATTTAGCCGCTAATGTTTTATTGTTTATCCCCTTTGGCATTTTTGCAATGATGATAGCTAAAAAATCACCTGGTAATCCTATAAAACGATTCGGGATTCCCCTTATTTTTGTTATATTGATTGAGGTTTTGCAATTCCTTACTAAAAGAGGAAGTTTGGATGTGGATGATTTGATATTAAATGTCTTTGGGGTATATGCGGGTTATGGATTGTCACGGATGATCAAGAAGGTTTTAATAGTGAGATAGTTGTTAATATGGCAGGGCAATCATGGAAGTATAAAACTATAGGTTAAAAAAAGTCCCGAGTGTTTTAATCCACACCCGGGTTTTGTTAGTTTTTAACCAAAAAGTTGCCGTGATTGTTCCCATTCTAGGACAATATAGACCTTTGAGAATTTTTTACAGCCAAATCATATTCAAAAGTAAGATTATCAATGATTTTTTGGACCGGAAGAATTTCCTTGATTTCACCGACTCTTGCTCCGGCAAAAACTAATCCATTTTCTACATCTCCTCCAACAGAAACAAGGAGAGAATCAAGTGTGCAAAAACGATAGGAGCAATTTTTTAGACAATCGTGGCATTTAGCAATTTTCAACTTGTCAGGACCACTGATCAATTTTGTAAAGTTATTAATAATGGCTCTTCCTTGAAGGCCAACTGTCGTTTTAACCAAAACGGTATCTTCCTTACGCGCATCCACATATTTTTGCTTGAAGGCAAGGGGGGCATCACATTCCTCACTTGCAACAAACCGGGTACCCATTTGCACGCCTGATGCGCCCATTTCCAAAACTTTTGCAATATCATCCCCCGTCATAATTCCTCCTGCCGCAATGACAGGTACAGAAACGGCTTCTACTACTTCTGGTAGAATATCCATCATGGGGCGATCCGTTCCAAGATGTCCTCCCGCTTCAAAGCCTTCAACTACAACCGCTGCTGCACCCAGCCGCTCGGAAATTCTGGCTAGTTTAGCCGAAGAGACGATCGAAATAACGGGTATTCCCGCCTGCTTTCCCCATGCGTACATATCCCGTGAGATTCCAGCGCCTGATATAATAAAATCCACTTTTTCTTCAAGGGCTGCTTTCATTTTATCCGCAAAATCATTCATGGCAAATAATACATTTACGCCAATGTATCCAGCTTCTTTGACAAGATTTTTTGCCTGTCTTATATGGGACCTCATTTCATCAACTGAAATTCCAGTACCGGATATTATGCCAATTCCGCCGGCATTTGCAACAGCTGAAGCCAGCTTGCTTAGAGAAATACCAACACCCATACCACCTTGCATAATCGGTACTTTCGGCATCATATGTCCTATTTTCAGTTGTGGAAAGTTCACTACATAACCCCATTTCACTTAAATTGATTTACAACTCCTTTGCATCATACCATTTAGGTCTTGAATTGGATGTGATAATTATCATCAGGCCATAATAGCAGGTGTTTTTGATTCGACCAATTCTGAAGCACACCTGTCGCCGCTTGGATTTGGTTGAAAGGGTTGACTATTTTGTGAACATTGTTTGATTAACATAGTATTAATGATATAAATCACAATCTTTCGCTTGGCTGCATGTTATTCTTGAGAAAAATTATCACTAAGGTATAGCATGCTTTAGCGAAGGAGAATCGTTATGAGTGAAATGATTAATAATCGTGAGCAATTTTCATTAAAGAATACAGAACGACTTGATATGATAAAACAAATTTTTACGGATCTTCATAATGGAAGAAGTGTGGAAGAGGTAAAAGCCCATTTTAATGCATTAATCGGAAAAATCACTGTTGATGAGATTTCGCAAATTCAACATGATTTTACCAAGGAGGGAACATTGCCAGCAGAGGAAGTGAAGCGTTTATACGCGGCGCACACTGCTCTTTTTAAAGGTTCAATCGAAGAAGATCAGCGTTCGCAGCATCCCGAGGATCAACCAGGGCATCCGGTCCATACCTTTAAATTAGAAAATAGGGAGCTAGAAAAATTAATAAAAACAAAGGTTCAAATCCACTTATGGCAGTTTGAGAAGGAAGATTCATCCGAGAATGTTTACAAGCTCCTGGAGGATTGCAATCTATTACTTGATATTGATAAGCACTTTAACCGTAAGGAGCATTTGATTTTCCCATACCTTGAGAAATACGGTATCTATGGACCTTCTACAAATATGTGGAGAATCGATGATTTCATTCGTGATGCGATTAAGGATGCCAAACAAAAATTATCCGTTTACGAGGGAGATCAACAGGGTATTATTCAAGTCGTTACTTATATCATTAATGAAGTAAACGACATGATTTACCGAGAAGAGAATATTTTGTTCCCCATGGCTTTGAATAATCTGACTGAAGATGAATGGGTCAAAATTGCTCATGAAAGTGATGAAATAGGTTTTTGCCTTACTGAACCGGCT
Source organism: Neobacillus niacini (assembly GCF_031456445.1). Classification (GTDB taxonomy): domain Bacteria; phylum Bacillota; class Bacilli; order Bacillales; family Cytobacillaceae; genus Neobacillus; species Neobacillus niacini_I. Next base: position 100,278 of record NZ_JAVDUQ010000006.1, on the reverse strand, counting down.
GCAGTATGGATGCCGGACAGAATGGCAATCGCCGAGAACGCTATCTCAGAAGGCTATATCAAGATGGAAACGGGAATCTTATCGTTAAAGCAGCTCGAACTGTTGTTAAACCATTTGCCGGTGGACATCACCTTTATTGACCAGGACGATGTCGTCCGTTATTTTTCACACGGAAAAGAAAGAATTTTTGCCCGTACGAAAGCGGTTATTGGGCGTACGGTCCAAAATTGCCATCCGCCTAGAAGTGTCCACGTCGTCGAAGAGCTGTTGGCAGATTTTAAATCAGGGAAAAAGGACGCCGAGGATTTCTGGATCAAGTTCAAGGATAAATACGTTTATATTCGCTATTTCGCGGTGAGGGATGAGAACGGGGAATATATCGGTACACTAGAATTTACGCAAAACATTGACCCAATCAAAGCGATTGATGGGGAAAAACGGATACTATCATAAGGAGGAATAGAAAAAATGAATTCAAAAAAATTTTCCAAAAACACTTGAACTATTCAGAAGATTCTTTTAAGATAAAAGTAGCTTCTCCCTATCAGCCTTTCAGCTGAAGGAAGTGAAGATTCTAGTAAATGAAGAATGAATTGACTGATAAGATTCCAAAACCAACTATTTCCAGTTGGACAAAATGGATCATGTAGCCAGTCCTTAACCATTTTGGGTGGAAAGGACTGGCTTTTTGTATGCAAAAAATGATTTTTTTCAAAAAAAGGGAGGAGGAAAACATGAGCGGTGCATTAGAAGGAATTAAAGTATTGGATTTAACGCGAGTGCTTGCGGGACCTTACTGCACAATGATTTTAGCTGACTTAGGTGCAGATGTAATAAAGGTCGAAGCTCCCGGTGGAAGTGATGAAACACGAGGATGGGGACCTCCTTTTCAAAATGGCGTAAGTGCCTATTATTTATGTACCAATCGGAATAAACGCAGCCTGACTGTTGACTTAAAAACGGACGAAGGCAGGGACATTATCCGAGAACTTGCCAAAGAGGCGGATGTGCTGATTCACAACTTTAAATTTGGCTCGATGGAAAAATGGTTACTGGATTATGATTCATTGAAAAAAATAAACTCAAAATTAGTCTTTTGTTCAATCACTGGATTTGGAGAATCAGGCCCTTATCGCCATCTTCCCGGATATGATTATATAATCCAAGGAATGAGCGGAATGATGAGTATAACGGGAAATCAAGATGGCAGCCCGTTTAAAATTGGCGTGGCAATGGTTGATATTCTTACAGGATTATATTCAGCTATTTCCATTGAAGCAGCCCTGTTAGAACGAGAGAGATCCGGAATGGGACAAAAAATTGATATGTCGCTTATGGATGCTGCGGTTAGCTCGCTTGCAAATGTAGCCAGCAATTATCTGATTTCTGGTAATGTTCCGCAAAGGCTTGGAAATGACCACCCAAATATTGTACCTTATTCGATATTTAATACAATGGATGGCGAAATCATTATCGCGGTAGGGAATAACCGACAGTTTACCGCATTATGTGAAGCAATGGAGATTCCTGAAATAGCGAAAGATGAAAAATATCGTACAAATGAAGCGAGGGTAGAGAATCGGATGGAGCTAACCGAAATTTTGGAAAATAAGCTTCAATTAAAACCTACGCACCATTGGATGGAATTATTTTCACAAAATAATATCCCTTGCGGCCCGATCCAAACCATGGATCAAGTTTTTGACCATCCGCAGGTAATGGCACGTGATATGGTTGTTCAAATAAATCATCCAGAGGCAGGTCCGGTAAAACTTGTTGGATCTCCGATCAAACTATCAAGGACAAGTACGAAATTAGAAAGGCACCCGCCTATAGCAGGTGAACATACAATCGAAATTCTGCAAGAAGCAGGGTATACTCCTGAAAAAATTCAGCAATTGATTCAGAAAAAAATTATTTAAAATACGAAAAATGGAGAGTGTTTACAATGAATTTTAATTTTTCAGAAGAGCAAGTAATGTTAAGAAAAATGATTAGAAGTTTCGTAGATAAAGAAATTATTCCGAATATGAGAGAGTGGGATGAAAAAGGCGCCTTTGATCCGAAGATCTGGAAGCGCTTAAGTGATTTAAACTTTATGGGTGTTTGTATTCCAGAAGAGTACGGTGGAAGCGGCATGGATTATAATGCACTGGCCATTGTTTGTGAAGAACTGGAAAGAGGAGATACAACCTTTCGTACAGCGGTATCCGTTCATACCGGCTTAAATAGTTTAACTTTATTGCAATGGGGAACAGAGGCACAAAAACAAAAATACCTTGTTCCGCAAGCGAAGGGTGAAAAAATAGGAGCCTTTGGTTTAACAGAGCCAGGTGCGGGTTCAGACGTAGCTTCACTGCAAACTACTGCCGTTCGGGATGGGGATGACTATATACTAAACGGTTCAAAAACATGGATTTCTTTATGCGACGTTGCCGATCACTTCATTGTATTTGCTTATACGGATAAGGAAAAGAAACATCATGGAATATCTGCGTTTATCGTCGAAAGAACGATGCCAGGGTTTTCATCCCGTGCCATCAAAGGGAAATTAGGAATCCGCTCTGGTAATACAGGAGAATTATTCTTTGATCAGGTAAGGGTTCCAAAAGAGAACCGATTAGGTGAAGAGGGCGAGGGCTTCAAAATTGCCATGGCTGCTCTTGATAATGGACGTTTTACGGTTGCGGCTGGTGCCGTTGGTTTAATCATGGCATCTTTGGAAGAGAGCGTGAATTATTGTCATGAACGGAAGACATTTGGGAAAGAAATTGGCAAACACCAATTGGTTCAACAAATGATTGCAAACATGGAAGCAGGTTTACAAATGAGCCGATTATTAGTTTATCGTGTAGGGGAACTCAAAAACAAAGGTGTTCGAAATACACGAGAAACATCGCTAGCAAAATGGCAGGCTTGTGATTTCGCGAATAAAGCCGCAGATGATGCGGTACAAATCCATGGTGCTTATGGATATTCGAGTGAATATCCGGTTGAACGTTTCCTTAGAAATTCAAAAGCACCGGTCATCTATGAAGGGACTAGAGAGATCCATACTATCATGCAAGCAGAATACGTTCTTGGATATCGGGAGGACAAACCTTTAAATAACCCTCTGCCGGCATGGCCATTTGAAAGGGAAACAGTGAAAAAAGGATAATTAAATTTAATCGTTAAAACCCCGGAGAGTGAGTAACCTCCGGGGTTTTAGTGTGTGACTTAAAGCCGCTTTCAATCTAGCGTTTTACATTAAAAAAATTCCATATTTTCGTAAAAACGCTTATTTTTTAATCGATTCAAATTGTTTATATAAGTCTTTTAACGCAGCAATTAGAGCATTGGCTGCTTTTCCATTGTAAAATCTTTTTACATCATCGAGTGGTTTGTCAATTCCATGACGAAGACTATGGCCTTTTAAGAGTCTAGCAATATAATCATTGCCGTGATCAGTTGCCAGGGTGCAGGCAGCATCCACAATAACCCCATAATGATTATCGATTTCTGCTGTAATCGTTAACGTTTCAAACAAACTGCTAGCTGCCATACCTGATGGTAATTTTGCATGTCCGGCAATAAACATTGTATTCATGTAACACACTCCTAAAGTTCGTATTCTATATTTAAAATAATACAAAAATGGAGTTTTGGTAAGAAAAAAATATTAAATATAAGATTGGAACTATTTAAGAACACCATTATAGTAGAAATCTCTTTTTGCATACCCCTTCTTGTTGTATAATTTATAAGACGCTCTAACCAACATAGTTAGGAGTATGCAACGATGCACTTCGTTTATATCAATCATAATGTTTTAGATAACTTGTTTTATATTATCGTTAGTATTCTCATGTTTTTTGTTTTATATGATAATGTGAGTCAGCTTAAAAAGTATAAGAAAATCCTGCTTACTGCTTGCATGAGTTTACCGATTATTTTATGTATGAAATTCCCAATCTATATTGATCAGTACTGTGTACATGACTTAAGACAAATTCCGCTGTTTATTGGAACCCTATTCGGCGGCTGGCCGACGGGTGCTGCCCTGTTGATCCTTTTATTGATCAGCCGGTTTGCCATTTATGGGTTTAATTTATTGACGCTTATTGTTTACGTCGTCATCTTTATTGCCACTGCCCTTTTTTCCACAAAGTTCAATCGATTGAATAAAAAGAAAAAGCTGTTCTCTTCTGCTTTGATTACCTTATTTCTGGAAATCATTACAACTTATATGGCCGTTATGATTTCTGAGTTTTTTAAAGTAACCGAAGCCTATGTTTTCTACTTTATCCTTGTTCCTCCCTTGGTCGTATTTTTTGCCGTCTATCTGTTAGAGTTACTAATGGATACGATTCATGTCAGGTCCAAAATGGTGAAGCTGGAAAAAATGGAGGTTGTCAGCCAGCTGGCAGCCAGTATCTCTCATGAGGTTCGCAACCCATTAACTGTGGTAAAAGGATTTATCGAGCTGCTTAAAGACGCTAATTTATCGCAGGATAAAAAAGAGGAATATATTGAACATGTGGTGAGAGAACTAAATAATGCAGAATCGATTATTAGTGACTATTTAGCCTTTGCAAAACCGTCAACGGAAAAAGTTGAAATGATTATCGTTGAACGTGAAATCAAAAATATTATTGAAATTCTGAAGCCATGGGCAAACATGAATTCAGTAAAAATAAAGGATCAGCTTGCACCAGGTTCAGTGCTCGGGAATGCGAATTATTTCCGGCAATGCTTTTTAAATATCATGAAAAACGGGGTTGAGGCCATGCCCAATGGTGGAGAACTCGAAATTACCACCTTTTTAAATAAAAAGGAATTAACCATTAAGGTAAGCGACACGGGTATGGGAATGACCAAGGAACAAATTAACCGTTTTGGTGAGCCTTATTACAGTAGTAAGGAAAAGGGGACCGGGCTGGGGTCAATGGTGGCGGTGAAGACGATTCATATGATGAAAGGGAAGCTGGAGATCGAGAGTGTCCCGAATGAGGGGACGACGATTACGGTAATATTTCCAATCTATATGACAGAAAAGGTTTTGGCGAAAGAAACGCCTATTTCATTGAAAACAAAGGTTTTACGTTCATAGCAAAAAAACAGCTTGGGGGAAATTCTCCAAGCTCAAAAGAAAATGACGCTATATAAATCTGGAGGACCGGGGGGGAACCGTGTCCTCTTTCTTCTTACTTTTTTTTCAAGATCTGGGAGTGACTTTTTTGAATTGTATAAAAAATCGTGAGTTTGTGTTGCATTTCACGTACAAGAAGAGTAAGATTATTTTGCTAATATACTAAATTTAAATGATATTTTAAAATATCAATCGATGTAAAACATAGGAGGAAAAGCTTTTTTATGCAAAACAAGTTACCATTTTCGCAATATTTCGTTATTGGTGTGATGCTCTTTGCCTTATTTTTTGGAGCGGGAAATTTAATTTTTCCAGCATCATTAGGGCAGAATGCAGGATCTCATGTTTGGATAGCGATCGCGGGCTTTTTGATTACCGGAATCGGTTTGCCATTCCTTGGGATTTTGGCGATGGGTTTTTCAGGAAGTAAAAACCTTCAGGAGCTCTCAAGCCGGGTTCATCCAATCTATGGGGTGATTTTTACCGCATTGCTTTATTTAACAATTGGGCCGTTTTTCGCCGCGCCGAGGACGGGTGCCGTTGCGTACGACATTGGGATTGCACCGTTTGTTGGCAAAAACTATGGCCATATTGGACTTTTTATCTTTACGCTCATCTTTTTTGCGGTAACCCTTTGGTTTTCTTTAAATCCAGCAAAGATTGTCGACAATGTTGGGAAAATTTTATCACCTGCTATCATTGTCCTAATCCTAGTTTTATTATTCATGGTAATTGTAAAACCATTAGGTCCGATCGGGGAACCGCAAGAGACGTATTCGAGCGGAGCATTCCTAAAAGGTTTCATGGAAGGGTATAACACAATGGATGCGCTGGCGTCCCTCGTTTTTGGAATAATCGTCATCAATGCGATTCGTTCCATGGGGGTTACCTCTGCACGGGGAGTCCTTGTTACATCCGCAAAGTCCGGACTGGTAGCGGTAGTTTTTCTCGGAATTATTTATGCCGGGGTTGCCTATTTAGGGGCTTCCAGCACAGGAAGGTTCGGTTTGTTTGATACAGGCGGACCTGTCCTTGGAAAAGCAGCTTATTACTATTTTGGAACGTTAGGAACGGTCATGTTATCGGTAATTATCATCTTGGCCTGTCTTACGACAAGTATCGGGTTGGTCACAGCCTGCGGAGAATATTTCCATGGGCTGCTTCCAAAGTTAAGTTACAGGGCATGGGTTGTTTTCTTTTCTCTGGTGTCTTTTGTGATTTCGAACTTTGGATTATCCAATATCATTAATTTTTCTATACCCGTTTTAATGTTTCTTTACCCCTTAGCCGTGGTGTTGATGCTTTTGACTTTTACGTCAAGACTATTCAAGCACTCGCAGATGGTTTATGTAACAGCAATTGCAGCCACGTTGTTGATCAGTATTATCGATGGATTTAAAACCCTGTGCCAGCTTCTGAATATCGAATATTTTAGCTGGCTCGCACCGATTATTGATTTTTATAATAGGGCTTTACCTTTTTATGAGAACGGTCTCGGATGGCTAATTCCAGTGTTAATCGTGATTGCCGTAACGGGATTACTGATCCGCATACCAAAGTTCTCTGAGGTTCGCTCATAGAACAAACGGGATCTCTATTTGGAGGTCCTTTTATTTTTTAAAAACATGACGACCAATTACTAGTGTGGTGGGACGGGTATCCAACCATCTGCTTTGCGCAATTTTGGGATTATAGAAAAATAAAGAACTGCCAACCAAATCCCGTTTACTCCTCAAAGCCTCATTCACTGCTTTCAAAGATTCCTTATCAGTGGGTTTATTGATTTGACCATTTAAAACAGGCTGAAACTGGCCTCTAGCATAAATCACGGAACTAATAGAGTTTGGAAACTTTTTACTTTCTACACGATTCAGGACCACACAAGCAACTGCCACTTTACCATTAAATGGCTCATTTTGAGCTTCAGCCCTGACAAGCCTAGCTAGTAAATCTTTTTCGTAAGCGGAGATTTCCATTGATTTGGGTGTGCTTTTTGTATTTATTTTCGGTTTCGACTTGCGAATAGCTTGTCTAATTTTTAAGTCTGCCTTCGTTATGTATTCGGGTTCGGCTGTATTGGTGTTTTTTCCTATCTGAAGGGGTTCCCCCACTTTATGTTTAGGCTTAATTGTATTGATGTATTGCCCTATGTAAATGGCGTTATTATTTTCAATTTGCGGGTTTAGTCTTGTTAATTCCTTCAAGGTTAAAAAATGGTCTTGAGCGATTGTCTCCACGGTGTCTCCATCTTTAACGGTATAAGCAAAGGTTGGGGTTGTAAAAAGCAGTGAAACCAAAATCGTGATGGCGGTTATACATTTCTTTAACATATTTTCCCTCCTGGATCTAGTTCATCACTTGTAAATCTCTTATCTATTTCTATGACTATGAACTCCAGGAGTAGATTAGTATTACAGTTAGTAGAGTACTATTACAGTTTAATGACATTGTCAGGCATTTTTTGGAAAAATAATAGTTTCGAGGGCTAAAAAAATGAGCGGGTTCGTATTTGAACCCGCTCATTTCACTTAATAAACCTTATCACCATTGAAAATGGAATTTTTTACGACCACATAATCCACGGTACGGATGGCATCTAACCTGTTGCCGCCGGCGTAGGAGATAGAGGATTGAAGATCTTGCTCCATTTCGATTAAGGTATCGATTAATTTACCTTTGTGCTCCACATACATTTTTTTGCCTTCGACATTTTTGCGTTCGCCTTTTTGGAATTCGGATGCGGAACCGAAATATTCTTTATAGCATTTTCCATCTTTCTCATAGGTTTCACCTGGAGATTCCGCGTGGCCGGCAAAGAGGGAACCGATCATTACCATGCTTGCCCCAAATCGTACGGATTTTGCGATATCCCCATGAGTACGAATCCCGCCATCGGCAATAATTGGCTTTGTTGCTGCTTTCGCACACCAGCGCAATGCAGCTAACTGCCAGCCGCCGGTTCCAAAACCTGTCTTAATTTTTGTGATACAAACTTTACCAGGACCGATCCCAACTTTTGTTGCGTCCGCACCAGCATGTTCTAATTCTCTTACTGCTTCAGGTGTACCAACGTTTCCGGCAATGACGAAGCTTCCAGGTAAGAGTTTCTTAATATGTTGGATCATTTCAATCACGGCGTTGGAATGACCGTGTGCGATATCGATTGTAATGTATTCGGGTGTAAGGTTTTCATCTGCTAGTTGTTGAATGAAATCATATTCTCCATTTTTTACGCCCACACTAATCGAGGCGATTAAACCGCGTTTTTTCATATCTTTTATAAAATCAATCCGCTTCTCCGGCTGGAAACGGTGCATGATGTAAAAGTAACCGTTTTCCGCTAGGAAGATGGCAATTTTTTCGTCAATGATGGTTTGCATATTGGCTGGTACGACTGGAAGCTTAAATTTATGACCGCCAAAGTTTATGGTTGTATCACATTCTGAACGGCTTTTTACTATCGATTTTGCAGGAATCAATTGAATATCTTCGTAATCAAAAACATTTTCCATGAGTTACACTCCTAAACACGAATATTAATGTTAGTTATTTAAATATTGTTCGTACATTTGTTAATTTACCTTATTTTTATCAGTATGTCAAAATATTTTAATATTTATGTGGAAAATATTTCGGAGATTGAGCTTTTTTCAATGAACAAGTCTATTTTCATAAAAAGTGAGTATTATTTTAGTAGATAAGGAGGCGATTTGGTGAAATCAATTGGAATTTTGGGTGTAGGTCAAGCGGGTGGAAATATTGCTGAAATAGCATCGACGTTGGGCTTTCAAACCGCCCTTATTAATACGAATCAACGTGATGGGGTAGTCAACACGAAAGTAGAGAAGAAGTACTTTGTCCCTGGATATAATGGTGCAGGGCAGGACCGTTCAGTTGGTTTGCGTGCCGTTCATGAGCATTATCGCGAAATGGTTGATTTTGTGAAAAAATCCTTTAAAAACATCAAACTATTATTGGTTGCCTTCTCAACGGATGGCGGATCCGGCTCTGGGATGAGCCCGCTGTTAATTGATATTTTATTAGACCAACTGCCTGGCGTTAACATTGGAGCGATTGCAGTTGTTCCTGAACGTAATGTGTTGGCAGGGAACCGGATTAATGCTGCGGAATGCATTGAACAGATTTCAAAAATTGAAGGAATTTCTTCAGTGTTCCTGGTCGATAACGACCAAATGCGTAAGGCGAACCCGCAATCCAGTAAACAACAAATCTATCTTTCTTCGAATCGCCAAGTGATGGAGGCTATCAACTATGTGTTGCAGGTGACACAAAAGAGCTCGTTTTTTGGGAACTTTGATGAGACGGATCTGATGAATATTCTGAATACACGCGGGGTAACGATCATCTCTTCGGCGACGGTAACGGATGCGAGGACATCTGCGGACGTATCTAGCAAAATTCAACGCTCATGGGCGCATTCGATTTTCTGTCCTGTTGATACAGTCGGGGTCATCCGTGCTGGACTGATTTATGAGGGTCCAGAAACGGTATCCAAACTGATTAATGTGCCGCAGGTTTTTGAAAAAATTGGTGAACCTCTGGAATTATTTGAAGGTACCTATATTTCGGAATGTGACCCAACTGTGACAACTATTCTAGCAGGGCTTTCCTTCCCGCCTGGCCGGCTAAAATCGCTCGAGGAATCGCTTGAAAAGAACAAAGAGCGGCTGCAATTCCTTGTTAATAAGGAGCAAACAGAAAAATATGAGTCTCAGGTGTCCTGGGCTTCCGGCCTGAAAGCCAAAGCACCTGAAAGAAAGCCCGGGTCGGTCACATCGAAGTTATCTAAGTATCAGAAATAGGATTTTACTCGGCATCTCCTGAAAATGGGGGTGTCATTTTTTTGAAGGGATGTTCCATTACCCTTGAAGAGTGAAAAAGAGCTTTCCGGTAAAAGCATAAGTAGCTTTTTTAAAATTTACTCAAAAAACCGTTATAATATAAATAGTTCAATATTTTCGCAATTTAAAAAAGGAGCCTTTACAATGGATTTACACTTACAAAATAAAAATATTTTGATTACTGGAGGTTCAAAGGGAATCGGGAAAGCCATTGCCAAGGCGTTTGTATCAGAAGAAGCAAACGTGGCGATCACCGCCCGCAGACTTGATGCATTAGAAAAAACAAAAGAAGAACTCGGCGGCAAGGTTTCCATTTTTCCAGCAGACCTAACAAGTGCGGACGAACGCATCAAGCTGATACACGATTTCATCGAACAATTCGGAACCATCGATGTCCTTATCAACAATGCCGGTGGCAGCAATGGCGGCAAAGCGACCGAAACCGAGATGGATCTCTTCTACAAGGCGATGGAGTTGAATTATTTTTCCGCCATTCATTTAAGTAAATTGGCTGTCGAAAATATGAAAAAACAGCAAGCAGGTTCGATTATTAATATCACATCCATTTACGGAAGAGAAAGTGGCGGAAAAGTTACATATAATAATGCAAAATCTGCCTTGATCAGTTTCACAAAGTCATTGGCAGATGAAGTCATTCCATATGGGATTCGGGTCAACAGTATTGCTCCGGGAAGTATCTTGCATGAAAGCGCCAATTGGCAAAGACGGATGGAAGAGGATCCGGAGAACATTAAAGAATTTGTGAAAAAAGAAATTCCCGCCGGGCGATTTGGCACACCGGAGGAGATTGCGAATGTAGCTTCATTTCTTGCTTCTGAGAAAGCCTCTTGGATTGTCGGAACTAGCATCAATGTCGATGGCGGCCAGTCGAAAATGAATTTTTAGAGAGGAGAAATAATGTGAAAGTATCGATCATTGGGTTGGGAGCATTAGGGATATTATTTGGAAACCATTTATCGAAAAAAATGCCAAAAGGGGATTTACGGATTATTGCCGATAAGGATAGGATTAAACGGTACATGGAAGAAGGGGTTTTTTGTAACGGTGAAAGCTGTGAATTTCAATATCTTACACCTGAAGATCCCTGTGAACCCGCTGATTTAATCCTTTTTGCGGTAAAATTTAACGGATTGGATGATGCAATTAGAGCCGTTAAACATCATATCGGGGAAAATACCGTTATTTTATCAGCCTTAAACGGAATTTCGAGCGAAGCGATTATCGGAGAATCTTTTGGAATGGACAAGGTTTTATACTGTGTGGCACAAGGGATGGATGCCGTTAAGGTTGGGAATCAACTTACCTACGATCATATGGGAATGCTTTGTTTTGGAGACCGGGAGCCAGGAGTGATTTCATCCAAAACAAGACGAGTAGCAGAATTTTTTGAAAAAATGGAGGTGCCTTTTGAGATTGATCCCAACATGCAAAGGCGGCAATGGGGTAAATTTATGCTGAATGTCGGTGTCAATCAAACGGTTGCCGTTTATCAAGGTAATTACAGTGAAATTCAGAAAGAAGGACAAGCTAGAGACACAATGATTGCCGCTATGAGAGAGGTCATCCAGCTTTCTGAAAAAGAAGGAATCCACTTAGTAGAAGAGGATTTGAACTATTGGTTAGATGTTCTTTCGACCTTAAGTCCGACCGGCAAACCTTCGATGGCGCAGGATATGGAAGCTAAACGGATGAGTGAAGTGGATTTATTTTCGGGTGCTGTATTGGGGCTGGGGCAAAAACATGGAGTATCCACTCCTGTTAATAAAGAGCTATATGAAAAAATAAAAACCATGGAAAATAAGTTTAGTTAATTTAAATATTTATAGTTTTAGAAAAAATTGGTAAAATTATCTTAATTATGTGGATTTGAGGTGTTCAATGAGTTTACACTTAATTAATTCAGTTTTGCCACTTCTTTTTTTAGCCTATCAAATTATCATCGATTTTGTGAACTTGTATCCTTTCAATGATATTCAGGTCCGCGACAAACGGTTAAGGAAATTAGAGGTTTTCGGAAATTATCCGCCGTTGGTCATCATTGCGATTTGTTTTTATATCCATCATCCGATTAGCATGTGGATCGGGTTTGTTTTGACAACCATTATCCTTATCATGCATTTATATTCATGGTGGATCCCCTACATTACAGGCTATCCTAAATCGGTAGAAAAGGATTATGATACCTATTTCAAAAGGACCTTTAAGTTTTTGCCAAAAATAAAAAATCATATTGTTCCAGATGCCGAACATGTCGGTGTCGGGATATTACTGGTGATAACCTTTTTTTACGAGGTAAAGGAACTGTTCCATTAATGGAGAACTGGCTTAAAATCGGCGAGTTTTCTTTTTTTTGAAAGTTAATCAGAGAAAAACAGGCTTCAATCAGCGAAACGGAATGGTCAATCAGCGATACGGAGCCCCCAATTGGCGAAAAGGCCTCTCCAATCAGCTAAACCAGAAATTTTTACGGCTAGAAACCTATTCACATGAAAATCTTCTCATGATAGAGTAAAATAGGTTTCTGAAATATGGTTTTATCGACCAAGGTCACTTATGGGAAAAGGAGAGACTTAAAAATGAAATGGAATCGATTTTTAAAAGGGGCAGCCATCGCCGGTGTCTTGATAACGACATTATTAGTTAAAAATACTGGCATTGCTCTAGCCTCAAGTGGGGATAATGACAGCATCAATGAAAAGTACGGACCACCGGTAGTTGTGTATGGGGCACAATTATCTACCGAACAAAAGGACGAAGTCAGAAAGCTTTTGGATATAACTGACCCGAGCCAGGTAAGAGAGATTACAGCAACTGGACAAGACCTTGTGAACTATATTAAAGGGGATGCCCATGCCAATATGTATTCCTCTGCAAAAATCACTAGAGACGACTCTGGTGAGGGGATTGTTGTTAATATCGTTACGCCTGAAAATATTACAGAGGTCACAAAGGAAATGTATGCCAATGCCTTGTTAACGGCGGGAGTAAAGGATGCCGAAGTGGACGTTGCATCTCCAATAAAAGTTAGTGGACATTCCGCTCTTGTTGGGATTTATAAGGCATATGATACCGGCAAAGGCACGAACCTAAATAAAGATCGAACGGAAGTAGCTAGTGAAGAATTAAGTTTAGCCACCAATTTGGCCAAGAAAGATGGCATGGATTCTGATAAAGTGAGTCAGCTGCTAACGGAAATTAAACAAGAAATTGCCGCACAGCATCCTGCAACAAAAGAAGACATTGCCAATATCGTTGATGAAAAATTAAAAACATTGAACATCAGCCTGAGTGATAAAGATCGCCAGCTGTTAATTGACCTGTTTGATAAAATGCGCCATCTGAACATCAATTTTGATAACGTCCAATCTCAGCTCGATCATCTTGCGCAGGACGTTAAACAGAAGGTCGAGAATGCTGTGGACCAAGGATTTTTTCAAAAAGTAGCCGATTTCTTTCAAAAACTAATAGACGCAATTAAGAGTATTTTTTCATAAAATTTATCCGCCAAATTGGGTAAGCTAAGCAACATATTCAATTTAGAAAATCAAGGTGAACAGCAATGAGTAACAATAAGAAAAATGTTTTGTTTATCGGGGCAGGGCGCATGGCCCAAGCCCTTATTGAAGGACTAAACAAGAATAAATTTGCCATACTTGTCGGCAATAATGGTAATGAAGAACGGCTTCAAGAGGTAAGAGAAACCTATGACGTCGAAACAACCGATAATTGGCACCAACACGTAAGCAAGATGGATATCATCATTCTTGCAATGCCGCCGGAATCCCATGATCCCATTCTTGTAGAATTAGCTGAGCTCATTCATGGTCAATTGGTCATCACAGTTGCAGCTGGAATCGATCCGTCCTATCTCGAGTCCAAACTACCTAAAGGAACTCCTGTAGCATGGATTATGCCTAATACAGCCGCCAAATTGGGCAAGTCGATGACCTTGTACGCACTTGGTCAACATGTCAATCAAGAACAGCAGGTTTGGATCGAGGCATTGATTAGCGGAATTGGTGAATTTGAACAAGTGACCCAGCAGCAAATTCATGAACTGACTGCGGTCACCGGTAGCGCCCCGGCCTTTATTTACCGAGTGGCAGAAGCTCTTGAAAAAATCACTTTGGAGTCCGGTGTCACGACAGAACAAGCAAGAAAGCTTGTCGCAAACATGATAGCAGGATCAGCAGAAATGCTGAAAACGAATGCGGATCCCGCCGAACTTGCAGATGAGGTAGCCACTCCTGGCGGTTCAACGGCAGCTGGTTTAGAGGTGTTGGATACCAACCACTTAGACCACCTAATGATCGATGCGATTGAAGCATGCCGCCAAAAAGCAATGGTTCAAGATTAACCGAACAAAAAAGAGCCTTCCATTCTGATGAATGTGAAGGCTTTTTGGATTAATGCTGCCCGACTGGAGTGTCAGTTAAATGTAATAAATGCCGAACCGCATAAGAAAAACCATCTTCGTCATTTGTTTTTGTAATAAAATCCGCTTTTTGTTGAACATACAGCGGGGCATTACCCATTGCAACTGATACATTAGCAACCTCAAATTGGCCAAGGTCATTCCCGCCATCACCAAAGGCAATAATTTCATCAAAAGATAAATCCATCATTTGCTGGTACCGTAATAACGCCTTTCCTTTATGTGCATCACCAGAAGTAATTTCCACATTATTAGGAAACGAAGAAGCCATTGTGATTGGAAATTTTCCTGCTAACGCCGCTTTTATTTCATCAACTTTTTCGAGTTGGTCATGGTGCACCAAAGCAATTAATTTATAGATTTTAAGATTTTCAAGCTCAAGAATTTCATCATAATTGAATTCTTGAAAAAACGTATCGAGATCTTCTTTACTTTTATCTTTTAATGGAGGCAAGGTGGAGGGAAAACCGCCATGATTGGTGTAAACAAGAATGCCTGCGCCCAATCCTTTCAAAATGGGAAGAATTTCATTAAAGGTAGAAATCGTCAAAGTCGCTTCATACAGCCTTTCTCTAGTATGCGAATACAAAACAGAACCATTTATACAAAAAATAGGAATCTCCAAATTTTGTACAGCCTTTAATTGAAGGACATCCGCCAAAGCCCGCCCTGTGTTCAAAATAAGCTCATGTCCTTGTGCTTTCAATTCGTTTAAAACTTTTTCATTTTCTTCAGAAATCTCATGTTCCGAGTTTAAGAGTGTTCCATCTAAATCAATTGAAATACATTTCATTTTTTTAAAAATCCTTTCTATTCCTCGTTAAAAACTACTATATCAGATTTTGCTGCAAAAAAGTTTGGTCAAGCATTGGATATTGTGAGCATAAGAAATAAAAATTTATCAATACTAAAATGGAAAAAAATAATAAATAAAGGAGTAAATATCCATGAAAAAAGCGATTATTTCTTTCATCCATTTTTAACATCCGCAAACCCGAATTGGTCCAAAAAAGTCTTAACCGAAATGTTCTATACCCACCTGAAATTAACCACTGACGAGGTTCTTGATCGGCTAAAAGGCGACTGGGTCGGCGATATTCGAACAGCCGATACGAATGAAACCCATTTGATTCATATGGGGGATATTTTGACTGAGGGGATTGTGAAGCAGTTTCCAGAGAAGTTTCAGTGAAGATGATTAAAAGGAAATCTAACAGAAGTGTCTCTGTTGATTTCCTTTTTTTATTTTGAAATGTTCAAATCAGAAATTCTACACTTTTCATGAAAACAGTAGTACCATTATTTTATATTGTATTTGAATTAATCCAAAGGAGAACAAAAAATGAGTTTTAAAAAGGAAGAACTACTCAAGTTGAAAGAAAACAATCAAGAACTTTATCAAAAAAATGTTCAGTCAGCCCTAGTAGAAAAAAGACAGGAATTTCTTGATGAATTTGAAGATTATTTTCGAGAACGAGGATTTGTCATTCGAAAAAGTAGTGATTCAGTCAGAGCCTCTTTTGACACCTTACATTTTAAGGCTTTTTCAGACGAAACTGGAAAACTTATGATTATGAAAGGAAAAGAAGAAATCGCAAACATTTACATTCATTTTGATGGAGACACCGATCCTAATTTTTATTACACGGGAAGCAATTTTGAGATAAAGTTTGACAGCCCATTGGCCATACTTGAAAGTGTTTTTCAGATATAAATAAATTTGGAGAAAAAATTATTGGCGTAAAGGCGGTCCTCAATTATCGAAAAACGATTTCCAATTTTCGATAGTGATCCCTAACTTGCGGATTCTACCATAAAACACCAACCAATTTTTGGTTGGTGTTTTAGTTTGCGCCATGTAGAGACTTACTTCTAATCGGATAATTGCCATTTATAGGGGACAATAATCTTAATTAATAATGTGAGGTGATTCAATGTCAATCGATTGTATTTGTACCATTGGACCAGCCAGTGATGATGAAGATACTCTTCGTGAGTTAATTAATCATGGAATGACTATAGCGCGATTGAACTTCTCTCATGGCACCCACGAGAGTCATGGAAATGTAATTCGACTGATAAAATCTCTAAGTAAAGAGACGTGCAAGCCGATTAAAATATTGGGTGACCTTCAGGGGCCAAAAATACGTTTAGGGAAAATTGAAGGAGAAAAAGTAACCCTAAAGCCGGGAAAAACCTTCACACTATATATCGACGAAGTAACAGGAAATGAACAACAGGCTAGTGTGGATTACCAGGGGCTAGTGAAGGATGTTATACCTGACAATCGAATTTTATTAAATGATGGAGCGGTGGAATTAACGGTTACGGATGTTGAGCCAGCGAAAGTGGTAACAACCGTCAAAAGAGGCGGCGATATTTCCTCTCATAAGGGCGTAAATCTCCCGGGAATTGTAACGAGCTTGCCTGCTATTACCGAAAAAGATCAACAAGATATTCAATTTCTATTAAAACAAGAGGTAAATTTCATTGCCTGCTCTTTTGTAAGGAAGGCCTCGCATCTTCAAGAGGTACGAAATTTCATTGGCAGGGAACAGGGATCTAAACTGGTGGCAAAAATTGAAACGATGGAGGCACTTCACAATTTTCAAGAAATTTGCTCGGAGGCAGAAGGAGTAATGATTGCACGTGGTGACTTGGGTGTTGAACTTCCTTATCAATGGATTCCGTTGCTGCAAAAAGCGATGATTGCCGAATGTAATCGGAATGATACTTTTGTTATAACAGCGACTCAGATGTTGCAATCTATGGTAGAAAATCCGCTGCCAACAAGAGCGGAAGTTATGGATGTGTTCCAGGCGGTGATGGATGGAACGAACGCTGTGATGCTATCTGCTGAAAGTGCTGCAGGGGACTTTCCAGTTCAAAGCATCGAAACCTTGAAGCTTGTCTCGCAATTTGCGGATATGGTAAAGCGTGAAGCACCGTTTGATTTGAGAGATATGTTAAATTTGTTGGATAAAACATTAGGTATATAGGAGAAATATTGATAGAAGGCACGGATAACCATTAGTTATCCGTATTTTTTTATGAAAAAAACACGGACCTGTGTAAAATTTTTTCTTTCTAAAAATTTATTTTCCACTTTTTGAAGTTATTTGCCGTTTTCAAGCATTTATTTTCCACTTTGGCTATTTTATTTTCCACTCTCCAGGTTTTCTGTTAAAAAGCCAGGCTTTGGGCTTGGCTTAGGTAACTTTTCTACTGAAATCACCCAATAAATCCCGTATATTTCCAGTGAACTGGGTTTTTAAATACTTCATTAGGCGAATTTTGATTTTATTTTCCACTTTATATTATTTATTTTCTCCTTTAGCCCGTTTATTTTCCACTTCTTAAGCTCCATCGCTTTTAGCCTTGCGGCATCGTTATTGATTCAGGCTGCTGCGAGCGAAATATCTATCTACTTGCTTAATCACATCGGTCAATCCGTTGTGGCCCGTATTCGGGAACGATTATGGAAGAAGCTTTTGGTCTTACCCGTCAGTTACTACGATGAATATCAATCAGGTGAGACCGTGAGCCGGGTGTAGTAAAAGGATTAATCACGGAATTGAGCAATTTTCTCTCCGGGACGATTTCCATAGAATGGCTCTTTGCATGGTTGCCTCTACCAATCTTTTCATTGTTTTACCTCCCCCAATTTTATGAATAAAGCCCAATTTTTTTTGCAGCTATATAGGTTTCTGTCATGATTTTTAAAAAGATTCTTTGTCTCCATAATCGGGCATCTTATGTTTATAAAATGAACTTGTACTTTCACTGAATAAAGAATTAATAATTCATGAAGATGCAAATTGTATTCATCATTCATGCTACATTGTTAATAGAGTTAAATTTGGAGATTGTTCAAATTAGCTTATTTCTCTTTTAAATTTGGAGGCATTTCTATGTCACATTTAATCACTTTATTTGAACAACACAGTTATCTGATTCTATTTATTGGGATATTTCTAGAACTCATGGCTCTGCCTATTTCTGGGGAGTTTTTAATGAGCTACGCAGGGTACTTTGTCTTTCAGGGAAAGATGAATTACATTTTGGCACTGCTCACCGTCTTTTTAGCAGGTGGTGCGGGGATTACGGCTACGTATTGGATTGGGAGGGCAGGGGGATATAAACTAATCGAAAGATATGGGAAATATATTCATCTTGGACCTGAACGATACAAAAAAACAGCGGCCTGGTTTGAACGATCAGGCAGTAAATTATTGGTCATTGCTTATTTCATTCCGGGAATTCGACATTTCACCGGTTATATATCGGGGATTTCAAGAATGCCATTTCGCAAGTTTTTCATACCAGCCTACATTGGTTCATTTTTATGGGGATTATGCTTTATTACATTAGGAAAAGTATTGGGTCCCCGCTGGCAGGTTTTCCATCAAGCAGCAAGTAAATATTTTATCATTTTCATTATCATTTTTGCTGTATTGTTAGTAGCATATTTGTTATACCGGTTTTATAAAAATCAAATTAAGGACTTTTTCATTCGTTTCGTGAAATGGTTAATCTTCCGGTTTAAAACGATTCGCGCAACCGAAATCTTTCTAATTTTTCTAACTCTCGCCTTTATTGGAATGGTCACCTTAATGCTCAGCATTGCTCAGGACTATCTGGCAAATGACTTTACAGAATTCAATGAAGTAACGGTATATCTAATTAAGTCCGCATTTTATTTAGGTTGGACGAAAGGATTTTTAGGCTTACAATCGCCATATTTTCTTGGCGTCGCAATTGTAATAACCACCCTTCAGATCTGGCGAAGAGGAAGGAATAGGGGGTTGGAGTATCTTTTACTTGTCGTAACCATCATTGGGGCAAAACCTTTTCATGATACCCTGATGGAGGCATTTTCTTATCTTCAATCCTTTGGATTTATTGGGAAATTTCACTCAGCTGACTTTCCTGATTTAAATGCAATGGTTTTGATCATTGTATTCGGATCATGCATCTTTTTACTTGTCCGTCATTCGAAAAGCTTACCTATGACCGTATTTGTTCCTATATTTGGCATTATTTTATTATTAGGTGTTACCATTGCCAACATCTTAGCAACCGATATACTCCCTAGTGATTTAATGGGTGGATATGTTTATGGAGGTGTTTGGATCTTTTTTAACTTCCTATTGTTTGAAATGTTCCGGCTTGTTTTGGAAAAAGAATTGAAATGAAAAATGAGACTGCTAGGACTTAAGCAGTCTCATTTTTATTCTTAGATATTTTCTTTTTGGAACTTCACCATAAATTCACTAAATGCCTGACAAGCTTCATAAGGTACGGCATTGTAAGTAGATACGCGGCAGCCGCCGATGGAGCGGTGGCCGTTGACTCCGACAAAGCCTTCTTGTTTTGCTTGCTCTAAGAATTTCTTTTCTAGTTCTTCATCTTTTAAGTTGAAGGTAATGTTCATCAATGAACGGCTGTCTGCTTCCGCATGTCCAATGTAAAATCCTTCACTTGAGTCAATAGCGTCATAAACGAGTTTTGCTTTTTTCTCATTTAGCTCAGTAATCGCCTCAATTCCACCCAATTCTTGAGCCCAGTTCAGGACTTCGCCGAGCATGTAAATGCCAAATGTTGGCGGTGTGTTATACAATGAGTTATTTTTAGCCTGCGTGCTGTATTTTAACATCGTTGGAATATTGGTGTTCGCTTGTTCAAGGAAATCTTTGCGAATAATCACTACGGTTACACCTGATGGTCCAAGGTTTTTCTGGGCACCGGCGTAAATAAGCGCAAATTTGCTGACATCAATTGGCCTTGAAAGAATATCACTGGACATATCCGCAATCAATGGAACATTCCCAGTGTCCGGGTATTCCTGCCATTGTGTGCCATAAATCGTATTGTTGGATGTAATGTGCACATAAGCATCATCTTCTTTATACTGCAATTCATCAAGCTTAGGAATGCTGCGATATTTGTCGTCTTTCGTGGAAGCTGCTTGGTAAGCTTCTCCGAATAGAGAAGTTTCTTTAAAAGCTTTTTCCGACCAAGAACCTGTCATTACATAGGCAGCTTGTTTTCCAGGTTGTAAAAAATTCATCGGAATCATTGAAAATTGAAGACTTGCTCCACCTTGAAGGAAAAGCACTTCATAGTTTTCAGGAATAGACAGTAATTCTCTTAAATTGCTAATTGCCTGATTATGTACCTCCTCATACGCTTTGCTACGGTGACTAAGCTCCATCACAGACATACCGGTACCGCGAAAATCAATTAATTCCTGTTGTGCTTTTTCCAGGACGGAAATAGGTAAGGCAGAGGGACCAGCATTAAAATTATAGGCACGCTTTGTTTGTAGTTTCATTATGAACTCACCTCAAATTTTGATTTACTTGAATATAACATATTTTTTAAATTTTTAGGATAAGTATTTTGTTGCGTGAGGGAGTAAATCGTGGTAAGAAAGGGTTTCCAATGTTGTATTAATGGGAAAAGGAACGAGGATTATTTTTTTATTTCATTTTTAAAAAGATTTTACCAGTCGGAAAAAGTGGGATCCCCATTTATCAATTGTTTGCTGTATATATTAGCGACAGTGTTCATTTTGGTACCAGCCGTTTATATACGGACGGCTTTGAAATTTGCAGGAGAATCTGCCAAGTGAAGAACATCCCGATTCTGATGGTTTCTGCCAAAAAAGAACCAATACAAATATAATCAACATTAGAAAAGGGTCATCAAATGGTAACCGATTTGATGACCCTTTCTTGTTATTCTAAATGTATTTCTTATAAAAGAGGTTTTTTCTACCTCATTGCCCTTACTTCTGTTGCAGAACTCCATTATTGTGTTTCAATTTTTTTAAGACGGGTGGGCCACAAATAGCCGACCATAGCTCCCACTACTGCTGGTAATATCCATCCAAGACCAATATCGTAAAGTGGCAAATAATGGACATAAAACGTTTTTATAGATTCGAACAAAGAAACAGTCGCTCCAGGTAAGCTGGTGACTAATGTGCTATAGCCGTCCAAGATACTTATAAAAAAGGTTAGAAGCATCGCCATTGCATAAACACTTCTTTTATGGCCAAATAATGGTGAGAAAAGTGCCAATAAGATCAGAACAATGGCCAGCGGATATAAGAACATTAATACTGGGATCGCGAATTGAATGATATTGTTTAAGCCGAAGTTTGCAATTATAAACGAAACAAGACATAGAATTGCCACGAACCATTTATAGCTTACTTTCGGAAAAACGGAATGGAAAAATTCGCTGCATGATGTAATCAGCCCAATGCTCGTTTTTAAACAAGCTAGTACAATAATAATTGCCAGTAAAATGTTACCGAATGAGCCAAAATAGTGTTGAGCGACGGCTGCAAAGATCAGTCCGCCATTATTGAAATTCCCTATAGCTGATACACTTGATGCACCCATATAGGTAATTAATCCATAAATGAGCATCATGAGCCCCATTGCAAAAATACCTGATTTCCATGTTGCTTTTGCAATAGCTTTCGTATCGGTGATGCCTTGGCCCTTTATCGCATTGATGACAACAATACCGAATGCGAGGGAGGCAAGGGCATCCATTGTGTTATAACCCTCTTTAAAGCCTGTTATAAAAGCGAGTCCGCTATAGTCCCCTGTCGGTTTTCCAAAGTGTCCCATTGGTTTCACGATAGCAATGATAATTAATACGAATAAAAACACTAAAAACGCAGGTGTTAAATATTTTCCGATATAATCCATGATTTTTGCCGGATTCAATGAAAAATAATAGACAATTGCAAAAAATAAGAAGCTAAAGAGTCCGAGATAAAGACTTGTGTGCGATGGATTAATATACGGTTCAAACCCGACAACGAATGGTACTGTTGCCGTCCGTGGAATAGCGAAGAACGGCCCGATTGTTAAGTAAAGAGCCATTGCGAAGACAATTCCAAATAGGGGATGGACGCGACTTGTTAAATCTCGCAAGCCATTACTGCCAGATAGACCAATCGCTAGAATCCCCATAAAGGGTAGACCAATTGCTGTGATTAAAAAGCCGATTAATGCCGGCCAAAAGTTGGTACCAGCAAGTTGCCCCATCTGGATTGGGAAAATCAAATTTCCCGCACCAAAGAATAGGCCGAACAACATCGTACCAATGACTGCATACGTTGAAAAGGGTATTTTTTGTTGCATACAAATTGCTCCTTTTTGATGTTTAATAAATGTTTTTTTCTAAAATAATATAATAATATAATAATTTCAATACTTTTGAAAGGGATTGTTAACATTTTCACCCGTCTTATTTTCAAGTTTTTTCTCCTAACTACTAAAAAAGCGAAGGATTTCTCTTTCATTTTTTATACTTTTTTTAGATTTGGTTTAGATTCCTTTTAGACACAACGATTATCATTAATAACGGAAATAGTTTTGAAGAAAGGAGATCTATTGAATGAAAAGACTAAGCCTAACCAAGAGAAAATGGCTGTTAATCCTTCATTTATTGTTTTCCGCGATCATGCTAGGAGTTTCGATCGTTTTTCTAATTCTTAGTATAACGGCTGCCAACACAAACAATGTAGGGGTACTGAAAGCATGTTTTTCCAGCATGCATGTGCTTGCGAAGACATCCGTTCGTGTTTCTACGATTGGCACCGTAATAACAGGAATTTTACTTTCTGTGCTGACTCAATGGGGATTGTTCAAATTTTACTGGATTATCGTTAAAGAAGGGTTAACGTTGCTCTCGATTATATTGGGACCATTCGCAATGTATACCTTAACGCTTAAAGCAGTCACATTGACAACGAATGATGGGATAAACGCACTGATCAATCCAGCATTTACAGTAAATAAATGGCAGCTTTGGATTGGAATTATCCTTCAGATTATTTCACTAGTTTCGATGTTCGTGATTTCAGTTTTTAAGCCCTGGGGACAACGAAAAAAGAAAAAGATGAACCTTGTATGAAAATGAAGGGAGAAGAGAAATGGAAAATAAAAAAGGGAATGTGTTAAATAAAGATGAAAAAGCATTACCACGTGTTCGCACGGTAAGGCTTATATATGGGGGTCTGGCAGCCGTTTATTTTATTGTGTAATCCTTCAAGTATTTTTGGCAGGATTGGGGCTGTTTGTAAATTCTAGTGATTGGCAACTGCATCGAGTATTCGCCAATTATTTTGAGGGGATAGCGTTACTCCTATTTCTATTAACATTTTTGGGAAGAATTCATGGAGGACTTCGCTGGTTCCCTTTAGGCTTATTGGTTCTTACATCTTTACAACATATGACCATTCAAACTTTTTCCGGATACCTGCGGGCTCTGCACACGATTGATGCCTTGTTGTTATTTGGAATCTCAATGCACTTAATGAAACGTTCATGGCGGTGGCTGTCGATTGGAAAGAAAAAGTATTTACAATCAAAAAAGCCTGACTGTGTAAATATTGAAAACTAAAAGAGGTTGGTGGGGATTGGTTGTGATCTCAGTTGGAGTCATCATTCCTTTTGCGGCTCCCTATTTAACATTTAATCCTGCCGATAGCCGTGTGTCAATTACTTCGACAGCCGTACAATTTCCTCTTTTGGTAGCCCATATAATATCGGCATGTGTTGCGGTAATAACTGGCTTTGTCCAATTTATTTATCGAATTCGAATAAAGACTCCTACACTGCATCGCTATTTTGGCAGGGTTTATGTAATGAGTGTCTTTATAAGTGGAGGACTTGCTCTAGTTATTTCTTTCTATATTGAAAACTTTTCGAAAGCTGTTTCTTTCCTAGTTTTATCGCTTATTTGGCTCTTTACTTGCTGGAAAGGGTATCGGACGGCGGTAAGAAAACAATTGGAAAAGCACCGAATATGGATGATTCGGAATTTTGGAGTTACGTTAGTGGCGGTAAGTGGCCGTCTTGTGGTGCCAGTATTACTCCTAATTTATTCTTTATTAAACGGTTTCTCCCTTCCAGGGGGAAGAGAAAAGATGGTCGAAGAAGTACTTAATGTTAATATATGGGTAGGGTTATTAGTAAATTTTATTTTAGTAGAGTGGTGGATACTAAACGAAAAAAATTAAGTATGTTATTAACCCATTAAATGTGATAATAAATATGTAAACCCAAAAGTCCCGAATGAACCAATACTTACCGCCAAAACAAATATAGACCAATAAACATTGGAATTATGTTCTTTTCTGTACCTAAATAAAGAAAATAATGAGAAGAGAATACCAATAATGAAAATGAACATCCATAATCCGCTAAATAACAGAGTTTTTAATCCAAAAAACAGGAATATTCCTATATAAAAAATATTTAGGGCTGAAAATACTATTAAAATGTTTCTAATCATTTTCCACCTTCCCTTGTTTATGATTAAGGTATATTTTACCATAAAAATGTATTTAAGGAAATTAAAAAATTTAACCAAAGACCATTTCTATTGTTTATCCATGGGGATTTGGCCTTCATCTGCCTGAAAATACAAAACTATGTGTGTATTTTCAAATTCCTGTAAAAACTATCAGATAGAACTAAATTGGCATAATATGAATAAAATCGTTACATTTTAAAGGAGAAACAAATGGGTCAAATAAAGACTTGGGCAAAAAATTTAAAACGAAAAATATTTATTCTTTACTTTGCCTGTAAAGATAAAAGAGTACCTTGGTATGCAAAAACCTTTACGGCTGGTGTTGTAGCCTATGCCTTCAGTCCGATTGATTTAATACCCGATTTCGTACCTATTCTTGGCTACCTTGATGATATCATTATCGTACCGTTAGGAATTATGCTTGCATTAAAGATAATTCCTATAAACGTAATCGCTGAGTGTGAAATGAAAGCAGAAGAAATGCTGAAAAATGGAAAGCCAAAGAATTGGGTTGCTGGTTCACTCATTATTATCATTTGGAGTCTTTTTGTACTATGGCTGATTATAAAAGGATATCAAATTTTGAAGGGCCAGTGATTTACACACTGGTCCTAATTCTTGATTCTCTAATAAGCTTGATCATTCCATCCTTACTTTAAAGCCTTGAAAAAGTATACAATAGGTATAAGTCTAAATCTAAATCGAAATAAAGGATGTAACAAATGGATTGGAAACCGGATCGAGAATCGAAAACACCTATTTATAAACAACTTGCTGTCTACATAGAGAATGGGATTGCTGATGGAACTTTCCCACCTGATAAACCATTGCCTTCTGAAAGGGGCATGGCGAAAGAGCTTGGAATCAACAGAAGCACGGTCGTCGCTGCCTATGACGAATTGGAAGCAAACGGACTCATTGATCGGAATAGAGGCAGTGGAACAACGGTTAGCAAAGATATTTGGGGAATGGCCAAAAAACGAATACCAAGTTGGAACCGATACATTGAGGCAGGTTCATTTCTCCCCAATTTGCCAGTCACACAAAGAATACATAAAGAAATGACGGATCATAAGCTAATTAATTTAGCCAGTGGGGAATTGTCTCAAGATCTTTTTCCAAGGACCTCCCTAAGAGAGATTACATCCAGCCGATCCTTTATCGGAACCTTGGGGTATGATCATCCCCAAGGGAATGCAATCCTCCGGCAAACGCTTACGGCCCATGTAAAACAATTTCGCAATATAGAAACAAACCCATTATCAATCCTAATTACTTCAGGCGCCCAGCAAGCTTTGCATCTTGTCGTACAATGTTTATTAAAACCTGGAGACGCCGTTGCGATAGCAAATCCGTCCTATCATTATAATCTGCCTGTATTTAAATCAGCAGGAATCAAAACCTATTCCTTAAAAATGGATAAAGAGGGAGTAAACCCAAACGATATCGCTTCTTTATATAAAAAACATCGAATCCGAATGATTTTTTTGAATCCTATTTTTCAAAATCCTACAGGTAGGTTAATGTCGGAAGAAAGAAGAAAAAAGGTTTTGGAATTATCCGCTGAATATGGAATTCCAGTAGTGGAGGATGATCCGTACAGTTTAACCTCTTTTACAGGGGAAAAAATGCAAACGCTCAAATCATTAGACCGGAATGGGAATGTTTTATATATTAGCTCATTGACGAAAATCGTTGCTTCAGGTTTGAGGATTGGATGGATTATTGGTCCAAGAGCGGTGATTGAACGGTTATCAGATGCCAAGCAGCAGGTTGATTACGGACATGCCAGTTACATGCAATGGATTGCTAATGATTTTTTAGAGTCCAGCGATTTTGAATCTCATATGAAGAATTTAGTGAAGCAGTTAGAGAGCAGGAGAGATCAAATTGTCATCAGCCTGCAGTCTTTATTAAAAGAACAGGTAGAATTTTTTATTCCGAATGGTGGAATTCATATTTGGTGTAGAATAAAAAAGGACGTTAACGAAAATCAACTTTTAGAAGAATCTATTAAAAGAGGGGTCATTTATGTTCCTGGATCGACAATGGGGTCAGAGAAGGGATATGTCCGATTCACCTTTTCAAGGGAAAATGAAGTAAATATACATGAAGGGATTAAAAGGTTTGCTGATGCTCTGAATGCTGTTCAAAATGAAAAGAAATAAGGCGGTCATGAAAAGACCGTCTTTATTTTAGCCTTATTAAGCAGAAAATGACCATTTTTGTAGTCTTTTTGAAAGCAAACGATAGGCAACTACCTTTTTCTTGTACTGTTTGACTACCTCTACGTGATGATTTGAACAGTACACATATATCATAACCTCTTTATTACCCTCTTTTGTCTCAAAGACGAAAGGGGGTTCACTGTTCACTGGGTATAAATATAATTCCTCTGTCCCTGGGTAAATATAATGCTTCTTTAAAAAGGTAGCTTCGTTAAAAGAATGAAGCACTTCCATTCTGGCTTCACCTTCAAGCTGTTTCTCCCCAAGGGTAACGGTAACATTTCTGTCAGTAAGTTTTGTATGAGTTTCAAATTTGTTGATTAGCCATTCCACTGGACCGGTTGGAAGACAGGTCATTAAGATTTTAACAATACTTAAAAGAACAATTGAAACCACAGCCCATGTCAAAATTCATCATCTCCGTTTAATGTATTCCTAATAAGTAGTGGACTATTCTAATTTAGGAAGTCAACCAAATGTAGATTCCTAGTGAAATCAGTGCGATAATAATAATCACTACATAGATTAAGGTCAAGTTAGTTGTATTTCTTTTTGTAGAGTTCGTATAGTCCTCATCGGGCTTCCCGGTTATGAATAAGGTCAAAACGACTGAAATAATTAGAATAAAAGTAACCAAACCTAACATTATATTCATGCTGCACCTCTTACCATACTTTCTTTATGATTCCATCATAACGTATCTGAATGGATTAAATACCATCCAATTTAGCTGAAAAATGACCATCCACTTTAAGGTCATCTTCCTCTAACAAAGGGTAAAAATCCGCAGTCAAATGAGAAAGGACCAGTGATTTTTACATCACTGGCCCTTTTTATTCCCTTAATGATCATGATATTTGTAGCTTTCTAATTCCCTAATTCTTTGCTTGATTCGTTCTAAACAAATCTGGGTATTTTCGTCTTTATTGTAATTTGCCGAGTCTTTGCTCGTAGTTGATTCTGTGAGGACAAAACCATTAACCAGTTGAACTGCAACCATTGTACATTTGCCAAAAAGTTCAACGATTTCCACATGGGCAGTTTCCATCATTGCATCAATGTCAGACTGTGTGATTTCCTGTTTTAGCACCTCTTCCTTTGGACTGACTGTAGCAATAAATTTATATTCCGTTGGTTCAAATGCGATTTCAAAAGCTTGCTCTGAAATTTCAATGATCTCATTGGTTGCTAAATTTTTAACCTTCACGATCCCATAATTCGTCATTTCTAACAATTCCACTTTATTTTCCGTTCCTTTTACCCGGTAAATCTTCAATTTCTCTTCCCCCCATACCAATTTTCCTTCAAAAATACGTTTTAAAAATGCATCAACCGAAGGCTGTTGCATTTTTCGTGAATCATCCATACTTAATAATAGATTATTCACGCCTAATTCAAGCGGTGAAACATGTATAAAAGGGATTCGAGGAAAAATAAAGGAATGAAATTGAGCTAGTTAATATTGTGATAATTGTATACCTAATTAGAAATTGATTTAGCAAACAATCTATATCTGAATTTTCGAGGAGTGAATAACGAATGCTAAAAGAGTATTTTTTAATCCACATAAATGAGGTGAAACAATGGTAAAGAACAATCCGATTGAATATACGGGTAAAGTTCTGGATCAAAGAAATAATCTTACTGGTCCAGACGATGCTGGAAAAGGGACCTATCCAAACCCACCAAAAAAAGTAAGCATACAACAGCAAAACCGGTATAATCAGCAATAGCCTGATGATTGAAGATACCAAATCAGATTTAACCTCCTCAATAAAACAGCAGCCACTATGGCTGCTGTTCCGACCGAATGATGGTACCTATAGGGGAGTTGTAGGACGTATCAACTGTATCGTTGAACATAATTGATCTCTTGACAAGTGTAACATTATAATAGTTCAATGATAGGATTAGACAGTGAAGGATTAAGCTTTTTCAAAAAATATGCCTAATTATTAAAAACATTTAAGGTAAGAGGGAGAAGAATATATGCATTCGATTGAGAAGATTGGTAAACGGTTTTGGTATATAACGCCAATATCTGAGACCGACCGGCCGATTCTTGGGATGGTGGTTGGCGATCACAAGACATTAATGATTGACGCAGGAAACTCGGTAAACCATGCCCAATATTTTCAGGAAGAACTTTCAAAAAAGCAAGTCCCAAAACCTGATCTGGTTGTCCTTACTCATTGGCATTGGGATCATATCTTTGGTCTTGCGGAGTTAACGAATACAGTATCTATTTCTTCCAAAGAAACGAAAGAGGAGATGGAGAAATTAATTCATCTGTCTTGGTCAGACGAGGCATTAGAGGCAAGGGTCAAAGAAGGAACGGAGATTGAATTTTGTGCAAACGCGATAAAGAAGGAATACACCGATCACCGAGATATCACCATTGTTCTACCAGATTTGGTCTTTGAAAATTATGTGGAAATAGACCTTGGTGGAGTAACCTGTATCGCACAACACGTCGGAGGGGACCATGCCTCAGACTCTGTCATTGTGTATATCAAGGAAGAAAAAATTCTATTTTTAGGTGACTGCATTTATCCAGATATTTTTTCCAAAAAAGAAAACTATACAATTCACGGAACACTTAAACTTTTAGATTTATTAGAGGCATTTGATGCTGATACATACATCCTTTCCCATTGGAAACCGATTACAAAAAAGGAATTTAATCAGGAAGTCACCATGCTTAGAACCATTGCAAGACTAACAGAAACGTATAGCGGGAAGCAACAGGAAATAAAGGAAGAATATGAGAAATACGTAAAGAGGGAACTTTCAGAAGACGAAATGGCAACAATCACTAATTTTGTGAATGGATATTAAATTTCACCAAATTTAAGGGGATATTTTCTACCTATTAAAAGGAAAGAGGCTTACTCTTTGTTTTTTGGAGAGTTAACCTCTTTTCTTTTTAAACGCTATCAACCAATATCTGAAGACTTGTTGAAAAATACTCTTTAGTCAAGCAAGCTATATTTTTTTAAGGATTCAATCAGCATTGCTTTAGGTTGAAATCCTGTTATTCTGTTCACCAGATGGCCATCTTTAAACAACAATAATGTAGGTATTCCTAGTACCTGAAATTGACTTATAAAATCCTCATTTTCATCGGAGTTCACTTTTACAATTTTTAATTCCAATTCATCATCAATTTCTTCCAAAACGGCTCCAATCATTCGGCACGGAGGACACCATGGAGCCCAGCAATCGATAAGCACTGAATGACTAGTTTGGATTTCCCTGAGAATTTCTTGCCCATTAGCGTGTAAAATACCCATGAAAATTCCCACCCTTCTTATATTCTTGATTGTAGTATATGATGAGTTGTGTTATAAGTAAAATTAATACTTTTAATACCTTAAATAAGTAAATACTAATGGAAGCCAATGAGGGATCTAATGACTATATTTCAATTAGAGGTTTTCTTAAAGGTAGTTGAAACGAAAAGTTTTACAAAAGCAGGGGAGCAAATTGGTCTTTCACAATCTGCTGTCAGTCAAGCAGTTGCAGCTTTGGAATCAGAGTTAAATATAAAATTATTAAACCGACACAGAAATGGGGTTAGCGTTACAGAAATTGGAGAGCGCATTACGAGCCTGATTAAAGATTTAATCACAATTAAAACAAAAATAGAAAATGAAGCAAATGGAATGACAGGTCTTGAAACAGGAACGGTAAAAATCGGAAGTATTTCCGGCATGGCAACGAAACTATTGCCAGGAATGATCAGTTCATTTAAAAAACGATTTCCCGGTGTAGAAATTACTCTCTATGAAGGAAATTATGAAGAAGTGAAAAATTGGATTAAATTATCGGTTGTTGATGTTGGTGTGGTCACGGAGGAAAAGCATGAATTTGAATTTATTCCCTTATTACAGGATAAAATGGTTGTAATTGTTCCGGAGCAACACCCTTTGGGAAATCAATCGTCTATAACAGTAAAAGAAATCGCCAGTGAACCTCTGATTATGCCAAAGGAATGTGCTCGTCTACTTCGTGCAATCTTTAAGGAACAAGGAGTAACCCCAAACAGTCAATTTGAAGTCAGCGATATTACGACCATCGTTGCGATGGTACAAGAAGGGGTTGGAAATACCATACTTCCGGAGCTGGCAATTCCCTCAACTTTGCCGAAAGTCATTGCTTCCTACTTATCCCCTCAAGTGTACCAAAATTTAGGGCTTGAGGTCCGTTCATCAGATTACATTAGTCCCGTCCTAACCGCTTTTATCCATGAGGCCCAAGAATTTACAAAAAACTTATCATTAAAATTATTTAACAGCTATCAATCTGTTATTGTAAAAAAAAGATAAATTCATTTTATAAAGGTGAATTTAACAGTCTTCAAAGAAATAAAGAGTGAATTTTATCAATGGAGGCGAAAGTACAAGCCTTTTCTTTTAAATTTTGTCTACATATGTAAGAATAGAAAGTATCTTAAGGTAAGGATGGAGAAAATGGAATCAGAAGTGATTGTAACAGTGAAGGCAACATTCGTTAATAAGTATAAGGGAGGTTATCCCCTTATATCGAAACAAGTGATTAACAACGCATCTGATTTAATAGAAGAAGGTATGCTGATTAACCTTGTTGATGAAGAACATACATTTATAAGTAAAGGTTATTACGGTAAGCAAAACAAAGGGTATGGCTGGGTGCTTTCGCATAATGAGGCAGAAAAGATTGACCAATTGTTTTTTGAAAAAAAGATTAGAGCTGCATTAGACAAAAGAAAATCGTTTTTTAAAGATCAAGAAACGACCGCCTTTCGAGTGTTTAATGCAGAAGGTGATGGAATCGGCGGCTTAACCATCGATTATTTCGATGGCTATTACTTAATCAATTGGTACAGTAAAGGGATTTATAGATATAGCGAGTATGTGCTTGCTTCTTTAAAAAATCTAGTTGATTATAAAGCAATTTACCAGAAGAAGCGCTTTAATATAGAGGGAAAATATATTGAAGAAGACGGATTTGTGGTTGGAGAAAGAGGACAGTTTCCGATAATTGTCAAAGAAAATGGGGTTAATTTAGCTGTTTATTTAAACGAAGAAGCTATGGTTGGGGTTTTTCTTGATCAGCGCGATGTGAGAAGGACGATTCGTGATAAGTATGCTAAAGGAAAGACTGTATTAAATACCTTTTCGTATACAGGTGCATTTTCTATTTTTGCAGCAATGGGGGGAGCTGTAAAAACCACAAGTGTTGATCTGGCTAATCGTAGTTTACCGAAGACAATTGAGCAGTTCAGTGTGAACGGGATTGATTATGAAGCTCATGACATTATTGTGGAAGATGTTTTTCATTATTTTAAATATGCAGGTAAGAAGAAACTAACATTTGATATGGTAATCCTTGACCCTCCTAGTTTTGCAAGGTCGAAGAAATTTACCTTCAGTGCAGAAAAGGATTATAAAAATCTCCTGAAAGAAGCGATCGCAATTACGGAGAATAATGGGGTAATTGTGGCTTCGACAAATTGTGCTGCGTTTGACATGAAAAAATTCAAAGGGTTTATTGATGCTGCATTTAAGGAAAGCAATAGGAAATATAGGATAGAAGAGGAATTTTCATTACCTCAAGACTTTAGAGCAATTCAGCAATTTAAGGAAGGAAACTACCTTAAAGTTGTGTTTATTAAAAAGCTTAATGGCTAGAAGAATGCACGAACATAGGGGGCATTATGTCCCTTTAGATTTACCAAATGAAATAATTTCCCGTTACATTGGGTGCGGTGAACCGTACCAAGCCCGATAGGAGACAAAACCGGGTCGAAACGAGAGGGAAGTGTCGCCAATAAGCTCGATAGGGGACAAAATCAGGTCGAAACGAGTAGAAAGTGTCGCCAATAAGGTCGATAGGCGACAAAACCGGGTCGAAACGAGTAAAAAGTGTCGCCAATAAGCTCGATAGGAGAAAAAATCAGGTTGAAACGAGAGGGAAGTGTCGCCAATAAGCTCGATAGGAGAAAAAATCAGGTTGAAACGAGAGGGAAGTGTCGCCAATAAGCCCGATAGGCGACAAAACCGGGTTGAAACGAGTAAAAAGTGTCGCCAATAAGCTCGATAGGCGACAAAACCGGGTCGAAACGAGTAAAAAGTGTCGCCAATAAGCTTGATAGGAGACAAAATCAGGTTGAAACGAGTAGAAAGTGTCGCCAATAAGCTCGATAGGCGACAAAACCGGGTCGAAACGAGTAGAAAGTGTCGCCAATAAGCTTGATAGGCGACAAAACCGGGTCGAAACGAGAGGGAAGTGTCGCCAATAAGCTCGATAGGGGACAAAATCAGGTCGAAACGAGTAGAAAGTGTCGCCAATAAGGTCGATAGGCGACAAAACCAGGGTGGAACGGGTTCACGATGTCGCTAATAAGCCCGATAGGAGACAAAATCAGGTTGAAACGAGTAGAAAGTGTCGCCAATAAACTCGATAGGAGACAAAACCGGGTCGAAACGAGTAAAAAGTGTCGCCAATAAGCTCGATAGGAGACAAAATCAGTTCGCAACGAGTGGAAAGTGTCTCTAATAAGCCCAATAGGCGACAAAACCAGGGAGGAACAGGTTCAAAGTGTCGCCAATGAACGGGATACTTTCCGTTTCTAAATGAAATTTTGCCTTTCAAAGACCGTATAGCAGTTAAAAAAGAGAGAATGCACACCGATTATCCTAACGGCAAACAAACTCGAAAAATGGTACCTTTTCCAACCTCGCTCTCAACCTCAATCCTCCCGCCATGTGCCTCCACAATCGATTTCGTTATCGACAACCCAAGCCCTGCCCCTCCATATTGCCTTGTACGAGAAGCATCTGCCCGGTAAAAACGGTCGAAAATATAAGGGAGGCTTTCAGCGCTCATTCCAGAACCATTGTCCTGAACAGCAAGCTCCGTAAACTTGTCAGATGCTCCAAGAGACACCTGGATTACCCCATCAAAAGAATCTGTATGCTGAACGGCATTGTTAAACAGGTTCAGAATCACCTGTTTCATTTTATCCGCTTCATAGGAACCAAACAACCCTTCCGTAACATCAAAATTAACCGTACGCTCTCCAGCCAAGACACTTAACTGCGGCTCCATTTCCCGTATTAACTCAGAAAGATTAATCCTGGAAACCTGTAATTTGGGTGCCTGGTCCAGCTTGGTCAAAAGTAATAAATCTTCCACCAATTTAATAATCCGCTTTGATTCACCATGCATACTATTTAATGCCTTATATAGCTGTTCGGGACGATTAGCTGCCCCTCGCAATAACACTTCAAGAAAACCGTGGATGGAGGTAAGCGGGGTTCGTAATTCATGAGAAGCATCTGCAATAAAACGTCTCATTTGTTCCTTCGTTTCTCTTTCATAATCAAACGATTTTTCTATTCGCTTTAACATCGCATTAAACGAATCAGCCAATCGGTCAATTTCCTCTTGCCCCTGTTCAACAGGAAGGCGCTCTGCCAGGTTTCCGGCATTGGTCTTCTTCACTGCCCCGACAATTCTCGATAATGGGACAAGCGTTTTCCTCAGAACCCGTAAATAGATTACAAGTCCCGCGGCTAGGGCCAAAGCTGAAAGAATGATAAAGGTAAATAATTGCTGTAGCAGGACATGCTGAAGGGGAGCCGTATTAGTTCCCAATTGCACGACGCCGGGAACTTGATTAGGATTGTCTTCAGGTTTTCCTCTTGCTGGTCTAAAAACAAGTAACTGCTCCATTCCGTTTGAATTTTTTACGATTCTGTAGGAAATATGTTGATGCTTATAAAAATCCTCTCTCAAAGATTGATATTCTTTTTCCGAAAGTTTTGGAGCTTGCAGGCTGCTGTTTCCCAAAAGATCTTGATAATTACCATTAGAATCTATGAGTGCAAGTGACATATCTTGCAAAAAAAAGAACTTGTTATCGGGGGGAAGATTAGTATCAAAGTTGCTATTTTGCTTAGTATCAGCAGGGCCGTGATTTCCATTTAAACCGATGTCTCGAGGCAATGACATCAGCTTTGCATTAAGCGTTTCCGCTTCGTTGAGATAAAGGAAGTCTTTCGCAACCCAATATTGCACTAATCCAATTACAAGCAGAATCAAGGCTAAAATAACTAACGTCCGCGTTAAAAGCTGATACCGCAATGAACGGGGGAAGAATAGTTTTTTGAACATCGTTTTCATCACCTAAAAATCCACCCGATAACCTGATCCACGAATCGTCCGTATCAGCTGGTGTTCCTTATCCTTCAATTTATCACGCAGTGAGCGAATATAAACTTCCACGATATTCTCTTCCCCTTGGAAATCATAGCCCCATACCCGATCCAAGATAATTCCTTTGCTCATCACCATTCCATGGTTCCTCACCAAAAATTTAAGAAGTTGATATTCTGTAGGCGAAAGTTCCAATACCCTTCCATGATAGACAAATTCCTTCCTGCGGTCATCCAGTTTAAAAGGTCCGTACGTGACCTCGTTAAACAAATGAGGGAATTGATTACGGAGACGGGCATGAATCCTTGCTAATAATTCCTCAAAACTGAACGGCTTGATTACATAGTCATCAGCCCCAATCGTTAACCCCTTTACCCGATCCTCTACTTCATCCTTTGCCGTTAGCATAATAATCGAAGTTTGCGCACCGCTTTTTCGAATCATTCGGCAGACTTCAAATCCATCCATGCCAGGCATCATGACATCTAATATCGCGATGTGGGGCTGAAACTCTTGAGCTATATTAACACCTGTTAAACCATCTGGCGCTGTTTTGACCTCAAAGCCTTCATTTTCCAGCCCTAACTCTAAAAATTGTAAAATATGCGGCTCATCATCTACTAGTAAAATTTTAATACCTTCTATTGTATTCACGTTTCTATTCCCCCTGTAATCAGTGAAAGATATTATCGCTTATAAAGCTGAAAATTAGCTGAATGTAATCTGAATACCGGCTGAAATCCTTGCTTTTTTCCATTATATATCTTTTAAACATCTTTTTTATATTTTCAGGAAACATTCAGCTAGCTCTCATGTCCAATTCAGTTTGGAGAAGCAAAATATGGACATAGACAAGTACGAAGATAAGATTCCATCTTCTAAGTGGCAAACAACCAATTCAAACAATTCACGTGTTGGTCAAGGCAGACCAGGCGGATCAAGATACAGGTGATTTCTGTTTGATGGACCGAAAAGTGTGTGAACAAATGAAGAGGATTAAGGAGAGTAATCGGTTTGTCCGCGGTCATGTGAGCTGGGTGGTCTTCCGACAGATGGCAATTGAATACGTCAGAGATGAGCGCTTTGCTGGAGAAACAAAATACCCGTTGAAACGAATGATCAAGCTGTGGTTGGACGGGATCCTGTCTTTCTCGCATAAGCCGTTAAAGTTGGCAGTTTATTCTGGTCTTCTTTTATCCGGAGCTGGATTTGTCTATCTAGCGTATGTCTTATTCCTTGCTCTTTTTACAGATGCACTGATTAAAGGATGGTCATCCATTATTAGTATCCTGCTGGTCTTTAATGGATTCAAGCTATTTATTCTTGGGATTCTCGGTGAATACATTGGAAGGATTTATGTTGAGACCAAAGGGCGGCCATTATACATTGTAAAAGATATTTTTGGCGAGGAAACTTAAAAGAAGCTGCCGAATCAACGGTTGATTCATTCATCTTTTGTTGGGGGATGAATACCGGGATAGACATTGTGATCACTTAGCCTGAATGAAGGACATTTCACAGGATCCCAAAGAAAGAAATGTCCTTCATAGCCCGGATGAAGATTACTTCACAGGCTCTCAAAGAAAGATTTGTTCTTCATTGCCTAAAGGAAAATTATTTTGGGTATTTTCTCCATTCGTTGAAGACATAGGAGGCTTCCTGACAATAGTTAATTACAATGCTAATTTTTTAATCGCAAAATTGCCACCTAATAAGGCCCAGTTTTGCGGATAAGGATAACCTAATGCCCAGTAACTTACACCACGAAGGTTATATTGTTTGACCATATCAAACTTCGCTTGGGCACTGCGTGCATCTTCAAACCATACTTCGTGCCCCCGGCCTTGCTCATCTACATAGCGGAAAAAAGGTGATTGTGCGGTAGTATCATATTGAATGGAGGCTCCATATTTAACAGCCCTTCTTACTGCTTCTTGTGGACTAAAGGTCTCGGCTTCTTGGCCCTGGACATGTGGGAGAAGCCAATCCCGAGCATAAATTTGAAATCCTAAAAAGATTTTTTCTGCCGGCATCACCGAAAGAGCATATTCCACCACTCTTCTCATTTGGTTAATAGGAGAGATTGCTTGCGGAGGTCCTAGTCGATATCCCCATTCATAGGTCATAAGCACAACAAAATCTGCAATTCTTCCATGTGCTTCATAATCGTGAGCTTCATATAAGAGCCCGGCTTGGGTCGCACTTACTTTTGGTGCTAGTGCAGTTGATACTAAATATCCTTTTGGATGCAAACGGTCAACAGCCAATTGTAAAAATTGATTATAATTCTCACGGTCAGCCGGTAATACATTTTCAAAATCAATGTTTAATACTTTATAGCCCTTTGTATCCATCACTTGAAGGGCATTGGAAAGGACTTTTTCTCTTAAATCTGGATTTGACAAAACGACATGAGCTAAATTTGATCCAGCTTGTGTGGAGGTAAAGTTTGTAATGGACAACATGGGTACGATATTTTTAGAAATGGCAGCATCAACCATTACTTTATCATTCATCGGTTGTAAGGTCCCATCTTCCATAATCATATAAGCAAACGGGCTAAAATAAGTAAGTAAATTCCCAATTTCATTAAAGTTATCGACAGTTGTTTCGTTCGATTGGTACGTATAAGCATTTACTTCTATCGCTGTTTTTGCTCGAGGAATGATCAAGCGCATTCCTTGGTAAATCATGTTTGGGTCTTGAATTTGATTTTCATTGATAATGGCTTGAGCCGTGGTCCCATACCGGCTAGAGATTTGCCATAACGTCTCCCCGGGCTGAACAACATGTGTTATAGAAGGAATAAATAGTTTGGTACCTGGGTATAAAACATTTGGGTTTGTTAGTTGGTTTCCTTGGATAATCGTCTGAATCGTAATGCCATATTGTTGAGAAATTGACCATAAGGTATCCCCATATTTAACGATGTGAGATGTTCCAGGTTTCGGAATCACTAAGGATTGTCCTACTAATAATTGATTTGGGTTAAGTAACCCATTTATTTTAATGGTAGTATTCATATTTACAGCATAACGGTTTGAAATTTGCCAGAGCGTCTCGCCAGCGCTCACAACATGGATAATCATTAGGACTCCCCCTAGGCGTAATCATTAATGTATAATATGTATCAATCAATAAAATGTGTATTTACCTAGGGTCTGACGGAAATTGGATCAAATGGGTTTGTTAGCAACTATTCCATAAGCATGCTAAAAGGCACGGGGGATTAATAAAGATGCCCGTGCCTTTTATAGTTGTGGCTTATTCTTTTTTTAATCTTCCGGCCTTTTTGGCAGCCTCTTTTAAGATAACCTCGATTTGGGCGTTAACACTTCTGAGTTCATCTTCCGCCCATTTTTCCAGCACTTCATATAATTTAGGATCGATGCGGAGCGGAAATGATTTTCGTTTAGTCATTTACGACACAACCTTAATAAATACTTCCTGTATTAATAATAGGCTGCGTGCCTTTTTCGGAAACAATTGCGACCATGAGGTTATTGACCATCTGGGCTTTTTTCTCTTCATCAAGCTCCACAATTTCTTGTTCAGCAAGCTGATCAATCGCCGCTTTGACAAGCCCGACAGCTCCATCCACAATCACTTTACGGGCAGACAAAACAGCTTGCGCTTGCTGTCTTTGGAGCATGGCAGAAGCGATTTCCGAAGAATAGGCAAGATGCATAAGCCGTGCTTCAATCACATCTACCCCGGCAACCTCCAGTCTTTTTTGTAAATCATAAACAAGTACATCAGCTACTTCATCGCTATTTTGACGAAGCGTTAAGGTGTTTTCATTCGACTCAAATGAATCATAGGCATAGGTGCTGGCAATATGGCGAATCCCGGTTTCACTTTGAATTTGAATGAATTTTTCATAGTTTTCAACATCAAACAATGCTTTGGCAGCATCTCTTACTTTATAGACAACTACCGCAGCAATTTCAATTGGATTTCCTTCTAAATCATTCACCTTTAACTTTTCGCTGTTAAAATTCGTAACCCGTAGGGAAACTCTTCGTTTAAAAGTGAAGGGAATGGTTGCCCATAACCCTTGGTCACGAATTACACCAAGATACGTACCGAAGAACGTTAATACTTTTGCTTCGTTTGGCTGAACAATGGTTAAACTTGTAGCAATAATCAATCCAATTAGGACCACGATAATTCCGGCAATAATTTCAATAGTCGATACATTAAAAATTAATAAAATTCCCCCAACAATACACAAAATAGAAATGACAAGCGCGGCAAAACCATTCATTTTAAAAATCGTTTTTTCTGTCATAAGATCCCCTCCCTAAGGTCAAAGTGATATAAAAGTGATATCACATTAATATCATATAATTATTGCTAAAAATAGTAAATAAGCACAATTTTGAATGACTAAAATAAAAAGGGTATTGACATAAAAGATTATAAGTATTAATATTATCTCGTATTCAAGATATTTAAATTCGAAATGATTTTGGAGGTGAAATCAATGGAAAGAAAATGCAAGAATGTACCCTTTTTGGCATTAATGCAAACATCAAAAGCCATTCAGGAGAGAATAAAGGAAGAAATGATAAACAACAAGCTAAGTATTACGGAATTTTCTGTTTTAGAGGTCCTTTACCATAAGGGAAAACAAACTATCCAACAGATTGGCCATTGCATCTTATTCTCAAGTGGGTCGATGACGTATGTGATAGATAAATTAGAACAAAAAGGTTTGTTAAAGAGAAATGACTGTCCTAATGATCGGCGGGTGATCCATGTGACTTTAACGGATAAAGGAAATGAGTTAATGAAGGAAATCATGCCGAAACATCATGAGTTCGTTAATAATATGTTTCAATCAATAAATTCTGATGAGGCAAAGACATTGGTACAGCTTTTGGAAAAAGTAAAGAATAAAGTATAAAATTTCATTTTTTTAAAACAAATATCTCGAATACGAGATAAAAATAACTCAGGAGGAAATCAAAATGATAAATATTGGTTTATTAATAATAAGGTTGGTAATTGGTGTATTATTCGTGGGTCACGGGGCTCAAAAATTATTTGGTTGGTTCGGCGGTTATGGGTTAAAAGGGACAGGAGGCTGGTTTGAATCGATTGGCATGAAACCGGGAGTAACGATGGCTCTTTTCGCAGGATTAGCAGAACTGATTGGTGGAATATTGTTTGCATTAGGATTCTTAACTCCACTTGCGGGAATGATCATTGCAGGAACCATGGTCATGGCGATCGTGAAAGTGCACGGTCCTAATGGAATATGGGCAACATCCAATGGATATGAGTATAACCTTACTTTGCTTGCCGTTGCGATTGGTATTGCTTTAGTTGGCCCTGGTCAATATGCTTTAGATGCATTTTTATTCTAAAATATCTCGATTTAGAGATTCTTGAATTTATTAAATCTAATGGCCATTGGTTACTCAAATGGTGCGAACATCGCAGCAAGTTTATTATTTCATTATCAAAATGCTTTAAAGGCAGCAGTTCTTCATCATCCAATGGTGCCAAGAAAAGGAATCGAACTTCCTGATTTATCAGGGAAGTCAATATTCATTGCAGCTGGAACAAACGATCCCATTTGTTCACCAATGGAATCAGTCGAACTACAATCATTATTCGAAAAGGCAAATGCAAATGTAGAACTTTATTGGGAAAATAGAGGCCACCAATTAACAATAGAAGAGGTAGAGGCTGCAGCCATATGGTATAAACAGCTTTCAATAAAATAATGGGTAAATAATCATTAAAAACTAATCGGAATTATTTTCGGTTAGTTTTTTTATGGGTAAAAATTCTTTTTGATTGAAACGCATTTTATAAATTATAAAATTTTAAAAGAGCAGGAATTCCTCAAATTTTATCGAAGTGTATGATAAATCAGGCTTTAATTTAGAGATGACATAAGGATTTTTCATTATCATTTTTGGACTCCCCATGTGGAGGAAACAGAATATAATTGAATTCAGGTGTTCAGGAGTGATGGTAATGGATAAAAGGCACTATGTTTTCGTTTATGGCACCTTAAGAAAGGATGACTGTAATCATAATCTGCTTAAGAATGCCGCTTGTATTGCAAATCATTGTTGGACAGAAGGAAAGCTGTTTGATTCACTTCATGGGTACCCATTTTTAGTGCAATCAAATGACTGTAGAGTTGTTGGAGAACTTTATTTAGTGGATGATGCGCAGCTTTCTGACCTTGACCGGTTGGAAGACTACTATGGATATGGAAAAGACAATCTTTATGATCGAGTGGAACAGGTGGTCCATACGGACACTGGAAATTACCATGCTTTCGTTTATGTTCTTCCGGATAATAAGAATTCAAAAAACATGAAGCTTATTGAAAATGGAGACTGGATTTTATACAAAGTTTTATTTGGAGGAGCCTGACACAGTATTGGAAAAAAGAAATGAGAGGATTGAAAATGAAATCAAAAAACAAGCTGGTTCGAGTTTCAAAGGTGCTTTCTTTATTCTCTATCATCTTCCTTCAAATTTATTGGTATAAGATTCGAAAAAAACCCAAAGCTGAGTGGGATAAGCTTTGGGGGAGAATAGGAGAAAGGTTTCGAAAAACATTGTTTGAATTAGAAGGTTTGCTCATCAAAATCGGACAAATCCTAAGTACTCGTGCTGATTTGTTACCAAATGCCTTTATCCATCAAATTGAAGATCTTACAGATCACGTTCCACCTTCTGATTGGAGTGATATTCGGGCAATTCTTGAAAAGCAATGGGGGAATACATTTCATCAGCACTTCCATTTAATCGAAAAAACCGCAATTGCTTCCGCATCAATAGGAGAAGTATATAAAGGTGTGCTGAAAAATGGGACGGAAGTTGCGATTAAGGTAAAACGTCCCAATATTGATTCGGTCATACAAACAGACTTCCGTATTTTAAGTTTTATCATTTGGTTTGCTGATCACTTGGTTCCTATTCCAAAAGGGTTTATTAATTTTAAAGTTCTGTTTAAGGAGCTTAAACAAGTGATAGAACGAGAACTTGACTATTCTAAGGAACTCGAAACCATCCTGCTTTTTAAAGATCGATTTAGCGATATGCATGATGTTCAGATACCGTCTGTGTATTCCGAACTCAGTACGTCCAATGTCCTGGTGATGGAATGGTTAGAGGGAATACGACTTACTGATATGGAGGCGTTAAAACATATTGAAGTGAGTCGTAAAGAGATGGCAAAAAAGCTTATGAAATTGTTCCTTCCACAATGGCTTGAGCCTGGTATGTTCCATGCAGACCCACATCCTGGAAACGTTTTGGTATCAAAGGAAGGGAAAATCATTTTACTTGATTTCGGGATGGTAGGGGAGATTACCAAAAAGGATGCAACTTATTTTCAAGGATTAATAGAAAGCTTCCTTTCTAAAAATTATGCGAAAGCTGTTGATTGCTTGTTCCATTTAGGATTTTTATTACCTGAATCTGAAACAAGGATAATTGAAAGACTATTAGCTGAATTTATCTCCTTCCAACCCGCTCAATTAAAGGAGATGGATCTGTTGGCATTAAAAATGGAAATGAACGATTTAATTCAAACACTACCCATTCAGGTCCCAACAAGATTTGTCTTTTTAGGTCGCTCTTTCGTAACGATTGAAGGCATTATTCGAAATTTGGTACCTGAGGAGGACCCCATTGAAATAGGAAAACCTGTTTTTATTGAATGGCTTAATAAACAAGGGAATAAATGGTCCTTTGTTTGGCAATGGATTCAATCACAGCCGATCTTTAAACTTTTTCATTCTGTCACCGATTTTTTAAATGCACCACAAAAAATAGAACAGCTAAAAGAGATTGAACAAAGAAGACAATTTCAATTTACGATTTTTGAAAATCAAAAAAAACAATTATTTCAATTAACACTACTTGGATTCACAGGGATTGCGATTGGTTTATATACCTTACACCCTCTCATTTGGAAGCTGTCGGTTGGAATATCCGTGTTCTCTATTATCGCCTATATTATTTCTAGCTTTAAATTGAAAAAATGGATGAAATTCATGCATGAAAAACGAAAAAATTAATATGATTTTGGCTATGAAACAGAAAACGAGCCCCAATTTTAAGGCTCGTTTTCATAGGTGTTTAAGTCCTATTTTTCTTTCACAGCAAGTCCGATCATCATCACTATGAGCGTTAGCAACTGAATCATAACCTCAAGGTTAATCTTCATTCGCCCTCCTAACCTAAGTGAATTTTCTATCCTCCGGTCTCACTAAGAAGAAGTAAAGACTTACGCTTCCCTACACTATAGATATTCGGTTAAAAAGCAAATATGACTGGTGAAATTCAATGACCCGTTTTCTAATCGAGACCTGTTTGAGTTTTACCAGAGACATGACCATGTATGAACGTAACCAAAATCGAATTCGGACCAGCACTT
This sequence comes from Neobacillus niacini, assembly GCF_031456445.1. Classification (GTDB taxonomy): domain Bacteria; phylum Bacillota; class Bacilli; order Bacillales; family Cytobacillaceae; genus Neobacillus; species Neobacillus niacini_I. The sequence continues at coordinate 56,642 of NZ_JAVDUQ010000006.1, read as the reverse complement.
GCGGCATACGTGTAAACTTCCATTTTCAATTTCCCTGATTGCCCTTGGGTTTGTTCGGTCGGTTTCCCAAGGATTTTTTCGACTTCGGCTTTGGACATGCCGCCTTCCCCAGTCTTTGTATTTCCTACACGAATTTGATCATATTCTGCTTTTCCAGGCATAGCTTTACCACTTTGTTGTGGTGCATTCTTTTCATCTAAGATATGTGGGATTCCATTGACAACCCCGACGATGATAAAAATTAACACAAAAGCACCTACTAAAAGCATAACGAATTTAAAAAGTTTTCCCATTATGATATTCCCCTAACGCTCTGTTTTATCAACAAATATTATATTAACAGACAAAATAAATAAAACAAAAGATTGTAATCCAATCCTAAAACAAAATAAAAACCAAGGGAATTTTAAAGGAACCCTTGGCTATTATTTTAACTGCGTACTATATCCAAGTAGCCCGCCTGAGCTATCGCTTTTTTGATTTTGAAATTCCCCAACATTGCATTAATTGGTGAATGCCTTTTTCAATTTGATCGAATGGAATACTACCAAAGCCAAATAGAAAAGTTGGATATTTATATTCAATTGGGCTTAAAAGATAATCGCTAACTGGATAGATGGCAATATTGTTTTTTTTTGCCATCTGTTTTAACTGATCTTCACTTTTTGATAGAGGGACAGAAATTAAAATATGCATTCCTGCTTGATCTCCCGTGATTATTACATCAGGATAATACGTTTCAAATATTTGAGTTAATTTTTCATGTTTTTTACGATAAATTTTCCGCATACGGTTTAAGTGTTTAGAAAAATGCCCATCTCTCATAAAGTTAGCTAATATATGTTGATCAAATCTGGGTACCGTTGCTGAGTAAAAACTAAATATCTCTTTATATTTTCGTAGTAAAGTTGAAGGTAATACAATATAAGCAACACGTAATGAAGGCATTAATGATTTGGAAAAAGTGCTCATATAAATGACTTTATTGTTTTGGTCTAAACCGTGTAATGCAGGAATGGGTTTTCCGATATAACGAAACTCACTATCATAATCGTCTTCAATGATATAGCGATTTTCATCTTTTGCTGCCCAGTTTAATAGGTGTGTTCTTCTTGTTGCTGATAGAACCGCACCCGTAGGGAATTGGTGTGAAGGTGTAATGTAAACAACATTGGCATTTGTTCTTTCAAGTTCATCCACCATTAAACCATCTTCATCAACCGGAATAGAGATGGCTTTATCTTGCAATTGTATTTTTGGGATGGCTGAATAGCCAGGATTTTCAAGGGCAAATTTTGAGTCATTTTCAAGTAATCTTAGAATCATGGGAAGTAGATGTTCAGTTCCCGACCCAATTACAATCTGTTCTGATTTACATACAATCCCCCTCGATTGATAAAGATATTTTGAAATTTCAGCTCTTAATGCGAATTCTCCTTGAGGGTCTCCAATTTGTAAAAACTCTTTTGAACTATTATCATATAAATTTTTTGCATATTTTCGCCAAAGTGAAAATGGGAATGAGTCGGTATCAATTTTTCCTGGATGGAAGTCAAATTGATATATTTTTTTCTCGACCATCTCTACAGGCATGTTTAAAAGTCCTTTTTCAATATAGGGTAATTCGTCTATCTCTTCTACAAAAAAACCAATGCGAGGTTTAGATCCCACATAGCCTTCTGCAATAAGTTGGGCATAGGCAATTTCAATGGTTGTTTGACTGATATTTAAAAATTCAGCTAATTTTTTTTTGGATGGTAATTTGGTTCCAACTTCAATTTGTTTTTGGATAATGGCGTCTTTGATACCGGTATAAAGCTGTTCATATAGCGGCTTTGCTGCACTTTTATCCAATTTAAACATAAGCATATCCATCCGCAATTCCTCCAACTGACCATATAATTTTTTAGAAAATTGAACCTTTTCTTAAAGTCAATTTCTATTATACTAGTAATCATCAAATATATGGAGGTTTTTTTAATGAAACAACTAGGAACGGAAACAGTAAAACGTGGAATGGCAGAAATGCAAAAAGGCGGAGTCATCATGGATGTCATTAATGCCGAGCAAGCAAAAATTGCAGAGGCTGCAGGTGCAGTTGCTGTTATGGCTTTAGAGCGAGTGCCATCAGATATCCGAGCAGCTGGAGGCGTAGCCCGTATGGCGGATCCGCGTATTGTAGAGGAAGTAATGAACGCTGTAACGATTCCAGTAATGGCAAAAGCACGTATTGGCCACATTGTAGAAGCACGTGTATTAGAATCAATGGGTGTCGATTACATTGATGAAAGTGAAGTATTAACACCTGCGGATGAAGAATACCATTTATTAAAAAGCGACTTCACCGTACCTTTTGTTTGCGGATGCCGTGATTTAGGGGAAGCTGCACGCCGTATTGGAGAAGGAGCTTCCATGTTACGAACAAAAGGTGAACCGGGAACAGGAAATATCGTAGAGGCAGTTCGTCATATTCGTAAAGTGAATGCACAAGTAAGACGTGTGGTTGGTATGAGTACAGATGAATTAATGACAGAAGCCAAAAATTTAGGGGCACCATTTGAACTATTATTAGAAATCAAAAAATTAGGTCGCTTACCAGTTGTAAACTTTGCTGCTGGCGGCGTGGCAACGCCTGCTGATGCTGCTTTAATGATGGAACTTGGAGCAGATGGTGTATTTGTAGGATCAGGTATTTTCAAATCTGATAACCCTGAAAAATTCGCACGTGCTATTGTAGAAGCAACAACGCATTATCAAGACTATAAACTGATTGCTGAAATTTCAAAAGAGTTAGGGACACCAATGAAAGGTATTGAGATTTCAACGCTAAATGCAAGTGAACGTATGCAGGAACGTGGTTGGTAATATGCTGAAAATTGGGATACTTGCATTACAAGGTGCAGTCAGGGAGCATATTAGACAAATTGAAGAGCTTGATTGTGAGGCAATTCCGGTTAAATCGGTTGAAGATCTAAAAGAAATAAATGGTCTTGTATTACCTGGCGGAGAAAGTACAACAATGCGTAAACTGTTGGACCGTTACGATTTACTAGAACCCATTCGTGCTTTAGCTGACAAAGGAATTCCGATGTTTGGAACATGTGCAGGCCTGATCTTATTAGCAAAAGAACTCGTTGGATATGATAGTCCTCATCTGGGGTTAATGGATGTAGTGGTGGAACGGAATTCATTTGGACGCCAAGTAGATAGTTTTGAAGTGGAGCTATCCATCCCAGGAGTAGGGGAAGATGTTCCTGCTGTATTTATCCGGGCACCGCATATCGTAGAAGCGGGTGAAAATGTTGAAATTCTAGCAAAACATGAAGAGCGCATTGTTTTAGCTCGAGATGGTCAATTTTTAGGTTGTTCCTTTCATCCAGAGTTAACAGAAGATAGTAGAATTATGAAGTATTTTATTAAAATGGTGCGAGAGAACACAATAGTTTTATCTCATTAGGAATGCCTTCAAAAGATAAAAAAGGGTCTCCATATAAGTTTTTAAACAGAAAGATTTAAAAGCTAATATTGTGTACCAAAATATAAAAAGGTAAAACACTCACAAATGTTTATATATAAATCTTTGTGGGTGTTTTTTGTTTTACAGAAATATTTACTACATCAGAAAAAGAAGTTGTTAAAGATAGAGGATAATGAGTTAAACTTTAACATAGTATTATTTTTTTTAATAAGAGGTTGTCCTTCAAAAAGTTCCTCATGGTTTAAACTTCCACGTAAAGGTCAAAGATGATGGTATCCAATAGACCATATATAAGCAGCAAAATTATATATTTTGGTTCACGGATTAGCAACTGGTGTTCAAGATTAAAAGGTGGTTAATATGTGGAATTTATATCCTCACACCCAGTCTAGAAAGTTTTTATCCAAGCTGTTAACTTTTTTCATTCTGTACATTATCTTCCGATTTTCAAAGTGGGTTGGTATACGTTCGGAGGGCGAGTGATAGAGAAATGAGAGTACGTAAATTAAAGATTCGAAAAATAGAGAAACTTGCCGGCAAAAAGGGATTTCAACAAGAATCCGTGCCTCAAGATTCAAATCATCTTTTTACGATTAAATTATCTTTCAACCTAGATTTAGTGAAACAAACAATCGGTCAAAATTGGGATGTCCACTATCGGGAATTTAACTTGGGGCGGACCGGTATTCGAGCATGCCTCGTTTTTGTTGATGGAATATGTGATAAAGATCTGATTAATCAACCGATCATGACATCATTGATGGCTGATTTCTCAGAAGAATACAAACAAGACCGCCCCTCCTTAATGGGAAGCAATTTAAACGAATTTATTAAAGATCAAGTGCTCCCCATCAGTGAAATCGAAGAGGTCGGCTCGATAAAAGAGGTATCGGCCAAAGTATTAACCGGTTCTACCGCACTTTTCTTAGATGGATCATCACAGGTACTTATCCTTGGTACCACAAAATTAAAAACAAGAACGATTGAAGAGCCCGTATCCGAGCCTTTAGTTAGAGGTCCACGGGCTGGTTTTACTGAATCTTTACGGGATAATACCTCTCTTTTGAGAGGAAATGGTGAAATAAAAGATTTAACCTTTCTAAACTTTCAAGTAGGAGAGAGGGCAAAAAAAGATTTAGTTGTCGCCTACATAGAAGGAATAGCTGACCCCGAATTAGTACAAGAGGTACAAAACCGAATTAAGAAAATTGATCTCGATAATATCCCTGAATCCGGTTATGTCGAGCAGTTGATTGAGGACAATTATCGAAGTCCTTTTCCGCAGGCGCAGAATACAGAGCGCCCTGACCGGGTTATGGCTGGTTTAATGGAGGGTCGCGTAGCTATTTTACTGGATGGAACGCCTTTTGCGTTAATTGTACCGGTTACCTTTAGTATGATGTTGCAATCACCAGAAGATTATTATGAAAGATGGATTCCCGGGACGTTTATCCGCTTACTTCGCTATCTGGCAGCCACGCTGTCTCTTTTTACACCAGCGCTGTATATTGCATTTATCTCTTTTCATCCAGGGATGATTCCGACCAAGTTAGCCATTTCGATTATAGGATCGAGGGCCGGGGTGCCATTTCCGGCACTGATTGAAGTTTTATTCATGGAAATCGCAATTGAAATTTTGAGGGAAGCTGGTCTCCGATTGCCAAAACCCATTGGTCCGGCCATGGGGATTGTCGGTGGTTTAATCATTGGTGAAGCCGCTGTACAGGCAGGGATTGTAAGTCCGTTTTTAGTCATAATTGTTTCCCTAACAGCTATTTCCTCGTTTGCTATCCCACAATATAGTGCAGGGATTTCGTTACGTATTTTGCGCTTCATAGCGATGTTTTTTTCTGCCGTTTTAGGATTGTACGGGGTGATTGTTTTCTTCCTTTTCTTAACCGCTCATTTGGTAAAACTAAAAAGCTTCGGTGTTCCGTATGTGAGCCCGGCTGCTCCTTATCGCTTAAGTGATTGGAAGGACTTTATGGTACGGATGCCCGTGTTGATGATGAAGCAGCGGCCGAAAATGAATCAACCAAAAGCTAAGATACGGAAGGGATAACGTATCGTGAAAGGAAGAGTAAGGTATGATTCTAAATCCTAAAGATCAAATCACCACTTCCCAGGCAGCGGTTATCATCATCAACGCGATTCTTGGCACAGGGATTCTCACCCTGCCCAGAGCCTCGGTTGAGAAGGTGCACACGCCTGATGTATGGATAACTGTTTTACTTGGCGGGCTGTTGGCTCTCTTGGCGGGAATTATTATTACAAAATTAAGCCAACAATTTCCACAAAAAACCTTTTATCAATACAGTCAGGATCTTGTAGGTAAATGGGTTGGGGTAGCACTTAGCCTTCTGGTAATCGGTTATTTTCTAGCAACATCGGGTTTTCAAATCCGTTCCTTAACAGAAGTAACAAAGTTCTTATTACTGGAGGGAACTCCGAATTGGGCGATTATTCTGCCATTTATGCTGGTGGGTCTTTATTTAATAATGGGAGGAATCAATCCGATTGCGCGTCATTTTGAAATTATTTTACCGATTACACTTGTCCTTTTTTTGCTCGCCATTTTTTTGAGTTTCAAAATATTTGACATCGAAAATTTGCGACCAGTATTGGGAGCGGGATTTTTACCTGTGCTAAAAGGAGTAAAGACAACGGCACTTGCGTTTACAGGCCCTGAGGTTATGCTGATCATTGTTGCATTTATGAAAGAGCCGAACAAAGCAGTTAAAGCCGTGATAGTCGGAATTACGATTCCTTTAATTTTATATATCATTACCGTTGTTATGGTTATCGGCGCGTTATCAGCGGATGAAGTTGTTACGAGAACATGGCCGACACTTGATTTGATCCGAAGCTTTGAAATTTCTGGTTTGATTTTTGAACGATTCGAATCATTGCTTCTGGCGATATGGATCATGCAAATGTTTACCATCTATACGATAGCACACTATGCTGCAGCACTGGGCCTGGCGCAAATTTTCAAAAAGAACATTCATCCGATTATGGTTGGACTGGTACCGGTCATTTATTTAATTTCAATGATTCCTAAAAATTTGAATGATGTTTTTAAGCTTGGGGATGTAATTGGAAATGCAGCATTGTATATATTTGGCGGCCTGCCACTAGTCCTTCTCATCATTGCGAAATGGGTGAGAAGAAGATCATGAAGCTCAAACATTCCATCGTTCGGTTTCTCTTTGGGTCGCTTTCAGTCCTATTGCTCTTTTTCCTCACAGGTTGTTGGAGCAGCCATGAAATTGAGGAGTTAAGTTTAGGGGTAGGAATGGCCATCGATACAAATAAGGAGTCAAACTCCGAGAAAATGATTAACGAAAAAGGCGAAGGGGATTCAAAGAAAAATATGATTACTACCACTTATCAACTTATTACTCCAGAAATCGCCAGTTCATCGAGTAAAGGGGGAGGATCACAAAAATATTCCTATTTAAATATTTCTCAAACGGGCGATTCTATTCTTCAAGAGGTGCGTGAATTATCATTACGAACAGATATTCCTTTAAATGCCACTCATATGAAGGTCGTGGTCATTGGGGATGAAGTGGCACAATCGTTCAGTTTGCAAGAGTTATTTGATTTGTATCTTCGGGATAATGAGTTCCGACCAAGCTGTTTGGTAGTTGTCAGTAAAGGGAGAGCAAGCGATACCTTACTATCCAAGAAGGAAGGAGAAGTTCCGGCCTTTCGTTTGTTTGGAATCGTTGATAATGCCTATCGGACAACCAAAATATTACCTCCTGTCTCCATAATTAAATTGGATGGCAAGCTCCAATCCGGTTCCAGTTTTCTTTTGCAGAATGTGGTTTCAGCAAATGGACAAGTGAAATTTGCCGGAGCTGCCGTCATTGATGGAAAGACGAAAAAACTGCGTGGCTTTTTAAATGAAAAGGAATTGGAGGGCATCACTTGGTTAACAGGCAAGGGGAAAGGTGGTGTCGTCAAAAGTTTTGATCTGCAGTCAAAAAGAATGATTGTGTATGAGATGGAGTCCATGAAAAGTAAAATTACCCCACATGTTAGGGGAAACAACATTTCCTTTGATGTCAACATCGTATCAAAAGGGAGATTATCGGAGCATCGGGTCGATTCCAGCACGCCTTTTGAAAATTCTTTTCTTAAAAGGGCGGAAACGTCTACAGGAATAGCAGTCAAACAATTGATTGACCATTCTATAAAAAAAATGCAAAAGGACTATCAGGTGGACGTGTCCGGTTTTGGTAACCAGTTAAAAATTGACCATCCGCATTTATGGGAAAAGGTAAAAAAGGATTGGGATCAAATTTTCAGTGAAGTTCCGATTCGCTACAACGTAAAAATAACAATCAAAGGTTATGGAGCATCCGGGCATTACAAATAAGTTTCTAACAGAACAAATTCGATATTTTCCTCAAATAGAAAAACTTCACGAAACTAAGGCTTCAGTGAAGTTTTTTTGTTAAATATCAAACGGGACGTTTGCTTGTAAGCTATTGTTCAGAATGTACCCGGTGTGCTTCAAAATAAAGGACCTGAATAAATTTTTTCGTATTGATTCGTGCAAGAGAAGCGGATGCTGCTGAGCCATTCTTTAATTCTGCCATCTTGGTCCTGACACTTGCAAAGTCAAAAAACTTTGAAGCATAATTTTCAAACTTCCAATTAGAAAAATCGGCAAGACCGAGGGATGCCAGATGATTCAACGATTGATAAATTGCCCGGCGCACCCGTTGTTCGGTTGCTTTAATTTCTTTCTTTAACTCAGCGACTGGGGCGGAGGTTCCCAGTCTTTTTTTAGCAAGATCGATAAAAATTTCTTTTAGGGTTGGAAATCCATTATTTAAAATGTCTGTTTGTTGATTTTGGTCTAAATATTCCAAAATATCCAGTAAATCTTTACTGCCATTTTCACCGGCGATCCCTAATTCAGTTAATAGGAATTGACCGGAATTTCTTATGTTTTTTTCATTAATAGGTTGTGGTTGTCTAGGTGATGGATCTAATTTAAGCACGGCATGAAGGGACTTGTGAATATCCTGTATCGATTTTTCCATTTGGATTTTTTCCATCACTTTTTGAAGAATCGTCAATACTTCAATTCTGTTGATTGGTTTGATGATATAGTATTCACTGCCAAGCGAATAGGCTTCAGCAATCAATTCTTTTGATTCTACTTGAGAAATCATAATGATTTTCCCTTTGAATCTCGATTGAATTTGCCGGATGGTTTCCAATCCGTCCCGATTTGGCATCAACAAATCGATTAATAAAATTTCGATGCTGAGCATGTTCAGATTATCGCCATCTATTAATGAGCCATCCTCTGCTTCCCCGGCCACTTCCCCTAAACCCTCATCCTCGATGATTTGGGCCAACATCGAACGTACTGCTTCATCATCGTCGATTATATAAAAACGCATCGAATCATCCTTTCTTTATTAAATGATTCACGGGTAATCGAATCATGAAAATTGATCCTGTTCCTTTTACTTGATCCTCTACGGTTATTTCACCCTCAAGTTGTGCCATCATATCTTTAACAAACGATAATCCCATACCAGTAGATGGATTTCCGGAATGATCATATTTCGAGGTGAACCCTGGCTTAAAAATTGCATTTTTTCGCTTTGAAGGGATACCGGGTCCGTTATCGCCGATTCGAAATTCAATTGATTCTTGAGCCTTTTCAATGTTAATCGTAATGGTTCCTCTATTGTCGATTGCTTCTACCGCGTTTGTGACGATATTATTGATGATCGATAGAAGGGTAAAAGCATGGTAGGGAGGATGATCTCCTCTAATCGAATACTCAATTTGAATCTCTTTCCCTAGTAAAGTGGCATATTTCTCGTTTGTCCGTTTTATGATGGAAATCAGTTCGTGCAAGTCCATATAATCAGCAAAACGTTCAACGGAAATGAGTTTCGAGAGTCCTGCAAAAATACGTTGATTATCTTTTTTTATTTCATGGACTTCCCCAGCGATATTCAATGCCTCCTTACCTAATTCCTCGATAGAATCTGCGTTGGTCGGTACGTTTTTCAACTCGTTTAAGCCTTTGTATAAATCATAGGATTTTTTTGTGATGTTTTCGGCATTTACCAACGTTTTTTTTAAATGAATCGTTTCTTCATATAAGTTGGAGATTAACAGGAGCATGTGCTCATTTTGTTTTCGAATTTGTCTTTCTCTTTCTTGCGCTTCATATAGCTGCATGATGGTGAAAAAGCTAAGGACAATAAAACTGTGTGAAATTGCCATCATCAAGATTTCGCTCAGTGCCGAGAATTTAATGGTGGTTCCTAATATGAAGTATTGTACAGTCAGTTCGACTATATCAGACAGAAGTTCGATTACAATACCAATTAATCCGATTACTATAAGCCGGTTATGAAAACGTTGGACTTTTGCCAAATAAAAGAAACAGGCATAGGCCAAATAAAAGAAGAAGCTGGAAAAATTGGCTTGAAAAGAGCTTGGCCAATGAAAATGCTCATCCTGGATAAATTCTATCAGGATACGTAATCCTACTATATTTAAAGCGGTCAAAAAACCAGGCAAGACAGCCGGTATTTGCCGGAATAATAACAAAAAGAATAAAAAGGTCGGCACCCCAAAACTGATCCGGAAGGCGGCGTTGATCGGATAAAAATTGATTACACCTGCTAATGGGACTGTTATCAACATCAAAATCAGAATGAAGATGTCTTTTTTGAGTGTTGGGCTGATATTCAAGATGATCACTTCCTGATTTGTCTGAACAACAGTATACAGTTAGAAATGTCTGAACACAATGCCCAAGCAAAGGTTAAAAAAATTATTTAAAAAATAAAAAAATTTTCTGTAGATTTCCGTTTTCTTTTGTAGTACGGATTATAGAATCAATTATATTTTTCTAGTAACAATTCGAAAGCGTTTTCTAACTTGAACATTTTTTGAAAGAAAGGGGATTTCACTTTCCTTGATGTAAAAACTTTATAGGAGGATTGAAGAAATTGGTCCAAGTGATAAAACAAGAGGTTCATGATCAAAGAATAGATGGGTTGGATGAATGGGTGAACAATTTTCGCTCCTTTGCCACGGAAGGACAATGTGCAAGCTATATTCCAGCTTTGGGGAAGGCAAATCTGTTCCAGCTGGGGATTAGTATTGCATTGCCAACCGGACAAACCATCCGGTCAGGGGATTGGCATGTCACTTTTACATTGCAAAGTATCTCAAAAGTAATCAGCTTTATTGCTGCGTGTGTAACCCGTGGTATTTCTTATGTGTTGGACCGGGTCGATGTCGAACCAACGGGGGATCCCTTTAATTCGATTATTCGTTTGGAAATGCATAAACCAGGAAAGCCGTTTAACCCGATGATCAATGCGGGTGCCATTACTGTTGCTTCCTTGCTTCCAGGGGATTCGTCCCAAAGTAAATTGGAAATTGTTCATCAATTAATTGAAAGAATGATAGGTAAACGTCCAAACCTGAATGAGGAAGTGTTTCAATCAGAATGGCAAACCGCTCATCGAAATCGAGCTTTAGCTTACTACTTAAAGGAGACGGGTTTTTTAGAATCCGAGGTGGAAGAAACCTTGGAAGTTTACTTAAAGCTTTGTTCACTGGAAGTGAATACAGAAGATATTGCCATGATTGGAATGATTCTTGCAAACGATGGATATCACCCGATTCAACAAGTACAGATTTTGCCTAAAGAAGTGGCGAGACTGACCAAAGCTTTAATGCTTACGTGTGGAATGTACAATGCTTCTGGCAAATTTGCGGCATTCGTCGGGCTGCCAGCAAAAAGCGGGGTATCCGGAGGGATCCTGGCCTTAGTTCCGCCGAATAAAAATAGAGATCAGCCATTTCAAGACGGCTGTGGAATCGGCATATATGGTCCGGCGATTGATGAATATGGGAATAGCCTGACCGGTGTCATGTTATTAAAACATCTGGCACAAGTATGGGATCTCTGCATTTTCTAAATATATCTAACATGAAAGAGATTGAATAGATGAACAATCATTTAAAAAGAAGGTCATCTATTTTCTCATTAATTATTGGACGGTTAGTTTATTTGCTAAAGCGAACTCACTCATCACAGTATTTAAAATCATTATCCCTGGATTGACGATTGGCTCCCTATTAGTGAAGAAGCAATCGTCTCAGATTCTTTGAAAGAAATTGCTTTGTAGATAGATGAAATTATATTAATTATGGAAAGAGGTATTTTTTATGTGGGTCATTACTGTCTATTCAAATAATAATTATAACATGTTTGAGTTTGATACAAAAAAAGAAGCAAAAGAAGCGTTCGATAAAATTAATGGTTATAAATTTCTTACTGAGGTCATTTACTTTAATGATGAGCAGTTTGTTCAATAGTATTGATCAATAACAGGTTTAGGGTCCTCTAAGACCCTCTTAAAGGAAAGAAGAGGAGGCTTGCAAAAAACCTCCTCTATTTTTTGTGTGTTGCTATTTTCATCATTATACAGTTTGCTTATATAATCCTTTTTTTAGTAAATCAATCTCCAATGAAAAGGCCTTCATGGCTTCATTCATTGGTACTTCCTTTGCAAATACAGAAACGAGATTTCGCATTGTTACGGCCATCATGATTTTAAAAATATGGTGCAATTCTTCTTCATTTGTTGCATTTAAATATTCGGAATTGATGGAGTTAATGATCCCCAAAAATCTACTTTTGGCTCTTTCCTCATAAATGTTCTGCGTAAAGGTTTTTTCAATTCGATAATTCATGTTTAAAAAGGTATTTTTAAAATATTTGCGATTTTCCGGTTCTTCAAAGGCGATGAGAGTGGATTTAAACCAATCAATAAAGGACTGGAATAAATCGCCATTATTCATTTTTAAAATGGAAATGAAGCGCTCATTATTCCGTTTGGAATGCTCATCTAATAAAAAATAGAATAAATCTTCCTTATCCTCAAAGTATTGGTAAAAACTTCCTCTCGGTATACCGGCATCTTTAATAATATTTGAAATGGATGCTTCATATAAAGGAACCCTCGAAAATTCCTTCTTAGCGGCCTTTATTAATGATTCTTGTTTTTCTGTTGTTAATTTTAAAAAGGTTGGTTTTGGCATCGCTTTCAATCCTTTCACCAAACGACAAAATGTCACAATTTAATTTAATTAAATGATAATAGACCTATTAATATTTGTCAATTAACATATGACAATGTGTCATTTTTATATTGACACCCTGATGTCCACTGATTATAATTTATTTTTGTAAATGTTATTTCGTATACGAAATATTCTAATTGGAATGCTTAGAAGAACAAGAGAAAGGAGAGCAGGGATGGTAGTACTAAATAATGAGATATATGAATCATTTTTAGAGATTAATAAAGCATTCAAAAGAATCATTAAATTTGATTCGGATCGATTGGGGATTACAATGGTCCAATTAAAGGCAATCTACACACTTGCCGCGAATCCAGATATCAGTTTGGGAGAGCTAGCAGAAAAATTACGAATGACGAACAGTACCGCAAGCAGCTTGATTGAACGCTTAGTTCAAATCGGTTTGGTGGAAAGGGTGATCCCGCCAGAAAATCGGAGGGTTGTTTCTATTCACTTAACAGAAAAGGGAAAAAAGACGTTAAATCTGTTTTATTCTTCGAATTCAATGGTCATTAAAAAAACGAACGAAGTCCTTGAATTGCCGGAGGAGGAAATCTCTGAACTGTTACGTTTACACAAGCTTGTCTTAAAGAAGTTAACAATAGAGGAGGAATAGAATTAATGAATGCGAAACGTTTACTATTAATCAACATTATTATGTTACTTGTTCTAGTTGGAGGAGGTTTTGGGATTTATGCCTATTATAATAAAACGGTCAATTATTTAACGACTGACAATGCCCAAATTGCCGGACAACAAGTAACGATTGCGGCAACAGCCAACGGTAAGCTAACAGATTGGAAAGGTAATGTTGGCGATCATTTTTCAAAAGATGATAAAGTTGGAACCATTACTACAACTGGTGCGGATGGAAAACCTGTCAAAATGAATGTGACACTTCCAACGGATGGAACAATGGTGCAAAGTAATGCCGTTCAAGATTCGTTTGTTGCCGCAGGTACGCCGCTTGCCCAAGTCTATAACTTAAATAAATTATGGGTAACAGCTAATATTGAAGAAACAAGTATTGATGAAATCGCAGTCGGGCAGGATGTTGATATTTATGTGGATGCTTTCCCTAATAGCACATTAAAGGGAAAAGTAAAACAAATCGGCTTAGCAACATCAGGAACTTTTTCATTATTACCAAGTACTAATACGACGGGTAATTACACAAAAGTTACACAGGTTGTTCCTGTAAAAGTATCCATTGATGATAATAAAGGTGTTGCAATTGTCCCTGGTATGAACGTAACCGTAAGAATTCATAAGTAGGTGATAAAATGTCCATATATATCACGGGTTATGTTATCTTAGCCATATTAGTGTTACTAATTATAAATTTTACAATGATCAAACAAAAAAAGCGGAACATGATTCAATCGAATAGGATGGATCAAGAGGGTAAGGAAAATCCTGCCCAAACAAAAATCAATGATGATGAATGGAAGGAAATAAGTAAAGAAACCGAAGAGATTCCGGCGAACACTCAGCAGGATTTATCCTATCAAGTCGAAGAAATGCTGGAGGATTCAGCGATTGCTGAACCGGCATTGGAATATGTCGTAGATGTTCAGCCAGAAGAAAATAGCAAGAAACGGAAAAAAGAAAAGGCTGCGGATAATAAGGAGAATTCAGGAACAGGAAAAGTGCTTGTCGCTTTAATGCTTGGTGCCTTTGTTGCGATTCTTAATCAAACCTTATTGAATGTTGCCATCCCGCATATTATGAATGATTTAGGTGTTTCAGCTAATACCGTTCAATGGCTCTCAACAGGTTATATGTTGGTCAATGGGATTGCGATTCCTGTTACGGCTTTCCTGATTGAGAAGTTTGGGACTAGGAAACTATTTATCTCTGCCATTCTTCTCTTCACATTAGGATCGTTAGTTTGTTCCTTGTCAGCCAACTTTAGTATGCTGATGGTCGGAAGAATTATCCAAGCATGCGGTGCGGGTATTATTATGCCCCTATTGATGACCGTGTTTTTCGCCTTATTTCCTCCGGAAAAGCGGGGAAAGGCGATGGGAATCATGGGAATCGTCATGATCTTTGCCCCAGCCATTGGTCCAACATTATCTGGGTGGTTGATTGGACATTATTCATGGAGATTACTGTTTGACATTGTCATTCCAATCGGAGTACTTGATTTAATTCTAAGTTTCTTGTGGATGAAGGACGTAACGAAAGTAACCAATCTGAAATTTGATTTTCCCGGATTTTTATTTTCAACCTTAGGTTTCGGCTTCTTATTATATGGATTTAGTGAGGCAGGAAATGATGGCTGGGACAGCGGTACCGTTATCGTTTCCTTAGCGATCGGAATTATTTCACTAGTCGCTTTTGTCTGGCGGGAATTAACCACTGAAAAGCCAATGCTGGATTTACGCGTCTTTAAATATGATATTTTCTCTTTAACGACCATCATTAGTATGATTGTGAACATGGCGATGTTCGGTGCAATGATCTTACTTCCGATTTATTTGCAAAATATTCGCGGTTATACGGCATTAGAATCAGGGCTATTGATGCTTCCAGGTGCCATCGTGATGGGAATTATGTCTCCTATTTCAGGCGCTCTTTTTGATAAAATCGGTGCAAGATGGCTGGCGGTTATCGGCTTAGCCATTACGGTCGTTACCACCTGGCAATTTACTAGTTTAAGTATGACAACTAGCTATAGCCATATCCTGTTTCTCTATGTCATGCGGATGTTTGGTATGTCCTTTATTATGATGACGGTTATGACAGAGGGACTAAACCAGCTGCCACGTCATCTTGGTGCACATGGAACAGCGGCCTCCAATACGGCTAGGCAAGTTGCTGGTAGTATTGGGACGGCGCTTCTTGTTACGGTCATGTCGACAAGGCAAGGGGTTCATTATGGTGACTTTACCAATACGGTCACAAGTGCAAATCCTTTTATCGCTGATAAATTTTCACAGTTTACGCAAGTCTTATCAGGTTACACCCACATTCCGGCTGCTGCAGGAAAACAGCTTACAACCTATTTGGTTTATGGGCAATCGATGCAGCAAGCGACTATTGACGGGATTAATGATTCGTTTATTGTGGCTACGGGAATTGCATTTGTCGCTTTAATATTAGCGTTCTTTATTAAACGTGCGAAGGTAAAAGAACAGTAAATGGATGGAGCAACTAGAAAAGGTTCTTTAACTAAGACCTTTTCTAGTTTTTTTCTTTTTTTACCCTGTACGAATGTGAAATAGATTTAATTAAGCCCCCACTTGATCAGCTAAGTAATGTTCACGGATTAATCTTCGCTTTATATTAGTGATATTTAATTACAAATTAAAATCTTTAATTTTATTTAATAAAAACTTATGAGTATACTGAGTGTAACAATATTAAAAATATTCACAATAGTTAGCATTCAAATGCTTTCTTGTGAGTAAAAGGAGTGAAAATTATTTAATGAATTATAATCTAGACGAAAATTTGAGGAGAAGTGCAAGTAAAAGCCCAGAAAGTATCGCGTATATCTTTGAACATCAAAGTGTTACGTATAAGGAATTAAATCAACAGGTAGAAAGGTTTACTGCTGGACTGGCTGCACAAGGAATTAGGAAGGGAGATGGAGTCGCTCTATTATTAGGAAATTGCCCCGAATTTCTTATTTCTTACTACGGTATTCTACGACTGGGTGCATTTGCTATTCCAATGAATCCGTTGTATAGCCAAGGCGAAATCAGCTACATATTAGACAATAGTCAAGCCAAAGCAGTCATTGCTCACGTATCTGTTGAACCAAAGTTATCAGATGTAAATAAACAATTGAAAAACCTTAAATTAGTAATTTACACAGATACTGAAAATCAAGAATGGACATGGGAACATTTGATGCAAATAGGCAATCCTTCTTTTGAAAGCCCTCCCATAGAGCAAGAAGATCTTGCAGTAATTCTATACACTTCTGGAACAACAGGGAAACCAAAAGGTGCAATGTTATCTCATCGAAATTTGGCTTCAAATGCAGAATCTATTTCAAACTTACTTGAAATCAATGATAAAGATCGTGTAGTTGCTGTTCTGCCAATGTTTCATGTTTTCTGTATGACTGTATGTCTAAATGCACCAATTGCTTGCGGAGCAACGGTTTTGATTCAACCCAAATTCAGCCCTCTAGATGTGGTCAGTACCATTAGAGAAAGAAATGCAACAGTATTTGCTGGAGTTCCTACGATGTACAATTTTCTTATTCAATTGCCTGAAGCATCTGCGGAAGATTTTTTATCAATTCGCTTATGTATCTCAGGAGGGGCTTCGATTCCGTTCGAACTTCTTCAAAAATTTGAAAGCAAGTTTAACGTATTTATTTTGGAAGGGTATGGTCTTTCGGAAACTGCTCCTCTCGTCACGATCAATCCTCTAAAGGGAATCCGAAAACCTGGCTCAATCGGTCTAAATATTCCGGCTGTAAAAAGTAAAGTAGTGGATGAGTACGGAAAAGAAGTGTTAAGGGGAGAAGTCGGGGAATTGGTTGTTCAAGGTCCAAATGTCATGAGGGGATACGTGAGGATGCCCGAAGCTACATCAACCGCCCTAAAAGATGGATGGTTTTATACAGGTGATCTAGCAACAATGGATGAAGAAGGATACATCTATATCGTTGATCGTAAGAAGGATATGATTATAGTTGGCGGATACAATGTATATCCTCGTGAGGTGGAAGAAGTCCTCTATCAACATCCTGCTGTTATAGAGGCTGCTGTGGTTGGAGTTCCCGATGGTGCATACGGAGAAAGCGTAAAAGCTATTGTGGTAGTGAAGGATGAGCAGATTACGATGAATGACATTATCCAATTCTGTCAAGATAGACTTGTAAAGTACAAGATTCCTAAAAAAGTAGAATTTTTTAAAGAGTTACCTAAAAACTCAACGGGGAAAATTTTACGCAGAGAGCTAAGACAACTAACAGAAGTTAAGTAAGAAATAACAATATTTTAAAGGAGGATTATTTATGTCATCGATTTTAAAGGGAAAAGTGAAAGGAACTGTCGCGTGGAAAGGAATGGATCTAGCTAAAGATGATTCATGGGTTTACTATTTGTCCGAGGAATCGATTGCATCTCTAGAAAGCGCTTTAGTTCATGTAAAACAAAAGGGTTTAAAAGCACCTGATTTTATCAAAGAGGACTTCCTGATTCCAGATCTATCTGAAGAAATCGCTTACTTTGTTGAAGAGCTGGAGAATGGGAGAGGGTTCCTATTAATTCGCGGATTACCTATTGAAAGGTATACAGATGAAGAAGCAAGCATCATTTATTGGGGTCTCGGACTTCACATTGGCATTCCGGTATCGCAAAACGCAAATGGTGACCTCTTAGGGCACGTCAAAGATCAAGGTCTTAGTTTAGAAAATTCTAATGTACGCGGTTACCAAACGAAACTGCATCTTCCATTTCATGCTGATGGATCTGATGTTGTTGGATTATTAAGCCTGCGTAAAGGGAAATCTGGTGGCCACAGCAGTATCATCAGCTCGATGACTGTTTATAATGAAATTCTAGAGAAGAACCCAGAATATCTAGGGATTCTCTGTCGTCCATTTAATTTTGATCGTCGTGGAGAGGAAGCGCCAGGAGAATCTCCAGTATTTACATCACCAATCTTTAATTATTATGATGGTAAACTGAGCTCCAGATATGTCCGCTTATTTATCGAATCAGCACAAGCGAAAACAGGTATTCAATTATCAAAAGTGGAAATTGAAGCATTAGACTTACTGGATTCACTTCTTCATGATGAGAAGTTACATTATAACATGATGCTGGAGCCGGGGGATATGCAATTCGTCAATAATTATACGATTCTTCACTCACGTACTCAATACGAAGATTATGAAGAACCGGATCGAAAACGTCATTTATTAAGATTGTGGCTCACGATGCCAAATGGCAGGGAAATTTCCCCGGATTTTGCAATGTTTATTGATGAGAATACGGGGAAACCAGGCCGCGGTGGTGTACCTGTACGTAAACAAACATCTGGCGGTATTGTGGAAACCTTGAAGTAATTTTTTGTAAAACTTTTTGTAAGAACAAGTGGGAACACCTTTTCAGAGTTCAGGAAAAGGTGTTCCTTATATAGGGAAATGTGGGGAGATTAAATGACAAGCACTCCAAAATATTCTTGGATTATCTTATTATTTCTAGTTATTAGCGGGATGATCAACCAAGTGGATAAAATAATTATTGGTTTGGCTTCCGTTCCTTTAATGAAAGAGTTACATTTAAGTCCATCGCAATGGGGAGTTGTAGGAAGTTCTTTTTTTTGGTTCTTTACCTTCTCCTCTATTATTCTTGGCGGCATGGCCGATTCAAAAAACACGAAAAAAATGTTAACTTGGATGTCGTTGATTTGGTTGATAGTTCAATTTTTTACCCCTTTCGTTAGCAGTTTGTCTATGCTTGTGTTAACCAGAATGATTTTGGGAGCTAGTGAAGGTCCTGCCCCCGCTTTATCTACGGTAATTATGGGAAAATGGTTTCCGAAACATAGGCATGGCATCGGCTTTGGTGCAGTTCTATTAGGAACGACAGGGGGATCTGCGATCGCTTCTCCATTATTAATCTCCTTAATTGATCATTATGGATGGAGATCTGCATTTATAGCGATGGGGATTCTGGGACTGATTGTGTTAGTTTCATGGATGATCTTCGGTAAAGAAAGTCCACAAGAAATCGGCTCGCCTTCGATACAGCAAAAGGAGCAGCAATCAACCAGCCTCTCTAAAGTTTCTTGGAGTCAGTTTCTTCCGCATCTATTATCTAAAAATTTTATTTTGACTGTTTTGTGCGGGGGGTGTGCCTATTGGTTATTGTCCGTACAAGCGGTTTGGCTTCCTGCCTATTTTACCAAGATTCAACAGTTTAATGGTCAAACATTAAAATTAGCCGTGTCTTTACCTTTTCTTTTTGCAGCCCTTTGCCAATTAGGATTTTCCATTCTATCAGATCGGCTCTATCGTAAAACCAGAGATATTCGTAAAGCAAGAATAAATCTTGCCGGTATAATGATGATGTTATCCGCTCTATGCATATACCTAGCAAATGCCGCGAATTCCACAGCGATGTCCATATTGTTCTTCACCCTTGCTCCGGGTTTTGCGTATGTCATCCTTTCACTCGCACCCGCAATATTGATGGAGTTTTTTTCTCCCCAAAATATTGGAAAAGCACAAGGGACGTTCATTGCACTTGCGAGTACTACAAGTATTATTGCTCCACTCGTATTTGGCTATCTTATTCAAAATGCAGCGACTGAAGCTATTGGATACGGATACGCATTTCAAGCCTCTTCTATAGGGATGCTCATTATCGGATTATTGTTTTGGATCGGTGTACGTCCCGCAAAGGAAAGCCAAACAATAATTGAAGCAGAGGAGCAAGTGAGTATTTAAGAGATATAAAGGTAGATTGAAAGATTCTTAGTAAGTTTTATATTAGTCTAACTTAATAATAAGCTATAAATGATAATTTCATTTAATTAATAATTATATGTGCTATGAATGATAATTCGCAACAGTCGGTCAAATTCAGGAAATGACCAAAATAAAGGAGGAGTATTTATGTCAGTCATTTTAAAGGAAAAAATTCAAGGGCGTTCAGCGTGGAAAGGTATCGAACTAGCAAAAGATGATTCATGGATTTATTATTTGTCAGAGAATACTCTTGAAGCTCTTGACAAGGCTGTATTACATGTTCAACAAAAAGGGTTAAAGGCACCCAATTTTAACAAGGTGGATTTCCCAATTCCTGATCTCGCTGACGAAATCACATACTTTGTTGACGAGCTGGAGAATGGAAGAGGGTTTCTTTTGATTCGCGGATTGCCAATGGAACGGTATACTGACGAAGAAGCAAGCATCATTTACTGGGGAATCGGACTTCACCTAGGCCTACCGATCATCCAAAGCAAAAAAGGGGACCTATTAGGCCATATCAAAAACATAGGTCACGACTTTAATGATAATACAAAAGTACGTGGTTACCAAACAAATGTACATCTCGACTATCACACAGATCTCGCTGATGTAGTCGGATTACTATGTCTTCGTAAAGCGAAATCTGGCGGTTTAAGCAGTATTGCAAGTGCCATGTCTATCTATAATGAAATTCTGGAGAAGCATCCAGAGTACCTTGAAAATCTCTATCTTCCATTTGCCCATGATCTTCGAGGGGAAGAAGCACTAGGTCAATCTCCTGTAGTTCAATCACCGATCTTTAGCTATTACGAAGGCAAATTAAGCTGCAGATATATTCGCCAATATGTGGAATCAGCACAAACGAAAACAGGTATCTCTTTGTCGAAAGAGGAAATCGAAGCATTTGATTTTATAGATTCCCTTACTCATGATAAAAACTTTCATATTGATATGATGATGGAACCGGGTGATATGCAATTCGTTAATAATTATACCGTTTTTCATTCACGTACACTATTTGAAGATTATGAAGAAGATGACCGCAAACGTCATTTATTAAGATTGTGGCTCATGATGCCAAATGGCCGAAAAATTGCTTCAGATTTCGAGTTTTATATCGGTGGAGCACCTGTAACTAGATAAGCAATTCGTGGCATTTAAAAGCCCTTGTTTCTTATATACGCTGTATGGTGATTTTTTTCATCGAAAAATGGTGAATAAAATCACCATTTTATGTATATCAAAATGAAACTAATGTAAGGGTATCAAGGCCGGAATAAAGGTTTAGGATATAGCCGTGTTAATTTAAAATATATGGAAGCGAGGATGTTGTTTCGTGGCAAATTTAGATCCGCAAGCAGAAAAATATTTACAAGCATTTAATCAGATGCCCCCAATTCATACGATGGATCCAAAGACTGTAAGAGAGATGCTTTCAAAAACACCACGCCCTGCTGTAAAATTAGATCCGCTTTCAAGGGTAAAGAATTTGATGATACCGGTAAGCCAAGATGAAGAAATCAAATGTAGGGTATACATTCCGGAAGGGCAAGGCCCCTTTCCTCTATTTATATATTACCATGGTGGAGGATGGGTTCTGGGAGACATTGAATCCACGGATGCGAGCTGCCGGATGATAGCTATTAGGACGGATTGTATTGTTGTATCTGTAAACTATCGTCTTGCTCCGGAGTATAAGTTCCCGACACCGGTCGAAGACGCTTATGCGGCATTGGAATGGGTTTACGAAAAAGGGTCGTCTTTTAACGGAGATGTTACTAGATTGGTAGTAGGAGGGGATAGCGTGGGGGGAAATCTGGCGACTGTTGTAACGATGATGGCGAGAGACAAAAAAGGTCCCGACATCGCTGCACAGGTCCTAATTTACCCTCCGACAAACCTTGAGTTCAATACGGAATCTCATCAAACCTTTGCAAAAGGGTTTGGTCTGGATCGCGAACAGCTGATTTGGTTCCGTGATCATTATTTAGGGAATGAAGAGGACAGGTGTAATAAGTATGCTTCCCCCTTGGTTGCTCAAGATTTAAGTGGTCTCCCGCCAGCAATTGTGATTACGGCAGAAAATGATGTGCTCCGGGATGAAGGAATGGCGTATGCTGAACGTCTGAAAAAATTTGATGTGTATGTTGAATATGTATGTGAACCGGGTATGGTCCACGGATTTTTTGCCCACATGGCCATTTTTTCAAAGAACATTGAATCAACTGTTTCTAAGATCGAGAAGTTCTTGAGTACCGTAAAATATAAAATAGGGATAGATTGAAAGAAAATGTTCAAAATGAAGCGAGCCTCAGAATTTCGTGAGGCTCGTTTTTTTAATTAACCTGTTTATTTTTTAAATGGAAAATTATTGATAATATAGAAAAAGTAACGATATCAACCCTAGGCCTTTAGTAATAAACGGTATTTCCAATTCCGCCGGTTACCGAGACGACATCGCCTGTAATCGATGCCGATAAAGGTGAGGCGAGAAAGGTTACGACATAAGCAATTTCCTCGGGTGTAATCAAGCGGCCAAGTGAATTCAATGCTGCTGCCTGGCGTTTAGCCTCTTCGTTCGTGATTTGGTTTTTAAACGTTTCCGTCTCGACGATCCCTGGATAAACAGCATTGACAGTAATTCCGTGCTTTCCTAATTCTATTGATGCGGATTTTGTCATATGGACAACAGATGCATTACGAGGACCGGAACTAAAATAATTGCCGCCAATTCTGGCTGCCAGACCACTTATATTGATGATACGTCCCCAATTATTATTGATCATATAAGGAGCAACAGCCCGGATACAACGAAAATAGCCCATATACTTTTCTTCAAAATCTTTCAAGATAAGTTCATCTTTAATGCTGTTAAAATCCTCTGGCTCATGGCCGCCAACACGGGCTCCACTGTTGATTAAAATATCAATGCTTCCCATTTCTGCAGCTGATTTTTCAACTAAATTTAAGATAGAGTCAGGATCCGTGGTATTTGCCACAATCGGATAAATATTTCTTTTTGTTTCTTGGGATAATTCCTCTGCTGCAGCCTTTAGAGAGGATTCGTTTCTTGAACAAATCGTACAATCTACACCTTCCAAAGCCAACTGGCGGGCAATGGCTTTACCAATCCCTCTGCTTCCTCCTACTATAAGTGCTTTTTTTCCAGATAAATTTAAGTCCATAGATAAAACCTCCTAATTTTTTTTATACGCTGTACGAATAAGGTCAAGTGGTATTTTTTGAATATTAATGCATTTATATTTGTGATTTTACCTGTAAATTGAATTAATATAAAATTAAAAATTTTAACTTGTAAATAAGTTTTACTAATATAAAAAGGAAAACTATTTTGTTAATAAAGAAAATAGAACTAAAACAATAGTAAAATGTATTGGTTTTATATATTTTGTTAAACCAAATTGGCCCCTAAGGGGGATTTTCATATGGATGATCATGTCTGAAAGCTGTTTTTGCTTCTTGTATATAAATAAAATTTAATTATATATTAAAATTTTTAATTTTATTTAACTGAATTTTATGAATATAATTAATATAACAATAGTTAATACAGTCACAATAGTAGTTATAGAAAGCGCTTCCACGTATAGGGAGGGGGTAATGAAGTATAGGCTTCCTAGATAAGTAGAAATATATAAAAGGGATTACCAAAGAAAAACAAGGAGATTTAAACGTTTCATTAGAAAACGAAGGAGGAATTCGATGCCATCTATTTTAAAGGAAAAAGTTTTAGGGCCAACAGCATGGAAAGGTATTGACCTAGCTAAAAATGAATCATGGATTTATTATTTGACGGAGAAAACGATTTTCTCACTTGAGAATGCTTTATTTCATGTTAAACAAAAGGGTTTAAAAGCACCTAATTTTAACAAGGAGGATTTCCCAATTCCTGATCTCGCTGATGAAATCGCTTACTTTATTGACGAGTTGGAGAATGGAAAGGGGTTTCTATTAATCCGTGGCTTACCAATAGAACGGTATATGGAAGATGAAGTGAGCATCATTTACTGGGGTCTCGGAGTTCACTTAGGAATCCCGGTAACGCAAAACGCAAAAGGTGATCTATTAGGGCATGTCATTAACCAAGGGTTAGATATTAATGATTCAAATGTACGCGGTTATCAAACGAATGCACACCTTCCCTTTCACCCAGATGGATCTGATGTAGTCGGATTGTAAAGTCTTCGAAAAGCAAAATCTGGTGGATACAGCAGTATAGTAAGTTCGATGGCTGTTTACAACGAAATTCTGGAGAAGTACCCGGAGTACCTTGAAATTCTCTATCGTCCATACTTCATTGATCGTCGCGGTGAGGAAGCACAAGAAGAATCTCCAGTATATTCATCACCCGTTTTTAGTTATTACAAAGGTAAATTAAGCTGCAGATATAATCGAGGATATGTAGAATCTGCACAAGTGAAGACAGGTATCTATTTATCAAAAGTAGAAATAGAAGCATATGACTTAATGGATTCTCTTCTTCACGATGCAAACATGCATATTGATATGATGATGGAACCCGGTGATATGCAATTCGTTAATAATTATACCGTTCTTCATTCACGGACTGTATACGAAGATTATGAAGAACCTGAACGTAAACGTCATTTATTAAGATTATGGCTCACGATGCCAAATGGCCGTGAAATTGCCCCTGATTTCGCTATGTTTATTGATGAGAAATCAGGTAAAGTGGGTCGCGGTGGTATTCCTGTGCGTGAAAAAACAGCTGGTGGAATTTCAGAAAGATAAGGTAATGAATGGATTTTTTAAACAATATCAGGAGTTTAGCAGTAAACAAAAACCCAATAAGGTTACCTTGATTAACTGTTTCATTAGAACACCAATTGATTCATGTGATGGGAGTACCTTTTAATTTTCTAAAAAAGGTTTTCCTTAAATAGAAGAAGTAAGGGGAGAATTTTAAATTGAAAACTCCAAAATATTCTTGGGTTATACTATTAATTCTTGTCGCTTCCGGTATGATCAACCAAGTTGATAAAGTCATCATTGGTTTAGTTTCCGTTCCCTTAATGAAAGAGTTACATTTAAGTCCTTCACAATGGGGAGTTATTGGAAGTTCCTTCTTTTGGTTCTTTACTTTTTCCTCTTTCATTCTTGGAGGCATGGCCGACTCCAAAAACACGAAAAAAATGTTTGTTTGGATCTCTTTTGTCTGGTTGATTGTTCAAATTTCCACACCATTTGTTACTAGTCTTTCTTTATTAATGTTTACAAGAATGATCTTAGGAGCAGGAGAAGGTCCAGCTGTTGCAATATCAACGTCTTTAATAGGAAAATGGTTTCCTAAACATAGACATGGTATAGGTTTTGGTGCTGTTCTCTTTGGGGCAACAATTGGACCTGCAATTGCTTCGCCATTATTAATCTCCTTAATCACTCAATATGGATGGAGATCTGCTTTTATTGCCATGGGGATTGTTGGACTTATTGTCCTAATTTTATGGGTGATTTTCGGAAAAGAAAGCCCAGAAGAAATTGGGCTTCCTACAGTTGATCAAGATGAAACACAATCATTAATTCTCTCTAAAGTTACTTGGCGTCAGTTTCTTCCGCATCTTTTTTCAAAAAATTTTATTTTTACCGTTTTGTGTGCAGGGAGTGCTTATTGGCTATTGTCCGTTCAGGCGGTTTGGTTCCCTGCATACTTTACCAAAATACTACATTTTAAAGCAGAAACACTAAAACTGGCTGTTTCATTACCATTTCTATTTGCAGCCATCAGCCAAATTGGATTTGCCCTACTATCAGATCGACTTTATCACAAAACAGGAGATATTCGTAAGGCACGGATAAATCTTGCAGGTTTTTCAACAGTGCTTTCCGCTATTTGTTTATTTCTTGCAAATACCGTGAATTCAACTGGTTTATCCATACTGTTTTTTACCCTTGCACCAGGGTTTGGAATTGTCATTCTGTCACTGGCACCCGCGATGTTAATGGACTTTTTTTCACCCAAAAACATCGGAAAAGCACAAGGGACCTATGTTGCGCTTTCTAGTTCCACAAGTATTATTGCTCCACTCGTTTTCGGATATTTAATTCAATATGCATCAAATCAATCAAAAGGATACCATTATGGGTTTCATGTAACTTCTTTAGGGATGTTCATGATTGGTTTATTGTTTTGGATCACTGTAAGAGATACAAACCGAAAACATGTGACAATAAAGGCAGAGGAACAAGTGAGTGTTTAAAAAACATTTTTGATAGATTGAGGAGGGAATGGAATGTGTAAATCTGAAATGGAGGCTGCAGGAATGGATTGCTGTGTTTATTGTAATGAGGAATTAGCAATTATGGAGCGAAACCGCAGTCGTGTTGGGGATGTCAGGAAAAGATGTCAGAGACCTACACGGATGATTGAAGGAGATAGACTAAAAACTCCAATATAAAACTAAAACTATTAATCTTACTTATTCCTGTTTGAACTAGATCCATGAAAAAAGAGAAGCCTGGCGTCCACTTGGGTAGAAGAGGCTCCTCTTTTTTTCATCTTAACTCTTAATAATTTCGGATTTTAGATAATGAACATATTTGTTGGCAAAGGTGGATAAATGTTTATTCTCTGAACGAGCCAACCCTAAAGAAATATTGACAGCCCCATGATTCATCAATTCAATTGGAATGATATCCCCATTAATGACAGGGGGATAGTTTTTCATTACAAAATCAGGCGCAAATGTTATAGCCAGACTTTCAATGATGGCTTGACCAACTCCGTCCATATTATTCGATGTAAATAGGGTTTTCATGGGCTTATATTTGTTAAAGAAATTCTGAACAAAATACTGCATAATTTCACCGTTATATGTAACAAGAGTTTGATCAAGTATCTCTTCAGGTGTTATGGTACCAAGAAACGCCAGAGGAGAATGTTTAGAAACATATACTTTCTGTTTCCCTTCGATCAGTGCTTCAAATGCTATTCCTTCCATATTAATGTTTAAATCGGAGGAATGCGTAATCAGCCCGATGTCGGTCTTGTGCTGTCGAACCGCTTCAATTACATCAGATCCACTTTTTTCGGTGACATCAAGATTTACGTGTGGATAATCATGTCTAAAGGCGGCTATAGCTTTTACCAGGAATGTCATTAATCCTGGTAAAGATGAAATTTTTAGTTCACCCACATCCGTTGAATTGAATAGGTTGGCTGTCTCTTTTATTTCTTCAAGTTTTTTTTGTACTTCGTAGGCCAGTTTTAAAATGACTCTACCTTCATCGGTTGGTACAGCACCGTGTCCACGTGAGCGCTTAAGAATTTTAAGTCCTAACTCCTTCTCTAAGTTGGTAATGGACTGGCTGATTGTGGATTGAGTCACATGGAGATTCTGTCCAGCTATAGAAAGAGAACTGTATTTAGCCACTTCAACAATATATAGTAATTGTTCAATGTTCATGAATGTACCCCTTTTTGAATATTAGCAATACTTATTTGCACTTTAAAATCTTTAATTTTATTTAATTATAATTTATTAGTATAATCATAATCAATAAGATTTTTAAAATATTTGAATATTCTTATTTCGAAAGGAGTTTTTGTATGTCGTCAAAACAATTATTTGATTTAACAGGGCAGACAGCAATGGTTACCGGAGGTGGTAGCGGGTTAGGACGTGTAATGGCACTTGCGTTGGCTGAGGCTGGTGCGAATGTGGTAGTTTGTTCGCGTCGTCTTGAGGTTTGCAAAGAAGTAGTGAAAGAAATCGAGGCGTTAGGAAGACAAGCACTTGCCATATCATTGGATGTAACAGCTCCGGAATCTGTCGTTCAAGCTGTGGAAAAAGCCGTTTCTTATTTTGGAAAGGTCGAAATTTTAGTTAACAGCAGCGGAACAGTTTTTGAAACGCCTGCAACAGAAATGCCTTTAGAACAATGGCAATCAATGCTTAACACGAATGTGACAGGAACATTCTTAATGTGTCAGGCAGTTGGAAAACATATGATCAATAACGAATACGGTAAAATCATTAACATTTCTTCTAGTATCGGCTTTAAAGGTGTTGACCCTGAAGCTGTAGATTCCGTCGGATATACAACAAGTAAGGGTGCAGTTATGACATTAACGAAGGATCTTGCAGTAAAATGGGGCCGACATGGAGTGTATGTAAATTCCATTGCTCCTGGAGTTTTTACCACTGGAATGAATAACCCAGAAATACCGGGTACACTTGTCCATAAAGCTGGCCCGATCATTGCCTCGCAAGTCCCAGTAAGAAGGTTGGGCAGAGACGATGATTTAACAGGTGCACTCCTTTATTTTGCTTCAGCAGCGTCTGATTATTGTACGGGACAAATATTGGTGCTTGATGGGGGACTTGGGTCTAAGTAAATTTCATCCAATTAACTTGACTTCGCACATTAATTTTAATTAATTACAAGTAAAAAATATCAATTTTACTTAACTAATAATTAAGAATATACTGAAATTAATAAATTCGAAAAAGTTAATTAGCTGTCTTATGTAAGCGTTAACAGGATGCGAATTTTAAAAAACATACAGTGGAAGAGGGGATTTTAGTGAGTAATGTAAAAGATGTAAAAGAAGTAGCAGCTTATCATGCCGGTAATGTTAGTGTAGATGATTTGCCTTGGATTCCTTATTTTGGAGATGCAAAATTTAAATTGCTTAAAGCCAACCCTGTGACAGGACAGACAATTACGTTATTATATGTTCCTGCGAAAATGCAGCTTCCAGCCCATTTCCATCCTGGATCAGTCATTGTATATACTGTCCAAGGGACTTGGAGATATCTTGAGGAGCCTTGGATTTCCAAACCTGGTGACATGGTTTATGAGCCTGCCGGATCCAAACATACACCTACAGCTGTAGGGGATGAAGATGTTATTACCTTCAATATTGTGGAAGCAACGCTAGACTATATAGGTGAGAACGGAGA
Organism: Neobacillus niacini; assembly: GCF_031456445.1. GTDB lineage: Bacteria > Bacillota > Bacilli > Bacillales > Cytobacillaceae > Neobacillus > Neobacillus niacini_I. The sequence goes on along the minus strand of NZ_JAVDUQ010000006.1, from coordinate 27,622 downwards.
AATTCTTGCCAGAGATAATTGGGAGTCATTCCTGAAAAGATACTATGACCATTGCGCGGCTGAAGGTATTGAAGCAATCGATGTAACTAAATTTTAAATGATAGATTCGTAAAATAAGAGAAGCCCAGCGTCTAGGTATGACGTAGATGCTTCTCTTTTTTTCTTTCTATTTATATTAGTGAAATTTATTTATAAATTAAAATTTTTAATTTTATTTAATTATTACTTATTAGTATAATCAATAACATAATATGATTTTAAACATTTCGAATATTCGAAATGTTCGATAATAGCTAACTTGCATAAATAATCTATGGAGGACAAAAGACAGATGCCAACAGAAACGGTTTTGATAACAGGTGCTACAAAAGGGATTGGTTTAGAATTCACTAAAATTTTCGCATGCAAAGGCTATAACTTGGTGTTGGTTGCCAGAGACGCAAAGTTGTTGGGAATCCACGCCCAGAATTTAAAAAAGGATTATGGTACGCAAGTGAATACTTTTGCGGGCGATTTGAGCAGCCATACAACGGTAGAGAGCTTGCATCGATACTTGAAAAGCGAAGGAATCGACATCGATATTTTGATTAATAATGCAGGGGCTGGCGGATTAGGGTTGATGACGGAATTGGATATTCATAAAGAAATGGAATACCTGCAGCTCAACATGATCTCACTCACGTATTTAACCAGACTTATTGCGGATGACATGGTGAAACGAAAGCAAGGTAAAATTTTGAACGTGGCTTCAACAGCAGCCTTTCAGCCAACTCCACGGATGTCGATGTATGGGGCAAGCAAATCCTACGTCTTATTCTTTACGGAGGCAATTGCCGAAGAACTTAAAGGAACTGGAGTTCAAGTTTGTGTATTATGTCCCCCTTCTACCAAAACGCCGCTCACGCAAGGATTGGCAGCAACAGGAACAAAAATTTTCATTAAGAACTTGATGGACCCGCAATCAGTTGCCAAATGCGGATTTGACGGGTTAATGAAGAATAAAACGGTGATCATCCCAGGCTTTAAAAATAAACTCATGGCTAAATCTGTGGGATTGCTGCCAAGGAAATAGGTAACCATCTATACCCGAAAGCTTATCGAGCAAAAAGTGTAAATAGCCATAGAATTCCCATCCTTAAAAGGGTAGGAGTTTTTACAGGTATCCTCCGGATGCATAGGGAACACAGAGAAAAATGAAAAACTTTTAATAAGAGGACAGCCGCGTTCCAAAGGACAAACTTTTGGGACAAGTGGGTGAAGGGTTCAAGATTGCGTTGAAGACATTAGACGGAGGTCGGAACCAGAGTGCGTTTTAGTAGTGAAGGGGATAAAAAAATGAACATAATTGTTTTGTTGAAACAAACATTCGATACGGAAGAGAAAATTGTACTCGAAATGGGCACCGTTAGGGAAGAAGGGGGAAACTTCATCATTAATCCTTACGATGAATATGCGATTGAAGCAGCAATTCGCTTACGCGAAGAACAGGGAGGGGAAGTAACGGTAATCACTGTAGGACCGGAACGAGCAGAGAATGTGTTGCGTACGGCGCTTGCAATGGGTGCAGATAAAGCGGTTATCGTTAATAGCGAAGATTTAAATCTTGATGAATACTGTACAGCCAAAATTCTTGCAGTTGTTATTAAAAACAGTGAATTTGACATCATATTTGGCGGTAATGTTGCAGTGGACTATGGAAGTGGACAAATAGGGCCGCGCCTTGCAGAGGAACTCAATATTCCACAAGTGACGTTGATTACAAATCTTGAGATTGATGGAAACGAGGCGGTAATCGAGCGTGACGTTGAAGGAGATAAAGAGATTGTTTTGGTATCTCTTCCAGTATTGGTTACAGCGCAACAGGGGTTAAATGAACCACGTTATCCCTCACTGCCTGGCATCATGAAAGCGAAGAAAAAACCAATCGAGTGGCTGGAGATTGATGATTTAAATCTCGATGACATTCTAGAGGTTAAGACTATTTCTACTGAGACATATTTTCCGACGAAGAAAGGAGCAGGCCGTATCCTAAACGGGGATATCAAAGATCAAGTTTCTGTGCTGGCAGCACTTCTACGCAGTGAAGCGAAGGTAATCTAAGCTCTTGGGAGGACATTCATGAGAAAAGTACTTGTAATGACTGAAGCTAAAGCTGGGAATCTAAGAGGTGTTTCGCTGGAGTCGCTGGCAGCCGCACAGCGCATTGCGGAAGGCGGAGAAATTATTACTGTGGCTTTCGGCAGTGATTGCTCGCATTATGCAAATGTTTTAGGGAAACATGGGGCAAATAAAGTATATCTTGTGGGCAACAAAGAATTCGATGTTTATACAACGGATGCTTATTTACAAGCATTACGACAGGTCATCGTAGAAGTAGAACCAGATGCGATTCTAATGCCCCACACGGCAATCGGAAAAGATCTTGCCCCGCGCATTGCAGCGTGTTTTGGGCTGGGACTTGTTTCAGACGTCATTGATGTTCAAGTAGGAGATGGTGACGTGATCTTTACACGTCCTATTTACTCCGGAAAAGCGTTTGAGAAAAAGAAAGCAGTATCCGGCATCCCATTTGCAACAATTCGTCCGAATAACATCCCGGTGGCAGAAATGAGCAGAACGTTTGAGATTGTGCATTTTAATGCTGAAATTAAAGACTTACGGACGTTTGTAAAAGAAGTAGTTCGAAAAACAACTGGCCGTGTAGACTTATCAGAAGCGAAAGTAGTCATTTCTGGTGGTCGAGGGGTTAAATCGTCAGATGGTTTTAAGACGCTCCAAGATCTGGCGGATATCCTAGAGGGTGCGGTTGGTGCATCCCGTGGCGCCTGCGATGCTGAATACTGCGATTATTCACTGCAAATCGGACAGACGGGAAAAGTTGTCACCCCTGATTTGTACATTGCATGTGGAATTTCTGGTGCCATTCAGCATTTAGCAGGGATGTCTAACTCTAAAGTGATCGTAGCCATTAACAAAGATCCGGAAGCCCCAATCTTTCAAATAGCAGACTACGGTATTGTGGGTGATTTGTTTGAGGTGGTTCCACTCCTAACGGAAGAATTAAAAAAAGTCCTAGTAAACTCTTAAAATAAAATTTCTTTTGGAAAGGAACTTGGAGATGTTTAAAAAGGTTCTTATTGCGAATCGAGGGGAAATTGCTGTTCGTGTGATTAGGGCGTGCAAGGAAATGGGAATATCTTCTGTTGCCATTTATTCTGAAGCTGACCGCGAAGCTTTGCATGTGAAAATGGCGGACGAAGCCTATTGTATTGGACCTACGGCATCCAAGGAAAGTTATTTAAATATTTCCAACATCATCGGAATTGCTCGATTAACAAATTCGGATGCGATTCACCCGGGATATGGATTTTTAGCAGAAAACGCTGCTTTTACTGAAATATGCTCGGAATATAATATTTCATTTATAGGTCCTAAAGCAGAAGCCATTAATAAAATGGGAGATAAATCGGTCGCGAGAGAGACTATGAAAGGTGTAGGCGTTCCTACTGTTCCTGGAACAGATGGTCTAATAGAAGACCTGGAGGAGGCTGTAATTATTGCAAAGGATATTGGATTTCCCGTCATTGTAAAGGCAACAGCTGGCGGTGGGGGGAAAGGAATGAGAGTTGCAGAAAATGAAGTGGATTTACGCAAAGCCATTCGACAAGCCCAGAAAGAAGCTGAAACTGCATTTGGAAACGCCGGTGTGTATCTTGAGAAATATATTGAGGAACCGCGTCATGTCGAAATTCAAATTATTGGAGACATGTTGGGGAATGTTGTTTATTTAGGTGAAAGAGACTGTTCAATCCAAAGACGCCATCAAAAACTTGTTGAAGAAGCCCCGTCACCAGCCCTTCAACAAGAGATTCGTGAACAGATGGGTTCTGCAGCAATTGCGGCTGCAAAAGCTGTTCATTATCATGGTGCGGGTACGGTTGAGTTCCTTTTAGATAAAAACGGAAATTTCTATTTCATGGAGATGAATACGCGAATTCAGGTGGAACATCCCGTGACAGAAATGATTACAGGGATTGACTTAATCAAGGAACAAATCTTAGTGGCTGCAGGGTATCCTCTATCTTTCAGTCAGGAGGATATAAAAATCAACGGGTGGGCGATAGAATGCAGAATCAACGCAGAAAATCCGGCAAAGAATTTTATGCCTTCACCAGGAAAAGTCGAAATGTATCTTCCTCCAGGGGGATATGGTGTACGAGTGGATAGCGCGGTTTATCCTGGTTGTGAAATTTCTCCTTTTTATGATTCGATGGTAGCAAAACTGATTGTTTGGGGAAAAGATCGTGATGAGGCCATTGGGAGAATGAAAAGGGCACTCGATGAATTTGTCATAAGTGGAATTAAAACAACAATTCCGTTCCATCAAAAATTACTCGAACACGAATCCTTTGTAAAGGGCCAGTTTAATACAAAATTTCTTGAAACCAATCCATTGAGGTTAGAGGTTTGATTTCCTCTAGCTAACTATTAACAGGGAGTGATAAAAATGTTTAAAATCCAAGAGATTAGAGAAATGATTAAATTGGTTGATCAATCTTCGATCAACCACTTAGAAATAGAAGAGGGAGATTCTAAAATTTCCATACAGAGAAATGTTCCGACAGATCCTGTTATTAATGAGAAGGTAAGTCCTACTGAAGAGCCTGTTAATCATGTTGTTACAGAGACTCCATCCATTTTATCAACATCCACAATAAAAGAGATTTCAAAGAGCCATGTCCAGGTGATACCAGTGAAAGAAACTACAGAGGAAGTACATAGTTCACCTAAAAATGTGTTAAATGGAAACATCTCTAAAATTGTATCTCCAATGGTAGGTACATTTTATAGGGCACCAGGAATAGATGCCCAACCTTTTGTGAAAATGGGTGAAAAAGTTGAGAAATCAACAATTGTCTGTATCTTAGAAGCGATGAAATTGTTTAATGAAATCGAAGCTGAAATGGAAGGAGAGATTTTTGAAGTACTAGTCGAGAATGGTCAGCTCGTAGAATACGGCCAACCTCTTTTCTTAGTGAAACAGACATCCTAATCTATTTCGAGCAGAGAGGAAGTGGAGATAACCAATGAGCACAGTTTATGAGAAGATTTATGATCTATGGGATCGGAAAAGTAAGATCGTGCTTGGTGGCGGTGACGAACGAATTGATACCCAGCATAATCGGGGGAAGCTTACGGCTAGGGAACGAATTGATTTATTGCTGGATGATTGTTCCTTTGTGGAATTAAATCCATTCATTCAGCACCGTGCAACTAACTTTGGTATGGATAAATTAGAGAGCCCAGGAGAAGGTGTCGTGACGGGTTACGGTAAAATACATGGACGTCTTGTCTACGTATTTGCTCAGGACTTTACTGTTTTTGGTGGAGCATTAGGAGAGATGCATGCGACAAAAATTTGCAAAATCATGGATTTAGCTGCAAAAAATGGAGCACCCATTATAGGTTTAAATGACTCAGGTGGAGCCAGGATCCAAGAGGGTGTTGTTTCTATAGACGGATATGGTCAAATTTTTTATCGGAACGCCATCTATTCAGGAGTAATTCCACCAATTTCCGTAATTATGGGCCCTTGTGCGGGAGGGGCTGTCTATTCTCCCGCCATAACGGATTTTGTATTTATGGTGGAAAAAACAAGTCAGATGTTTATTACGGGTCCAAAGGTCATTGAAACGGTTACCGGTGAGAAAATTTCTGCGGAGAATCTGGGAGGTGCAAAGGTTCATTCCTCCATTATTGGTTGTGCTCATTTTACAGGCGATTTTGAATCGGCAGTCTTAGAAGAGGTACGAAAATTAATTTCATTTCTGCCTCAAAATAATATGGAAAATCCTCAGAATCTTGCATGTAAAGAAGAGAATGATTGGCGTGAAAATTTGCTTGACCTAGTACCTCTCAGTGGAAAAAAGGTATATGACATTCTTAGTGTATTAGAGCAAGTATTGGACTATGGTGATTTCATGGAAGTTCAAAAGGAATATGCTAAAAATATCGTAGGTTTTGGACGAATTGACGGAAAAAGTGTCGGTATTGTTGCAAATCAGCCAAAAGTAATGGCAGGAGGGCTGGATATTAACTCTTCCGATAAGACTTCTAGATTTATACGATTCTGCGATTCATTCAATATACCGATTATTACTTTTGAAGACGTAACAGGTTTTTTCCCTGGAGTCAATCAGGAGCATGGAGGAATCATTCGCCATGGAGCAAAAATTCTATATGCCTATTCAGAAGCAACCGTACCGAAAATAACCGTGATCCTCAGAAAAGCATTTGGTGGGGCCTACGTGGCAATGAATTCAAAAGCGATTGGTGCGGATATTGTATTTGCTTGGCCGAACGCGGAAATTGCTGTAATGGGTCCTGAAGGAGCAGCAAATATTATTTTCTCGAAAGAAATTAACGGGAGCAGTAATCCAGCAGCGACTCGTTCGGAAAAAATTGAGGAATATCGAAACATGTTTGCGAATCCATTTGTTGCGGCTTCTCATGGAATGGTTGATGACGTGATCGATCTAAGAGATACACGGAAAGTTCTGAAACAAACCTTAGAAATGCTAAGAACAAAAAAAGAATCACGGCCGAAAAAAAAGCACGGAAATATTCCGTTATAAGATAAATTCAAAAAACTAGTAGATTAAGGCAAAATCAAATATTCCACAACAATAAAAAAACTATCAATTATTAAGTAATAGGAGGAAAAAAGATGGTACAAAACTTTTATGAAATTTGGAAAGATTATTATTCAAAGTACAGTAATCAATTGGATAATAAAGTGACAAATGATTTTCCAGCTCAAGCAATAGGGCAAATGTTGGAGATGAATCTTCAATTCAAAAAAATAATGAATGAAACAACCGAACGATGTTATGAATTGGTTAATCTTCCATCACGAAATGATCTTGCACATGTTTCCTCTCAGATTGTCAATATCGATGCAAAAGTGGATGATTTAGAAGAATATATCGAAGAAACAAAGGATAATCAAATAGATTCAGCAGAACTGCAACGGGAAATGGCAAATATAAAAAAGGATATGAAGAGCCTTGATACGAAATTGAATCAAATTATTACTCTATTAAAACCTTAAAAGATTTCGAAGTGACCAGGAACTTTTTAGAGCAGTAATTCATACAAATTCAAATAGCATTTTAAATATTAATTTTCTAAGGGGTGGAGCCATGCGCGGTCTTATGACAAAAGAATATGAAAAGTTTATTCAAACAATACCAGAAGAGTATCAACAAATCTATAACCGGGTAAAAAAGGTAACTAAAATGTTAATTTCGGATACCGAGCCCGAAGTAGGTCCTACACCAAAGGAAGCAATTTGGACAAGGAATAAAGCAACGCTTTATCAATATATTACTCATCAACCAAAAAAGCATAAAGTTCCCCTTCTATTAATTTATGCTCTGATCAATAAACCCTATATTATGGATTTAGCGCCGGGAAGCAGTTTGGTTGAATATTTAGTTAATCGTGGTTTCGACGTCTATCTTCTTGACTGGGGTACACCAGGTTACGAAGATAAAAATATGAAATTGGATGATTATATCATGGATTACATTCCACGTGCAGTTCGTAAAATTTTGCGAAAATCTAATGCGAAGGAAGTGTCGGTCCTTGGTTACTGCATGGGCGGCACGATTACATCAATATTTGCGGCTTTGCACCCTGAATTGCCGATTCGCAACCTTGTTTTTATGACCACTCCATTCGATTTTGAAGAGACAGGCCTATACGGTGCTATGCTTGATGAACAATATTTTGATATTGATAAAGTGGTCCAAACCCTTGGAAACATTCCTCCTGAAATGATTGACTTTGGAAACAAATTACTAAAACCGATGGCAAATTTTTATGGGCCATTTGTTAGTCTTTTCGACCGAGCCGACGACCAAAAGTTTGTTAAGAGTTTTAATCTTTTGCAAAAATGGTTAAATGACGGCATTCCATTTCCTGGGGAAGCCTATCGTCAATGGATAAGAGATTTTTATCAAAAAAACAAGTTGATAAAAGGGGAATTAGTAATTCGTGGCCGGCAGGTGAAACTTGAGGCCATAACATCAAATGTACTAAACCTATCAGGTGAAGTGGACATCATTGCGCCGCCACATCAAGTAGAAGCCTTAATGGACAGCATTTCCAGCAAAGACAAACAATATATAAAATTACCTGTTGGTCATACATCTATAGCTTTTGGAAGTAAGGCATCTAAAATAACTTATCCAACAATTGCTGACTGGTTAGAAAAACGGTCAAGTTTATAGTTTACAAGATCTGAAATAAGTGGAAGATCCTTGTATAACAATACAAATGCTAACATTTCTTATAGGTGGGAAAAAGCATGATTTTTTTTAACTACATTGTGAATCTTTCAATATTTTGCTTATTTGTGATTTTTCCATTAGTTATCCGTTCGTATATTAATCATAAACCCATTCATAAGGTTCGGCTCTGGGTCGGCTTGTATGCTGGAATTTTTACGATCATCCTGGTTATGTTTTCTTTAAAGCATCAAGGGTATGCATATGATTTGCGATATGCAACAGTTATTCTTGTGTTCGCCTATCTTGGTCCGCAGGCTGGGTTCATTACCGGGGGGCTTGCTTTACTTGCAAGACTATTTGTAAATGGTCTCTGGTACCAAGCGATTATTGGATGCTTAATCATCATGATTGCTTTCTCGATTCTTCACCTTTTTATTGCTAAGATTAGCCCAATAAAAAGGGTTTTACTTTTTTTCAGTACTTTTGTAAGTATGTATGTTTTCTATGTATCCACTTTTAACATATTTATTGATAATCCAATTTTTCATGTTGAGTATTTACTTTTTATGTTAGTTGGAGTAGCTATTGGTGCCTTACTTATTGAGTCATACGTTAAGCTGCATCGTTTAAACTTCGAGCTATCTTATATGTATAAAAAAGTAGAAGAGAGTGAATCAAACTATCGATTGATTGCCGAGAATACTCTAGATCTGATAACGGTCATGGATAAAGAGTACGTAATTCGTTACCTCTCTCCTTCATATAAGTATGTTTTAGGGTATGAAGAATCGGATATGGACGGAATGGACTTAAGTGTAATTATTCATCCTGAGGATGTTTATATGGTAAAAAATGCATGGGATGGGATGTTTGAAAGTAATGAATCCTTACTAATTGAATACCGTTTTCGACACAAACTTGGAGAATGGATTGAAGTCGAATCCCGTTGTATGCCTGTAAAGGGAGAGGACGTTTCCAGTGAACATTTTGTCATGATTAGTCGTGATATTTCTGAACGAAAAAAGTCAGAAGATATTCTTTTACAATCTGAAAAGTTATCCGTTGTCGGTGAATTAGCAGCCGGGGTAGCACATGAAATTAGAAATCCTCTGACAACCATAAAAGGATTTGTTCAACTTTATAAAAAGGAAAATAAATCTTCAAAGTATACTGATTTGCTTATAAATGAACTGGAAAGAATTGAAACGATAACGAGCGAATTGCTTTCTTTAGGAAAACCTCAAGCTGTCCGACTAATCCGTGTAAATATAATAGACATAATAGAAAATACATTAGATGTACTTACTCCTCAGTTCATTATGAAGGATATTCAATTTAAACTCAGTTATGAAGAAAGCCCTATTTTTATTACTTGTGAGAAGAACCAATTAAAACAAGTTTTTATTAATTTAATAAAAAACGCAATGGAAGCTATGGATACAGGTGGTGAGATTTATATCAATTTAAGAAAAGGCCAAGATAGCGCGTGTATTATTTCTATTCAAGATCAGGGATGTGGCATACCTGAAGAGCTCCTTCCTCGTTTAGGAGAGCCATTTTACACCTTAAAAGAAAAGGGAACCGGCCTTGGATTAATGATCTGTCATAAAATTATTAAGCAACACCATGGAAGTATTAACTATTTAAGTAAGGTGAACGAAGGTACTTTAATTGAGCTTACCTTACCAATTGCTGGTTAGGTGAATGTTTGTTTAATAAAAATTGTATGAACGCAGTAAAGGTCGACAAAATGGTCAAGTTATATGAAGGGGTGAAATTATGTGGGTTTGTAACACACACATGAAAGAAGGACTGCTATTGTTAGAAACTCCCCATGTTAGCAAAGCTTTGTATCAAATTAAGTGTTCTCTTTGCGACCATCTTGCTGTTGCAAAAATTTATTATACTCATCAAACTTACCATTTTTCTAAAAAACAAGAGTTTAAGTATTCTCTTTCAAGAAATTCCTCTGAATCTGGTTAATTATTTTTTGAAAAAGCATAGGGTAAAAGGTGTACAAAAATAATTTTTGTGAAAGTAATCGAATAAATATAATGAAGAAAGAGGGTACAGTGAATGCAAAATGTTTATTTAGTAGAGGCTTTAAGAACACCTATAGGGAGTTTCGGTGGTTCTCTGAAAGATGTTAGTGCGATACAACTTGCAAAGGATGTAGTAAGGGAGGTTTGGCAACGGTCAGGCATTTCACCAGAATGCATAGATGAGGTCGTGCTAGGAAATGTATTAAAATCAGGGCTAAAGGGAAACCCAGCAAGACAAGCTGCCATCCACTCCGGGATTCCAGTTTCTGTTCCGGCTATTACCATAGATAAACAATGTGCATCAGGATTGCGTTCTATAACATTAGCTTACCATCAAATCCTTGCCGGGGATTCGAATGTAGTCATTGCAGGCGGAACAGAAAGTATGAGTAATGTTCCTCATTTGGTGCTGAATGCCAGGTGGGGACAGAAACTGGGGAATTTGCAGACAGTGGATGCGCTCTTTCATGATGGTCTTCATTGTGCAATTGAAGGATACCATATGGGGATTACAGCTGAAAATCTAGTAGACCGCTATCAAATTTCTAGAGAGGAACAAGATGTTTTTTCTCTTGGAAGCCAACAAAAAGCCATTAAAGCTATAGAAGAAGGTAAATTCCAAGATGAAATTATTCCTGTTCCTATCAAAAATAAGAAAGGTACAACATTATTTACAGAAGATGAAAATATAAAAAATACTAATTTAGAAAAATTACAAAATTTGAAGCCGGCTTTTAAAGAAAATGGTACAGTAACAGCTGGAAATGCTTCAGGATTAAATGATGGGGCCGCAGCTGTTATTGTTGCCTCTGAACAGGCTGTAAGAGAATATCACTTAAAACCACTTGCCAAAATTCGTTCAGTAGCTAGTGCAGCTGTATCTCCTTCTATTATGGGGATTGGACCAGTGCCGGCGACACAGAAAGCCTTGAAGAGAGCAAATCTTACCATACAAGATATTGAATTAGCTGAGTTAAATGAAGCTTTTGCAGCCCAAGTGCTAGCAGTAAATAAAGAATTATGTTTACCAGAAGAAATTATAAATGTTAATGGAGGGGCTATTGCCTTAGGTCACCCAATAGGATGTTCAGGTGCTCGGATTGTGGTTACTTTAGTTCATGAATTAAGACGTCAAAAGAAACAAATTGGTTTAGCATCCTTATGTGTAGGCGGAGGACAAGGAGTGTCAATTATTGTAGAAGCGGTATAAGACGAATGTGGGCCCTATCAAAAAGATGTAAACTGTATAGAAATTTATCTATACAGTTTTTTTGTGGTTAAGGTTATGTTTATAAATGTTTGAGTGATACTTAGTCCCAGTCGGATTGTTAAAAAGATAACAAATTTAATAAGAAATTCGAGTCTAATAAAAGCTGGGATATTTTTCGAGCAATGAACAAAAAGAGACAAAACGAGACACCTGTCTTGTTTTGTCTCTTTTTTTAAAAAACTTTTCTGCCGGAGTATTGGAGAAATCCTCTTTTCTATGTTGGCATGGTTTTTGCATTAATGAAAAGGTGTAATGAAATTTAGGCAGGGAGGCTGAAAGAATGAGAACGTTGGAAAGCAAGAATGTAGCTTTAACAAAGGAAAAAGCCCAGTGGATGTATCAAAAAATGCTCGAGATTCGTAAGTTTGAGGACAGGGTTCATGAGCTATTTTCATCAGGAACCTTGCCGGGGTTTGTTCACTTATATGCAGGGGAAGAGGCAGTAGCTGTTGGGGTTTGTGCCCATCTAAATGATAAAGATAGTATTACCAGTACGCACCGCGGACATGGTCATTGTATTGCCAAAGGCTGCGATTTAAACGGAATGATGGCTGAAATTTATGGAAAAATTACAGGTTTATGTAAAGGGAAAGGCGGTTCTATGCATATTGCGGACCTAGATAAAGGGATGCTTGGTGCCAATGGAATTGTTGGCGGCGGTTTTCCGCTTGCATGCGGTGCAGCTTTAACCGCTAAGTATAAAAAGACCGATAATGTAAGCGTTTGCTTCTTTGGCGACGGTGCCCAAAACCATGGAACATTCCATGAAGGCATCAATCTAGCTGCGATTTGGAAGCTTCCTGTTGTATTCGTTGCTGAAAATAACGGTTATGCAGAAGCGACACCATTTAGCTATGCTTCCAGCTGTAAATCCATTGTTGATCGAGCAGTTGCCTACAACATTCCTGGTATCAAGGTGGATGGTAAGGATGTATTAGCTGTCTACCAGGCTGCAGAAGAAGCGGTTCAAAGAGCACGCCGCGGCGAAGGTCCAACACTCATTGAATGTGTGACCTATCGCAATTATGGCCACTTTGAAGGGGATGCTCAAAAATACAAAACAGAACAAGAAAAGGCAGAGCATAAGCAGGAAAAAGATGCGCTTCTCCTTTTTAGAAATCACTTATTGTATGAGCAGCTATTGGCTGAAAACGAGTTAGTCACTTTAGAAGTATCGGTTGAAGATGCGGTAAACCAAGCTGTGAAGTTTAGTGAAGAGAGCCCATTTCCAAGTGCTTCTGAATTGTTAACGGATGTATACGTAACTTATTAAAAATAGGACTTTGCCCTCTAGTGGGATCAATTTAAGCGGGTTACTTATCCATTAAAAAGGAGGAATCAATGATGACAAGTAAATTGAGTATGTCTGCAGCAATCAATGAGGCTATGAAACTGGCAATGCGTAAGGACGAAAATGTCATTCTCATGGGTGAGGATGTAGCGGGCGGAGCGCAAGTTGACCACTTACAGGATGAAGATGCCTGGGGTGGTGTCCTCGGAGTAACGAAAGGACTGGTACAGGAATTCGGCCGGGAGCGCATTTTAGATACACCCATTACCGAAGCTGGTTATATGGGTGCGGCGATGGCAGCTGCTTCCACAGGTTTAAGACCCATTGCTGAGCTAATGTTTAATGATTTTATTGGAAGCTGTTTGGACGAAGTTTTAAATCAAGGTGCTAAGTTCCGTTACATGTTTGGGGGAAAGGCTCAGGTTCCTGTGACCATTCGGACCATGCACGGTGCCGGCTTTAGAGCGGCTGCGCAGCATTCCCAAAGTTTATATGCATTATTTACAGCAATCCCAGGTGTAAAAGTTGTCGTTCCTACCACACCTTATGAGGCAAAAGGATTATTACTTGCTGCCATTGAAGATAACGATCCGGTGATCTTCTTTGAAGATAAGACTCTTTATAATATGACAGGTGAAGTTCCAGAAGGGTATTATACCATTCCTATTGGCAAAGCAGATATCAAGCGCGAAGGTTCAGACGTAACGATTGTAGCCGTCGGGAAAATGGTTCATACCGCATTGGAGGCGGCTGAACAGCTGGCTGCTAAAGGGATTGATGTGGAAATTGTGGATCCCCGCAGCTTGTCACCATTAGATGAAAAAACCATTCTTTCCTCTGTGGAAAAAACAAACCGGCTCGTCGTGATGGATGAAGCAAATCCAAGATGCAGTATTGCCACTGATATTGCAGCACTTGTTGCCGATAAAGGTTTCGATTATCTTGATGCACCAATCAAACGGATCACTGCACCACATACACCAGTACCATTTTCTCCGCCACTGGAGGATCTTTATCTTCCTACCGCTCAGAAAGTAGTAAGGACTGTATCAGAGCTAATCGGTGCACCACTTGAAGTGTAAATCAATGGGCAGGAAGGAGAGATAGACATGGCAGTAGAGGTCGTGATGCCAAAATTGGGAATGGCCATGAAAGAAGGCACCGTTTCGTTATGGAATAAAGCGGTTGGGGATTCAGTTGGGAAGGGAGAACCCATTGCGAGTGTGAATTCAGAGAAAATTGAAATCGATGTGGAATCCCCGGCAGAGGGAACCGTATTGAAAATTGAAGTTCCAGAAGGGGAGGGGGTACCTCCTGGAACCGTTATTTGTTATATCGGAAATCCTGGTGAAGAAGTTGGTACCCAGTTGACATCGGAACCGGCTCAAAACGCTAAAGCAGAAACTCAAGCTTCCAAAAATGAAAAAACTCCTTCGGTAAAAGCAGTTAAAAAGTCTGAAGACAGAATGAAAATTTCACCAGTGGCAAGAAAAATGGCGGAGGCAGGCAACCTTGATATTGAGAAAATCCAAGGAACTGGTCCTGGAGGAAGAATCACAAAGGAAGATGTTCAAGAAGCCTTAAAAACCCAACGTGGGCTTCAAGCTGACCAGCCAAAAGAAGCAAGGGTGGTACCTCAAAGGAAACCTGTAGAAAAGTCACAAACCCAGCAGGTTCCACTTAGTGGAATCCGGAAAGTGATTGCAGTTCGAATGCACGATAGCCTCCAAAAATCAGCACAGCTAACCATTAACATAAAGGTCGATGTTACAGATCTCATTGCATTACAAAAGCAAACAGCTGAAACCGTTCAAAAGAAATATGGTCATAAACTAACTGTTACTGATTTTATCGCGAGGTCTGTTGTGCTTTCCCTTAAGAACCATCAGGATATGAATAGTGCTTTAATTGAGGATAAAATTCACTTGTTTAAACAGGTACATCTCGGTATGGCGGTTGCACTTGAAAAAGGATTAGTGGTTCCAGTCATTCGAAATGTTGATGAGAGCTCACTTATTGACTTGTCACGGAACATTAAAGAGCTAGCCCAAAAGGCACGGCAAGGACAGCTTTCGAATGAGGATATGAAGGGTTCCACGTTTACGATTAGTAATTTGGGTGCCTACGGTGTGGAACACTTTACTCCGGTGTTAAATCCACCTGAAACAGGAATTCTTGGTGTAGGTGCTGTCAATGACACTCCAGTTTATCTGGGTGAAAAATTGGAGAGAAGGAGCATTTTGCCGCTTAGCCTGACATTTGATCACCGTGTACTGGATGGGGCGCCAGCTGCTGCATTTTTACAAACGGTGAAACAATATTTAGAAGCTCCCATCACCATGCTTCTATAAAAACGTTTAAGAAAAGAGCCTTATTGAAAGAAGGGATTTTCTATGGCATCAATCGCTATTATTGGTGGTGGTCCTGCTGGGTACGTGGCTGCAATTACTGCGGCCCAGCAGGGGCAGGAAGTGACAATCATTGATCAAGGACCCCTTGGAGGTACCTGTTTAAATGAAGGCTGTATGCCAACAAAGTCTTTATTGCAAAGTGTTGAAGTATACAGCCAATTGAAACACGCAGAGGACTTCGGAATCCGCCTGCCAGACGGACAAATTGAAGTGGATTGGAAGTTGGTCCTAAACCGAAAAAACAAAATCGTTTCAACACTTGTTCAAGGGATTCAATATTTAATGAAGAAAAATAAAATAAAGGTCATCAAAGGAGTAGCTTCCTTTGTAACAAGCCATGTTCTACAGATTGAGACTGATGGAGGAATAGAAGAGATTCACGCCGACAAAATCATTATTGCTTCTGGTTCAGAACCCGTACAGCTGCCATTTGCGCCCTTTGATGGGGAATGGGTAGTTCATAGCGGTCAGGCCTTGTCACTACGATACATTCCTTCCTCTATACTGATTATTGGCGGCGGGGTCATCGGCTGCGAATTTGCTAGTATCTATAGCAGATTGGGAACAAAAGTGACCATCATCGAGATGGCAGACCAACTGCTGCCAGGAGAAGATCAAGATGTTGCCTCCGTCTTACATAAGCAGTTGGAAAGTGAGGATGTAACCATTTACACTTCGACCGCGCTAAAAGAATTGAATTCTGATCACAAGAAAGTTCTTTTTGAAAATAATCAGGGTCTACATGAGGCACAAGCCGATTTAGTCCTGGTTTCCATTGGACGAAAGCCGAGAGTAAACTTCCTGGGTCTTGAGAATATCGGAATTGATTTTTCCCGACAAGGAATTCATGTGAATGAACACATGCAAACCAATATTCCGAATATCTATGCCTGTGGAGATATTATCGGCGGTATCCAGCTGGCCCATGTAGCCTTCCATGAAGGAACAGTAGCAGCGATAAATGCTTCGGGGATGGAAGCCCACGTCAATTACCGGGCAGTCCCACGTTGTATTTATACCTCTCCAGAAATTGCAGGTGTAGGACTTACTGAAAAACAGGCAAGAGAACAATATGGCGACATACGGATAGGAGAATTTCCGTTTGCTGCAAATGGGAAGGCGTTGCTTGCGAACGAACGCAGTGGAAAAGTAAAGGTACTTATTGAACCGGAATATAGGGAAATCCTTGGGATTTCGATTGTCGGTCCACATGCTACGGAACTGATCGGACAGGGAACGGTGATGCTTCATGCCGAATTGACAACGGATGTAATGGGAGATTTCATCGCTGCCCACCCAAGCCTTTCAGAAGCAGTACATGAAGCCGTGCTTAGTGCGGTTGGGCATGCGGTACATGCGTAAAAAAAGGAGGAATGTAAATGAAAGCTGCTCTTTGGTATAACCAAAAAGATATTCGAGTCGAAAATATTCCTGAGCCTTCGGCAGAAAAAAATCAGGTGAAAATAAAAGTATCTTATTGTGGAATTTGCGGTTCAGATTTGCACGAATATTTAGCAGGTCCCATTTTTATCCCAGTAGAAGAAGTACACCCAATATCGAGGGATAAGGCTCCGATTGTCATGGGCCATGAGTTTGCTGGTGAGGTGGTAGCCGTTGGGGAAAACGTAACAGGGATTGAAGTTGGTGACCGAGTATGCGTGGAACCCATTTACAGCTGTGGGAAATGCGCTTCTTGCCAAAAAGGGCATTATAATGTTTGTGAACAATTAGGTTTCATTGGTCTTTCTGGCGGCTTAGGAGGTTTTTCGGAATATAGTGTCGTGCCCTCTAAGATGGTTCATAAAATACCGGACAATATGACATGGGAACAAGCAGCGCTTGTTGAACCAACTGCTGTTGCCGTTCACGCTGTTCGCCAAAGCGATATGAAGATAGGGGATTCAATCGCTGTTATTGGTACAGGACCAATTGGCTTATTAGTCATTCAAGCTGCTAAAGCTGCAGGTGCAAGCAAAATTATGGCTGTGGAGGTTTCTCCAGAACGACGCGACATTGCTAAACAAGCTGGAGCACACATCGTCATTGATCCTTTGGAAGTAAATCCTGTTCAAGCAATAAAAGATTATACAAATGGACTTGGGGTGGATGTTGCATTTGAGGTAGCAGGAATCGAAGCGACTATTAATACTGCGATTGAATCAACAAAATATGAAGGTAATGTTGTGAATATTAGCATTTGGGAAAAACCAGCCAGCATTCCGGTGAACAATTTTATTTTAACTGAGAGAAAAATGACAAGTATCATAGCTTATCGAAACATTTTTCCCCAAGTTATTCAATTGATTGCCAATGGGCAAATTCAAGCAGCAGAACTAATTACTAAAAAAATATCTTTAGAGCAGATCGTTGCCGAAGGATTTGAAGCATTAACCAAAAATAAGAACCAGATTAAAATACTGGTAGACCCTTTATTATAAAATTCTCACTGCATAATTTTACTAATTTAATAAACTTCGCGTTGATTACGCGAAGTTTATTTTTTTGAATTTTTAAAATAAAGACAATAGTAGGATTGAAAGCGCTTTTTTAATTTTGTATAATTATAACAGTTATTTTACCTCTTTTTGAAAGCCTACTAATTTCCACTCTTTTTCACTCAGCTAGAAAAAAAGTAATCTATCTCAAATCAATAGAAAAAAAGTACCATGATTAAAGGAGCCTGTATGAATACTACTTTTTATTTTGATGCTTGGAAGCGTTTTGTCAAAGAAGGAGTTCTTGATACAGCACGGTTGAACAAACGAATTTTGGAATCCTGGTACCGTTGTAAAAAAGAAAAGGTAAACCCCTATTTGAATAAAGGCATGCATTTATTAACAAGTGAGGAAATACAGACAAAAAAAGCGAAGAATTCACTGCTTATCGAAACAGCATCTCCTTTTTTAAATAAAATGGATCAGGCAATAAAAGACTCTGGTATGATGGCACTGCTAGTTGATCCAGAGGGATATGTTCTATCTCTAACCGGAAACGAAAAAACATTAATGGATGCACGCAGAATTAATTTTGTTGAAGGGGTGCGCTGGACAGAAAATGAGGTCGGTACAAACGCCATTGGGACAGCGTTACAAACAAAAGAGGCAGTTATCATTAATGGTGCTGAACATTACTCCGTTGCTTCCCATCAATGGAGCTGCTCAGCCACTCCTATTTTTAATGAAAATGGGAACCTAATCGGAGTCATTGATGTTTCATGCCCAGTTGAGTTTTCCCATCCTTTTATGATTGGAATGGTCACTTCGATTGCCTATGCAATCGAAAAAGAAATATGCAAGCATTCCTATAGGGTAGAAAAAGCAATTATCCAACAAGCCTCTCACCTGGCAGAGTGCTATCCAAATCAGCTCTTCCTTGTATGTAATCAAAACCAAATCGTCATATCCGCAAGTAAATCCGTTCGTGAACAAATTCCACACGTGATCGGAATGAACCTTCAAGAAATGTTACATAACAGGTACCAAATTGAGGTTGAAATGCCTTTCCATTCAAAGGATGACAACAGAATTATCGGAAATTGCCTTTTCTTATCAAAGGAGTTTGCTCATCACCCAAACGTAAATTTTCCATTTTTAAGTACTAATCCCTTCATCTTTAAAGGAGAGTGTGGAACAAGTAAGGCTTTTCAGAATACGTTACAAAAAGTAAAACTCGTTGCACCAACGGATGCCACGGTCTATATTTCTGGAGAAACCGGTTCTGGGAAAGAACTGATTGCCCGGGCCATCCATGACAACAGTCCGAGAAAAAATGGACCTTTTATTTCCTTAAACTGCGGGGCAATCCCAAAAGACTTAATGGAAAGTGAACTATTTGGCTATGCTGAGGGGGCCTTTACAGGGGCAAGAAAGCAAGGGTATAAAGGGAAATTTGAACAGGCCCATAAGGGAACGATTTTTCTAGATGAAATTGGGGAAATCCCGCACACGATGCAGGTTGCGTTATTGCGAGTTCTTCAGGAGCGTAAAGTTACACCGATTGGCAGCACGAAGGAAGTTTCGGTGGATGTCCGTATCATCACCGCAACTCACCGTGACATTACAGAGCTTGTAAAACAAGGGGAATTTCGTGAGGATCTCTATTATCGTTTGAATGTATATCCAATCTCTGTTCCGCCGCTAAGACAAAGAAAAGAAGATATACCACACCTTGTACGCTATATATGTCAAATGAATAACTGGAACACCCCGAACTTGGACGATTTATCAGCTAGATTAAAAGATTATGAATGGCCAGGGAATATTAGAGAATTAACCAATATGCTCGAGCGATTACATATCATGTCACCCGTGCAGCAATCTGGTCTTGAGATTTTAACGATTCACCACCCATCTGTTCCCCAAGGAAGAGAACCGGAAGAAACCGAGGAGGATGAAAGAAAGCTAAATGCACGGGAAAAAATACAAAGAGATTTAATGCTAGAGGCTTTAAGAAAAACAAAAGGAAATGTGACGGCTGCCGCCAAATTACTCGATATTCCACGAAGTACGTTTTATAAGCGGCTACAAAAGTTTGGTATGTAAATACTTTCTGAGATTTTATAACTGAAATAAGGGACTTAACCCGATTGGTTAAGTCCCTTTTATCTATGACAAGCAATAAATGAATATTCTTTATCACGTCCTTATTTTTTTGAATTCATTTAATCGAAAAGGATTACCTTTTTAATCCTTCTGTTTCGATTAGATACTGTATGAAGTTGTTTTTTTGCTATGGATAATCCCCGTCATCATCCCTTCCTAATAAAAATGACTGGGTTCTGATCACCTGGACCGATAAAGTCTAATGCGGCAGGAGAAAATAGTGCAACTTTTCTTTTAGCGCCCTCCAAAAGAATTCGGATTGGTTCAAAAACTCCATTATCCTGAAAGGCATGACCTCCTGCGAATATCTTCTTTTTAGCCCGCCATGGGAAGACAATCTTATTTTTTGAATGAATAGTTTTAACTTCGTTATGCACTTTTGCTTCTTCTTGAAGTGTCAATGAGACTTTCACTGTTTGTAAAACTTCTTCCTCAATCGAAGCGACGATTCCGATTTCACGTTCATTTAGAACCAAGACGAATTGATATCCTGTTTCTGTCTTCTTTTGGACAACTGCCACTTCATCGGTAATAAACGTGACGAAATCTTCGGATTCATTCGTGTGTGAGTCTGGAGAGGCTTCTTTTTTCTTGATGACTCGATAATAGGCTGTTGCACCTACTTCTTCATCTGTGAAGTCAAATGGTTTTATACTCTCTGTGTGCACAAGGTACAATTGATTGACCTTTTCATTGCAGTTTAATTGGACACATAGAGCAACATCTTCTTTCACTGCCTTTCCCTTATTGCTCGAGAGCATTGGGACGTTCATTTTCATTCCTGGAAATTGAACGAAGATGTAGCTGAAGTTTTTCTTAGGTTGTACAATCTGAAGTCTCATCCACTCACAACCTTTCCGAAATTGTTCCAAGGTCTTTTACCCTGATGAAGTATAATTCAATATTATTTCCTTCTTTCCTTTCTGACTATGATGAGTTTTCATCGTCACTTTCTTATAAAAAACGAGGTTTGCTTTCAAATGTTGAGGAATTATGAGCAGAACCACTATCGAAAAAAATAGAATGAAACGTTTTTTGTCGGTTCCTTTAACGATTCATTTTTCATTATTATGAATTTTTTCTATAGAGTAGTATATTTGATAGGATCGGGATTAAACTTTTTGAACATTGTGTGTGAAAAAACATATCTGCTTTCTCATTAAATATGTTATCCTAGCATATATACAACATTGGGAGGTAAGAGATCATGCAAGTTACTGCAGAAAATGCAAAAAAGGATAAACCTACGCCTACATTTTCAAGAACGAATCCATTTCCAGCGAAGGTTCTTAAAAATGTAAATTTAAATGGAGAAGCCTCTAGTAAAGAAACACGACATATTGAGTTATCACTAGAAGGATCAGGCCTTTCTTATGTCCCAGGAGATGCCCTTGGTGTTGTTCCTGAAAACGATCCAGAACTTGTGGCTACCCTTCTTGAAGAAATGCACTGGGATGAAGAAGCCGTTGTCACCATTAATAAGCAAGGTGAAACTTTGCCATTGAAGGAAGCGCTCACAAGCTTTTTTGAAATCACACTGCTGAATAAAAAGATTTTGCAGCAGGCAGCAGCCTTTACTGAAAATGAAGAGTTACAAAAGCTTGTCTTGGTTGAAAATGCAAGCGAATTGAAAGAATATTGTTATGGTCGTGATTTGCTGGATATGGTACGTGATTTTGGTCCATGGAAGGCTACTGCTCAGGAAATCGTTTCTCTTTTGAGAAAAATGCCGCCACGGCTTTATTCTATTGCAAGCAGCATTGCCGCTCATCCCGATGAAGTGCATTTAACCATCGGTGCTGTCCGCTACACTTCTCATGGACGCGATCGTAAAGGAGTTTGTTCAGTTTTATGCGCGGAACGTGTTCAAGAAGGCGATACGCTACCAGTATTTGTTCAACCAAACAAACACTTCCATCTGCCAGAGTCTGGGGAAAGTGATATTATCATGGTTGGCCCTGGGACAGGCATTGCACCATTCCGTTCTTTTATCGAGGAACGTGCCGTGAATAAAGCAACAGGCCAGACATGGTTATTCTTTGGAGACCAGCATGCTTCGTCAGATTTCCTTTATCAAAACGAGTTAGAAAAATATCAGCAGGATGAGGTACTGACAAAACTGGATGCTGCATTCTCCCGTGATACGGCTCAAAAGGTTTATGTACAGCATAAAATGCTTGAACATGGTAAAGAATTGTTTGCATGGTTAGAAAAGGGTGCCTACTTCTACGTTTGTGGTGATAAGGAACATATGGCGAAAGACGTTCATGAAGCGCTTATTACCGTGATCGAAAAAGAAGGCGAAATGGCCCGCGATGCCGCTGAAGCGTATCTAAAAGATATGCAATCAAATGGCCGTTATCAGCGTGATGTATATTAATTAGGCAATAACGAAATATTTTTATTAATAGGCAACACCCACTTTGGGACGTTGTCTTTTTTGTATCCTTTAGCAGAGGAACATCGTTTTATTGAATATGGAGGATAGGGATTGAATTATTTAGCTTGAAAATGAGATAGGCTTGGTATAGTCTATATAAGTAAATAGTTATATGTTAATTTAAGTGAGGGAAACAAAAGTATGTCAAATTCACCAATTGAGTTGGAACGGGCAGCAAATGGCTTAAAGCTATTAGGCGATAAAACACGTTTGACGATTATCGCGATGCTAAAACAGCGGGATTGCTGTGTCTGTGAATTTCAGGAAGTGTTTGAGATGAGTCAGCCGTCTATCAGCCAGCATCTGCGAAAATTAAAGGATGCGGGTATCTTGATGGAAGAAAGAAAAGGACAGTGGGTGTATTATTCCTTGAATTCGAATTGTGATTTATTTGGTCTCATCGAAGATATTTTGGCACATGTGCCGGAGCAGACGGAAAAAATCAGACAGATTGAAAAATGCTGCGGTTGTTAAGGGGATTAACATGAAAAAAAAGTTAATTAGCGAATTTTTAGGGACCTATTTTCTCATCTTTGCTGGAACCGCTGCCGTGGTCATTGACCAAATGACGAAAAGTCTAACCCATGTAGGGGTTGCCCTTACGTTCGGGTTTGTTGTCATGGCTCTCATTTTCACATTTGGTCACCTTTCAGGTGCTCACTTTAATCCGGCAGTGACCCTCGGGTTTCTCATCCATGGGGATATAGAGAAGAGGGAAGCCCTTTTCTACATTGTGGTTCAAATCCTGGCAGGAATAATAGCGAGCGCCACGGTTTTATCTCTATTTGGGAACGTAGCATCACTCGGGGCAACCTTGCCGAGAGGTTCTGGGCTCCAATCGTTCATCATGGAATTCATCCTGACGTTTTTCTTAATGTTGGTGATTTTTGGTTCTGCTGTTCATGGAAAAGCGGTAAAAGAATTTGCCGGAATTGCGATTGGAGCAACGGTAGGACTGGAAGCGATGTTTGCAGGTCCTATCTGTGGTGCCTCGATGAACCCTGCAAGATCAATCGGTCCATCACTGGTTTCAGGTCATACTGACTATCTATGGATATATATCCTGGCACCGATTTTAGGGGCATGCTGTGCCGCCGTGATTTACAAGCTACTACACGAATCATAAAGGAGAAAACACATGTCTAATAAAACTATCTACTTTTTATGTACAGGCAACTCGTGCCGAAGCCAAATGGCGGAAGGCTGGGCAAAAAAATATTTGGGAGATGAATGGACTGTTAAAAGTGCAGGTCTTGAAGCGCATGGCCTAAACCCGAATGCGGTAAAAGCAATGAAGGAAGCAGGAATTGATATTTCTAATCAGGCTTCCGAAATCATTGACCCCGAAATATTAAACCATGCCAATTTAGTCGTCACATTATGCGGTCATGCGGTAGATCACTGTCCGGTAACTCCCCCTCATGTGAAACGGGTCCATTGGGGCTTTGTCGATCCTGCCAAAGCAGAAGGGACAGAAGAAGAAAAATGGGCAATCTTCCAACGCGTCCGCGATGAAATCGGCGACCGGATTAAGCGATTCGCAGAAACTAGGAATTAATAAGGAAGAGTACAATAAGGGGGCTCACACTGTGAGCCCCTTTGTAATTTATGAACAGCAGTTGTTGTATCGTGGGATTTAACGCAACAAGCTGATGTATTTTCACTGTTTTTTCAACATCTGCTTTGGTATAGAAAAACTACCACTCGTTTCCGTCGGGGTCATGAACCCAGAATTTGTCTTGCAGGGCGTAACAACAGCTTGTGTTCATTTCGCAATCGTTTAAATTTGAAAAACCAAGCCCCAGTGAACAATCTTCCTAAAACATCTACATATTCGTTAAAGCCATTTGTTATTTTGTCATTTACATCATGACTAAATAATCTTAAATTTTCATTTTTCATTTCAACTTCGTATACCATATTTTTATATATACAATATTCACTAATCATAATTTCACCTCATTCATATCTTAACCATCCTAACCTTTTGTCGTAAACAAATGTAATCGATGTATTACCTGTATCCCCTTCAATTATTTTTAAAATATCACCGCTTGTGAAGCCTCTTTCACTCTGATAATACTCAGGCAAAATGATTTCGCGGCTGCCGGTAAATCCTCTGCCCGTATAAGGATAATTATCAGGGGTCGGGTCCCAATTTGGAATTGAAAGTTGTTTTAAAGTACTAATTGGGGTTTGCATTCAGTGTAGTAACGCGTTACCGCATCGGGGGTCAGACCCCAAGATCCCACTTTTTTCAAAAAAAGAAGGAATGGCAAGGGTTTAACGAGAATAGAAATAAAGCGTTGTGAAAGGAGTGGAATGAAATGTTAACGGAGATAGATTTGCTTGATATTAAAGGTCTTCAGGAGGTTTGTGAAAGAGAAGGTGGATTTCATCTGAAGTTGAATTTTGATATGCTTGAAAACAGGGCAGAAAATAGTAAGGATGACTTCTTTCATTATGAAGATGGCAGGCTTGTTGGATTTCTGGGAAGCTATTATTTTGGAAATAAAGTGGAACTCTGCGGAATGGTTCACCCGGATTACCGAAGAAGAGGGATATTTACTAATTTGCTAGAAAAGGGACTTGAGGAAGCAAAGAAACGAAAAGTCAGAAATATTTTGTTAAATGCTCCAACCAGCTCCGAAACGGCAAAAAGGTTTTTAAAGAATATCCACTGCACCTTTTCTGTTGCGGAATA
The DNA here is from genome assembly GCF_031456445.1 of Neobacillus niacini. Lineage (GTDB taxonomy): Bacteria > Bacillota > Bacilli > Bacillales > Cytobacillaceae > Neobacillus > Neobacillus niacini_I. The sequence continues at coordinate 2,569 of NZ_JAVDUQ010000006.1, read as the reverse complement.
TCAAATGAAGTGGCATAACACTGAATTATCTGAGGACCCAGCAATAATCCTAAGACCTTCTATATCCGATGAGGATTGGGAAGCGGAAATACAGCTTGATGTCTTGGGCTTTGGATTACATGAAAATGAGGCACGTGAGATGCAACGGGAGACTAGGGAGAACGGTAGTGAACAATGGCTCATTATCGAAGTCAATGGAAGAACGGCAGGGAAAATGCGTGTGAATGAAAAAGATGGCGAAGCGTGGATTTATGGTTTTGCTATTTATCCTGAACTACGAGGGAAGGGAATTGGGAGAAAAGCCCTTTCAAAAGTGGTGAAAATGGAGGATCAAAAAGGTCTGGCTATTTTTCTGGAAGTTGAGGCCAAAAATGCTCATGCACTTGGACTCTATGAATCATGCGGATTTAGGAGCTACCACTCCCAGAATTATTATGAGTATCTGGGTAAGTAATCGTTTGGAACCAACTTAAACCATTTAATATAATGGGAAAACTGTTGAAACAAAAAATTTTCAACAGTTTTTTTGCCTTATTCATTCCCCTAAAAATTTCTTTTAACAAGCTAATCTATATACCCATTACGATAATTTTTCAGAAAATATAATAGGACTTTATGATTAAAAATAGTAATTAATGTAGATTTATGGAAGGAAAAGAAGGATTTTTGATTTTGGTAGAGGAATATATATAGTTAAATACAATGACGATTCGCCTGTCATCTACAATATATTGAAAGATTACGAGAAAAATGCGGAATTACCAAGTTTAGATCATCCATTTCATCAAAGTATGAAGGAAGGGAAGGTATAGAATATGAACGAAAATTTTTTTGCTGAATATAAAAAATTTATTGTTGAACCGGAAGATGTGAAGTCCGTTGGGAAAGAAGGTTTTAATCCAAAAAGTTTTGCTGCACATTACATTTTGACACTGTCCCTTTTTGATTCCCGATTGTTGACTTGGAGAGATGCCAGTAAATTTGAAATTGATGTGGAAAAAAGTATTAAAACGGTCTTGAATGACTTCAATCAAAAGCAGGGGGACAGGTACCACCTTCAATTACTTGAATTGGATAAATTTAAAAACTATTTTATTTTGGCGCTTTCTTTTAAGACAAAACTTGAACCAGAGGAAGAAAATACCCGTATCTCTTTTATCGTGAATAATCTGCTAATGAACCCTTTTTATGTTGGGCAAGGATGGTTTACTCTTATCGGGGATAAAGGAAGAGTTGAACGACAACTCTTTTCCTGGACTTTTAAGGAATATAAAGTGGAGAGCTCTGATGTTGTTTTAAAAATGGATGGAAAATACGAAAATATCAGTGAATTAGTCCCTAAAAATGGACAGATTGCCCTGGTAAAAACATCTCTGAAAAAGGATATTCTCTAATAAGAATTAGCTGCAAAAATAAAAGAAGCGAAACGTACTAAAAGGGCTCTGTTACCTTCGCAACTATTAAATGTATAGGAAAATGACAATGAAAGAGATAGGGGAAACACTAAATCAGCATTTGAATAATGCAGTTAAAGCTTTGTACTCAGCAAGACGAGAAGGACGTAATCAAGTGCATGTCCATACTGGGATATAAGACAATATGGAAATAAACCAGACTTTTTTTTCAAACCAGGCTTTACTTCTTAGAGGTAAAGCCTTTCTCTTAATTTAATGAAATTGAAAATTAGAAATGGATCATTTCACCAAAGTGAAATGAGCCATTTTATTTTGACAGTAAAAACAGATGTAAAACAAGGAGCTTAAAGCTTAATTTAAAGCTCCTCTTTCGAAGTGGTTCATTTCTGTTAATTCTATAATATAATTATAGTTATCAATCGAGTGTTGGATGGAATCCATTTGCTCTTTGGATAAGGTCTTTTCTTCTAACATCTTCACTAAATTCATTTTGTTTTTCTCAATGATTGAAATCACTTCTAAATAGTCCATACTTCAGCATCCTTCCTTGTTTAAGAATAGAATTACAGCAATGTTTTTTGTAAGTGTTATCTTTATTTTATACTCCGAAGTGATAGGTGCAGCACGGTAGCTGTTGCGAAATGGTGTCACCTTCGTTACAAAATTGGTACAGATTTTCATGAAATCAGGTTGCCAGTGATAAACTTAACATATGAAGTCTTAATTTTATTGATGAGAAAAAAACAATGATAAGAATCTGAGTTATACCCAGAGATATAGATTTCTGAACCTCTCATGACTGAAGTCACGAGGTTCTAAGGTACTTTCATTCAGCCTTCGTCTGAATGACCGAAAACGAGTTTTCGGCTAACATCAGCCACTCTGCTATTTCCCTTAGACTTTCATGGGCAAGGCAGCTTTTGCTGCCATTATCGCCCTGTGGGCTCGGTTCAAAACCCTTTTGTTTCGTAGTTTTACAAGCCAATACTGCTTAATTGTTTCTTATTCAGATGTTTCATTCGCTCCATTTCCTGTTCGTGTTTTTCAAAGAAGTTGTTTCAAGTTTTATTTGCTCGTTCAACATCTATTTCACGCAGATTATCCTTTGTATTCATAATTAGAAAGGCACTATACAAATCTCGTTGAACATCACC
>NZ_JAVDUQ010000005.1:0-168880 GCF_031456445.1 Neobacillus niacini | reverse complement strand
GAAAAGTGTAACTCGGTAGCGTAGAGAGGTTCTATGCGACCGAAATGGAGAAGAAAAGTGTAACTCGGTAGCGTAGAGAGGTTCTATGCGACCGAAATGGAGAAGAAAAGTGTAACTCGGTAGCGTAGAGAGGTTCTATGCGACCGAGATGGAGAAGAAAAGCGAAACTCGGTAGCGTAGAGAGGTTCTATGCGACCGAAATGGAGAAGAAAAGTGTAACTCGGTAGCGTAGAGAGGCTCTATGCGACCGAAATGGTGAGAAAATCTCAACCCGGTACATAGAGTGGTTCTATGCGGCCAACAAGAAAATCCCACTCAGAATTCCCCCAAATACGCCCTCACTATTTCAATAAATGTCTTCAAAGCTTTTGTTTGATATGCAGACTGGGTAATCATTGAAAAATTCCGTTTAAAAGGCAACCCCTCAACATGAATAATCCGGATGTAACTATGGACAAGCTCTTTTTCAATTGCCCAGCGTGACAATAGGCTTATCCCCAGCCCGGCCTCAACGGACTCTTTTATCACCTGGGTGCTGCCGAATTCCATAATTTTTTTTGGAGAAAATTCATGTAAGCGAAAAAAGTTTTCCGCCGCTTCCCTTGTACCCGAACCTTCTTCTCTTAGAATCCACGTTTCATCTTCCAAATCTGAAATTTGTTTTTGCCCAATTTTGGATAAAAGATGATGTGTTGGCGGTGCAACAATCACCATTTTGTCCTCCGAAAGTACTTCTGAACTTAAATGGTCATCTGTCAAAAAGCCCTCAATAATGCCAATATCTAATTGATGCATTCTCACTAGCTCAATTACTTCCTTGGTATTTTGAATCTTGATAGATGGACGAATCAAGGGGTACTGCCATTGCATTCTTGAGATAATATGCGGAAGAATATATTCACCAAATGTATAGCTTGCCCCAATTGAAATCTGCCCGCTTGCCTCATTTGTCAGATCATCCACTAGTGACTGCATTTTTGTATAAAGCGCCAAAATTTCTTTTGCATGATGATAGACAATCTCCCCAGCTTTATTGAGACGTACATATTTATTACTCCTTTCAAGCAGCCTCGCCCCGATAGATTCTTCTAGTGTTCTGATATATTGACTAACCGCTGGCTGCGTCATATGCAACTCTTCGGCAGCTTTAGAAAAATTCTCTTTTTCCACAACTTTTAAAAACACTTCTAAATGTTGATCCATCCTATTACCCCCGCTTCAAACCCTATGTATATGAATTTACTTATCATCCTTATTATATATCATTATTTTCCTTATACACGTATGGGGAGTATCCTGAAATTAGAAATTAAATGAGGTGATAAAAAAATGGAGAACGTGAATGCTAAAGTTTTATCTGTTTATGAACAGGCCGATCTGCAGCAAAGAAATCCGAAACCTAAGCCATCCGTCGGTTTATGGTTAGGTGGAATCGCCTTTACCATTGTTGTTGCAGCACTAGGCTATGCTTTATCAAAAGTCCCTGGTTTTGATCATGTTGGACCGCTGGCTTGCGCAATCGTCATTGCGGTAATCTATCGGCAATTTTTTGGTTATCCGGAAAAAATTCGAGCTGGTATTCAATTTTCTGCAAAACGCTTTTTACGCTTTGCCATCATTTTGTACGGTTTAAAACTAAATGTTGATATTGTGATTCATCAAGGGCTCGGACTGCTTGCACGCGATGTGGTTGTCATTACTTTTGCTATATTATTGACTGTTTGGCTCGGAAAATTATTAAAAGCTGAATCAACTCTCTCCCTACTGCTTGGGGTCGGCACCGGTGTATGCGGAGCAGCAGCGATTGCAGCTGTTTCCCCCATTATTAAAGCAAAGGAAGAAGATACAGCGATTGGAGTAGGGATTATTGCACTAGTTGGAACGATCTTTTCTATTACTTATACCATCCTGCGTCCTATACTTCCGTTATCAGCCATTGATTATGGAATCTGGAGTGGAACTAGCCTTCACGAAATTGCCCATGTCGCTTTAGCGGGTGCTCCAGCGGGTCCTGATGGCTTGGCGATTGCATTACTGGCAAAATTAGGGCGGGTGCTTCTGCTAGTTCCATTATCTTTTATTTTAATGTTTTGGGTAAAACGGAAAAATACAGTGAATACAGGTAATACGAAAATTGAATTCCCATGGTTTTTAATTGGATTTATTTTCATGAGTTTGCTTGGAAGCTATGTCCTCGGTAAATCCATTCCGGTTTCAAAAACAGCGTTAGACGGGGTTGCAACGGCTACCACCTTTATTTTGACCTCTGCAATGGTCGGTCTTGGTTTGAATGTAAGTTTGCGGGACCTCCGTACAAAAGCAGCCCGCCCGTTAATTGCAATGCTGATAACATCTGTGTTACTTTCAATTGTTACTTTTTTTATTGCATAAAAAAAAGCTGGCTTTGGTGAAATCTATTTTACTAGACTTCACTCATCACCAGCTTTTTGTTCCGGATTATCAGATTTACACATACGATCAAGGAGAAAACCGAAAAATATGATAAAGCCAATGGGAATGGAGTAATTTAAAACATGAAGAAGAGTCATCTTTTCCTGCACCTCCAGTTTTAGAATATTTTGAATATTTATGTTTTGTTGTCATTATATGCTAAATGTCACAATTTAGACAAATATATTTAGTCTAAAAAATTTTTAAATATGTTAGGGTCTCCTGAAACCTTGATTTACTCACGTTTTTAGGAAACCGTTTGCGCAAATTACAGTGATATACAATTTTATCCAAAGGTTTTTACAAGGTTTGCATCGTACTAGTAATAATGGAGAGGATTTTTGTCGAATTCTGATTCTTCCTTACCTGTCCCAGAGGAGTGTGTGAAACCATGAATGTTCTATGTATTGGCGGAGCCAATATTGATCGTAAAATACAAACTATAAATCACCTTACCTTTAAAACATCGAACCCTGCAAAGAGTACGATGTCCTGTGGCGGAGTAGCACGGAATATCGCTGAAAACCTTGGGCGTCTTGGTCTGAATAGTTCATTACTTGGTTATGTTGGAGATGATCAAGAAGGAAAGTGGCTTCGTAAAACGACAGAAGAATATGTTGATGTAAGCCTTTTGGAAGCCTTGCCGGGAAAGTCAACTGGTAACTATACAGCTGTACTTGATGAAGAAGGTGAAATGGCAATCGCATTTGCTGATATGGCTATTTATGATTATACGGAAGAGGATTTTATTGAAAAAAAATGGCCGCAATACCGACCTGAAATCGTGTTACTCGATACAAATTTACCTGCAGAAATCATTGAACTTGTGATCCAACATTGCAGGAATGAAAATATTCCTATTTGCATTGCTACGGTCTCAGTTTCAAAAACTGAGAAGTTACCCCATTCACTTGAAGGGATTACATGGCTTGTTGCTAATGAAAAAGAGGCAGAAGCTTTATCGAATACAAAAATAAAGACGGAGGGAGACTTTTTTAAAGCAACGGTGGAAATTTTAAAGAAGGGCGTTAAAAAGGTCGTAATTAGTAGAGGGAATCAGGGATTAATTTACTTTACCAAGGACGGGGAAGCCGGAGCATTAGTGGCTCCAGAGGTACCGGTTACGGATGTAACAGGTGCAGGTGATTCGCTTATTGCCGGAATCATTTATGGAGATTTAAAAGGTTTAAATACTGAGGATTCTTGCAAAGTTGGTCTTTCTTGTTCCTATTTAACCATCCGGTCGAAAGAAACCGTAAATCCCGAATTAAACAATCAAAATTTAACCCATGCATTTCAACGATATTTCTGCAGGGGACCCGGGCAAAAAGGATTTTAATCCATTTTATCATTTCAAATAAAAGGAAAAAAGAGGGGATTCGACAAAAACCCCCTCTTTTTTCTTTAAAAATATGGTTTGTTTGTAAATGAATGATGCGTTTTTTAATATTTAAGCAGCTTTTTGTCTGAAAATTGAATATTTTGGGGCAAAAAGTAGTTTGAAAATGATAATAAACTGACAAAATCTAACACCCTACTAAAAAAGAACTATTTATAATAAACGTATCATAAAGGATTAAGTATTTAGTCCTAAGCAGGAAATAAATGATTGATTGTCATTTAGTGAATATTACAATCAGAAAAAGGCAAACCTTTTGAAAAAGAGGGACGCAAAGCCGAGGATCTAAGGTAAGATGATTATCTTGCTAGGATGGCCGGGTTGCCTGGAATACGATATGTATTTTAGGGGTGAGTTTAGTTGGTAAACACAGAACGTACAATGGATGTAATGGATGAGGAATGGATTGCGCTAATTCTCGAAGCAAAAAAACTTGGAATTACAAAGGAAACCGTTCGAACATTTCTTGCTCAGGATGATGTTAAGGTACATACAAAAAAGGCATTCCTAAAAAGATGAAAAATCCTTTTGGGAATGCTTTCTTTTTTTAAGAAATTCTACTTATTTTTTGCTTTGATCAGCCCGCCACTTGTTGAATTCAAGGAAATCACGGAATTGTTGTTTGGAAACGCCTGAGCTCATTGCTTCTTTTACAATTTTCATCCATTCGCTGTCCAATTCGTCTTTGTCGATTTGTTCATGGATTAAATAATCTATAGGAACATTTAAGACCGCTGAAATTTTTTCGAGAAATTGAATGGATGGATTTGTTTGCAAGTTTCTTTCAAGGGAACTCAAATAAGACTTTGCGACTCCTGCCTGTTCAGCAAGCTCGGAAAGAGACATTTTCTTTTCTAAACGTAGTTTTTTTACACGTTCTCCAATCATTGCATCTCACACACCTAATAAAGATAATCTATATTATAATATTACCAAAAGGGATAAAAAAGTTCCATATTACGAACGACGGATTTTTAACCATATAAGTTAAAATGTATTAGTTCATAAATCACTTCTTTGAAAAAAAGGCTGGATAGGGATAATATAAACTTAGAATGAATAAATTCTGGCTAAAAAGATCCGTTAAAATGATACTGTTTTACTGAAAAACATAAAAAGGTAGGGAATATAATGATCGTCCTAAAATCACAAAGAGAAATTGAAGCGATGAAAAAAGCGGGAGAAATTCTTGCTTCATGCCATAAAGAAATTGCCAAATTAATTAAACCAGGTGTTACGACTTGGGAAATTGAAGAGTTTGTTGATGATTTTTTACGGAAAAATAATGCATCACCTGAGCAAAAGGGTTATAAAGGCTATGAATTTGCCACCTGTGCGAGTATTAATGATGAAATATGTCATGGATTCCCAAGAAAAGAACCCTTGAAAGAAGGGGACATTGTCACAATCGATATGGTGGTAAACTATAATGGGGCGTTGGCCGACTCTGCATGGTCTTATGCGGTTGGAAATGTCTCTTCCGAAACAGACCACTTATTAAAGGTCACAAAAGAGGCCCTTTATAAAGGAATTGAACAGTCAATTCCGGGAAATCGAATTGGAGATATTGGACACGCAATTCAAAAATATGTAGAAAGTGAAGGACTATCGGTTGTACGGGATTTCATCGGTCATGGTATTGGGACCGTTATTCACGAGAAACCGGATGTTCCACATTATGGCCTACCGGGGAAAGGACCGCGAATTAAAGAAGGAATGGTGTTTACCATTGAACCAATGGTCAATATCGGCATGTACCATACGAAAATGGATTTGAACGGCTGGACGGCAAGAACCGTTGATGGAACGTATTCCGCTCAATATGAACATACCATTGCCATCACCAAAGAAGGTCCGATTATCCTGACTGAACAAAAATAAAAAGCAGATCCATTATGGATCTGCTTACTTATTTTTTCTTAGGTTCCCAAGTTCCTCAACGAGTGCCTGCATTTCATTGGGACTGAAGGAATTTTTCTTCATAACCAATTCATAAATTTCTTTTAAATCTTCGTACATATCCTCGTCAAAATGAGTTGGTTTAATTGCACCCAGATTGAGAACTTTTAATTTTTCTTTTATTTGTTCAATCATATATTCGACATTTTCAGTAGATTTTTGTGATAAATTCATTCCGGACACCCTTTCCGAATTTTTACTCTCATCTTTTCATTATAACGACTATCTGTCAATAAAAATAGTGTTTTGTTTTTTTACAAAAGGGGAATGTTTATGAAAGAATATTAAATATTTCGATTTAAACTTGCATAGGGAATGGGCTTATCGCAAAATGGATGTTGAGATGATAATTTGTACGAAAGAAGGAGAGTTTAAGGTGAAAAAGAGGAATCAATTTTGGAAAGGAATGCTTTATGGAGCATTGGCAGGCGGCGCAATCAGCCTTTTAGATAAAGATACACGGGAAGTAATGAAGGAAAATATTCTCAATGTATCCAAAAAGGGACTTTATATTGTGAAGCATCCGCAAGAGGTTGCCGAACAAATAAAAGAAACAGCAATCAGAATAAAAGAAACCGTTGAGGACGTAAGTGAGGATATCTCCTATATCACAGAGAAGGTGGAAGAACTTCGTGAACTCACTCAAAAGTAACCGATATGGTAAAGGAAACCAAAGATGCCTTTACAGATCATGAGGACTCAGATCTTATGGATGCCGTCATAAAAGAAGATTAAAATTATTAAGGAGGGATAAGAGTGGAAAAGAGAGGAAATGTTCGTTCATCTTTAATTCGATTACTATGGCACAGGATTGAAGAAGATGATTTGAATGGATTAAGTGCCCAGCTTGCCTACTTTTTTCTCTTATCCTTGTTTCCTCTCCTCATTGTTCTTTTTACATTACTTCCGTATATTCCTATTCCCCATCAAAATGTGCTTGGAGTAATCAAAGGGTTTGCTCCTGCAGAAGCAATGGATTTAATCGAGAAAAATGTTAAATATGTCATGAATCATCGGAATAGCGGCCTGCTTTCGTTTGGTATTATCGGTACAATCTGGTCTGCTTCCAATGGTATTAATGCGATTGTCAGAGCGTTTAATAAGGCCTACAATGTGAAAGAAAACCGTTCCTTCATTGTTGTTAGGGGAACGGCGATTCTTTTAACATTAGGGATGATTATTGTTTTTATTCTTGCGATTATTTTACCGGTTTTCGGAAGGAAAATTGGAATATTTGTATTTTCCCAAGTGGGATTTTCGGACGAATTTGTAAATGTTTGGGATACTTTAAGCTATCCGGTTAGTGCGGTTATTTTGTTTTTAATCTTTACGGGTCTGTATTGGATTGCCCCGAATGTTAAGTTACGGTGTAGAAGTGCGATTCCTGGAGGGGCCTTTGCCACAGTAGGCTGGATTATCTCTTCCGTGGGGTTATCCTTTTTTGTCGGGAAATTTAGTGATTTTTCGCTTACCTATGGTAGTATTGGGGCCATTATTGTACTAATGATTTGGTTGTATTTATCTGCTTTCATCATCATTTTAGGCGGGGAAATCAATGCCTTTTATAGTGAAAAAAGTAAGAAAAACTGTTAAGTCCTCCTTATTTTTCTATTATGAAAATGGTGGATTTGTTCAAACTATGATTGGGGGTTACCTACAATTTGAGGGAGGCTTACACCATGACGAAACAGACGAAAAAAGATGGCGGTACAAAACAAAAAGGGAAAAAGAATCATCCTAAACAAAAAACTTCTGGGTCTGCGAACGGCTCAAACGGATACCACTAGAAAAGTGGTAGCGTCTAGGCGCTTTGAATTGTTGGGAAATTAAAAAAGACCGGGCTCTCACCCGGTCTTCCTTATGACTTTAAAAGCCGTAAACTATTTAGAATAACCAAAATCGTGCTTCCTTCATGACCAATTACTCCAAACGGCAAATCCAGCAGTTGAAAAAAGTTTGAAGCAATTAAAAGCATGATGACAGATATAGAAAAGACCACATTTTGCTTGATGATTTTATTCATTCTTTGCGAAAGGTTTACGGCCTCAGCAATCCGGGGCAAATCATTTTTCATTAAGACAATATCTGCTGTCTCCAGGGCAACATCTGTGCCTTCACCCATCGCAATTCCGACATTTGCTATTGCCAAGGCAGGGGCATCATTGATCCCGTCACCCACCATTGCCACTGTTTTGAACTTGGATTTTAATTGTTTCAGTTGCTCCACTTTTTCTTCCGGTAGGCATTCAGCGAAAAATTGATCAACATGGCTTTCAGCGGCAATCGCCCTTGCTGTTGTTTGACTATCCCCTGTTAGCATTACGGTATAAATCCCTTTTTGCTTTAATTGATCAATGGCCATCTTTGTTTCTTTCCTGACAACATCCTTCAAGGCAATCATTGCAGAAAGTGCACCGTTGATTTCAACGAAAACAAGGGTATTTCCAAGGCTGGCCAATTCTTTTGCTTTTCCTTCTGCGAATGCCTCAGCTGTTTCTTTTCCAACAAAATCTGCTTTCCCAATTTTCCACTGATCACCGTTGACACTTGCTTTTACCCCCCAGCCGGGTAGGTCTTCAAGTGAATCAGGCTGAATAAGCTCCCGATTCAGCTGTTGCTTTGCATATTTGACGATAGCCTGTGCAAGAGGATGGTTGGATTGATTTTCTATCGAAGCGGCTTTCCATAAAAGAGCTTCCTGATCTAGGTCACCCCTTACAATGATCTCTGTTACCTCAGGTTTTCCTTTTGTCAGAGTTCCGGTTTTATCAAAGGCAATGGCCTCAAGCGAGCTCAAATTCTCAAGATGGACCCCGCCCTTTACCAAGATTCCGTGCTTCGCCCCATTGGAAATGGCGGATAAGGTCGCAGGCATAATGGATGCAACCAATGCACACGGGGATGCAACCACTAGCAAAATCATCGCCCTGTAAAACGATTCATGCCAGCTCCAGCCCAACAAAAAGTGGGGAATGAAAAACATTAAGATTACAACAGCTAGAACGACCTTTACATAAGTACCTTCGAAGCGTTCAATAAAAAGCTGGGAAGGAGATTTTTCACTTTGTGCTGATTGAACAAGTTGAATGATTTTTTGAAAAAGAGTATCACTGCTTGCTTTGGTCACTTGAACAGTAATGGAGCCTGTCATATTAACTGTTCCCGCAAAGACTTCCTCCTGATTTCCTTTGGAAACAGGCATCGATTCTCCGGTGATGGCAGCTTCATCAATATTGGTTTTCCCTTTTACGATCATCCCGTCAGAAGGAATCCGCTCCCCTGGTTTTACAAGAATTTGATCTCCTACCTGAAGATCGGAAGTTGGGATTCTTTTTTCCACCCCGTCTTTTATTAGGAGTGCTTCTTCAGGTTGAAGCTCCATTAACGACGAAATTTCTTTATGGCTCTTATTCATGGTATAGGTTTCGAGGGCACCACTGACGGCAAAGATAAAGATTAACACGGCTCCTTCCGTCCAGTAGCCGATAATTGCTGAACCAATTGCTGCAAAAATCATCAGCATTTCTACATTCAGCTCTTTATTTTCGTAGGTTTCTTCGATGCCTTCTTTCGCCTTGGCAAATCCGCCAATTACGAAAGCAAGTAAATAAGCAATGATGGAATCGACCTCGTTATCGTATTTATCCAATAGCCATCCTGCAGCAATTAATATCCCGCTCACTGCGGCGGCAATCAATTCTGCATGAGGCTTCATTTTTTCTATGAAACCAATCTTTTGAAGTTGGTGTTGATTATTTGAAAGTGTCTTTACTTCAGAATCCATTATGTTCCCCCTCCTTAAATCTGATTATACTGCAAGACAAAATGCTGGTCAATTCTAATTGATAAAATAATAATTTAAATGATAATGATATTCATACGTTTTTATTGTTATTAGTGGGATTTTGCGATGTTTTAATTTTTACGTATGATAATTATTATTAATTAGAAATTTATATTAAAAACCGGTTGATAAAAAGAATCATCCTCACTACCCATAAAAAATACGAAAGCTGTCATCAAATTGATGACAGCAAATACTTATTTAGAATTATTCTTTATTTAATTCATTCTACCACATATACTATGACGCAGATATGCATTTGCTGCATAAATAAACCTTAATTTTTTTGACCTTCAAGAACCGGAACCGTTCTTTTTCCAAAAAGATAAATAATCAGGGATAGAACAAGGAGCATCGTACTAATAATATAGAAGAAATTTACGTTCTGGAAAAATTGGATAAACAAACCGCCAATAATCGGACCACTTAAACTTCCCAGGCTAAAAAAGATTCCGCATAACAAATTTCCTGTTGCCAATAGGTTTTTGGGAACCAGATCCGTCATAAAGCTAATCCCAAGAGAAAACGTGGAACCGACGGCCATCCCGGATAAAAGAAAGCATATAAATAGACCCGTTAAGGAATGTTCAAGGAAGCTTGCGGCAGTAAAACTCAGAAATCCAAGAATTAACACGGTTATTAACACATTTCTCCGTCCATAGCGGTCACTTAACATTCCTAAAGGAAGTTGCGTCACAATACTGCCGATGGCAAAACCCGATAAAACGATGGAAACACTTGCGACATTGATGTCCGTTCGTAAGGCATAGACCGGAAAACTGCCGTTTAAGGATGATTCCAGAAAACCATAAGAGAAAGGCGGTAAAAAAGCAACCCAGCCATATTTCAATGTCTGGCTAAAGCGCTTAATTGTTCTTAAAAATGAATTGATTCCTGCATCCTGTTCAGGGTATTCATTCTTGAGAGCCAATAAAAAGAACCAGCCAATCAGACAAAGAACAGACGAAACGATGAACGGAAGGGACTCATTTATATTCACCAAAGGCATCATCAGCGGACCAGCTGCAAAGCCAATTCCGAAAAATAACCCATATAAGGCCACATTTCTTCCTCTTTTATTAAGTGGCGAGGAAGAAGTAATCCAGGTTTGGGTAGCAAAATGGAGCGAGTGGTCACCGATTCCAATTAGTAAACGCAAAATAAACCAAAACCAAAAGGATTGCCAAATGGGAAAAAAGGCGAGTGCGGCAACTACAAGTCCTCCGCCCAATAAAATCACGGGTTTATACCCATATTTTCGTAATGGCATCTCCATAAAAGGGGAAACCAGAAGAATTCCAATATATAGTGCTGTGGCATTAAGTCCGTTTAAGGATGAAGAAACACCATTTTTTTCAAATATGACCGCAATGAGCGGTAGTAGCATTCCTTGAGAAAAACCGGATATAGCAACAATACTAACTAAGATCCAAAAATGAAAATGATTTTTTTGCATAAAACTTACCTCTTACTTATTTCTAAAAATGATCGTATTTAACTGATGGTAACGGGAAAATCCAGTATTTGCAAGCAAAAAAATAATCAAAACTTTTAATAAGCTGCAAAATAGTGTATTCTCATTGGTGGGGTTTTTAACAGGAGAATAGTGGTATTTGTGGAAAAAATTTTAGATGGAGGGAACGCCGTGACAAATAAAGTATTTATGCTCATGACATTCATTGGAGTGCCACTTTCAATAATAGGAACACTGTTACATTGGTCTAGTATCCTTTTATTTATTATTTATTGTATAACCATTATTGCATTGGCAAGCTTTATGGGCAGAGCCACTGAAAGTTTGGCGATTGTGGCTGGTCCACGAATTGGCGGCCTCTTAAATGCCACCTTTGGTAACGCAGTTGAGTTAATTATCTCCATCTTTTCTCTAAAGGCCGGGCTCATCGGTATTGTCCTCGCCTCGTTAACCGGTTCCGTATTAGGAAACCTGCTTCTGGTAGCCGGCTTATCCTTTTTTGTTGGAGGACTTAAATACAAACGTCAGGAATTTAATATTTACGATGCCCGCCATAATTCAGGACTGCTCATGTTTGCTGTCATGATTGCTTTTGTTATTCCAGAGGTTTTTTCAATGAATATGGATGAGGGAAAAAAACTGACCTTAAGTGTAGGAATTTCCATTATTTTGATTATCCTTTATTTAGCCGCGTTATTTTTCAAGCTTGTTACCCATCGGGGCGTTTACAATCATGATAATGAAAATGCCGTTCATTCGGAAGAAGTTCCGGAATGGGGGAAAGGAAAAGCAATTGCAGTTTTGGCAATTGCCACCGTTGCGGTTGCCTATATCTCTGAACATCTTGTTCATACTTTTGAGGTTGTAGCGAAATCCTTTGGCTGGACAGAGATGTTCATAGGAATTATCATTGTGGCGATTGTTGGAAATGCGGCGGAACATGCTTCAGCTGTTTTGATGGCTTTTAAAAATAAAATGGATATTGCAGTGGAAATCGCTATTGGCTCAACCCTGCAAGTCGCGATGTTTGTTCTGCCCGTTCTGGTCATTATTTCGCTTTTCTTTGAAACCTCGATGCCGCTTCTATTTAGCTGGCAGGAACTGATCGCAATGGTCTCATCCGTTTTGCTTATGGTCGTGATCTCTAACGACGGGGAATCCAACTGGTTCGAAGGGCTGACCCTAATTGCGGCTTATGTGATATTGGGGATTGGATTTTTTCTGTTGTAACAGAAAAGACTCTAAGTCAAATGACTTAGAGTCTCTTTTTTCTAAATTCTCATGTACGGGTAATTCACGCTTCATGTACTATAATGACCATTTTCTAAATAGGCTAAAATCAATCTCGCTTTTCTATGGGACCATCAATCACCAACCTTCATGTTAGTTAAGAACGAACCTGAAAAAAACACGAGTGTTGAATTTCATATAAGTCGGGGATCCCAACCTCCTTAATGATAATTGGTTAGCAGATTGATTGCTGCCCTCCTTTATTAAAAGGTTAAGTTTATTATAAAACAATGTATGAATTTTGTAAATGTTCAGATTATTACATTTCTGTATCATTTCTCTAAACACGGCTGGAAAGTAAAAGGAATTGAACAGAAATTATTTTTCAAAATGGATAATATTAAGGAACTCCGAAAAAACTATGAGCAGACGAATGAATGCATATGTTGAAAGGAGTTTTTTGAGTGAAAAAATTAGCCCCTGTCCTTATGTCCATGCTATTAATCATGACAATTTTACCAACTGCTTTCGCTGAAAAAGCTGCGGTGAAAAGAGAGGCAGTTAAATATACTGTCCCATCCTCTGTTCGAAATATTTCGAAGGAAAATACTTATCCCAATTCGACACAGGATCTGCCGCTTTTGCAGCCTAGTGATTTAACAAAGAAATTAATTGAATCTTCAAGGATTAAAATTCAAAACCCTGATTTGATTCGCATGCTAAATGAATCCAGCATCAATAGCACCCCGTTTGCGATTGGCTATCGTGCTATCATTTATTTGGGACAATGGCCGTTGAACTATGAATCAACGGAAACATCATCAAATTGGGAGTATCAAAAAATTAACACGAACTTTTTTGATAACCGTGGCGGCAAGTCACCATACAAGATTCACTATGTCCAAGAATCACAGAAAATTGTCCGTGGCGGTTTGACCTCCAAAATTCCGGATGCGGAAATGGTCAAGAAAATGATGCTGCTAACGGCAATGGAAAAAACCCGTCTGCCACTTGCATTTGAAACGGTTATTGGCGGTGGTACGAAAAATGACCATGTGTATAATATTCCGGCTAACCGCTTAGGCTATTTATTTGCCTATGCACCGGGGGTAAGTGAAAAGGGAAAGGTCACTTACGGGGAAGTCTATCTTATTTTAAAGGGAAGTAAAAAGTTAATTGTGATTAAAAATGTAACCTCACAGGGGATTGGCGCATGGATTCCGGTTCAGGATTATGTATCGTTTGGTTTCGTAGCACCCGAACACCCACGTTAAGAGTTTGTTTCAATCGGCTCCTACGGTATGATTGGTAGGGGTCTTTTTCATTTATAATGACAATTTTACGAATAATGTCAAATTTAATCTATGGTATTGGCGGAAATTATCATATAATGTTGAATATAAAGAGAATTATCGGATTTGCTTTACCATGCAGGGGGGACAGAAGATTGCAGGAGAAAATAAAGTATAGGTTTGGCATTAGAAAACAGCTCGTTCTTTTTATTATCGTATTGGCAGTGATTACATACTCAACAAGTGCCTTTTTTATTTATGTTTTTTATCCAATGTTAAAACAAAATATAGGAATGGGGGAAATTACTTTTACCATTCTAACATTTTCACTTGGAATTATTTGGTCCGGTATCCTGGCCTTTCTTGCCGCCGGTCTTATAACAAAGCCTTTGCAAAAATTGGAAAAAAAGGCATTAATGGCAGCCTGCGGCGACATTAGTGAGGATGCAGAAGTATCGAAAGCAGATGATGAAATCCGTTCACTTGGCATGGCTTTTAATCAAATGCTCTTTAGTTTAAGAGAGATGGTACAAAATATTGATGAAAATTTTAATGAAACTAATAATAAGGTCATTACGATTTCATCGCAATCTGCAACAGCTTCAGAGGAGGCGAATATGATTGCAAAAGCAATCAATGAGATTTCTTTGGGAGCAGAAGGTTCAGCCGCTGCTATACAAGCAACCGCTCAATCGGTTGATGAAGTGATCCAGATTGCCTTGGAGGTTGAGGAAAAAGCGAAGTCCTCTGAGTCTGTATCGGAGGGAGTAGTTAAAGATTTACAAAAATCAAAAAATGTTATCCAATCATTAATTTCGGGAATTGAAAATCTATCCTTAAGTAATCAAGCTTCTCTCCAGACCGTAATAAGACTTAAGGATAATGCCTCACAAGTGGAACAAATCATTCAACTTGTTGGTAATCTTGCAGATCAAACCAATTTATTGGCTCTTAACGCTTCCATAGAGGCTGCACGCGCTGGAGAGCACGGCAAAGGGTTTGCGGTTGTAGCGGATGAAGTTCGCTTACTTGCAGATGAAAGTGCAAATGCTGTTCAAGGAATTACCAAATTAATAAAGAATATTCAACAAGAAGTTCAAAATGTCGTCAATCAAATGACTGAACAAGTGCAATCGGTCAATAGCGAAGTCGCTAAAGGAACCCAAACAAATATAGCGATTGAAGAAATGACTACAAGTGTGAATGAAATGGTTCTTTCAACATCAGAAATTGCAACTCTTGTCAATAAACAAATGACAGGAATTAAAGAGCTTTCCCGTCAGTCCAGTGAAGTTGCAGCGATCGCGGAAGAAACCTCTGCCTGCGCACATGAAGTTACATCTGTAACGAACCAGCAAACAGAAAGCATTATGGATGTAGAAAGACTGGTCAGTGAATTAAAAGAACAAGCAGAAAAACTTAAAGGAACAATCACCCAATTTAAACTGTAATCAAGTGAAACATTTGCTATAATGTTCACGAAAGGAGTGAAGTACTTTGGGAAGTCCTGTACAAGATAAAAACCTACAAGTAAGTTTTTTAAAACAACGATTAAATATGTTCCTTGATGTATTAGATGCAATTGATCCGGAAGATACGGATCTTGAGGATATTGACCGCTTACTTTCCATGCTCGATGATATGGAATCAAAATGCCGGGAATTTAATCACCGTGAAAGCGAATGAGTCTGTTTAAAAGCAGGCTCATTTTTTTGAGTTTACCTCATTCTACCAAGTAAACGATTTCAAGCTTATCCTTTAATTCTTAGGCGTATAGGAGTATAATGGATTGCGTCGAATAGTTATAAAATTAAAAAAGATAAATCAGTGGGACAAAGGGAAAGGGGTACTCGAATTGAATATTGAAAAATTTCAAGAAAGCATGTACAAGCTTGTTGTAGAAACTTCTACCAAACTGCCTAAAGATGTTCGCCGCGCTGTTAAAGCTGCCAAGGAACAAGAAAATGCCGGCACAAGTGCAGCAATGAGCCTTGCAACGATTACAAACAATATTAAAATGGCAGACGACCAAGTATCACCCATTTGCCAGGATACAGGTCTTCCTACTTTTAAAATTAAAACTCCTGTTGGGGTAAACCAATTAGAATTAAAAGAAGCGATTCGCAATGCGATTGTATTGGCGACAAAAGAAGCAAAATTACGACCAAACTCTGTTGATTCTCTAACTGGTAAAAACAGCGGAGATAATCTTGGTGCTGGCTTACCAGTCATCAAGTTTGATCAATGGGAAAAGGATTATATTGATGTTCGTCTGATCTTAAAAGGCGGCGGCTGTGAAAATAAAAACATTCAATATAGCCTTCCATGTGAACTAGAAGGACTTGGCCGTGCCGGTCGTGACCTTGATGGTATCCGTAAATGCATCATGCATTCCGTTTACCAAGCACAAGGACAAGGCTGCAGCGCTGGCTTCATCGGCGTTGGGATCGGCGGCGACCGTTCTTCCGGCTATGATTTAGCGAAAGAACAATTATTCCGTTCTATTGAAGATGCGAACCCACACGAAGACCTTCGCAAGTTAGAAGAATACGTGATGGAAAATGCAAATAAACTAGGCATTGGTACAATGGGCTTCGGCGGCGAGGCAACTCTTTTAGGTTGTAAAGTCGGCGTTATGAACCGTATTCCTGCCAGCTTCTATGTTTCTGTTGCTTATAACTGCTGGGCATTCCGACGCATGGGAGTTGCGGTAAATGCTGAAACAGGTGATATCAATGAGTGGATGTACCAGGACGGGGAATTCATTGATTTTGCACAATCTGAAGCCGAAAAAGAAACTGCAGCGGCGAAATCTGAAGACGTGATTACATTAACAGCACCAATTACGGAAGAGCAAATCCGTGACTTGAAGGTTGGCGACGTTGTTCAGATTACTGGAATGATGTATACCGGCCGTGATGCGATTCACAAACATTTAATGGATCACGATGCACCAGTGGATTTAAATGGACAAGTGATTTACCACTGTGGACCAGTTATGCAAAAGGATGAAGCGGGTGACTGGCATGTGAAGGCTGCCGGTCCAACAACAAGTATTCGTGAGGAGCCTTACCAAGGCGATATCATGAAGAAGTTCGGTATTCGTGCGGTTATCGGTAAAGGCGGTATGGGTCCAAAAACATTGGCTGCATTGAAAGAACATGGCGGCGTATACTTGAATGCGATCGGCGGCGCAGCTCAGTATTATGCAGACTGCATCAAATCTGTTGAAGGCGTTGACCTTATGGAATTCGGTATTCCAGAAGCGATGTGGCACCTTCAAGTTGAAGGGTTCACTGCGGTTGTAACGATGGATTCTCACGGAAACAGTTTACATGCTGATGTGGATAAGTCTTCATTGGAAAAATTGGCCCAGTTTAAGGAACCGGTTTTTAAATAATTTTGGTGATTAGGGGGATGAGCGGGTGCTTATCCCCTTTTTAGTTATGAATTGTTGATATCCGTCTAAAAGTGTTGATATATCATGAAAAAGTGTTGATATCTTTTAAAAAAGTGTCGATATATTACAAAAAGTGTTGATATCCGTCCAAAAAGTGTTGATAAAATAAAATAGTCAAAAAGTTGTCTAATTTTACAGCGAAAATTTACTCCAAATTTCGATAAAATTATCTTAAAAGTCAAAGGAGTGATTTTTTTTGTTTGAAAAAGACCTTATAAAACCGATTTTACTGGAGCAACATGAGGCTCTTGAACGAAGAATACCTAAAAATCATCCAAGTAGGGCCGCTGTTCAAGAAAAACTGATAAATTTAAGATCGGGGTATCGAGGGGAAAACACTCTTCACTACTATTTAAGCTTGCTTCCTCTAAAAAAGTACCATATTTTCCACGACATACGACTCCCACACGGTGAATCCTTTTTCCAAATCGATGCTTTTCTTCTTTCTGAAAAATCAGGACTAATCATTGATAGTAAAAACTATTCCGGTTCCCTTCTTTTGGAGCGTCATCAACTAACTCAAGAGGTAAATGAAAATAAAAAGGTATATTCTAATCCATTATCACAGGTTGCCCGCCATAAAATTTTATTAAATTACTTTTTTGAAAAAAGTCAATTACCGATAATCCCCTTAGATCATCTCGTTTGTTTTACAAACTCAAAAGCCGCTTTACATATAACCCCCGGATATTCAGAGGCAGAAAAGAAAGTGTGCAGGGCCGAAAACCTTTTAATAAAAATTGCAGAACATGAAAAGTTTTTTAAAAAGGACTATCTTGATCAGAAATTAATGGGAAAAATAAAAAGACAAATTTTAAATAAACATACACCACTTCAAAGTGATGTCCTCCAACTGTACAATATTTACCCAAGTGAATTAATCCCGGGTGTTCTGTGTCCAAAATGTTTGTATCTTCCTATGCGGTATAAGGGGAGAAAATGGGTATGCCCCATTTGTAATACGATATCAAAAGACGCTCATCTTCCGGCTATCTATGACTATTTCCTCCTGATAAAACCGTTTATTACCAATGCCGAATTATGCTGGTTTCTCCAGCTTCCATCACCAAGAGCTGCGGCTTATTTATTTTCTCATTTGAATTTTCCCTTTTCTGGCACTAACAAAGGCCGCATCTACCACCAACCAAAACCTTTCCTATAAGTTCCAATTATGTTTTCCCGACTAAAACAAACACTAAAAAAAACAAAAAAGGGGGAAACATGGATGAAAAAAATATTGACCATCCTTGGAATGCTGCTTATGCTCGTTCCAAGTGTTACATATGGAGCTGTTTCCAATCAGCCCATTCATTGGGGCTTTAAAAAAGCAGTGAATGAACAGCCGCCCGAGGCCGGGGCACAGTATGATCAGCTTCTTGAGAAATATGGGGCCTTTTATAAAGGTGATGCCCAAAAAAAGATCTTATACCTTACCTTTGATAACGGTTATGAAAATGGCTACACACCGAAAATTCTCGATGTCTTGAAAAAAGAAAAGGTGCCAGCAACGTTTTTTGTTACCGGTCATTACTTAACTTCACAGCCTGATCTCGTAAAACGAATGGTGGAAGAAGGCCATATTGTCGGCAATCATTCCTGGCATCATCCCGATATGACAACCATTAGTGATGCTAAAATCAAAGAGGAGCTGGATACCGTAAAGGTGAAAACAAAGGAATTAACCGGACAAAAGGAAATGAAATATCTGCGTCCACCAAGAGGTGTTTTTAGCGAGAGAACAATGAAAGTTGCTATGGACGCTGGATATACGCATGTATTTTGGTCGCTTGCCTATGTGGATTGGAATGTGAATCAGCAGAGAGGCGCGCAATATGCTTATGATAATATCATCAAGCAAATTCATCCCGGATGCGTAATGCTTTTACACACTGTTTCAAAGGATAATGCCGATGCGTTGGAAAAAGTGATTAAGGATTTAAAAAACAGAGGCTACAAATTCAAAAGCCTTGACAATTACAAAAAATAGCCGAATTTCTCAACGGAATTCGGCTTTTCCCATTCCTAGGTAAAACATGCTATAATACGATGAAAATAAAAATGGATGGAATCGTGAAAAACATGAAAACAGAGCAAAACATTAAAATAGAAGTAAATCAAACCTTTCCGTTAACTATTAAGCGTCTCGGTATCAACGGAGAAGGTGTCGGTTATTTTAAAAGGCAAGTAGTTTTCGTACCAGGGGCGCTACCAGGGGAAGAGGTAGTCGTTCAGGCGACAAAAATTAATCCGAAATTTGCCGAAGCAACAATTAAAAAAATCCGCATTAAATCACCGCATCGTGTTCAGCCACTCTGCCCGGTATATGATCAATGCGGAGGCTGCCAACTTCAGCATTTAGGATATGATCAACAGCTGAAGGAAAAACGTGATATTGTCATTCAGTCGCTTGAACGCCATACAAAGCTGGATGCCAACAAATTGGATATCCGAGAAACAATTGGCATGGAAGACCCGTGGGGATACCGCAACAAAAGCAGTTTCCAAGTAGGGCAGAGAGATGGAAAAGTCCTAGCCGGTTTATATGGCTTGAACTCGCACCTGTTAATTGATATTGACCAATGCGCTGTCCAGCATTCAAAAACAAATGAAGCCACGGCACAGGTAAAACGAATTTTAGAGGAATTAAAGATTCCGATTTATAATGAAAAAACGCGTAAAGGAATCGTTCGAACGATTGTCACCCGTGTTGGTGTGCAGTCAGGAGAGCTGCAGGTTGTTTTAATCACCTCACAAAAAGAACTTCCCAAAAAAGAGCTTTTGATAGCGGAAATCCAAAAAAGGCTTCCGAATGTGAAGTCGATTGTGCAAAACATTAACGGTCAGAAAACCTCACTCATTTTTGGTGAGGAGACGGTTTCGTTAGCCGGTAGTGAGGTCATCCAAGAAACATTGGGGGACCTGCAGTTCGAATTATCAGCGAGAACATTTTTTCAGTTGAATCCAACGCAAACCGTTAAGCTTTATAATGAAGTGAAGAAGGCTGCGGGGCTTACCGGTACGGAAAAAGTGGTCGATGCGTATTGCGGTGTAGGCACGATTGGGTTATGGCTGGCGGACCAAGCAGCAGAAATCCGCGGGATGGATGTGATTCCGGAATCGATTGAGGATGCGAAGAAAAACGCGAAACGCCACGGGATTACTAATACAAAATATGTTCCTGGGAAAGCGGAAGAGGTCTTGCCAAAATGGGTGAAAAAGGGATGGAAACCGGATGTTATGGTTGTGGATCCGCCAAGAACCGGCCTCGACAACCAGCTGCTCCAAACCATTTTGCAGGTAAAACCGGAAAAATTGATTTATGTTTCATGTAACCCATCTACATTGGCAAAGGATATTCAAACTTTGAGCCCTAAATATGAAGTGAAGTACATTCAACCGGTGGATATGTTTCCGCAGACGGCACACGTGGAGTGCTGTGCGTTGATAAAATTAATCAAATAAATAGCAGTGGGTTCGAGAACCTGTAAAAGACTCTCGGACTCCCATCTGCCTTTATTTCGATACGGTCGATTAGTCAATGAAGAATGTCTGGGGTTAATTGATTAAATTCTAAAAATTCATCTAGGCTTTTCTTTATAAGAGCCACTTGTGCATCTTTTGATGACATGTTTGACTCTAGCTTTTGCTTTTTTTCCAATAACTCATTTATGTTTTGGTTAATGGTTAAAGTATAATCATCATAATCCTCTTTTGACAAAACTTCATCGTAATAATCATCAAGTGCCTTCTTTTTTCTCTTTTTCAATTTATCAATTTCAGTCATAATTGTGTTTATTTGCTTTTCATCTTTGCTTTTTTGTTTCTTTAATCTTTCATCTAGCTTTTCAAGGATATTAGCATTATTTTGTAATGCTTTTCCGTAATTATCTACTAATCATAAGATTTATTGACAAATACACCACAAAAAAATGGTGAAGTCATTGTTCAAGAAAAAGACATATTTTGCTATAATATTTCATATTTTTTTAAATGAATGGATGATTTTGTAATTTTATACATAACTTTACTAATAAGATATCCTATTATTCTACAAATAAGAGTAATAGATATCACAAAAATGTAAAGGGGAAAGAAAAAATGAAAAAGAAAAGGATTACTTCAATGATTGTAGCAGGGGCTTTTATTTTTGGATTGTTTGGTGGTTCACCATCGTTGACAAAAGCAAGTACCACCCTTCCAACACCTGTAATCCAAAAACTCGATCAATTAAAAAAGAGTGGGCAAGACGCAAAAATTACTACAAGCAATGTTAATGGAAAAATTTTACAGTTGTAAGCTCATTCAGTAAATTTAAGAAAAGTTCTATTTCTGATTTAGTAAGTCCAATGTCTACTCTTGACTCCATCAATGCACACCAATACGTATACTATGGTTACACATATGTTGGTGATATTAATGGGACTATAAATATTAAAATAAACACAAGTTCATCTGTAACAATCACAAGCTACAATCTTTCTTTAAATAATGCTAAAGGCTATGGTCAAAGAGTAGACTCCTCTTATTTAAGTCCTGCAACAGGAAATCCAGCAAAACTGTATTACAATTTCAGTTTTGAAATGAAGACAAGTTATATTGTAACCGGATATGTACCATTCCACACAATTTATTATGTTTATCCAGATGGTCATGTGACGTTTAACAATGATGAGTCCATGAAATAAATTTAAGGGGTTGAGCTAATGTCTTGGGATACCACACAATATATACAGATTGGCGGATCAATCATAGGAGGTATTGCTATTTTAGCGTTCTTTGCTTATTGGGCAAAATACGAAAAAAGCAAAAAAAAAGATTAAATAGGAAGTTACCTTAATTATTATGAATAAATCGAAGAAAAGAGCGAGGAATATTGCGCTCTTTTCTATTATGATTTAATGATATCCCTATAATAAATCTGCTCCACTTGGTATCCTTTTTTTATATTTATGTATAACCTCCCCAACGACCATGTGTTGTCACATACACTTTGGACATTTGAAATATGTAGCAAAAAATAAAATTGAAGAAAGGTACATTTTATATGAGGTTGCCTTTTTTTATTGTGTATTTTAAGTCTATTTTTTATGGTCACATTGTGGTCACGAGATAAAAATAAAACGCTGTTTTTGTATAGATTGTTGCTTTCTTGACCATAATAATAGATTGTAGATATAATGCGGTCAGGAGGCGTTTACGGTATGTGGTTAGATGTATATGAAAACTTTAGCGAACTTTCAAAATCAGACCAATTAGCATTGTTTGAAGCGATGAAACAAGACCTATTTTCAGATGACCCGAAGAAAATCACTGAACTTCTAAATCGCATTCGTGAAAGTCGGTTTAGCAGTGGTCTTGCTTGTGTTCAATGCGGAAGTACATCTGTGAAAAGAAATGGCAAATATCGTACCCGACAACGCTATCTTTGTAAAGATTACGGAAAGTCTTTCAATGATATGACCAATACTCCGTTTTCAGGTTCTCGTTATCCTGAAAAATGGGTGAAATATGTTGAACTAATGGTTGCTGGTTTAACATTACCGAAAATTGCCGAACGATTGAAAATACACGTTTCTACCGCATTCTATTGGCGACACAAAATATTGAATGCATTGAGTTTACAAAGATTTAATCAATTAGAAGGTATCGTTGAAAGCGATGAAACCTTTTTTCGTGAGTCTATGAAAGGTAGAGAAGTTACTCATCGTGAGCCTAAGAAACGAGCTACCAAAGACGAAAAAAGGGGTATTTCTGACCTCAAAATTGCTGTTGTTGTGGCACAAGACCGAAATGGAAATTCTATTGCTCGAAAGGCTGGAACTGGTCGTGTAAAAGCAACAGAAATTGATGAACTGATAGGTGAATATATTCCGAAAACGGCTGTTTTATGTACAGATACAGCAAAAAACTACAAGAAATTCGCTAAGATAAAGGGCTTGGTTCACGAACCAATAAACAACAGTAAAAAAGAACGAGTGAAGAAAGGAATTTACCATATACAGCACGTTAATAGCTTTCACAGCCATTTGAAAACCTGGATGCGTAGATTTCAAGGAGTTGCGACTAAATTCCTTGACAATTACCTCTACTGGTTCCGTTGGTTAGAATTAGGAAAGCATTTGTCTCTCGAAAAACGAGTAGAACATATGCTTATTTCAGCTTGCCAAAAATCAAGTTATAATACCGTTGAAATGTTTAGAAGGGCTTAAAAAAGAACCCTTTATGGGTTCTTTGTGTGCCAATTGTTATTTAAGTTCATTAACTCTAATTCCAATAAGGTTTAGACTTTCTTGAATTTCTTGTAACACGTTAACTTGGCTCACAGTTTTCCAAGCAATAACGGATAGACTTACTGCTATAACAACTAAACATGCAATCTTTATGTATTCTAATTTATGATTTTTCATTAAACCATCTCCTTTTTGTTGGAATAATATACTGGATTTTTCCATATTTCCCTCTTTTTAGAACAATTATCTATCATGATTATATCATTTTATCAGGTTTTGGGTTAATTATTAAAAAACAACAAACTTTACGAAAACAGCGAAATAAAATAATGAAGAGTGGTTTTGAGACAGTTAAAAAGAAATCCGAAAACCCTTATTTCAAGTGACTTCCAGATGTTATGGGAAATTGGAGGATAAAGGCGTCCCACCTTGACAGAGTTAATATCAGTAATAATATATGAAATCATTTAAGTGAAAAACTACTACATCAATTTTATTATTATGATAATCTACAGTCGACACTCAAGCCATGTGGAAGCTGTTGCAAAATTAATATTGAAATAGATTCTAACTTTAGTTTGGATGAGCTTTTTTAAGAAATCTAAAGTATATTTTTATTGAAAATTTTGGATGGTTTATAAAAAGGGGTACCCAAGTGAAATTTTATTCATTGGGTACCCCTTAATCTTTATTTAAAACACTTTCGTAGTCCAATCCTCACAATTCCAAATATCGGTCGCAATTTCACGATAGAAATCAGGTTCGTGGGATACCATCAAAATACTTCCGCGATATGTCTTTAAAGCACGCTTCAATTCTTCTTTTGCGTCCACATCCAAGTGATTGGTAGGTTCGTCTAGAATTAATAAATTCGTTTCTGTGTTTATAATTTTACACAATCGAACTTTGGCTTTTTCGCCACCAGAAAGGACTTCGACTTTACTTTCAATATGTTTGGTCGTTAATCCACATTTTGCAAGAGCAGCACGGACTTCAGCCTGATTCATACTTGGAAATTCGCTCCAAATCTCTTCAATACAAGTGTTGTAGTTGGACTGTTTAACTTCCTGCTCGAAGTAACCGATGTGTTGATACTCACCACGTTCCACTTTACCCGAAATTGGATTAATCAACCCAAGAATACTTTTTAAAAGAGTAGACTTACCAATACCGTTTGCACCCACGAATGCAATTTTTTGTCCGCGTTCCATTTTCAAATTCAGAGGGCGAGAAAGTGGTTCATTGTAACCAATAACAAGATCTTCAGCCGTGAAAATATAACGACTAGCTGCACGAGCTTCTTTGAAGTTAAACTCTGGTTTCGGCTTCTCTTTCCCTAATTCAATTACTTCCATTTTATCGAGCTTCTTCTGACGAGACATCGCCATATTACGAGTCGCAACACTTGCCTTGTTACGAGCAACGAAATCTTTCAAATCAGCAATTTCTTGTTGTTGACGCTTGTAAGCAGACTCTAGCTGTTGCTTCTTCATTTCATGAATTTTTAAGAAGTTATCATAGTCACCAACATAGCGATTCAACTCTTGGTTTTCCATGTGATAGATCAAGTTAACAACATTGTTCAAGAATGGAATATCATGTGAAATCAAGATAAATGCATTCTCATATTCCTGTAAATAGCGCTTCAACCATTCGATATGCTGTTCATCCAAATAGTTCGTTGGCTCGTCTAGTAATAGGATTTCAGGCTTTTCTAGCAAAAGCTTAGCTAGCAAAACTTTCGTACGTTGCCCACCGCTAAGATCATCTACATCTCGATCGAGTCCAACATCGTCTAATCCTAGACCACGAGCAACTTCCTCAACTTTTGCATTAATTCGATAGAAATCATTACTATCTAAAGTTTCTTGAAGCTCTCCAACTTCTGCAAGTAATGCATCGATATCTGCACCTTCATCACCCATTTTTGCATAAAGTTCATTGATCTCTGATTCAGCATCAAAAAGATATTGAAAAGCAGTACTTAAAGCGTCACGCATCGTAGTACCTTTTTGAAGTACAGCATGCTGATCTAAATAACCAACACGAACTTTTCGTGACCACTCAACTTTCCCCTCGTCGGGTTGCAACTTCCCAGTAACAATATTCATGAAAGTAGACTTACCCTCACCATTTGCCCCAACTAGACCAACGTGCTCTCCTTTTAAAAGTCGAAAAGACACATTATTAAAAATCGCACGATCACCGAAACCGTGACTTAAATTTTGTACGTTTAATACGCTCATTTTTTTAACCCCTTATCTAATGTCACATGTGGATATCTTACTAGATTTTGGCCGCTTTTTCTATCATGAAGTTATTTTTTGTGAAAAATGTAATTCGATTTTTGGGCTAAATTGAAGTCTGCCCCATCTTAATAAAATGAGATTATTGAATTATATTTACTTGGGGGTATAACAGTTGGGTAAGAGTCTATTATACAACCGAACCTGGAGGTAAGATATGATTTATTCCCATTTGGGAATAAATGTAGAAAAAATGAAAGAATTGGTTGAGTTCTAAACTAAATTTTTTAAAACAAGTGTAAGCTCATCAACACCCCATGTGTTGCCACATACACTCTACGCATGTGGAGTGTGTTTGTGTATTGTATAAAAGGTATGGCTATTATATTGAAGGAAATATCATTGATGCCTTTCAACACGGCAATAACAAATATATTTTCCAAATTGAAGGAAGCGATGATTATGAAGTAGTCGTTGAACTCGGGGATGACGGAGAGATTTTTGATTCCAAGTGTGATTGTCCCTATGACTTTGGGCCAGTATGTAAACACGAAGTAGCAGCATATTTTCAACTTTTTGAAATGTTGAATCAAGAAGCCGATAATGACAAGGTAACGAATAATTCTTATAAGCGATTTACGCTTCAAGAAGTCTTAAATAATCTTTCGAAAGCAGAATTGGTAAATATTATTATAAATATCGCGCAAAATGACGCTACGTTGGAAAATAGTCTCATGGTAAGGTACTCAAACGGTGACAATCAGCAGGAGCTTGAGGCTTGTCAGGAGTTAGTCGATTCGATTGTGAGAAAATATACAGGAAGAGAAGGGTTTATTAAATATCGGGATACAGGGAACTTTGTAAGCGAAATGGAAGATATAGTAGAAAAGGCGAGGAATACTGAAAATTTACTTTTAGCATTGGAGATTGCAATACTATTACTTGAGGAAGCAATCGGAGCGTTCCAATATGCCGATGATTCCGGCGGGGATATCGGTTCTCTTGTTATGGAAACACTACAGGTAATTGGGGAAATTGCAATTGAGTGCAAAGAGATAGGCCATCAAAGTGAAGAAATATTTGAGAAACTATTAGCTCAGATTGATAACGAGGTTTTTGATGGATGGGTAGATTACCAGATTGATTTACTCAATATTTGTTTTGAATTTGCTGATGATGAAATGCTTAGGGAGCAGCTGAGAATTAAAATCGAGTCTATGCTCGATGGAAAATCTAGCGATCGATATATGTCTTTTATACAAACTTAAAACATGAATTGAAAACATGTGAGGGATGGTATACCAGCCGTATATTCCTTAAGCTAATTGAGGAAGAAAATGATTTTGAAGAAATGTTGGAATTTGTCAGAGTCAATTCTAGATATATAGAAGGTTATGCCGAGAAGCTAGTCAAACATTTTAAAGAAGAAGTAACGATATTTATAAAGAATATATAAAATCTACGGCGAGTACTTCATCAAATCGAAGAGATTATCAAGGGGTATGTTACCAGATCACCAGATTTAAAAAGTTTGCGGGTAAACAAATGCAAATGGAATTGATAAATGAACTAATGGACTTATATAGAAAAAGGCCGGCCTTTATAGACGAATTAGGGAAAATTAAATAAAGTAAACCCACCAACACCCATGTGTTGCCACATGTACTTTGATCATGTGGAATGTATCTCGCAACTCATTTTAAAAGAGGGCAACTAACCCAATAGGGCGTTGCCTTTTCATGTTTCATATAACGGAATAACAAAACAGTTTTGAATATGGACACTTCTGAAGCATTGTCAATGTAACTTTTCAAATAATTAATTCTATTTCCTAACAATCTCCATATGGCTTTAACAGTGATATCCTATATACAAATGTTGAAGTTATTGCTAAAATGCTCGAAATTTGTCGAGTTATTGGTTGTTGACAAGTTTTATGGTTCATGAAATTATTATATATAGACTCCCATATTGCCTCTAGCTCTTACATACATTTTTCAACACCTTGTACATATGTAATCCCCGAAGAATGAAAACAACGATGAATGCCCCCCACAATTTTGAACAACCCTTTAAATTGAATCTTCACGGTATTCTACCATTACACCCTTTTTTCATACTTTTTTAATAAATTCGTTTATTTAAAAAACAAACCTGAAAGGAGTGATAAATCAAGTAAACTATTTATTATCATTTTAGGCTTTCTGGTATATAAATTCAAATTTGAAGGAGGATCATTAATGGGCCACGATATTTCCGGATACAATAAAGCAGGAGAAGAAATTGCTTATGCACGTTTTAGCATGGGGAATTATAATGCTACCATACTTTACAGTTTACTGGATGCAAATAATTTCTATGCAGGAGTAAGTGGATCAGGCGAAAGTTCTACTTTTTCAATACAACAAATTGAAAAAGCTGTGAATGCCTACAATCGTTTATTTGCTAATGGTGATTCCCAGTCAGAAAGTGATTTCTTAACTTGGGATCAAAAACAAACCCAAAAATTTATACTAAACTGTTTAGCAACAGCGCAAAAAGAAGGGAGTGTAAGCGTGTTTTTTGGCTAATATATTTTAAGATGGTTTACTGAATTCTTCTTTTTCGCTGCATTATACTTATCACGACTATAGTAGCAATTACTTTCATATGTAACTATTTTCCTTTCTATCTCCACATTGCGAATTCTCCAGATTTTTCTGCCCTTTTCTCCTCGAAGTGTTTTTATTAACGTTGTAAACCCATCAGCACCCCCATGTGTTGCCACAAACACTCAGCATACATGGAAAAATTATTCGAGGTTTAGAAAGTGAATCTGATATATTAGAGGCATGGAGAATACGTATTCAGCAGGTGGTTACATTCCCTTTTAAAGCTGAAATATTTGAAGTGCAAGAGTATGTTTCAATTATTCAGCAGGGAGATTTATTAAAAGTACTTGCAATAGATGATATTGATGACAAGTATGGAATTATTGCACATGCAAGGTTTGGTAGGAAGAAAGTTTATTTTCCATTATGTGAGTTAGAAGCTATTGATTTGTCCCATGAAGGAAAAAAATATCATTTCTAATTATGCAGTTTGGTTTGCTAATAAATAATATTGACAATCGTGTTAAGTGATAACAGGGATTTTAAAAGATGGCTGTTTTCTAAAAGATTGTTGTTTTTAAATAGGTTATGTGAAAGTTGATTGTAGCGGAAATCAACCTCTTCTCTCTTTTTGTTTAATAGCAACAAAGTTTACGAAAACAGCCGAAATAAAAATTAAAAAAGCAACCAAATTCTGAAGGACTGTGCTTCTTTAAAAAAAGGAATTATGAAATTGATTCAACTATTTGATGATACAAATTTATATTTAAAGGACTGAGGAAGATGAATAATAGTTTATTTCATTCATTGGAAGGTGAAAATATTTACTTCAAAGGACTAAGTATACATGACCTTCAAGAAATACATAATTATGCGTCAGATAAAGATGTTTCAAGATTTATTGGCTGGAATTTAATGAATACTTTGAATGAAACTTGTGAGCACATTGAAAAAATGTTAAAACGCGAGTCGGCAGGAACTCATTTATATGCCAGCATTGTTCAAAAATCAACACAGGCAATTATAGGGACAGCCATGATTTTCAATTTTGATCAAGAAGCAAACCAAGCTGAAATTGGTTATGTTTTTCATCAAGATCATTGGGGGATGGGGTATGGAACAGAGAGTGTTGCCTTGATGAGTGACTTTGCATTTAAATCACTTAATCTTCACAAACTCCATGCTAGTGTTGTGGATGCAAATATTGGTTCTATTCGGATACTTGAAAAGAACGAGTATGAGTTAGAAGGGCGATTAAAAGACCACTATTTTATAGAGGATAAATATTATGATGCATTGCTTTTTGGCAAAATAACTAAATTTTAAAGTGTGTTTTATGTTTTCGGAAATGTTGGATGGATTAAAGGAGACAATTTATGAATTTGGAAAAGGGGAAAGGAAATTCATAAAATAAGAATTCCTTTTCCCTTTCGTTTATATTTGAACTCATGTGATAAAAATATTTCATAACAACATAAATTTATTTTGTGTTCATCTTTAGCACTATTTTCATAAGAAACAAGCAATAACAATAGATTACCTCGCCTTTAGTGGCTGAGTGTAATTTGATCAGCTAAAAAGTCCCTTTCAATCATTGCATTAAATTGCCGGGCAGTTAGTGGTTTACTATATATATATCCCTGTACTTCATCACAATCGAGGTCTACTAAAGCATGAAGTTGCTCCTTTGTTTCAACTCCTTCGGCAATGACGGATAAGCCAAGGCTATGAGCCATAGATATCATAGCACTGACGAGTGATTTATCGCTGGAGTTTCTTATGATATCTTGGATAAATGGTTGCGCAATTTTCAACGTGTTAATGGGAAACCTTTTTAAGTATATTAAAGAGGAATATCCTGTCCCAAAATCATCAATAGAAATTCGAACTCCTAAATCTCTTAAAGCCTGCATCTTTAAAATAGCTTCTTCTGCATCATATACAGCGACGCCCTCTGTAATCTCTATCTCTAAAAAGTATGGATTAAATCCAGTTTCCTTAAGAATAGTAGAAACCATATTGACTAAGTTTTCATGTAGGAATTGTAAAGGTGATAGGTTGACTGCAAGTTTTAGATTACTATATCCAGAATTATGCCAAATTTTGGCCTGCTTACATGCATTGTAAAGGACCCATTCACCAATAGGGATAATAAGTCTGGTTTCTTCTGCTAATGGGATAAATTCACCTGGTGAAATTAGACCGGCATCCCTCGGATTCCAACGTATTAAAGACTCCACCCCAATTACTTTTCCAGTTTCAATATTTACCTGGGGTTGGTAATGCAGGATAAACTCATCATTGGCAATAGCTTTGCGTAACCCATTCTCAAGTTGCATTTTTCGTGAAATATTATCATTCATTTCTGTAGAAAAGAACTTGAAGCTGTTTCTGCCCCCTTCTTTTGCACTATACATTGCCATGTCTGCATGTTTCATTAACTCTTCGGGACTGCTTCCATCCGCTGGATACACGGCAATACCAATGCTCATGGAAACATGCAATTCATGTCCCTTAATTCTAATAGATTTTGCAACGATCGATTGGAGTTGTTGGATTAACTGAATAATCTCCGTTTCATTTGAGATTTCGTTTAATAATATTGTAAATTCATCGCCGCCTTGTCTAGAGATCGTATCCATCTTACGTAAACAATTTAACATTTGCTTTGAAACATGTTTTAAGAGTAAATCACCAAAATCATGTCCTAATGTATCATTGATATTTTTGAAACGGTCTAAGTCAATAAAGACAACTGCTAATTTATATGAATTGCGTTTTGCGTCAGCTATAGCAATGGACAGATGCTCTAAAAAAAGCCTTCTATTTGGTAAACCGCTTAACACATCATGGTAGGCCATGTGCTTCATCTTGTGCACAGCAGTAATGAGTTGTTGATTTTTATTGCTTAGTTCTTCTGTTCTTTCCTCTATCTTCTGTTCTAATTCTTCTGTAAGAGTATGATACTTAGTTAACAATGTCTGATTTTCCAATAGTGTAAAAATTTGTCTGGAAATAACGAGAAAAATGGCTACTGCAGACCCTACAATTAAACTATTGATCTCTCTCCTTTGTATAATCATCACCATAAATAAAAAGATAACACTTAAATAAGGCAATAATAACCGGAAGGAGAAAAAATCTTTTATGAAATAGGTCTTCTTTTTTTTATTTATGTCTTGGAAATAATTTTTATTATTATCTGGACGGTAATAGGTGCCTGAAATCCCCATTAGTAATAGTGACAGTGCCCATAAAGGATCGTAGGGACCTCCTGATACATAGAGAGATTTAGCTGATAAGTATAAAAAGGCTGAATCAGCGAATACCTGAATTACTAAACTTCCCAAAATTAAATATAAAACTCTAGAAGGGAAAAAATATTCTGAACCCATTAAGAAACTGACCGCACCCAGAATGAGAATCAAATCTCCAATGGGATACCCCATTGAAACGAACTTAAATAAAGTAGATACATGGTGCTGGGTTAGAATTTCTTTTATGATGAAATACCAGCTAAAGGTAATGGCTACAGTCATAATAATACAAGTATCAAAGATGAACTTTATAAGATGTAAGCCATCTCTCTTATACCAGATTTTAAAAAGAAAGGCTAAAAGGTAAAAAACAATTTGAAGCATGTAGAACAGGTCGGGCCAGCCAGGAAATGGAACCTCTACTCGTAAGAAATTTTCATAATAATCCCAAATTACCTCTGCTATTACATAACTGAAGCTTCCTAAAGACATGAGCAACCAAAAATATTTATCATTGTTTTTCAGTTTTTTATAAACAAGAAATAATGTAATGAACGAAAAGAGTGGTGCTAAAATGGAGAAGATATTTCCTCCTATTGTTCTTAGACTCTCATTATCCTTCCAGTAATAAATCCAGATATAATAGCCAAGAGTTTGAAAAAGTGTGTAGTAAATCAACCAATTCTTTTTCCAAAACCAAAACATGAAATTCGCTCCCAATATAACTATTGAATAGAAAGTGTTTGGAATAAAATATTTAATTAAAAAATTGAATTTTTTTAAAAAAGCTTAACGACGCTTTTAGATATATAGGTATTTTATCATAGAATAGGTTGCTAAATATGGTAAATTAGGCATTGGTTCATAAAAATATTTAGGAAAAAAGTAGAAGTCTGTCGAATGTCCTTGGAGAAATATTTACATTTAATTGTTCCATTTGGACTATAGGGTTTCGATGTTATTAATGTTAGGGTGAATCGTACTTATTTATTCCTTTTCCAAACCATGGTTGAGTTAGTTATTTTTATTAGGGGGATAAATAAGCTATATTTATTTTAAACTCGTAAATTCAAGGATGTGGCTTTGAGTTAGCAATGGTATGGGATTATAATTCTTACGATTACAAAATCTAAAAATATTCTACCTAAGGAGTGATAAATAATGGCACGGGTTTTATTTATTAATGGCGGTTCAGAAGGACATGTCAATCCAACGATTGGAGTTGTGGAAGAGCTTATTTCACGTGGAGAAGAGGTAGTATACTTTACAATCGAAGATTTTCGAGAGCGTATGGAGAAGACAGGTGCTACTGTACGAACAATTGACGGTCAAAAATTTATAAAAGCCTTTATCTCAGGTGGAAGAAACTATTTACTCGAAAGAATCAACGGCCTTTTACTTACGGCAGATATCGTCATATCTAGCGTGCTTGAACAGATCAAGGGAGAGCATTTTGATTACATCATCCACGATTCTATGTTTGGTTGTGGTCGTATGCTTGCCCAAATCCTTAACCTTCCGGCAATCAATTCTTGTACTTCTTTTGCGCAGACAAAAGCATCATTCGATAAAATGTTGGAACAGCTTTCTCAAAAAATTCCTGTAGAAATATACGATGAATTTCATCGTTTGACGGAAATGGTGAGGGATAAATATGGTGTAGAGGTCCAATCTCCATACGAAGTTTTTTGTAACCCTGCACCACTTACAATTGTTTATACTACGAGGGAGTTTCAACCTTTTGGAGAAGCATTCGACCAAACTTACAAATTTGTAGGTCCATCCATCTCTTCACGGTTGAAACAGGAAAACTTCGACCTTACTGCACTTGAAGGTAAAAGTCTAATTTACATTTCACTGGGTACTGTATTTAACCAAGCAATTGATTTCTATAAGCTTTGTTTTACGGCATTTGACAACAGTGAATATACCGTTGTCATGTCTATTGGGGAAAAAACTCAACTATCTGAATTAGGGGAGATTCCTAAAAACTTCATTGTAAAAAATTATGTTCCACAAATTGAAGTGCTGAAATACACTAAATTATTTATCACACATGGTGGAATGAACAGTACTCATGAAGGTCTCTATTTCGGGGTACCGCTCATTGTAATCCCACAAAGCGCCGATCAGCCGATCATTGCCGGGCAAGTTGCCAATATTGGAGCCGGTATTAAATTAGAAATGCAAAGCTTAACTGCAAATCAACTGCGTGAAGCCGCAGATCATGTGTTAAACCAGCCATCTTTCCATAAAGCTGTTGCAACTATTAGGGAATCCTTTCAAAAATCTGGTGGGTATCACCAAGCTGCTGATGAGATTTTTGAATTCCGAGGGTGAATTCCGAGGGGACGGTTCGGGTGGCACTTTTGGGATCAATCAGTAGGAAAGATAAAAGGAAGTGCCGCGGGGACGGTTCGAGTGGCACTTTTAGGATCAATCAGTTGGAAAGATAAAAGGATTGAGAGTCCATTGAACACCGGTTCATGGAATTTCAATCCTTTTTTAGTTTAATGAACGAATGGGTAGAGGTTTTAATGATCGTAAGGATGACCTTAAGGGAGGAAATCATTTCCATGTAGAGAATATATATCATTAAAACATAAGAAAAAGGGAGATTTATAATGAAGAAGTTTTTCCGTAAGACGTCAAAGGTTGCATTAACTTCCCTTATCGCTACAATTGTTGTGTCTGTGTTACTCTTTTGTGTATTGAGATTATCAGGAGTCGATTCTAAGATTGTCCATATGATTGGCAAAGTGACCATCGCTATTTCCTTACCATTTTTAATACTGAACCCGTTATTTGGCTTTTTCTATTCGTTTTTCATTGAAGGAAAAAGTAAGATCCTGTACATTCTCTCGCATTTAGCTTGCATATGTACAATTTCAGTTTTTGCATTTGTGTCTTTTATGTTTAGGTACTTTGTTCCTTTTGGTCCTTGATTCAAATCGAAAATTCAATAGGAAAAGGAGTCTATGTTCTGACTTACACGGTAAAAGATAAATCGGGCAACATTTTTACCGTGTTTCGCAAAATAACAGTGAAAGACAACATTAAGCCGGTTATATACTGAGTAAAATCGAAAACAATTAAAAGATACTCATCCTTGACAAATCCTTAAAGGAGATAAGCAACATGAACAAAAAAACTACCAATCGTAAAATGGTAACAGCTGCAACCATTGATAAATATTAAAGGTAAATAGAGGGTAACTCCATCTTCTAAAGGGAATAAGGAGTCTTTTCTTGTCAAACCCTTATTCTGTCTTCTTTCCAATATAAGATCTGAGTTGTTTCAGATTTAATCTGAGACTTTGGTTGTATTCAAATATCTTGTTAAAAAAGTTATGATGTAATGGCTTGAAAAGCAGGTGTTATTGGAACTTATTTTTCCGTCAATCGTAATGACTAAAATAGGAATCTGAAAAGGGAGAAGGTATTTTAGAAATGTCTTTTGATTCATTTGTAATGGCTTTTTCAATGTCGAAGCTTGACTATGACATGTTAAAAAATCTAGGAATTTCTTTAGGGATTTTGCTTTTATTTATTTTATTTAGAAACCTATTTACAAAATATGTGTTTCAGTTGATTTTAAAAATGTCTAGAAAAACACCAACTGATTTTATTACGCAAATATGTTTAGGTTTTGAACGACCTTTAGGATGGTTCTTCATTATTATCGGTTTGTACCTAGCCATGGATTATTTCCCTTTTATGGAACAACAAAATGCATTGTTTTTAAAATTAATACGTTCAATGGTGATCGTATTAATTACATGGGGATTGTTTAATTTGTCCTCTCCCACATCAGGGTTATTAATAAGCGTAAATCAAAAGCTGAACAATAAAATTGATTTAATACTCATTCCGTTTATTTGTAGAATCATCCGTGTTATCATGATTGCCATTAGCATCAGTATTATTGGTCAGGAATTTGATTATGACGTAAATGGCCTGGTGGCAGGTCTTGGTTTAGGCGGGCTGGCATTTGCTTTAGCTGCCAAAGAAGCAGTTGGGAATCTAATTGGTGGAGTGGTCATTGTAACAGAGAAACCTTTTTCCATCGGGGATTGGATTTTAACACCGAGCGTTGAGGGTATAGTAGAGGATATCAATTTCAGAAGTACTAAAATTCGCACTTTCAGCCAGGCTCTCGTTACTGTTCCCAATGCAACACTTGCTAATGAAGCCATTACCAACTGGAGCCGTATGGGAAAGAGACGAATCACGTTCCACTTGGGACTCAATTATAGAACCACTAAAGAACAAATTCAAAGAGTGGTCAATCGAATGGAATTTATGTTGAACAATCATGAAGAAATTCATCCGGATACGGTTATGGTGGCATTTGATCATTATAATGAGAGTAGTCTCGATGTTCTTGTCTATTTTTTCACGAATTCTACCGTTTGGTCAGAACATGTTAAAATTAAACATGAAATCAATTTAGAAATCATGGGAATATTAGAGGCAGAGGGAGTAGAAATTGCGTTTCCTAGCAGAACCATTTACGTAACTCCGCAAGCAAGTGAAGAATTTCAAACAATGGCTTCCTATGATTGAAATACAATAAATAAAATGGTTAGTATATGTTGATAGAATAATAAGGAGGGTTCGAGAAATTTTAAAATTCTCGAACCCTTCTGCTTTCATATGAGTGTGTCCAGTGTAGTTTGCGGGATGCACGAAAAATGAAAACAAGTAATACTGCCGACAATCAATTTCAAACGGATTGCAGGACTTTTTCCTGTAATTTTTGAAACGATGATAGCCGTTTAAAACATGGGTAATAGCACCAAGCCGAAAGAAGGGGATTTTTATAGTAAAAAAGATTTAGTTGACCGAATCTTTTTTACTATAAAACGTTCCAAAAGTCCGTGGGTTTATCATGTCAAAATCCACTATCTAACCTACTATTTTCCCTCTAAAATACATAATTGGAACACTTTTTTCTATTATAAAAAAATTATTGGGGGAAGTAGAATTGAATAATTTTCAAAAGATTTTATTGGCAGCCGTCCTTCTGTTTGGATGTTTTCCGGCAGTGGGCAATGCAGTGGCACCAGATGAACTAACTGCATTTTTAAACGAAAATAACTGGACAGAAGAAGATTTAGAATCTTATCTAGAATACTTCTATGATATGAGCTTGAAAGACTTTTCTACGATTGATGAACTAAAAGAAACACTTGGTGAGCCCATTACGGAGGAAAACCTACAGAAATTAATAAAAGATTACGAGTTTGAGAATGAAGATGACCTTGTTGCCTTTCTTATTGATAACGGGGAAATGGAAGAAGGGGACAACATTCAGGATGTCTTTCGATATATAAATGCCCTTGATTCTACAGTGTCCTATTATACAGAGGAAAGCGGCACTCCGATTACGGATGAAAACCTCAATGGACTGCTTAAAGATTATGGAATGACCATGCAAGAATTAAAGGAATTATTAGCAAAAAATGATGATTCACTGGACAATTATGAATCCATTGAAGATCTGGATATGGCTATTGCCATTTATATCGGTGGTAATGAAATAGAGAATATTGTTTCCGAATTAGGAATTACTGAAGATGAAATTATGGCACTGATGTCCCACTTTGAAAGCCTCAATCTAGATGAGGCTGCAGTTGAAGAAAAAATGGCGTCCATTGAAAAGCGACTTGAGCCATTCATTGCATTAGAAAATACAAGTGAGCTTACAGATGGACAGGCTGCCGAGTTGGTCAGCATTGCGGAAGAAATTTTAAACATAGTTGAATTAAATCCGAAGTTCTATTTGGTTAAAGGAAGCGAAAAGAAACCAGTTACCATGAGTGAGCTTGTTAAGATGAAGGATGCAGGGGGATATGGATTGTTAGTTGAGCTTTATAATAATAAGGGTGAGCTTCTTGCAGATGCCTTATTGCCTGCAGATATGCTTAATTCCGAACTGATCGACGAAACGGTTCAGGATATGAAAAAAGTTGAAAAGAGTGTTAAAAAAATTAAAACCGCTGTAAAAAGAACTAAGGCAGAGCAGCCGCATACGATTAAAGGTGGGAAACTGCCAAATACAGCAGGCAATTATATGGAAGGAGTACTGGTTGGTTCCATATTGACCCTTTTGGGTGTCATCTTGTATCGTAAGAGGAAAGTGCAAGTCTAATGAGGATGAAAATCCCGGCACGAAAATGGATCAGCATCCTACTAGTCCTTGCAGGCCTATGGATTGTGTTTTTAAATGTTAAGCCTATGTTCTATCAAACAGTTACAGAACAAAAAGTAAATAAACAGGAAAAAGTGGTACCAAAAGTAGTAAAAGCAAAGACAGAACCGAAGCCTCTTTATCCAGTCCGCCCTAAAATCGGGGAGCGGATTGGTGAATTATTGATTCCCAAGATTTCCAAAACTCTACCGATTTTTCATGGGGCTAATGAAGATGAACTGGTAAGGGGAGTTGGTCACTATGCAGGCAGTGTATTGCCTGGTGAAAAGGATAATGCTGTTCTTTCGGGTCACCGGGATACCGTGTTTAAGCAGCTTGGTAAAATCGGTAAGGGTGATTTATTAATCGTAAAGACAACTGCAGGAGAGTTTACTTATAAAGTAATAAGAACTCGGATTGTTGATGCCGATGACCGAACAGTGATAGTCCCGAAACCTAGGGCTACACTGACAGTTACGACTTGTTATCCATTTTCATACATTGGTGACGCACCAAAGCGGTATATTTTAATAGCCGATCTAATCCGTCCAAATTAATGTCGTGAACCACGGGAATAAACTAAATATAAATTTGAAGGTGTCACAGTTCAAGTTGAACTTTTGGGCACCTTTTTTTTAGGTGATCCTTTGCTTTTTTTAATTACAAAATCTATCAAAATCTGAACCGGGAGACTAAGATATAGGTAGAAAAACAAGGGCCCACATTAATGGAAACGTTTACCTAATGAGATTATAAACCCAGTTAAAACATCATTACAAAAAACTTTTAAAGTTCTACTTTGGTTTGAAATTTTATAACGATGGGGGAATATCAAATGGCAACTTTACGAGATGCAGCATTAAAAATGCATAAGGAAAATCAAGGAAAACTTGGAATCTATTCAAAAGTTTCTGTCCAGAATGCAAACGATTTAAGTTTAGCATATTCACCTGGTGTGGCCGAGCCTTGCCTGGACATTCATGCAGATGAGACCAAGGTCTATGATTATACCTCAAGGGGAAATCTGGTTGCAGTTGTTTCAAATGGAACAGCGGTTCTCGGGCTTGGAAAAATCGGACCAAAAGCAGCGATGCCTGTAATGGAAGGAAAGGCAGTGCTATTTAAATCCTTTGCGGATGTGGATGCCTTCCCGATTTGTTTAGCAACCACCGATACGGATAAAATTGTTGAGACGGTTAAACTGCTGGAACCAACCTTTGGAGGGGTTAACCTGGAGGATATTGCCGCGCCGCAATGCTTTGAAATTGAGGATAGACTGCGCAAGGCTTGTGATATTCCTGTTTTCCATGATGACCAACATGGCACTGCGATTGTAACAGCCGCTGGTTTAATAAACGCATTAAAATTGGCAGATAAAAAAATTGAAGAGATTCAGGTAGTCGTCAATGGTGCTGGTGCAGCAGGAGTCGCAATCGTGAAACTCTTACTTCACATGGGAGTTAAAGATGTCATTTTATGTGATACAAAAGGCATCATTTATGAAGGACGGCCGTTTGGAATGAATCCATTTAAGGAAGAAATGGCGAAAATCACAAATTGGGAGAAAAAACAAGGAACATTAGCGGATGCCCTTGAGGGGGCGGACGTGTTTATTGGTGTGTCCGCAGCGGGGGCGGTAACAAAGGAAATGGTTCGTTCCATGCAGCGGAACCCAATTATTTTTGCAATGGCTAATCCAGTGCCGGAAATTATGCCGGATGAAGCAAAGGAAGCAGGAGCCCTTGTTGTGGGAACTGGCCGATCAGATTTTCCAAACCAAGTCAATAATGTCCTTGCCTTCCCTGGGATTTTCCGTGGAGCATTAGATGTTAGGGCTAAAGAAATTAATGAGGAAATGAAACTTGCTGCTATTTATGCGATAGCCGATTTAATTTCCGATATAGAACTTCATGCAGATTATGTGATTCCCGATCCATTTGACCCTAGGGTTGCAGCACATGTAGCCGCCGCTGTTGCATCTGCAGCGATGGAAACAGGGGTGGCTCAAAGAAGTATAAATGTAGAAGAAATCAAGCAGCGTTTATTAGAGCGGGTTGGTGAAAAATAATCAGTGCTTGTAAAACTCCAAAAGCATAACTATTTAAGGGAGACTATCTCATCCTAGCTGTGAGATAGTGGCAGGAACGATGATTGGCTCTTATGCCGGGGCTAAGTTTACAGGACTTGCTCCACAGCCGGTATTAAAAAGTGCAATGGTTCTTACACCCATTGTCGCAGGGGCCATCCTGCTCATAAGTTAAAGACAACTAGCGAGACTGCGAAGCTATTCCTTACAGGAAGCTTCGCGGCCTTTTTGTGTTTCTAAAGGATATACTCCACATACTAGAAATAAGTAATGGAAATAGTGGGGATTCTGCTGCTGTTAAAAAGTTGGAGGAAAATATGAGAAAAGGAAGATGGAGCTTACAGTCGGTCATTATTGTTTTTGTATGTGTAGTGGTTGCCCTTTCCCTTTTAATTACGGACTTGCTAATCAGTTCGAGGGTGGCTTCCGGGACGGAGGAGAGTCAGGCCGAAAAAGCG
Organism: Neobacillus niacini; assembly: GCF_031456445.1. GTDB lineage: Bacteria > Bacillota > Bacilli > Bacillales > Cytobacillaceae > Neobacillus > Neobacillus niacini_I. Next base: position 128,711 of record NZ_JAVDUQ010000005.1, on the reverse strand, counting down.
GGAAATGTGGCACGAATGGTTGCCCATAGTCCCCTTGTCATTGATGCCATGAGTGGAAAACAGGATGAAACGGAGATTCAAACATTCGCAAATGAAATGAGAAAGGTAACAAATGTTTACTTTATTGTGGTGATGGATATGAAAGGGATTCGAAAGTCCCATCCTGATCCTGAAATGGTAGGAAAACCGTTTAAAGGCGGGGATCAGGGGCCTGTCCTGAAAGGAAAAGAGTACGCATCCACTTCAAAAGGCTCTCTTGGGCCTTCTTTACGCTATTTTACACCCATAAAGGACGAAAGCGGGCGGCAAATTGGTGCGGTCGCTGTCGGGATTTCCTTGAATAATATCCAAAAGGCCGTTCATAAAAGCCGTACCGGAGTCTTTATTGGGACAGTGATTGGCATCTTAATTGGTATATTGGGAGCAGTCATGCTGGCTAGATATATTAAAAAAATCCTATTGGGACTTGAACCGTTTGCGATTTCCAAGTTATTGGAAGAGCGAAGTGCGATGCTGCAATCCGTCCGCGAGGGGATTCTAGCTGTTGATCAAGAATCCAAGGTAACGCTTGTGAATCGGGCGGCTTTAAAACTGTTTGAAAAAGCAGGCTTGCAAGGAAACCCAATGGGGAAAAGTATTGGAGAATATATGTCTTCCACCCGCCTAAGCGATTTATTAAAAACCGGTAAAGCCGAATTGGATGTAGAACAAAATTTAAATGGCATTACCATCTTAACGAATCGAGTTCCGGTGATCGTTGAAAATAAAGTAGTGGGAGCGATTGCTACCTTTCGGGATAAAACAGAAATACAACTGCTCGCTGAACAATTGACAGGAGTACGTATCTATGCCGACGCACTTCGGGCCCAGGCGCATGAGTTTATGAACAAGCTCCATGTGATTCTGGGGATGGTCCATATGGGTAATTATGATAAAGTGGTACAATACATTAATGAAATGGCAGGACATCGGAAAAGTGAAATCAGCTTTGTGACAAAAAAAATAAAAGATCCTGTGCTATCCGGATTTATCATTGGAAAATTAAGTTATGCAAGAGAATCAGGGGTGGAATTATCGGTTTCCTGTGACCATCCGCTTCCGCAGCCGGCGGACCCTGATGTAACCCACGACCTTATTACTATTGTTGGTAATTTAGTGGATAATGCGATTGAGGCTGTAAATAATTGTCCAAACAAAAAAATAGCGGTAGGGTTCGAGTATGGCGATGATATTTTAACCATTGAGGTAAAAGATACAGGAAAAGGGATGAGCGAGGAGTTACAAAATCAAATTTTTCAAAAAGGCTTCTCTACAAGAGGGGGGAACCGGGGATTCGGATTGTATCTTGTCACACAGTCAGTTAATAAGCTGGAAGGGGAATTAATTCTCTCCTCCAAGCCTGGAAAGGGAACGGTTTTTGCCGTATATCTACCGTATAAAGCAGAGGGGAGGTTAGCAGAATGATCCGTGTAATGATTGTAGAAGATGACCCAATGGTAGCGGAATTAAATAAGAGATACCTTGAGAAAATGGATGGATTTAGATTAACAGCAATGGTACCTTCTGTGGATAAGGCCATTCGATTGTTGGAAAAACAAGAAATCGATCTGATACTCTTAGACATCTTTATGCCGGGAAAACAGGGTCTGGAACTGTTAACCTATCTCCGAGAAAAGGATAAAGAGACAGATGTGGTGATTATTTCGGCTGCATCGGATATGGAACGAATCAAAAAAGCCTTAAGGCATGGTGTCGTTGATTATTTAATTAAGCCGTTTGAATTTGACCGTTTTAACATGGCATTGTCATCTTATAAAGATCAAGCAGCGGTGATTCAAACACAGCCAGTGATCAGCCAGGAGGTACTCGATTCGCAGCTTTTGCATCGAGAGGATAAACCGCTGATGGAAGAACTTCCAAAGGGGATCACAAAAGATACATTAAAACAAATTTGGGATGCGATTCAGGAGTTAAAGGATACACCGTTTTCAACAGAGGAAGTGGTAAACCTTGTAGGAATCTCCCGCGTATCCGTTCGTAAATATTTAAATTTTTTAAAAGAATTGGGTATCCTTGAAGTGAAAGTGATTTATGGTACGGTTGGAAGGCCTGTGTATCAGCATGAATTCAACCGATTTAAGGAACATCTCATCAAAAACTTTCTGTAAGCAGTTTAAAGACTGCTTACTTTTTTTATAGTCCAGCTCCAGCGCCTAGCCCCTCGAGGGAAAAAATGAACTGCTTTTTTCCTAGGTTGCTTCGGCCCTGCCAATGAAGTCAAAGAACGACTTCACTGTCAGGTCCTCCAGCACTTGCCTTAGACTGAACAAGGCGCTTCCGCTTTTTTTATTTACAAAAATACTTTCTAAACTTACACAAACTGTGAAAGCGCTTTTAGACAGAATATTATAGAACTATAAATCAAGAGGGGGATGAACGTATGGAACCGGTAAGAAAGCTGGAACCGCTTACTGCGGTATCGGAGGAAAGTGAAGAAAAGAAAAGCTTTATAGCCAAATTTGGCAGTGTCAAAATTGGGGTAGTACCGCTTCCGCTTTATATCATTATCGCAGTTGTTGTCTATGCAGCTGCTGTTTATAAACAGCTTCCGGCAGATATGCTCGGTGGGTTCGCCGTTATTATGGTAATGGGGATTTTTCTCGGGGATATCGGAATGAAAATCCCAATCCTAAAAGATATTGGCGGTCCGGCGATATTATCACTCTTAGTTCCTTCTATATTGGTCTTTTTTAATGTGATCAATACAACGGGGATGAATGCCGTTACTCAGTTGATGAAAACATCCAACTTTTTGTATCTTTATATTTCAATCTTAGTAGTGGGTAGTATTCTTGGCATGAATCGGAGGGTGTTGATTCAAGGATTTACCCGCATGTTTGTACCGCTTATTGTCGGGACGATATCCGCAGTAGTCGTTGGAGCTTTGGTTGGCTTACTTTTTGGATATAGCATTAAACATACTATTTTTTACATCGTTGTTCCGATTATCGGCGGCGGAATTGGAGAGGGAATTTTGCCTCTTTCAATAGGTTATGGACAAGTGCTTGGAAAAGCCTCTGAAACCTTTGTAGGCCAATTAATCCCTGCTGCGGTCATCGGAAATACAGTAGCTATTATTTGTGCCGGTATTCTTTCACGCTTGGGCGAGAAAAAACCTGAACTAACCGGTAATGGAGTGTTAGTGAAAACAAAGGGCGGCGATGGCATTACGAGAGCAACGTCAATTGATAAGCCAATAGATTTTCCACTAATGGGTGCAGGACTGCTCATTGCCTGTAGTTTCTTTATCTTAGGTGGTCTTGGGAATAAATTTCTTGGTATTCCGGGTCCAGTGTTAATGATTATTGCAGCCGCGGTTGTAAAAAGCATGAAAGTCATGCCGGTAAAAATGGAACAAGGTGCTTTTCACTTATATAAATTTGTATCAGGCAGTTTGACCTGGCCGTTAATGGTGGGATTAGGAATGCTTTATATTCCACTTAAGGATGTTGTAAAAATTGTAACACCTGCCTATGTCATTATTTGTGTTGCTGTTGTTTTGGCCATGATCAGCTCAGGTTATTTTGTCGGAAAACTGATGAAAATGTACCCAGTCGACTCGGCGATTGTTACAGGATGCCACAGTGGATTAGGGGGAACGGGTGATGTGGCGATTCTATCGGCTTCAGGCAGAATGTCCTTGATGCCATTTGCCCAAGTTTCTACCAGAATCGGCGGCGCCTCAACTGTAATATTGGCTATCATATTACTGAAACTGTTAAGTTAAATTAAGATAAACAGTTTAATATAAATTTTCGACCCAGTTAAAATACTGGGTTTTTGTTATGTACAAACAAAAATTGTCCTATAGGGTCATGCCTGCCATTGAACTCCCCCTTGATACTTATAATGATTGAATATTTTTCCATATTCTTCACGATAATAGGGAGGAAATCGGAAGCGAAAAACCGAAATGTTTAAAGAAAAAATTTTTATAAAAAGTAGGAGGTAATCATGGGAAGATTAGTTCATTTTGAAGTTCATGTGAATAACATGGAACGGGCAAAGAAGTTTTATGGAGAGGTATTTGGATGGACATTTCAAGATTGGAGTGAGTATGCAGGGATGCCTTACTTTGGAGCTGTGACCGGCGATGAAAATGAACTAGGAATCAATGGTGCATTGATGCAGCGTCAAAGTGTTCCGCCGGAATCAAATCAGGCGGTGAATGGCTTTGTTTGTACAATGGGAGTGGAAAACTACGATGTAACGGAATCAAAAATTATTGAAAATGGCGGTAAAGTTGCATTGCCCAAATATGCTTTGCCAGGAATGGCGTGGCAGGGATACTATATAGATACCGAAGGGAATGTCATTGGAATTCATCAGCCAGATACGAATGCCAAATAGGCTCCAAAGATAGGTGAAAAAAGCATGAAAACACAAGAGGCGGCTAGCATGCTTGATAGTGTGCGGAAAATCTGTCTTACACTTCCCGAAGCGGTTGAACATATCGACGGTTTCTTTCCTTTACAGTGAATCACAGGCAGATAGTCTGTGATTTTTTATTTGCCGATAGGAAAGTATAACTTTCCTATCAGGCATAAGTGCAACTACGCCTCTGTCTTCGCCCTTAGGGGCTCGCCAGTCGGCGAGTTTTCTTTATGATTAGAAAGTTGTGGTCAACAGGCAAAACTATGAAACATGTCTTTAAAGTGTTAAACTATTAATTTAATGGGGATTGTCTTAAATGGGTAATTATTGTATTGCTGGCAAGTGCTTGAGATACAATAGTAAGGACTATTCTTGGTGATATTAGTTAATGTATTAGGAGGTTTAATGATGAGTATGACCAATAATGATATCTTAATTAGATTAAGATATGCTCTAGATATAAAAAATACCGATATGATAGAGATTTTTAAACTTGGCGGCATTGAATTAACAAAGGAAGAAGTGCTAAAGGTCCTCACAAAATCTAAGGACGATTACGATGATGTTGATTTAGAGGAAGATGAAAATATTATCAAATGCAATAATTTCATGTTCGAGTCATTTTTAAATGGACTTATTATCTTTAAAAGAGGAAAACAAGATCCAAAACCAGGACAGCCGGAAAGACCAGCTATGACCATAAAGGATCATGGAAGTGTTAATAATGTATTGCTAAAGAAGTTAAAAATTGCACTATCCCTAACAAGTGAAGATATGATTGAAATATTAGAAGATGCAGGTGTCACGATCACAAAAGGAGAATTAAGCGCGCTATTAAGAAAAGAAGGACATAAGAATTACAAAGTATGCGGAGATAAATACGCTAGGAATTTCTTAAAGGGATTAGCAATACAGTATAGGGAATAAGGCAAAGCTTCACCTAATTGGTGAGGCTATTCTTTATTTTTAGGATGTGTTAAAGTCATGGTTGAATTTCTAATTAATGGTCAAAAACATACTTAAAAACGATGTTAATTGGAAAATTTGGAAAAAGCTGTTTTTTTGTTTGGGGAATTTGATATGTTTAAAAGGGAGGCGAAAACTATGGGAATATCCTTGAATCCAAAAATATTAATAGGGGTTGTTATTCTGGTATTGTTTGTAATTGCAGCTTTATTTTTGTTACAACATAAGGAGCCTTTTCCTGTTAATTCAATCAGCACAAGTGAAGCTATTGATAAATTAGAACAATCTAAAGATGATATTGTTTTAGTAACAACTCACAATAATAAAAACTGGTATCTTACCTTGAATGATAAGGGAAAGGGTCAAGAAAAATTTATTGAAACAATAGAAAGCCAAGGCTGGAAATTTGATGAACAGGAAGGTTCTGGTCTATTTTTTTCTAACGAAAGTGGAAAACGGATTGGCGGTTGTAAAATATGGAACAGAAAGTATTTAGTTTGTCACAATTAATGATATCTGATTAAGAAAGAAGAAGTGAAGTCTGTCAAAGAATCAACATATTTTTTAAGATCTTCAGCGAAATAGAATATAAAAAAACAATAATATAAAAACTTTCAAAAGGATAAATTAATAGATCCTATAGATTTATGGGGTAAACGCCTGGCTCCTTATGTTTTTCATTTCAAAGTGAAACTCTGATAATACTGATATAATGGTTTAGATGATAACTGTAACAATAGAATAGGAGTACCCTGGAATATGAACAAAACAATTGGTATCTTAGCACATGTGGATGCAGGAAAAACGACTTTTTCTGAGCAGCTGCTTTTTCATACAAAAAGTATTAAAAAACTAGGTCGGGTTGATCATCAGGACGCCTTTCTTGATAGCCATGAGATTGAAAAACAGCGCGGCATTACTGTTTTTGCTGACCAAGGTATGTTTGAATATAGAAATTCGAACTATTATCTAATTGATACCCCGGGGCACGTGGATTTTTCTCCGGAAATGGAGCGGGCCATCCAAGTGATGGATTTTGCAATTATCTTGATTAGTGCAGTTGAAGGAATTGAAGGACATACAGAAACGGTTTGGAGTCTTTTAAAAAAACACCATGTGCCAACCTTTTTCTTTATTAATAAAATTGATCGTACCGGAGCAAATGTCGATGGCGTATTAGAAGAAATTCGCAGCAATTTTACAAAGGATATTTGCGAAATTTCAACATCCTTCATTGATGGAAAAATGTCAGATGAATTGATTGAATTTATCGCCGAGAGGGACGAAGAAGTTTTCGAGTATTATATGGAAAATGGGTATGAACCAGATTTATGGCTTCAAAAAATGCAATCCATGATTTAAGCTGCTCAAATTTATCCTTGTGCAAGTGGATCAGCACTTCAGGATATTGGTGTGAAAAGCTTCCTGGAAAAATTTGATTTATTGACGGTTACAGATTTTGATAGCGGCGAACCTTTTTCAGGCCGGGTCTATAAAATCCGCTATGATGAAAATGGTACAAGAGTCACTTTTATTAAAGCATTAAAAGGCTCGTTAAAGGTACGGGATGAGATCACTTATGGAAATGGAGAGATGGAAAAGGTAACTCAAATCCGTACGTATAATGGCGGTCATTATCGACAAATAGACAAAGTTTCTGCGGGGGAACTTTTTGCAGTTACCGGTCTCACTAATGCTTCTGTTGGTTATGGTGTAGGCGCCTTGGAGGAAAAAGCAGTATATGATATGGTACCAACCCTAAGATCCAAGGTGGTATTCGAGCCCGGGGTGAATCCGAAAGAAGCTTTAAAATATTTTCTGATGCTGGATGCAGAAGACCCTTCTCTCCATGTAACTTGGGAGGAACGCCTGCAGGAAATTCATCTTCATGTCATGGGGACCATTCAATTAGAAGTACTTGAGCAAATCGTATTTGAAAGATTCCATTTAAAGATTGTTTTTGAACAGCCAGAGATTCTTTATAAGGAGACGATTGAAAACGAGGTAATTGGGTATGGTCATTTTGAACCACTAAGACATTATGCGGAAGTACATATAAAAATAGAGCCCGGAAAGCGAAACAGCGGAATCCTCTTTGAAAGCAGCTGCCATACCGATAATTTATCCATTGGCATGCAAAACCTGGTAGGGCAGCACCTAGTTGAACGGGAACATCACGGTCTGCTTACCGGTTCGCCGCTTACCGATTTAAAGGTAACGCTATTAACGGGAAGGGCACACAACAAGCATACGCATGGCGGGGATTTTCGGGAGGCCGTATACCGCGCATTGAGACAGGGATTGGAAAAGGCAAATAACATCCTGCTCGAACCTTATTACCACTTTAAGATTATAGTTACTAGTAATCAAATGGGCCGTGTTTTATCAGATGTGCAGGCTGCCTATGGCCGTATTGATACTCCGATGACCGATGGAGAGAAAGCAATCCTAACTGGAATCGTTCCTGTTGAGACGTTTATGAACTACAGCATGGAACTAGCCTCTTTTACACAAGGGAAAGGACGAATTAGCCTAACCTTTGCTGGCTATGACTGCTGTCATAATGCGGAGGAAGTAATCGAACGGATTAGGTATGATAAAAATGCGGATCCAGACTATACTTCTTCCTCCATCTTTTGTTCAAAGGGACAAGGGTTTTCGGTTAAATGGGATGAAGCGGAAGAAATGATGCATTGTTTATAAGCATTTCAATAAAAAAGGAGCCTTCCCAACGCAAAAGCTCTTTGTTGGTGGGCCCCCATTAATTAATAGGAAAGACTCTTAATGAGTTCTGAAAGTCTAATTAATCCCTTTTCTAGATGGCGTAATGGGGCATAGGAATAGGACAAGCGAAGATGTTGTTGATCATTTCGATCATATACATTGCCTGGATTTAGCAAGATTCCCTCATTTAAAGCCATTTTAAATAATTTTTGAACCGAAATTGTTTTTTTGAGATAAAGCCATATGTAAAAGCCGCCTTTAGGTTGATTCCAAGTTGCTAAATCTTTAAAATGCTTATTTAGTATATCAATCGTAAAGTTACAACGTAATTTTAGTTCATCCCTAACCTTTTTAATGTTTTCATCATATAGACCACTTGATAGGAATTCCGCAACGGCAAATTGTGATAAGGAACTCGCCCCATAATCAGTTTGCATTTTAATATCGGATAAACGATCGATGACGGGTTCAGGGCCAACAATCCAACCAATTCTCAATCCAGGACCAAAGGTCTTGGACGTACTTCCGATATATAAAACCAATCCCTGGTCATCCGCTGCCTTTAGTGGTGACGGTGGTGGACCATCAAACCATAAATCTCCATAAACGTCATCTTCAATAATAGGTAATCTTTCTTTTTTACATATATTCAGTAATGCCCCCCGTCTATTGGAAGACATTAAAATACCTGTTGGGTTATGAAAAGAAGGAATGGTATAAAGTAATGCACCGTTATGCTGTCTTTTAAATTTTCCAATCCCCTCTGTAAGAATTCCCTCATGATCCATTTGAATCCCAAACAAATTCATCCCTGCTGACTGAAATACATGGATTGAATTTAGGTAAGAGGGAATTTCATGGAAAATAGTTGAGCCGCGCGGTAATAAGCCTAAAGAAATTAATTGCAATGCCTGGATTCCTCCGGAAACAATCATGATGGAAGAAGGCGAGGCCATAATTCCTTTAGATTTTAAATATTCACTGATTATTTCTCTGAGGTATAGGCTACCTTTGGGTTCTGAATATCCCAGAGAAATAGTTTTTGAAGATTGCTTTTGAAAGAGTTGTTTAATTTTTGCAACAGGCAATAAATCTGGAGAAAGTTCTCCTGTGCCGAGGCGGATCATATTTGGATTCGCTTCGACCCTATTGATTTCTTGAATGAATTGCTTATTCGGTTCATAGGAACCTGATTTGACATAACTATTCCAATCAGGTGGTTGAGTAGAGGCAAGTAAACTCCATGTATTATTTACAACAATGGTTCCTTTTCCTACCTTTGATTCGATTAATCCTTCCGCTAGTAACTCGCCAAGAGCATATACAATAGTGCTTCGATTAACCTGGAATTTTTTCGCAAGATCCCGTTGTGAAGGAAGTCTAGTCCCTACAGACCATTCCCCATTTATTATTTTTCCTTTTATATATTCGTAAATTTGTTGGTAAAGAGGAACGGAGGATATTGTGTTTAACAACCATTCTTCCGGCATTTGAACTGCCCCCCCCTCGTTTTTAGTTAATCATACAATATTGGATGGTATATATTCCAACCAATTGGTTGGAGACCTATTCAAATTTTCCTTATAAAATGAAAACTACAAAGAATACGAGAGGTGTAGAAATGTTAGAAGCTATTGTTCATGGATTTATATTAGCATTCGGATTAATTCTTCCTTTAGGGGTTCAAAATGTATTTGTATTTAACCAAGGTGCCATCCAGCCCCAATTTTTGAGAGCATTACCAGTAATCATTACAGCATCCATTTGCGATACTCTTTTAATTTCTTTAGCTGTTTTTGGAGTGTCTGTTGCTGTTCTTGAGTTCTATTGGTTAAAAATATTCTTAATCTTAGGTGGTATTTGTTTTTTAATTTATATGGGAATGGTTTCATGGAGGAGTAAGCCATCCATCGAGGACCAGAGAAGTGATTCTTTAAGCACTAAAAAACAAATTGTTTTTGCCCTATCTGTATCTTTACTTAATCCTCATGCCATTCTGGACACAATTGGTGTAATCGGAACAAGTTCATTACATTATGCTGGCGGGGAAAAAATTGCATTCGCCGCAGCGTGTATTTTAGTTTCATGGATATGGTTTACCGGGTTAGGAATAATGGGGAGATTGATTGGGAATTTGGATAAATCAGGTGGAATTTTAATCATTCTAAATAAAGTCTCTGCAATTGTAATGTGGGGGACGGCTATTTATATTGGCTCTACCTTAATTTCATTATAAACACTAATAATCTCTTGATAACATTTTATCATATCTAAAGTTTCTAATTCACCGCATTGGAAAATGGTGGTGATGTTAGAAACAGATTATAGGGAGCCTGAAAGTAAAATATGTTACTATGAAAGAGTGACTATTTATTTTAGCTTCATGTTCGAATAATAACTTTTTCAAACACTTTCTAGAGGACGGTTTTAAATGAACACTATTTTAGCGAAGGAAAGAAATACTTCTACTTTTTTTGCGGATTTAAGGTTGATCGTAAAGGCACCGGTGTTAATCGCAAATGTTCTACCTGTTTTTACTGGGTTTTGGCTGGCACTTTATTTTACCAATGAATCATTAACCAATCATTGGGGGTTATTTTTGCTAACGATGATTGGCAGCACCTTGGTGATGGCTGGAGCTCTCATTATCAATAACTGGTACGATGTTGATATTGATTCTGTAATGGACAGAACGAAAAATCGTCCTACCGTAACAGGTCATTTTTCACTGAAAGCGGTATTGGCGATGGGAATCATCTTAACCATACTTGGTCTTGCCCTATTGCTTTTCACCACCATTGAAGCGGCTGTTTGGGCATTTATCGGTTGGTTTACTTATGTAATCTTGTATACGATGTGGTCAAAACGGAGATATACACTTAATACCGTAATTGGTGCTGTTTCAGGTGCTGTTTCTCCTGTAATCGGCTGGACAACGATTGAAACCAGCTACCATATCGTCCCCATTATTTTATTTCTGATTTTGTTTATTTTTCAAATGCCGCATACCTTTGCAATTGCAATGAAGAAGTATAATGAATATAAAGCGGCAAGAGTTGCCATGCTTCCTGTAGTTCGTGGATTTGAAATGACAAAGAGGCAAATTTTTGTTTATAGTGCCTGTTTGTTGCCTTTGCCCTTTTATTTAGGATCGCTTGGTTTATCCTTTATTGTCATTTCCACATTACTTAATGTAGGGTGGCTGGGTGTGAGTATTTATGGGTTTTTTACTAAAGATGACCATAAATGGGCTCATGTCGTATTTCTTTATTCAGTCAATTATATAACGATTATGTATCTGTTAATGATTATTGTGACATTACCAATATTTTAAGTAAAGAAAAGTCTTATCAATTCAAACTGATAAGGCCTATTTTTTTGAGTAAGAATTTGTTCATTAAATTGTCATTATTACGGAAGTGTACCCAATTTACTTTTCAATTAATAATATTTTCACGGTAAAAATTCATATAAAAGTGATAATAGCGCGGTATGGGCCAATTAAGGTCAAAGAGAATCAATATCCTCCAAAATTAAAATCTTTCCTCATTTTTCCATTCTAGATGAGAATTATAATCAATGTGTGATTCACCTCATATCTGTAAAATGAATTCCAAATTAAGATGTAAGTAAGAAAACTAAAGGGGTTGATTTTAGGTGGGAGTTAAAAAAGTTAACCAGAAAAAAGAGCAAGAGGCACCACTAAAAGGGACATGGATTTCCGTTGGGGTAGTTGGAGTTGTCATCCTTGCAACTTATTTACTATTATACGGACTCTATATGTCCAGGGTATAAGGGGGGAAAGAAATGAAAATGCATCTTGATGAAAAAATATGGCTTACCTTAAGCTTCGGAATGATAATGATTTTCATGCTTATTACCGGATATCAAGCATTTGCCTTAGAAATGGGACCACCTAGTAATATGGAAACGATTGATCCACAAAAAGTCGATCAAACAGCGCCATTCGATAAACCTGGAGTTAAACAAATAGGTGAACACGAATACGAAGTCGTTATGACATTACAAGCCTTTAGTTTTAATCCGGGAAATATCGAAATACCTGCTGGGTCGACTGTTCATTTTACCCTAACCTCAAAAGACGTGGTACACGGATTCGAAGTGGCTGGAACGAACTTAAATACAATGATTGTACCGGGACATATTCAAAAAATCACTCAAAAGTTTGAAAAGCCGGGGACTTATTTAGTGTTATGTAATGAATACTGTGGAGCAGGTCACCAAATGATGAGTACCACCATTAAGGTGAAATAAAGGAGGGAAGTTAAGTGGAAACAGGGATACCGCAAAAAGGAATTTTAAAAACAAATAACGGAAAAGTCAATCAAGTGCTAGGTATCAGTTTAGAAGATGCCAGACTTACGAAAACATATATATTTGTCGCATTTGCAGCATTGCTTCTCGGTGGAATTTTAGGACTTGTGCAAGGACTGAATCGTGCAGGACTTTTGGAATTACCATCATGGGTGAACTATTACCAGGTTCTAACCGCACATGGTTTACTATTAGTAGTAGTTTTAACCGCATTCTTTACCATTGGTTATTTTTATGCAGCTCTTTCACATAACTTAGGCGGGCTTCTGCCGAAAGTACGAATGATGGCCTGGATCGGTTTCGGCCTGAAAATTGTAGGATTTGTTTTAGCTGTTATTCCCATCATCATGGGCGATGCATCCGTCATGTACACCTTCTATCCGCCAATGGCTGCCGCACCGATGTTTTATATTGGTCTTGCCTTAATTGTTGTAGGCGTTTGGATGTGTGCATTTGGAGCCTTTATCAATGTGGCTGATTGGAGAAAGAAGCACAAAGGACAGCATGTTCCGATTCTTTCTTACTTTGCAACTGGTGTATTTATTCTTCTATTCTTTGGTACCCTGCCTGTGGCGATTGAAGTCATCGTCATGATTATTCCTTGGTCCTTCGGCTGGGTTAAGACGATTAATGTTATGGTAGCTCGTACACTTTTCTGGGCCTTTGGACACACATTAGTGAACATCTGGTATTTAACCGCAACCTCCGCATGGTACGTCTGTGTTCCGAAAATCATCGGCGGAAAACGCTGGAGTGACATGCTAACTCGGGTTGTTATTATTGCATTAGTCATCATGAATATTACCGGTGGATTCCACCACCAAATCGTTGACCCTGGTATTAAAGAATCGATTAAGTTTATGCACGTATTTATGAGTTTAGCGATTGGATTCCCATCCTTAATGACCGCATTTGCGTTGTTTGCCGTATTTGAACGTACTGCTAGAAAGCAAGGCGGAAAAGGCCTAATCGGTTGGTATAAACAAATGCCTTGGAAAGATGTTCGTTTCCTAGCTCCATTTATTGCAATGGTTGCCTTTATTCCTGCTGGTGCAGGTGGTATTGCCCAAAGCACAAACCAATTAGACCAAGTTGTTCATAATACCATGTGGATTGTCGGACACTTCCACTTAACACTTGGGATGTCTGTTGTCATGACGTTCTTTGGTATTAGTTATTGGTTAGTTCCTTATATCTCAAAACGTGTTTTAACACCACAAATCAATAAATTAGGTTTGATCCAAACTTGGATTTGGACCATCGGAATGATCTGTATGTCAGGAGCGATGCACTGGGTTGGATTACTTGGTTCCCCACGGAGAACTTCTTTCACAACCTATGGTGACAACGCAACCGCATTAAGCTGGAGTCCATATTTAATGTTCTTAGCTATTGGAGGAACCTTGTTAATGATTGGTGTGGTTCTCCAAGTAGTTGCTGTAATCAATATGATGTTCTTTGCACCAAAAGGTGAAACAGAATTCCCAATTGCTGAGGAAGAAGAGAATGCAACGAAAACACCATATTTGACAGAGCGTTGGGGACTATGGATTGTTATCATGCTGATTGTCGTTGCGATGGCCTATGTCATCCCATTAACTGAATTTATTGTAAATGCACCTCCGGGTTCACCACCATTTAGAACCTGGTAATCGTAGGTTGAAAAAAGAGATAGCTCAAGGGTTGGGCTATCTCTTTATACCATATATGAATAAAGCACAAAGGTAAAAACAAAAGGTTTGGGAAGTGATCTCCGTGATCAAGCATTGGCATACGAAATTAGCCGTTTCTATTGTTATATTATTTGGTTTTGTTTTGTTCTACACGGGTACTGATGGATTTCATGCCTTTACTGCGGAAACAGCAAGGGTAAACAAACTAATCGAGAATAAACCGAATTTCCCAAATGTAACCTTAGAGGATAGCAATGGGAGGAAATATTCGATTTCTGAATTTGAAGGAAAATATGTATTTATTACATTTTTATATACATCTTGTACAAGTGTTTGTCCCCAATTAGAAATGAACATGTCAGAGGTATATCACAAGCTTCCGAAAAAATATATTGGCAGAGATATTGTTTTCTTAAGTATTAGTTTTGATCCGACACGGGATGACCCGACTGCATTAGATCGATATAAGAACGCTTTTCACGCTGATGGGGAAACTTGGAGAATGGCGAGAATTCCAAATAAGACGGAGCTGGATTTTTTATTAAAAGAGTTTGGGGTCATTGTCATTCCAGACGGTAAGGGAAATTTCACTCACAATGTAGCATTTTATTTAGTGGATCCAAAGGGCCGTTTAGTGAATGTGATGGATTATAAAAAAATGAATGAAGCTGCCAAAACGCTTTCGAACATTCTAGAAAATAAAACGGGGGAGTAATCGATGAAACAGTTTATTTACGGTTTGCTATTATATCTTGTTTTAATGATTCCCCCTGTTGCTCATTTTTTAGAATCGATTATGATTGTGCATATGCATATGCAAATGCCCCTTTTGGTCTTTTCAGGATTTTTAATGGCGCGGTTATTCCAAATACGCTTTCCCCGCTTTTTTGAAAAATGGAATAGCAATGGTGTTCCCGGTATATTATTGTTTTTATTCATAGCTGTCTATTGGACGATACCGAAAACGATGGATGAAACCTTAACGATACAAAGTGCGGAAATATTTAAGTTTATCAGTTTACCATTCTTAGCAGGAATCTCTCTCCGTGATAGTTGGAAAAAACTTAGTTCGAGGGGGAAAAATACTGTAATTGTATTTTTTACCATTAAATATTTTGGGATGGGATGGTTATACATTGAATCCCCCGTCCAATTATGTAACAATTACCTAATCATTGATCAATTAACTCTAGGATGGGGTTTTTTAACAACGGCGATTTGCTTAGTGATCTATTTAATCTACACCGCTGTTATTGACCGTTCAAAATATGAATGATTTTTTTCCTATGAAAGAAGCATATCCACTTCATTTTCCAGAAATGATTAAATTTTGTTTGATTTATTTTTTAACACGAAAGGAATTAAATGTTGTAAAATAGTCATAAGATTATCATTATTATGTAAATATAATTCATGATAAAAGATTAATGGTGGATAGGAACCTGGATAGGAGATAGGAAGATGAAAGAATTACAAATTGAGATTACACTGAGTTCAACAAGAAAAGAAAAACCAGACTTTGACAATCTTGTGTTTGGAACCATTTTTACAGACCATATGTTTGTCTGGGATTACACAGAGGGAAAGGGCTGGCATGATCCGCAAATAATTCCTTATCAACCCATTACCCTCGACCCTGCGGCAATGGTTTTTCATTATGGCCAAACGGTTTTTGAAGGACTGAAAGCCTATCTAACAAAAGATGAGCAAGTTTTGTTATTTAGACCGGATGAAAATATGAAAAGGTTAAATCGCTCAAATAACCGTTTATGTATGCCTCCAATTGATGAGGAATTAGCATTAAGCGCATTGAAACAATTAATCGCCATTGACCGGGAGTGGATTCCTGGGGTAGAAGGTACATCCCTTTATATTCGTCCATTTATGATAGCGACAGAACCACATCTCGGTGTTGCACCTTCTAAAAACTACCGATTTATGATTATTCTATCGCCAGTAGGTGCTTACTATAAAGAAGGGATTAATCCAGTAAAAATTGCGGTCGAAAGTGAATATGTTCGTGCTGTAAAAGGCGGAACAGGGAATGCGAAAACGGCTGGTAATTATGCAAGCAGTTTAAAGGCAGGAGAAATTGCCTACCAGAATGGTTACTCACAGGTTCTATGGCTGGACGGGAAAGAACAGCGGTACATTGAAGAAGTGGGAAGTATGAATATCTTCTTCAAAATCAATGGGGAAGTTATTACCCCTGAACTAAATGGGAGCATTCTAGAGGGAATCACCAGAAAATCGATTCTTGAGCTTTTAAAATATTGGAATGTACCGGTTGTAGAACGGAAAATTTCAATCGAAGAAATTCAGCAGGCATGTCATGAAGGTACCTTAGAGGAAGCCTTCGGGACAGGAACAGCAGCCGTGATTTCACCAATCGGAGAACTCCTTTGGAAAAACGAAAAAATGGTTGTTAATAACGGAAAAATTGGTTCATTATCCCAAAAGCTATATGATTCATTGACTGGAATTCAAAATGGAACTGAACCAGATCCGTTTGGCTGGACAGTTAGAGTATAGGCACTGGGCAGGTATAATTAGAAACGTATAGAAGGAAAAAGGCATCTGCGAATAAATGCAGATGCTTTTTATGTGTTTACTATATTACTCTATTTTGTGAAACCATAAAATAAAATATTAGAAATACACACATGAAAGAAAAATTATTATTTTTAAAAAATTTCAAGTCTTTACTTTTTATTATTTATATAATATTTTTAAAGTGGGTAATTTAATTATTATCTAAGTTTGTTTAGTGTTTCGAATAATATTGAAAGCGTTTATTAAAGTGAAATTATTATTGTTATATTATCAAATTTCTGAAAGTAGTAAAAATTAAATAATTTAATTTATTCATCAGGAGGGGAAATGTGTGGAAAATAAAGAGTTGAAAAGAGGATTAGAGGCACGACATATTGAAATGATTGCCTTAGGCGGCACCATCGGCGTTGGTTTGTTTATGGGATCAGCGAGTACGATTAAATGGACAGGCCCATCTGTCATGCTGGCTTATGCGATTGCCGGAATCTTTATTTTTTTCATTATGCGCGCAATGGGTGAAATGCTCTATTTAGAGCCAACCACCGGATCATTTGCAACTTTTGCTCATAAGTATATTCATCCATTAGCTGGCTATATGACGGCTTGGAGTTATTGGTTTCAATGGGTTCTTGTTGGAATGGCCGAAATTACGGCAATCGGGATGTATATGAATTATTGGTTTCCGCATCTTCCTCAATGGCTGCCAGGAATCATTGCGATGGTCATCTTAGGATTGGCGAATCTAGTTTCAGTAAAGTTTTATGGAGAATTTGAATTTTGGTTTTCTCTTATTAAAGTAGTAACGATTGTCCTCATGATTATTGCAGGTCTTGGTTTAATATTTTTTGGATTAGGGAACCATGGACATGCCATCGGGTTATCGAATATTTGGAAACATGGCGGCTTTTTCACAGGCGGCTTTAAAGGATTCTTCTTTGCATTATCTCTTGTAGTAGCTGCCTACCAGGGAGTGGAACTCATCGGTATCACGGCAGGGGAAGCAAAAAATCCGACTACAACCTTAAAAAAGGCAATTAATAATATCATTTGGCGAATTTTAATTTTCTATATTGGTGCAATTTTTATCATTGTTACTGTGTATCCTTGGAATCAATTAGGGACAATTGGCAGCCCGTTTGTTTCGACCTTTGCTAAGGTAGGCATTACAGCTGCTGCGGGTATTATTAACTTTGTTGTCATCACAGCAGCTTTATCCGGTTCTAATAGTGGAATTTATAGTGCAGGTCGAATGCTTTATACTTTAGCCATAAACGGCCAAGCGCCAAAAAGTTTTGCTAAAATCTCAAAAAATGGGGTTCCGGCAAACTGCATTTATGCAACACTGATCGGCTTATTTATTGGGGTAATTTTGAACTATATTGCTCCAAAAGGTCTCTTCCTTTATGTTTATAGTGCCAGTGTTCTCCCAGGAATGGTGCCTTGGGTTGTCATAATCATTAGTGAGCTTAAATTTAGAAAAGAAAAAGCGGCTGAAATGTCCAGCCATTCATTCAAGATGCCACTTTCTCCAATTAGCAATTATGCAACGATTGCATTTTTACTTTTCGTCCTTGTGGGAATGTGGATTAATACTGACACTCGTGTTTCTTTGATTGTAGGTCTGGTATTCCTCGCGATTGTTGCGGGCAGCTTTTATCTTTTTAAAATGGGTAAACGTGTACCGCTTGAGGATTTAAATAAAAAGCAAGATATTGCTTAATAAAAAAGGGCTGATATGGAAGTAATAACTTCTACATCAGCCCTTTCATTATGAGATTACCTTCAGCCCCGTCACCCCAATCAAAATCGCAAAAAGACTGGCAATACGCGGAAGGCTTTTTCTTTCTCCAAAGAAAATCATATTCATGGTTACAGTACCGGCTGTGCCGATTCCTGTCCATACGGCATAAGCAACACTTGCCGGTAAATATTCAAACGAAGCGTATATAAAGGCAAACGAGGCAGCAAGCCCGCCAATATAGATGATTCCATTTTTAACAGTTCGATTTTTACTGAAAAGATTCAACCCCCAGACACCGATTAATTCATTCATTGCAGCTATAAATACAAATACCCAACCCATTATTGATCGACTCCTTCCGATTTGATATTGTCAGAAATTTTTAGTCCCACTACCCCACCGATAACAAGGAGGATAAAAAATATTTTTAGGAAGCTGACTTCTTCATCGAAAAGAAAAACATCCATTAAGAATGTCCCCACCGTACCGGCTCCTGCAAAAATGGCATAAACGGTTCCAGTTGGAAGGTTTTCACAGGCTTTTGCGAGAAATTGAAAATCCAGCAGAATGAACCCGGCAATGAAAACCCAATGCCACCAGGTAGTTGCATTGTGAAAGCCGTAGATCCAAAGAAATTCTGATAGACAGGTTAGGATTACGTAAATCCATGACCTATTCATAATAACACTCCTTATTCGGATATGACTGACATTCAGTCATTTGTGGTAATAAATAATGTGGCTAATAAAAATTAGCCATTCATTAAAGTTTAGATTATAACTCCCAATCCATGGAGCGCAAACTCCAATACTTCCTTTTTCTTGATATCCGCCATATCTCGATCTCCATGAGAGTATAAAAAAGTTTGTTCGGCGACGGTTTCAATCAAGCCAATAAGTAAAACAGCCGTTTGATCTGGATCAATCGTATTACGAAGAATACCCGCATCTTTTGCATGACTCAGAAATTCACTCATCCATGCATAATAAGGGGAATAGAGGGTTTCCCATTCCTGAAGAAATTCTGCGGTTGCAAGACCGGCATAAACCATCGCATGGATTTCCCGATAATCCTTAGTAATCGAAAATACAGCTTCAATTACACTCTTTAATTGATCAAGAAAAGAGTCAGTTTTATTTACCTTTTTATTAATCTCAGTAATCATTTTATCCACCATTACTTGAGCGATGGATGGCATTACGGATAATTTGGATGAAAAATAGATATAAAATGTTCCTTGGGCAATGCCAGCCTTTTTAACGATATCCGAGACCTTTGTTTTTTCAATTCCCTTTTCGCAAAAAACATCAATCGCGGCATGTATGATTCTTTCTTTTTTATTATCCATTTATCGGCCTCCAATTATGACTGACTATCAGTCATTTTACATGATTAACCATAAAAAGTCAAATACCTATAACATTGGAAAGCATAAATTTTTCCAATCTGGAGCAAATTATAATGAATTCTACTCATGTCTAGGAGGATTTGGATGAATATTGCGGATATCTTCACGATTATTGGATTTATTATTTTTGCGGTTATTTTGATCGGACTTTTGATTTTACTTTTATATTTATTAATGTTGGATCGAAATCAAAAGATGCATTCCATTTTAAGGAATTATCCAGTTTTAGGTCGGATGCGATATTTTTTAGAAAAAGTCGGTCCGGAGTTTCGCCAATATTGGTTTAACGGCGATACAGAAGGAAAGCCTTTTTCAAGGGATGAATATGAACATATCGTAAAAAGTGCCAAGTATAAACGGGACGTTGTCGCCTTCGGGTCGAAACGTGATTTTGAGGAAGAAGGTTTTTATGTTCGTAATGATATGTTTCCGAAATTATCGGAAGAGTCAAAAATGGACCGTGAAACAAAAGTGAACACAAAAAAGTATCTGTTATTGAGAGATCCGCTTTTTTCACAAAGAAAGGAAAAATGGGAGGATGAAGAGGCGGTTGCCTATTTACTGCATGATGACGATGCAGTTGTGATAGGTTCAAATTGTAAGCAGCCTTTTGTGTTAAAAGGATTAATCGGTATGTCTGCAATGAGCTATGGTGCTCTTGGAAAAAACGCTGTTACTGCCCTTTCCAAAGGTCTTGCCTTGGCGAAAGGGACCTGGATGAATACAGGTGAAGGCGGTTTATCCTCTTACCATTTAGAAGGCGGCGTAGATATTATTATGCAAATTGGCCCCGGTCTTTTTGGAATCCGTGATAAAGATGGAGGAGTGGATTGGGGCGAGTTG
The DNA here is from genome assembly GCF_031456445.1 of Neobacillus niacini. Taxonomy (GTDB): domain Bacteria; phylum Bacillota; class Bacilli; order Bacillales; family Cytobacillaceae; genus Neobacillus; species Neobacillus niacini_I. The sequence continues at coordinate 108,034 of NZ_JAVDUQ010000005.1, read as the reverse complement.
AAGCGGAAAAGTGAAATTCCGCAGGTGAAGGCATTTGAACTTAAACTAGCCCAAGGTGCGAAAACGCGTGGCGGTCATATTGATGGTGAAAAAGTGACTCCGGAAATTGCTGAAATTCGGAAAGTCGAGCCGTATAAGTCAGTAGATAGCCCGAACCGTTTCCATCAGTTCAGTGATGTTCCTTCGATGTGTGAGTTTATTGAAAAAATCCGTGAGACAACGGGGAAACCGGTTGGGATGAAGATTGTTGTTGGCGGGAATGACAGTGTAGAACAATTGGCAAAATATATGCAGGAAACCGGAAAAGGGCCGGATTTTATTACGGTGGATGGTGGAGAAGGCGGCACAGGAGCATCCTACCAAGAATTGATCGATAGCGTAGGTTTACCCCTCAAGTCAGCATTGCCGATTTTGGTGTCAACTCTTCACAAATACGGTGTTCGCGAGCGGGTAAAAATCATTGCATCGGGGAAACTGTTTACCCCTGACCGCATTGCCATTGCGCTGGCCATGGGAGCTGATTTAGTGAATATTGCCCGTGGTTTTATGATAACAGTTGGGTGTATTCAGACATTGAAATGTAATTCCAATACATGTCCTGTTGGGGTCACCACAACCGATCCCGACCTGCAAAAGGCACTTGTTATTGATGAAAAGAAATATCGAGTTGTGAATTATCTTGTCACATTACGAAAGGGTTTATTTCGGGTTGCAGCGGCAGCCGGCATCGACTCTCCTGTACATTTTCAGCCAAAACACATTAGTTACAAAGATGAAAAGGGTGTCGTAACATCACTCGAGAGTATTCTAAATGAAATCGAGCAGAATATAGGTGCTAGTTAAATCCTGTAGGATTGTCTCTCAACTGAGCATGCCATTTTCTAAGCGACCGAAACATGGGAGTTCGGTCGCTTAACAGTGTTCTACGCGACCGAAACATAGATATCAGGTCTCTACGCGACCGAAAGCAAGAAAAAGCAAGGGGTTCGGTATCATATCAGGTCTCTACGCGACCGAAAGCAAGAAAAAGCAAGGGGTTCGGTATCATATCAGGGCTCTACGCGACCTACAGCAAGAAAAAGCGAGGAGTTCAGTAGCATATCAGGTCTCTATGCGACCGAAAGGAAGAAAAAGCAAGGGGTTCGGTAGCATATCAGGGCTCTACGCGACGATAGGTTAACTGAATTGAAGAAATCGGTAGTCTATACGGGGGTTATAATAGTTGATTTTGAAATCGGGATGTTCCAAGATGGAATATATGAGATAATTCAAAAAAATCGAAGGATATCGAGGAGAGACGTTGCCATGAAACTGCTGCAATTTATGAAAAACGATGAAATGCGCTTAGGAGTGAAAACGGATTTTGGGATTTTAGATGTAAAAGAAGCAGCGCAAACTTTTGAACAATCTGTTCCTGTGAATCTGCAAGAGTTAATCGCGCTGTCGGATAAAGGGATTGCAAAGGTTACTAGTTTAGTAGAACGTGCTATACATGAGCAAAATCCCAAATTATTTACCTCTGAAGAAGCTTTAACGTACGCTCCGGCAATAAGCAATCCGGAAAAAATTATTTGTATAGGTTTAAACTATATTAATCACGCAAAAGAGTCCAATATGGATGTTCCAACTTCACCCATTTTATTCAGTAAATTCAACAATACACTAGCGGCCCACCAAGAGCCTGTTACCATTCCACCGGATGGTGTAGAAAAAATGGATTATGAGGCAGAACTTGTTCTTATAATCGGCAAGACAGCTAAAAATGTTTCCGAGGAAGAGGCATTATCCTACGTTTTTGGTTATACCGCCGGTAACGATATTTCCGCAAGAGATTGGCAATTCAAAACCGGTCAATGGCTGCTTGGAAAAAGTCCAGACGGGTTCGCCCCTATTGGTCCATATGTTGTGACAAGTGAGGAAATCAATCCAAAAAACCTAACGATTGAATGCCGAATAAATGGAGAGGTTCGTCAAAAAGCAAATACAAGAGATATGATCTTTAATTGTGCCACTTTAGTAAGTTATATTTCCCAGCACATGACATTAAAGCCGGGAGATATTATATTTACAGGGACTCCCGATGGTGTCATCCTAGGATATCCAGAGGAAAAACAAAACTGGTTAAAATCTGGTGATGAAATGGTCGTTTCAATTGAGTCAATTGGGGAATTAAAAAACGTGCTGCAATAATAAAAAAAGCCTGCTCTCTCAAATTTAATCGGGGGAGCAGGCTTTTCTTAATCCGTGCAAACAAAATTCCAAATCGGCCTGTAAATCTTCCTTCATAAGGTTTTCAGCTTTTTGTAATCTCTTGATTGGATGGTCTCACAAATTTGTTCCTGCTCATCAATTAAATGTGGGCAAATATTGGGTGTCTGCATCAAGTTTGAAAAATCCTATAATTATAAGAAATTTGCGGTTGCTGTTCAGCCATAACTGGATATGAATATCCTGGAAACTTAGGGAGAACCATAAAGAAAAAGGAGGTTTTCCCCATGTGTGCCAATTTATTTAATAGAGACAAGGGAGAAGAGAAGGAAAAGCTTGAAGAAGTCCTTGAACATTCCATTGAGATCGAAGAAGATTTAATGCGTACCTATCTAATATCAGCCGAGAGGGTTCATGGCGATGATGAATTAAAAGAACGCCTCGAAAATTTTGCCGAAGGAAACGCCAAAAGGACAAAACAGTTGATGGATGAGTTGAATGAAAGGAAATAGAGATAGATCAGAGCTGCGGGTAGGAAGAGGTCCCGCAGCTTTTTCATTTTATATGACAGATCATGAAATTTCCTGTTTTACTGCTTTATTCCCATGAATTTACAAAAGTTTAATGGAATTTTGAAATGACTTAACAAAGTAGAAATACTGCTTTAATAAAACTCTTATTTAATAGAGTTATCAGGAAAAAGTTTTTTACTTAGGGGGAGAAAATAAATGAAGAAACAGCTTTTTGGAAAAAAAGGCGCGGCAATTGCCTTAGGATTAGCATTAACGATTCCTGCACTAACGCCTGCGGCTGCAGCTGCAAACAGCCAAGTAAAAATTGATTCAGTTAAATTTAACGGAATGCCGGCACCAACTACCATTCAACAAATGGTCGATACATATACCACAGCATCAGTAGATGTAAAATACAGTAATGGTCAAGTGAAAAAGTTCCCATTGTCATATAAAAGACTATTTAAATCTGAAGATAAAGTTGCAGATAACAATGGTGAACTAATTGCTGCAGGAACGCCAATCGATTATTATGGAGACCCAATCGTTGACACGAGTGTACCGGGAAATCCGCAACATTTCGTTTCGGATGCTCCAGACTCGAACAGCTTACTAAATCCGATTAACGGAAAGCTTTATATGGTTACACATTATGAATACCAAACATTCGATGCTTCAGGTAAATCTGCATACGGAATTGTCCCAGCTTCCATGTCCTTAACTACATTGGATCAAAATAGTAAAACCGGTGAATTAAAAGCAAAGGAAGTAAAGAAAATTGACTTCTCCAGTGTCAATGGACTTTGGATTCCTTGTAACGGATCTCTTTCACCATGGAACACTCATTTAGGTTCAGAAGAATACGAGCCAGATGCCCGCACCTTTGAAGCGGATCCTAAATCATCTGCAAGAGCTCAAGTGGAAAGCTTTGCGAAACTTTATTTTGGGGATTCATCTAAAGCTAATCCTTATTTTTATGGGTATGTTCCAGAAATCAAAGTGAAGAAAAATGGCAAAACGAAAGTAGAGAAACATTATAGCATTGGCCGTTTCTCGCATGAATTGATGAAAATGATGCCTGATAAACGCACGGCATTCTTTGGTGATGACGGTTCCTATACTACTCTGTTTATGTATGTGGCGGACCGTGCGGAAGATTTATCAAAAGGAACTTTATACGCTGCTAAGTTCCATCAAACTGGTACTGAAAACGGTGGCTCAGGTGACTTAGAATGGATTAAACTTGGGCATGCTTCAGATAACGAAATCAAAGCAATCATTGATAGCGGGGTTACATTCAGTGATATTTTTGAAACCTCTGATGCTCCTAAAGAAGGATTTGCGGCCATTAAACAATACACTTATGGCAAAACGGAGTACTTAAAAGTTAAGCCTGGAATGGAAAAAGCAGCTGCCTTTTTAGAATCCCGTCGTTATGCTGCAATTCTTGGTGCGACATCTGAATTTAACAAAATGGAAGGTGTTACACTAAATGAAAAGGATAATAAAGTTTACGTAGCGATTTCGGATCAAAGTAAAGGAATGGAAGCGAACCCTAGTGATCCTGTAGACGATATTAAATTGCCAAAAATTAAATCAGGTGTAACCTATCAATTGGATTTAAAGAACGGACAAAGAGATAAAGAAGGAAACATCATCCTAAGTAAATATGTAGCAGCCTCCATGTCTGGATTAATGGTTGGTGAAGATATGGCATCAGCTGATTCATATGGCAATACGGCAAATGTTGATAAAGTTGCCAATCCGGACAATCTTAGCTACTCTCCAGCGATGCGAACACTTTTTATTGGTGAAGATAGCGGAATGCATACAAATAACTATTTATGGGCGTATGATGTTGATACAAAAGAACTAACGAGAATTTTATCTAACCCTGCTGGGGCGGAATCAACAGGCCTTTTTGCAGCAGATGACCGAAACGGTTTCTCTTATATCATGAGTAACTTCCAGCATCCTGGGGATGAACTAGAAGGAAAAACGATTACAGCTGTTGATCAAGCAAAATTAATTGAAGCTATGGAAAAAGGAATTGGTATCGATAAAACGGGCGGAGTAGGCTATATCTCTGGTCTTCCTTCCTTTACGAATATCCCAGATTTTATTGCACCTAAGGCTCCAACCCTTAATATGGTTACAAACCATTCTCCTCTCGTAACAGGAAAAACAGAAGCGGATGCAACTGTAACACTTTATATTAATGGTAAAAAGCTAAAAACTACTACTGCCGATAAAAATGGAAACTTTAAGTTTTCGATCACTAAACAAGAGGCAGGAACAGAAATTAAAGTAACTGCTGCTGACCAAGCTGGGAATGTTAGCAAAGAGACTATTGTTAAAGTTGTTGATAAGACAGCTCCTGGTAAACCATCCATCAATAAAGTAACCTCTAAATCTACTTATGTTACTGGGAAAGCAGAAGTGGGTTCAACAGTATCTCTATATAATGAAAAAAATTATTTAGGTAAAGCAGTTGCTGATTCAAAAGGAAATTACAAAATCAAAATGAAAGCTAAGAAAAAAGGGACTAGTTTGACAGTTTTTGCTAAGGATCAGGCTGGTAATAAAAGCACTTCTGTTTCCATAAGAGTGAATTAATTACAAAACAAATTTTAGCTATTTGAAATGAACTTGATGAAAAAGAACCCAGATTGGGTTCTTTTTTACTAAAAATAGTGATATTCCAGATATGTAACATATTGGTTAATTTCTATATTAAAACTTTACAAATAGGTATATCAGTATAGTTCAAAAGTATGGTATTTCTTTAGTTGTAATTTACAATTACTGAAAAAGAGATTCATAAATTAGGAGTAATCTATTTCTGTACCAAAAATAGATTGGAGTGAAAATGATGTTAAAGAAGTTTAGAAAAAAGAAAAGACTTCTGGCTGGGTTGACCTTAGGTGCTTTCCTTCTTAGTTCTGCCGGTGTTTATGCTGCACAGGATGGGGCATTTGGAAGCAATCTTGTAGGGGAACAGGCAGATGGTTCTGTTCAGACCCCTGTAAACCAATTAATTACGCCTACGGGAAAACAAATCGAATTTGGCGGGAACCCAATTTCTGTTGCGATTCATCCAAATGGGAAGACGGCTGTAACAATCGTTGGCAGAAACAATTACGGTGGAAAAGGCATCAATGTGGTAGATTTGGCAACAGGAAAAATGACTGTAACAGATTTTTCCATTGGGCTTTCTACTATGTGGGGACTAGCATATTCCAAGGACGGAAGCCAGCTTTATGCAACCGGTTCTAAGAGCGGTACTGGCAAGGTTGTCGTAATGTCCATTGCTGATGACGGTAAGCCTTCAATCCAAAAAACTTATAATCTTCCAAAACCGGCTGTTGGTGGAAATATCAATCCGCTTGACTTAGCGGTAGGACCACAAGGTCAGTTACTGGTAGCATTAAACCGGGACAACAGCCTTGGGGTAATCGATCCGCAAACAGGTACAGTAACGGCTAAAATTCCGGTAGAAAATGCACCTACAAGTGTTTTAGTAGACGGGAATACGGCATACGTAACAAACCAAGGAGGTAGAATTGCAAAAGCAGGCGACACAACAGTGGATTCATCCGGAACACAAGTGGTGGTTGACCCTAAAACCGGTGCTACTACTACAGGAACTGTTTCTGTCATTGACCTTACAACCAATAAGGTAGAAAAAAATATTGAAGTCGGCGTCCAGCCAGAGCGGGTGACCCAGTCAGGTCAGTACATATTTGTAACCAATACGAATAGTGATACCGTTTCTGTTATTGACACGAAATCAAAAACCGTTGTCCAAACCATTGATATTGAACCATACCCGGATGCGGCAAAGGGAGCTGCTCCGAATGCAGTCAAGTTAATTGATAACAAGTTAATGGTCAGCCTGGGCCGGGATAATGCCATTGCCGTTTATGATTGGCAGGGACCTGATAAAACTCCGGAACTGCAAGGACTATTACCTACTGCATGGTTCCCGGTAGATTTAGCAGTAGATCAAGAAAATAAGAATCTAGTAGTTGCGAATGCAGACGGAATCGGTTCCCGTGGACCAACGCGTGATTTATCAATTCAAGGAATTACAGTAACAGGTCACTCTTCTTATGCACAAATGGGTTCCCTTTCGTTAATTCCGTTCCCTACAAAAGAGGATCTCATTAAAGGAACCAAACAGGTATATGCAAATAACAATTGGTTTGGCCAGAAAGACTTGAATGCAAAACCAAGACATAATAAGAAACCAGTTGCCATGCCTGAACGTGTGGGTGAGCCTTCTACTATTAAACATGTATTCTATATTATCAAAGAAAACCGTACCTATGACCAAGTCCTTGGTGATTTAGGCAAGGGAAATGGCGAACCGGCCTTAACGCAATTCCCTAGAACGGTCACTCCAAACTTCCATAAATTAGCCGAAACCTTCCCGCTTTTAGATAATTTTTATGTTTCCGGCATCCAATCTGCCAGTGGACATCAATGGGTTATGCAAGGAACCAACACCGATTATGAAGATAAAGAAACCGATACTGCTAATGTTCGAAGCTACCCAGGTGGTGCTGGAGATCCGATGGCCTATGCACCTACAGGACATCTATGGGACCAAGCCATTAAACATGGAGTATCCGTAGAAAACTTCGGGGAAGATACCATTAGTTTTGTTGGTTCAGCACCATTCGGCACTTGGACAGATTGGTACAACGATGCATTAAAGCTCTTTGGTCAGAAGGAAGGCGACCTTCATGTCCCAATTGGAAACTATCAGGTAACCTATGATATTCCGTCGCTTGGACCGATTACGCATAAAACATTTCCAACCTTTGATATGAACATCCCGGACCAGTATCGTTTTGAAATTTTTAAGCAACAGTTTGAAAAGCATGTTAAAAATGATGATTTACCAGCATTGAACACATTGTGGATTACGAATGACCATACTGCAGGCAATGCAACAGGTTCTCCAACACCACAAGCCATGGTGGCAGACAATGATTTAGCTGTCGGTAAAATTGTGGACCTGATTTCCCACAGTAAATACTGGAAGGATTCCGTCATCTTTGTTACAGAGGATGATGCACAAAATGGGTTGGATCATGTAGACGGTCATCGTGAGCCGGCGTATGTAATCAGCCCTTGGGTGAAAAAAGGCATTACGGACAGCCACTACTGGACAGTCATCAACATGGTTCGCGGTATCGAGCAGATTCTTGGACTTCCTGCGATGAACCAAAATGATGCGGCTGCAGAACCGATGAGTGAGATATTTACCAATAATCCTGACTTTACACCATACAATTTTGAAGCAAATCAAATTCCGCTTGATACCTTAAATGGTTCGCCGAATTCCAATACGGCAGCACTTGCAAATACAGATAAAGTAACACCGGAGGCCAAGGAACTTTCGAAAAAATGGACAGAATGGTCCAATAAAAACAAGAACAAATTAACAGGTCGGCATGCGTCTCCGGATGATACGAACGCAAACATGTTGAACCATTCGGTTTGGTACGCAACAGAAGGATTTGATCATCCATATCCTGGTGAGAAAAAGGTTCACACACCAGACGAAGTGGCAGAACAGCCAGAAAGTTTTGCACCGTCACCTGCTGACAATGACTAATGTGGCGTGATTAATAGATACAAACCGAATCTAACAATAGCTGCCCAAACGGGTAGCTATTGTTATAATCTGTATTTTTTAAATCTAGGAGTTTTAGTTTTTAGTCAAAAAGGGGGGAACATTTCCGGAAGTTTAGCCCGGAAAAAATTGATATGAACCGAATCATAGATGAAACGATAAAACGTGCCGTTCTTATTGTCACTTTAATTGTCCTCATCCTCGTTTGGGGTGGGATGTCTGCCATACATATTCAACGGGATTACCTCCCTGAAATGAATAACCCAACCTTAATGGTCACAGTACGTGCAGAAAATTACCAAGCTCAGCAAGTAAAAGCGAAGATTACGGAGCCAATCCAACAGGCTGTAAGAGTAGTAGACGGACTCCAAGATATTGAGACAAATTCTTTTAATGGGGGCTCACTGGTCAGTCTAAACTTTCCAATGAATTTTGATATGAAGCAAGCTGAGGAACAGGTATCAAAGGTTTTAGAGGGGATTTCACTCCCTTCCAATGTAGAAAAACCGTTAGTCACACGACTAAGTACCCATTCTCTTCCAATAATGAGAATAAGTCTAATGAGTTCTTCTGACAATATCACGGAAAATACACTCCGAACAGCCATTCAAGAAGATATTGTGAATCGCTTAAAAACTGTTCCCGGTGTTAAAGATGTTCTTGTTTCTGGTGGCGGAATGGCAGGCTATGCGGTTAATCTTCGAACGGACGATTTAAAAAAATCAAGCATATCTGTTGCGGACATAAAACAGTCACTCGAAGAAAATTATACAACTGGACTGGAAGGTCAGGTGTCAAACGCACAGACCTCTATTCCCATTCAAGTTTCAGGTTGGGGGTTGACGGGGCAAGACTTGATGCGGCTTCCAATCCATACTCAAGAAGGCAAAATTGTCCCACTATCTTCTGTAGCTGACATCTCAAACTCGATTGTCAATTTGCAGACGATTTCAAGAACGGACGGGAAACCCAGTGTCCTTTTAGATGTTTTAAAAACTCCTTCATCCAATATTACGGATGTATCCGAACGTGTTAAAAGCAGAATAAAGGATATTCCGGCATTGAAAAATAAGGATATACAACTCGCTATTCAATTTGATCAGGGAGAACAGGTCAATTCATCCTTAAAAGGTCTCATTAAAGAAGGTTTGTTGGGGTGTTTATTCTCGGTCATATGTGTCTTTCTATTTTTCCGTAAAGCCCGTTCAACCCTATTAATTGCTATTTCATTACCTATCTGTTTATTAGCAACAACCGGTTTATTAAAAACAATGGGAATTAGTCTTAATCTACTTACCGTATCTGGACTTATTGTTGCAATGGGTAGAGTGGTCGATGACTCGATTGTGGTCCTTGATAACATGAATCGAAAAGTATATGAGACAAAAGAGAAAAATCGCATTCATTTGTTAACGAGCGCTGTAGCCGAAATGATTCCTGCGATTGTCTCTTCTACGGCAACAACCATTGCGGTCTATCTCCCGATTGCCCTTATTGGCGGCATGGTGAGTGCTGCGTTTTCTGGCTTTGCCTGGTCGGTTGTCATCGCATTAGTGATTTCCTTGTTTGTTTCCATCATGGTGGTTCCGGCTCTATACCATCTTTTTTGGCGGGGAGAACCTGTCGCCGTAAAAGATTATCTAGAACCATTTGGAAATAAAATTTTTACATGGGTATTCAAACAAAAGGGGAAAGTAGCGCTGATCACATTGGCATTATTTTTGCTCACATCTGTGGGAGCAGCTTTTCTCCCAGTCAATTTTTTACCAACGACTAATCGTACAGGTCAACTGGGAATTCAAGTGGAAATGTCGCAAAATACTGCCTTAACTGAAGTAAATACAGAAGTGAAAAGAGTGGAGGCTTTATTGGAGAAAAATCCTAAAGTAGCTTCATTTTCTTCCGGATTAGGTTCATCTTTCACCCCACAATCCGATGATGTTTTTGATGCAGGAGGAGGATGGATTCAGAAGCTAAATATTGCAAATTTGTCGATAACTGTTAAGAAAAATATTGACGCTAATACCTTTATGCTGGATTTGCAGAAACAATTAAACTCCCTATCGAGCAAAGCAGTTTACACGGTTTCGAATCAAAGTATTGCCGGTGATGATTCACAATTAAAGATTAATCTTACAGGATCGGATAGTCAAACATTGGAAACGATGGCTCAAACGATACGAAACCAGCTTAAGCTTGTACCGGGTCTGTCAGTACAAGGAGTTGCCGATACAGAAAATCAGATCACTCAGTATGAGGTTACTCTGAATCGTAAGGCGATTGAAAAATATGGTGTTAAGCTGAACGATGTATTAACTCGAATCCAGCAATATACCGCCGAAGGGACAAAAGGAGTAATCTCCATTAACCAAAATACATTTCCAATTGTGATTCATTCTGATGTGCAAAAAAGTACTGGGAAAGATATTTTTTCTTTGATGGGTGGGGAGAGATTTCAGACTAGAGACGGTCATGAAGTGACATTAGACCAACTCGCGATCCTTACCCCTTCAGGTTCATCCGTGATCGAAGAGAAGGATGGAAAACCTTACGCTGTGGTTACTGCCAACATCATTTCCAGTGATATTGGAAAAGTAACGAAGGAGGTTAAAAACGCTCTTAAGAAAACTCCGTTGCCAGAGGGTGTTCACTATTCTTTTGCAGGTGCACCGCAGCAGGTATATGAAATGATTTATGAAATGACGCTTGCTTTATTCTTTTCCATTTTGCTTGTTTTGTTAATCATTAGTGCTGTTTTCCGAGGGTGGAAAGCGCCGCTTTCGGTACTATTTTGTATTCCATTCGCGTTTATTGGTTCAGTTATTGGTATGTTTATTTTTGGATTGGAATGGAATCTGGCTGCATTAGTGGGACTCTTGATGCTAACAGGAATTGTCGTTACAAACGGGATTGTCCTTGTAGATAAAATCGAAAGGAACATGGCAAGTGGGATGAAACTAGAAGAAGCGATTGTACAAGGAACACTATCTCGCGTTAGACCAATCCTGACAACGGCACTCACAACGGTTTTAACTCTGTTTCCACTTGCACTATCGTCGAGATTAGATTCAGTCATCTCGCAAACGCTTGGAATTGTCGTTGTAGGAGGAATGATTAGTTCGACTTTTATCAGTTTATTTATGATTCCAATTTGCTATCGCTGGTTACATCAACTGCGAAAAAGTTCTTCTGTATCGTATAAAAAAGAGGAGCAATTAATTTCTTGAATCAGTAAATTATACAAGTGAAGTATAGGAATTGTTTAATCCCTGAAATACAAAATTCAGGGATTTTTTTCATCCAATTTATTTACATTTTATTTACAATCCTTTTACACCTGGTTTAGAAAAAATCCACATAAATCAAATACAATAAAGATAAATAAACGTGTGGAGGGATTGGATGAAAATTACCGTTGCAGGAGCAGGATTAGTTGGATTAGTAACTAGCGCTGGTTTAGCTGAATTAGAACATCAGGTGACATGCATAGACATACGAAAAAAGAAAATTGACTTGCTTCAAAACGGTCGTACTCCAATTAATGAGCCTGGGCTTGCTCCTCTTTTAGAAAAAAATCTTAATAACGGAAATCTACATTTTACAATGAGCCCTTATCAAGCTTATTCAGATGCTGAAGTCATTTTTATTGCAGTCGGAACAAAAAATAAACAAGACGATTCTGTTGATTTAAGAAACATCCATGTAGTTTCAAATACGATTGCCCATTTTATCGAAAATAATGTGGTTGTATGTATCATAAGCACCGTCCCTATAGGAACGAATGATTTAGTTAACAAAATTATTGATAGAAGCAAACCTCCTAATCTTTGTTGTGACGTAGTTTCCAATCCGGAGTTTTTGCGGAAGGGTACTGCTATTAACGATTTTTTCTATGGGGAGCGAATCATCATTGGCGCTGAAAAACAAGAGGCTGCATCGATGATAAAACAAATTTATGAGCCATTAAAAATCCCGACCATCATCACGGACATCATAAGTGCAGAAATGATGAAATATGCGCTTTAATGTTAACCAGTAGAGTAGAGATAGAATGATAACCGATAAAAAGGGGAATTGATTATGAGTAGAATGTTGCATGTGTTTTATGGATTCGAATGTAGAATATTTCAAAAGGTAAATCGTCATTTTGATAAAAAGCTATTAAATCTTTTTTTTCGTTCCATTACACATCTTGGCGGAGCGAAATTTACCATCATTTCTACTTTTCTCCTTTTGATTTTATTACCAAGAGAGACAAGACTGATTGCTATTTCAAGTGCAGTTGCGTTATCAGCAAGTCACATACCTGTTCAAATTGTGAAGCAGATGTTCCCACGAAAAAGACCCTATTTAATGATCGAAAAAACAAAGTTTCCTGATAACCCATTACAAGACCATTCTTTTCCTTCGGGGCATACAACTGCGATATTTGCCGTTGTCATCCCCTATATATTATTTATTCCACAGTTAGCTCTTGCCCTTATTCCTTTAGGGATTTGTGTAGGAGTATCTAGAATTTACTTGGGTCTACACTATCCTTCAGACGTAATTGCTGGCGGCATCCTTGGAAGTTTAACTGGTATTCTTTGTTTCTATATACTCTGTTTTTGAAAGTATGATGAGGAGGGAATATATGAAAATAGCCATTTTCACTGATACCTTTTATCCGGACATTAATGGGGTGGCTCGAACCTTAAAAAGATTCACTGAATATTTAGAAGCCAAAAACATCACTTTTAAAATCTTTGCTCCTGAATCTGACAATGAAGACTATGCTGCCAGCCATATTCATCGTTTTAAAAGCCTATCCTTTTTCTTATATCCTGAGTGCCGTGTAGCTTTTCCGAATCTTCTGCACATCAAAGCAGAATTATTAAAGTTTTCTCCGGATTTAATCCATGTTACTACCCCATTTAGTCTTGGCCTTTCTGGGGTTTATTTTGCAAAGAAGTTAAACATACCACTTGTTGGATCCTATCATACTGATTTCGATCAATATTTAAACTATTATGACCTTCAATTTCTTTCTAAGTTCCTCTGGAAATACATGAATTGGTTTCATCATACTTGTGCCAAAGTGTTCGTTCCCTCAAAAGAAACATTTTCCCAACTTAAACAACATGGTTTTACAAATCTAGAAATATGGCCAAGGGGAGTAGATTGCAAAATTTTTCAGCCTTTTTATGATAAAAAGACTATTCGTGAGAAATATAGACTTTCAAAAAAATATCTCTTGACCTTTGTTGGCAGGTTAGCGCCTGAGAAAGACGTAAATACACTGCTAGCTATTTCTAAATCTATACCGGCTGAAATAAACGAAAATATTGAGTGGTTCGTAATTGGTGACGGTCCGTTAAGGGAAGAACTTCAAGAAAAAGCACCAATAAATATGAAATTTACAGGGTTCTTAACAGGAGAACATTTAGCAGAAATCTATTCCGTTTCGGATCTGTTTGTCTTTCCTTCTCCAACCGAAACGTTTGGAAATGTCGTACTTGAAGCATTAGCCAGTGGAACGCCTGTAATCGGAGCCAATGCAGGCGGGGTGAAAAATATTATAAAACCAGGTGTTACAGGTTACCTATGCACACCTGGTAACGTGGGGGAATTTACCAAATCTATTCAGGAATTGTTACATCATGATAGTTTACGTATTCAAATGGGATGGGAGGGAAGAAATTTTGCATTATCCCAAAACTGGGAAACGATTTTTGGAAATTTATTAATACATTATTCTAATGTGGTCAAAGAACAAAAGTTAGCTAAATATGCTTAATTAAAATTCCGACTTTTGAAAAGGTCGGATTTTATGTTTTATATCGGTATTTTTCCCTACTTTTTGTAAATCTCTTTACAAAAAGTTAACAATCTTAATGAAGATTCACAATTGTTCATCAATTATTTACACCAACTCAACGATACCTCCAAATTCTCTCCCTATAATCTTTCATATCGGGCCGCTTAACGAATTAAATAATCTTATTAAGGTGGGTTTGTTTGTGAATACTCAAAGGAGCTTTAATCTTTACCATGATTACACTATTACCCAAACCTCTAAACTCTATTTATCAAAACAGGCGGAGCAATATCTTTTTTTAAAAAGAGCTTTCGACGTTCTCTTCGGGACTATAGGGATATTTCTCGCGTTTCCGCTTGTTGTTATATTTTCAATCCTTATCGTCCTTGAAACACCGGGTTCACCATTTTATGTCCAGGAGAGGATGGGGAAAAATGGGAAACGGTTCAATCTGATAAAACTGCGTTCAATGAGAAATGATGCTGAAAAAGAGGGAGCTAAGTGGGCTGAGGTCAATGATCCGCGCATCACAAAAGTTGGGACATTTATTCGAAAAACGCGGATCGATGAACTTCCACAATTCATTTCTGTCATAAAAGGCGATATGTCCATCATCGGTCCAAGACCGGAAAGACCTTGTTTTGCAGAAAAATTTGAGAGCGAAATCAGTGGATTTTCGAATCGACTGCTAGTAAAACCGGGTCTGACAGGCCTTGCGCAAATTAGTGGAGGATACGATATTTCTCCGGGAGAAAAACTTCAATATGACTTGAAATACATTCAGAATCTCTCATTTTCCCTTGAACTTAAAATTATTTTGAAAACTTTTAAAGTGATTCTAACAGGTGAAGGTGCGCGTTAACGAAGGTAGGGAAGACAAATGGCAGCCATTAGAGATCAACTACATAAGGGAATAAAGTGGACGGGAATATCAACACTGCTCATTACATTTTTACAAATCATCCAGTTTGCATTACTTGGAAAAATCATGAGCATTTCGCAATTTGGATTAGTCGGAATGATCACAACCATTGTTATGTTTGCACAAATTGTGTTGGATTTAGGTCTTGGGTCAGCCGTTATTCAAAAAGAAGAAGTACCAAATAGGACCTTATCGACCTTATTTTGGCTAAATATGATGGCTGGAATTGGACTGTTTTTTATCTTAGTACTTTCTAGTCCTTTTATTGCGATGTACTTTCATCGACAGGAATTAACTGATCTAATTCGGATTATCGCGATCATGTTTTTAATCGCTCCAATCGGACAACAAAGCCAATACTTACTACAAAAAGAATTACGTTTTAACACGCTCGGTGTGATTGAGGCAGCGGCAACTCTAATCTCTTTTTTTACTTTGGTGATACTCATTCTTACGATAACTCCCATTTATGCCTATTGTCTTTCACAAGTAGTGCTTTATGGGTTAAAAGGGATTCTTTACTTTATCTGTTATCAACGGGTATGGCGTCCTTCCTTTGTATTTGATTTTTCAGCATGCAGAAGCTTTATTTCATTTGGAGCTTTTCAACTATTATCGAGAATCGTCAATCGGATTGGCTCAAATATAGATGTTATATTAATCGGACGATTTATGGGGGCAGAAGCGCTGGGGATATATAACCTAGTCTATCAAATCGTTACCATCCCTGTCCTGAAAATTAATCCAATTATTACAAGAGTGGCCTTTCCTGTTTTTTCGAAAAATCAGCAAAACCAAGCTGCTTTAAATGATGGGTTCTTACACATGACGAAGCTTTTAAGTCTTGTTTCTTTTCCACTTTTAATGGGCTTGACTGCTGTTTCGAATGTCTTTATCCCATCCATCTTCGGTCAAAAATGGATGGAAGCCGTACCGATTTTGCAAATCATGTCCATCGTTGGCATTCTGAGAGTTTTAATGAATCCGAATGGCTCTATTATTCTTGCAAAAGGAAAGGCCAATATTGCATTTTATTGGGATTTTGGCGTGCTGTTCCTTTATGGTACATCTTTATTTCTCGCAGTAGCATCGGACAATCTAAAGGTAGTAGCTTGGACCTATGTAATGGTGAGTATCGTGAATTTCTTAATAGGTAGATGGTTACTAACTTGGTTAATAAAGCTACGATGGAAGCATTATCTGAAGACCATTTTCGTACCATTTCTCTTATCACTCTTAATAACCATGTTTGCGTATTTTACGAAAGCACTTAGCACTTGGTATTTTCAAACATCAGCAATTTGGCCGTTAACAATCTCAGTGAGCTTTAGTGCTGCATTATACTTGCTGCTATTGCTTAAAGTATATCCAAATTATTTTTCAAGGTTCATAAAAAAACAAGCTAGAGGACGATGATGATGAAGGTTTTATGGATCACAAGTGCATATCCAAGTGATAGTCAGCCCGGTAGTGGAGTCTTTCATGAAACACAGGTTCAGGCATTACACCGATTAGGAGTGGATGTCACCGTGATATGCCCAGTACCGCGCAGTCCAGCATTCATCCGGCCTTTTCGGAATGTAGATAAAGTGAATCAAGATATCCCTTCTAAATATGAGAGAAAGGGAGTTATGGTATACCGTCCCTATTATTTAGCGCTTCCTGGCCAGCTCAGATGGGCTCAGCCGGATAAGCGGATTGCGGCAGTAATCATGAAAACTTTGATTGATTATGAACTTGCGCCTGATTTAATTCATGCACATTTTGCAATGCCTTCGGGCGGTGCGGCAAGAATCGTTGCGGCGGAAAAAAAGCTGCCATGGATGTTAACGCTGCATGGCAGTGATGTAAACGTATATCCCTTTTACAGTTCTTTTTCTAAAAAAGCATTTCTCCAATCCGTTCGGACAGCCGATTCCGTTGTAGCCGTTGCGGGTGATTTACAAAGGAAAACAATAGAACTTGCTGGAAGGGAAAGCCTTGTCCTTCCAATTGGAATTGATCTTTCACAATTTCAACAGCCGGACCAGACTGGTCAACAAATGAGACGACAGCTTGGGCTCCCTGAAGATAAAAAGATTATCACGTTTGTTGGCAGGTTAACAGAAGCAAAGGGAGTTTTTGAACTTGCCCGAGCATTAGACTTCCTATCAAATGAGATTGCTATTTTGTTTGTTGGCGATGGACCCGCTAAAGAAAAATTAAGCAAGAACCCGGAATTCAATAGCAGGCTTTTCATTACGGGGCAGGTTGACAATATGAGGGTGAGAGATTACTTGTTTGCGAGCGATGTGTTTGCTCTTCCATCTTATACGGAAGGGATGCCGACCGTTGTACTTGAAGCCATTGCCTTAAAGATTCCCGTTATTTGTACAGCTGTGGGCGGTGTCCCAGATTTATTTGGTGAACACCGGGATTTATTAATCGAACCGAAGTCTGTATCGAGTCTTGTACAGCGAATTCAGGATATTTTAAATAGAAACCTCTATACACCAAGAATTCTGCGGGATCTCTATGAACAGGTGCAAAAAAATTACTATTCTCATACGAACGCTGTTCAACTGAAAGAGAATTATAGAAGCCTATTAAATTAAAGAAGGGATCGATGATAATTGAAAAAAATTACGGTGATTGGTACTGGCTATGTAGGTCTTGTATCGGGAACATGTTTTGCAGACGTTGGAAATGAGGTAACCTGCTGCGATATTAATCAATCAAAAATTAATGATCTTCTCCAAGGGGTTATGCCGATTTATGAGCCTGGATTAAAAGAACTTGTCGATAAAAATGTACGGAGAGGCACCCTTCATTTTACTTATGATATAACGCAAGCGATTCAAGAGGCCGAAGTGATTTATATTGCTGTCGGAACCCCAATGACATCCTCTGGGAAAGCTGACTTAACTTATATAAAACAGGTGGCCAAAAGCATTGGGGAAAATTTAAATGGCTACAAAGTAATTGTTACGAAAAGCACAGTACCTGTTGGTACCGGAAAACTGATAAAATCCATCATCCAAGAAAATACCTATGATCAGGTTCCTTTCGATATTGTATCTAATCCTGAATTTTTACGTGAAGGTGTTGCTATTAAGGATTCCATGAATATGGAGCGGGCGGTAATTGGCGCAAGTAGCGAAAAGGCGTTTCAAATCATTTCGGAGCTACACCAGCCCTTTACATCCAATATCGTAAGAGCCTCCTTGGAAACAGCGGAATTAATTAAATATGCGGCCAATGCTTTTTTAGCTACAAAGATATCCTTTATTAATGATATCGCCAATATTTGTGAACGTGTCGGTGCTGATGTGACTAAGATTTCCGAAGGAATTGGTTTAGACAGCCGGGTTGGCAGTAAATTTTTACAAGCAGGAGTGGGATTTGGCGGTTCTTGTTTTCCAAAAGATACTGCAGCACTTCTACATATCGCCAAAGAGTGTGGATATGAATTTAATTTAATTAAGTCTGTTATTGAAACCAATGAGGGACAACGGGTTCAATTAGTGAAAAAGCTGGAGAATGCAATAGGATCTTTAAAAGGAAAAACCATTAGTATTCTTGGATTAGCTTTCAAACCAAACACGGACGATATAAGGTCATCACCGGCATTGGATATTATTCCTTATTTAGCAATACAAGGAGCAAATGTCCGGGCTTTTGATCCAATAGCGATAAAAGAAACGAAAAAGCAGCTTGGATATCAGTGTTCCTATTCAGAAGATGTGTATGAAACGATTAAAAATGCTGATGCTTGTGTCATTTTAACAGACTGGCAAGATGTAAAAGAATTAGATTTAGGAAAAGTAAAGGAACTAATGAAACAGCCGCTTATTGTAGATGGACGAAATGTCTTTGATTTGGAGACGATGAGAGATCAGGGTTTCACTTATCTTTCAGTTGGGAGACCAGCAATTCGACAGAAATCTGCCGCGTCAAAGGCAATTTAGGAGGTTCTTCAAAATGAAAAAAGTACTAGTAACAGGCGGGGCTGGATTTATTGGTTCCCATATAGTAGAGGAATTAATTCAAAAAGAGTTTCAAGTGATCGTCATCGATAATTTTTCGACAGGCCGTAACGAGAATATCGAAAACCTACCTATCGATCTATATCATTACGATATTACGAATCCTAATGTTGTGGACTTAATTATGTCCCTAAGTCCTGACTATATAATTCATCAAGCAGCCCAGGTCAGTGTAGCAGAATCTGTAAACAATCCTCTATATGATGAAAATATTAATGTGAAAGGCTCTTTGTATATGATTGAGGCTGCGATTAAAGCGAATGTTAAAAGAATAGTTTTTGCGTCTTCTGCCGCTGTGTATGGAAATCCAATTGAATTGCCTGTTTCCATTGACCACCCAACAAGTCCAGAATCACCTTATGGGCTTACAAAATTGACCGTAGAGCATTATTTGAAATTGGCAAATAAACTCCACGGTTTGCCATATAGCATCTTGCGCTATAGCAACGTTTATGGACCTAGACAGGATGCAAAAGGCGAAGGCGGGGTAGTAGCCATCTTTTCAGATCGCTTAACTGACAATGTCTCACCCATCATCTATGGGGATGGAGAGCAAACCAGAGACTTTATTTACGTAAAAGATGTAGCTGCTGCAAATGTAAAAGCATTAACGGTAAAAGAAAATATTTGCGTGAATGTTTCATCAGGGACGTCGATCTCTATTAATACTCTGTTTCAAATGATGAAGGAGGCTGCTGGTTCTAAGGTGCAGCCCATTTATAAGCAAGTGCGTCAAGGGGATATCCGGGATAGTGTCCTTTCAAATGAGCTATCCAAATCTCTGTTAAATTGGGAGGCTTCTTTTGAACTTAATCATGGTTTAAAAGAGACGATTCAATATTCTTTTAAGAATAAACGAATCCCAATTTTAAAATAGATCGAGATAAAAGGGAGAAAAAGGTTTTATGGAAGGTAATCACAGTGTTGCACAAAGAGTTGGTACGCCAGCTTTCCTAATGGTAAGACCTTATGTAGAAACGAACCGGCTGTTTTGTGGTGTGATGTTTTTATTGGTAATGACCACCTTTCTCAATCAGTCTGTATTAAGTATTCATTTTGGTTTTTTTAGTTTGTTTTTATATCGATTGATATTGATTTCTGCAGCGGCTCTCTTTCTTGTGTCCGTTGTAAAAGAACAGAATTTCTCTCAATATTGGAAGCAAATAAAAGTAAAAGAAGTTCTGCACTTTTTGATGTTTTGGCTTGTCTACGGAACCGTTTCTCTTTTATGGGCGAAATCATACGTAGATGGGATTAAGTATTTATTGCTGCTCGGGACTGGTATCTTATTTGTTTTTTTGGCAGTAGTTACGTTCACAAAAATATCCAGATTGCTACTATTCTATGGAATATGGTTATTCATGACAATGATTCTGCTGTGTATTGGCTTAGTCAATCATTTTACACATATTCAGCTCCCAAGTTCAACGCTTTATGGAGGGCCTGAATATAAGTTGTCTTATCCAACAGCGGTGTTTTTTAATCAAAACGACTTTGCTACGTTTCTAACTATTTCATTCTCATTTTATGTAGCGGCAGCCAAAAATAGCCGCAATGTGTGGATCAAGACCTCGACAATATTGCTTGGATTGTTATGTGTTTACATCATTTATTTAACTGAATCACGAGCTAGTTTACTTGGTGTTTTCGTAGGTTTGATTTTCTATTTATTTATCCACTTGCCTTCCTTTTTAAAGAAGGTGACATTTATCATCGGTTTGGTTGCAATGGCTCTTTGTTCCGTGATTTTTTTCGACAAGGTGTCAAATATATTTGCAGCAAATGATGGCCATTCATCGAATGTAGTAAGGCTGAATTTATTGAAAAATGCCTTCCACTTTTTATTAGATACATTTGGATTTGGTGTAGGGGCGGGCAATATTCCGTACTACTTGAAAAATGAAGCCATTTACGAAACCAACCATGTTGTTGAAGTGCATAATTGGCTTGTGGAAATTTTGGGGAACTTTGGAATGATTATATTTTTAGGTTACCTCTTTACCTATGTTTATCTATTTTATTGTCTATATAAAGCCTTCAGAAAAACGAAGGATGGGAAGGAAAAGGGAATCGTTGAAGCATGTATGATTGGGCAAATTGCCTTCCTTATTTCCAGTATTAGTCCGAGCTCCGTGAGTAACCTTTATTTCCATTGGGTTTTCCTGGGGTTTGTAATTGCTACGGTGAATGTATATAAGAACAAAAATAGAAATTTGGATGAAAATAAGCTAAGGAGTACGCTTTGAAATGGAATTAATCGTTAATAGACTTGCGGCAAGAAGTAAAAAATATTTTTTAATTTTAATAGCAGTTCCAATTGTTCTCGGCTTGGTGGGCTGGTTTCTTCCTGTTGGGAAAGAAGCATCCACGTATACTGCCGAAACGACGCTTTCATTAGGGAGTTATGAAAATGATGATTTGAATAATTCTAAAAACGTAATGATTTTATTAACCAACGCTCCTTTCTATCAAGAAAATTTACCAGATCTATCGGAAGAGAAGCGAGCTGAGATTTTAAGCAAATTACAATTAACGGCTATATCGGATAAAATCATTAAACTTTCTTATACTGATTCTCCAAAGGAAAATGCAATGGAGGTAATGAATGAAATTTCAACGGCATTTTTAAAGATGGATCAATTAAGTTTTCAAGAGAAAAAGAAAATTATTCAAGATTCCATTAATAATTTAAGTCAAGAAAAGGTCAGCGAAGATACAAAAGTTGATCAACAGCGATTTATTTATGAACTGAAAACAACTCTTTTAAAAATTGAACCGTCGACATTACTACAATCTACAGATCCAAATGAAGTAATGACGGACAATAAAGCTCTCAACTCAAAAGAACGGGCGGTAGCGGGAATTTTAATCGGAATTACTCTTGCTTGTGCTTGGGTTTTGATTCCTGAACTGGTTCGGGAAAAGTCAGTATAAAAGGAGGAAGACCTTTATGGTTCAAAAGCAACCAATCATTTCGATTATTACCCCTTCGTATAATGCGCGTAAATTTATCGATAAAACGATCGATTCTGTTTTGAAGCAGACTTTTCAGAATTGGGAATTGATTATTGTAGATGATTGCTCAACTGACAATACACCGGACATATTAAAACGGTATGCTGAGGAAGATGAAAGAATACGAGTCATTTTTTCGAAAGAAAATGGTGGTGCCGCGATTGCCAGAAATCTTGCCTTACAGCAGGCACAAGCAAGGTATGTTGCCTTTTTAGATAGTGATGATTGTTGGAAGCCAGATAAATTAGAGCGTCAACTAACCTTTATGCAGAAAAATGACTATGCTTTCACTTTTACGGGGTACGAATTTATTAGTAATGATGGTGTTCTTTTGAATAAATACGTATCAGCACCAGAAAAAATTACCTATGATGATATGTTAAAGAATACAATTATTGGTTGTTTAACTGTGATGGTTGACCGAAAAAAGGTTGGACAAATTCAAATGCCTAATATTCGAACAAGGCAGGATTTGGCGATGTGGCTAGCGATTTTAAAAAAGGGATTTAGCGCCTATGGATTAAATGAAAATTTGGCTGATTACCGAATTGGAAATCCTTCCATTTCAAAAAACAAATGGAAAGCAGCCAAGATGAACTGGTTTGTGTATCGCAAGATTGAGAAATTAAATATTTTAAAAGCATTTTGGTGTTTCTCTCATTATGCCTATCATGCAGTAGTTAAGAGAATCTAAAAAGGGATGGGACAGATGAAAAATATACATATTATAGTAGCCACAGGGGAATGGGAAAATGATGGGCTCCGTTATCGCAGGCATCGACTTGCGGAATTTTTGCAGCAACAACCAGATACGAGAGAAGTGATTTGGCTTTGTCCAAGCCCAATTCGTAAGGATGTTACTGCTAAAACACTGCCAAACGGGATAGGACAATGGTCGATACAAGATTTGTTACCAAATAAGATGTTTCGGTTTGGACGCTATATGGATGGATTCTATAAATCAAAACTGTCCCCTTTCCTTTCCTATTTAAAAAAATTCCAAGGACAGTATACCATCAATCTTTGGTATACCTTTCCGGGATTCCCATTACTTTCAGATCTCTTTTCATGGGACAGGGTTATATATGATTGCAGTGATTTATGGGCTTCACCCATGAACGGGAAAAATTCATTCGTATCTACTCTTAGACAGAACATTATTGCAAAAGCAGAAAATCGGATTATTCAGAAGGCAGATACCATCTTTTGCACTTCTGAATATTTACGAGACCAAATTTTAGAAAAAACAGATTCGCCTCAAAAAGTTTTTACATTTGAAAATGGGGTTGAATTCAATCTATTCGCGAACGAACATACTCAAGTTGAAAATGTTCTTCCGGAAAACTTTAATGGCACCGTTTTGGGATTTATCGGAGGAATTAAACCTAAGCTTGATTTTGAGCTAATCCAAAAAGTGGCAAGAAAAAAACCGGAGTGGCTGTTTTTGTTCGTTGGTCCGGATGGAACGAATCAAGATTCTGATTTTAAAAAGTTATTAACGGAACAGAACGTTTTATGGACCGGCAGCGTTTCTCCGGTTGAAGTTCCGAAATATATGAACTTAATTGATATCGGGATCATGCCTTATAAACCCTCCCAATACAATCAGGCCGTATTCCCGTTAAAATTATTTGAATTTCTGGCAGCAGGTAAACCTGTTGTAGGGATTAATTTGCCTTCTACCAAAAAATATGCTCAAGATTCCGTATATACCTATATAGAAGACAATCATCCAAGTGAATTTATCAATCAATGTGAAAAGTTAGAAGTTTGGAAGAATCAAGAAAGGAATATGGTTATTCGCAAGCAGGTTGCTAAAGCGAAAAACTGGGGTGAGGTATTTGAAAATATGCTATCCTACCTTTAGTCAACTTAATACAATGAATCGATTCTTTGTAATCCCAAAAATACACTCTCTTAAGATAGGAGGGTGTTTTATTTTTTTGCAAAAAAAAAAAAGCCAAATCCTATTTAATTTTTTCTGCATTAGAATTCCTTTTTTCGAGGGACAAAAAAGGAGTAATAAAAAATCTTACCAAAACAAATGACCAGAAACAATTCGAATATACCATTTAGTAAATTTTGCATTGTATCGCCTCCATTTGAAAAGTTTGGTGAGAAAACTGTTGTAGGGATTTATATCTTTATCTATATTCTAAGTTGAAAATACTAAGGAATAGTTAATTAGATGTAAATCTGCTGTAAAAAAAAGAGACGATGCATCGATTGTTAGAATTTCTTATAATGATAAAGAAAACTCGCCGATTGGCGAACCCCATAGGGCGGTTCATGAGGTGTAGTTGCACTTATACTTTCTTACCAGCTAAAA
The DNA here is from genome assembly GCF_031456445.1 of Neobacillus niacini. Classification (GTDB taxonomy): domain Bacteria; phylum Bacillota; class Bacilli; order Bacillales; family Cytobacillaceae; genus Neobacillus; species Neobacillus niacini_I. Next base: position 83,582 of record NZ_JAVDUQ010000005.1, on the reverse strand, counting down.
AAGGGCGTGTTAAAAATGTTCATCGCAGGGCAAAAGGAAATGCAGCAAATGGACCAATTTACAATGGAAAAGATTGGGTTACCTGGTGTTGTCTTGATGGAAAATGCCGGAGCAAGAGTGGTCGAGGAAATCGTTGCAAGCACCTCCTGTAAAAATCCTAGAATTATCATCCTTGCAGGCGGGGGGAATAATGGGGGAGACGGTTTTGTGATTGCCCGAAGACTGTTTGATTTAGGGTTAAAGACGCTGCTCTGTTTATTGGTAAAACCTGATAAGTTAAAAGGGGATGCAAAGGTTCACTTTGATGTGTACATAAATCGGAAGCTTCCTATTTTCTATTTTCATGAAAATACGGTAGAGGCTCTTCGATTAGAATTAGCTCAAGCAAACATTATTGTAGATGCGATTTTGGGGACCGGGGTGAACGGTCCTGTTCGAGAACCGTTTAATCAAATTATTTCTACGGTTAATGAATTAGAGATAATGGTGATTTCGGTCGATATCCCTTCGGGGGTGAGCAGTGATACCGGTAAGGTCGAAGGAGTCGCGATTAAGGCTGAAAAAACAATTACTTTTGTTTTTCCGAAAAAGGGCTTTTTTTTGCAGGATGGTCCTTTGTATGTTGGGGAATGGAAGGCTGCTGATATTTCTGTGCCACCTTCGATTGTTGAAGATTTAGGACTAGAGCTACCAAGGCTGATTACGGAATCGTTAGCTAAAGCTGCAGTGCCAGTTCGTCCGAAGAATGGCCATAAAGGAACATTTGGACATGCACTTGTTCTTGGAGGGTCTCGACATTATGTGGGGGCACCGATTTTTTCGGCAAAAGCTGTGCTGCATTCGGGTGCAGGATTGGTTACGTTAGCCATTCCGGAAAGCATTTATCCAATGGCAGCTACTCAAAATCCTGAATCGTTATTAGTGCCATTACCGGATGAAGATGGCCATTTTGCCATTGCTGCCGTTGATGAGCTTCGACCTCGGCTGGAGCAATTTGATAGTGTTGCAATCGGACCAGGAATAAGCAGATTTACTGGTGGAGAAGAATGGATTAAGTCTTTGATGGGAGCGTTAACCGACCAACCGATTATAGTGGATGCAGATGCCCTTTATTTACTCCGGGACCAATTGGAGCTTGTTCGTGTTTATAAAGGAAATGTGATTTTGACTCCGCATCCGGGGGAAATGGCTAATTTAATAAATAGACCAGTAAAAGGAGTAGAAGCGGATCGGATTGAAACTGCTAAAAGTTTTGCGAAAAAATTCCAAGTATACTTGCTTTTAAAGGGACATCGAACGATTATTGCTAGTCCCGATGGGGAAGTTTACATCAATCCTTACGGCCATGATGCTCTAGGAAAGGGCGGAAGCGGGGATGTGCTGACGGGGCTGATTTCCTCATTTCTCGCCCAAGGAGCTTTACCATTAGATGCAATGATTGCGGCAAGCTATTTACATGCAAGAGCCGGGGAAGAAAAAGCAAAAACCTTATCCCATTATGGGGTCATGCCATTTGATTTAGTGGATGGGATTAGAGAGCTGCTAAACAGAATTTAGGCAGCTTTAGTCAAAAATTCCTTGGATTGGTAAAAACCGTCTATAAAAGTGGAGTTTATAGACAAAAGTCAGATGGATGAAGGAGAACTGTCTATAAAAGTGGAGTTTAATAGACAAAAGTCAGATGGATAAGCGGAGAACTGTCTATAAAAGTGTATTTTATAGACAATGTCAGATGGATAAGCGGAGAACTGTCTATAAAAGTGGAGTTTATAGACAAAAGTCAGATGGATAGGCGGAGAACTGTCTATAAAAGTGGAGTTTATAGACAAAAGTCAGATGGATAAGCGGAGAACTGTCTATAAAAGTAGAGTTTATAGACAAAAGTCAGATGGATAAGTGGAGAACTGTCTATAAAAGTGGATTTTATAGACAAAAGTCAGATGGATAGGCGGAGAACTGTCTATAAAAGTGGAGTTTATAGACAAAAGTCAGATGGATAGGCGGAGAACTGTCTATAAAAGTGGAGTTTATAGACAAAAGTCCTTGGATAAGCGGAGAACTGTCTATAAAAGTGGAGTTTATAGACAAAACTCCTTGATTAGGAGAAAAACTGTCTATAAAAAGTGATTTTCATTTTTAAGTAATAATTCTAATAATGCACGATCAAGTTCACCATTTTTGAAAACATTGGAGTTATTAGGAATAATGAAATAGTTACACTGACTGCTTTTCAAATAACTGTAAATAATCTGAGCTTCATCAAGCGCATCCTTACTGACTTTATAGGCTTCATCCAAATCTTCATTTTTAAAACAAGTCAAAATGTCCTTTTTAATGAATGAACACATCTCTTTTATACGTGTAAAACGATATTTCTTACTGTAAAGAACTTTATTTCCTTTAATGAGAAAAAGTTTAAATGAGCGATCGTTTAAATATTCAATCACGGCTATATTTTTATTTGATTCCGTAAATTCAATCACTTTTTCCTTATTCATAATAAAGGTAATGGATTCAATAAAGTCTCGATATTTTGATGCCATTTTAAAATCCAAGTTTGCCGAAGCCTGAACCATTTTTTCCTTCATTTCTTCAAGAATGCTCATATCCGTACCATTTAATAAAGCAATTATGTTTCTTATGCTGTTATGGTATTGTTCGATTGCTGTGGGATGGCCTAGACAAATGCCATTACATAAACCCAATGAATAATTCAGGCAGGGTGCATTCTTTTTATTTGGATTCGTACAAAGTATTTGATTAAATTCTTTTAAACTTAGGATTGCTTTTTCTACAGTGGATTTGTTGATGTAAGGTCCGAAATATAAATAGTCTTTATTTAAAATGATGTCCTTGGTAACTTCAATCTTCGGAACTTTTCCATCCGTTTTAATCACTATATAGGTATAAGCTTGCGGATTTTTCATTTTTCGATTAAAAAATGGCTTTATTTCCTTGATTAAATGACATTCAAGCATAAAAGCTTCAAATTCAGTATCTGTAAGGATATAGTCAAAATCCTTTATGTTATTTTTTAGTTTTACAATTTTTTGTGAATGGGAATTTGAATTTTGGAAGTAGGATTGAACACGGCGTTTTAGGTTTTTTGCCTTGCCAACATATATAATATTGCCGTGGGAATCTTTCATGAGATAGACTCCTGGTGATGTTGGGAGGCTTTTGATTTTATCTTTTAAAATAAATATCCCACCGTTCTCATTGAAAATTATCTCTATTATTTTAGCACAAGATTTTTAGGGGGAATTGATATTTATACCATTATGTTATTCATTTTAGCAGGGCTGGCAGAAATTGGCGGAGGTTATCTTATTTGGCTATGGCTCCGCGACGGAAAGCCGTTTTGGTACGGGGTTATCGGCGGCATCGTGTTAATTTTTTATGGAATTATCCCTACGCTCCAGAAGTTTCCTACATTTGGGAGAGTGTATGCTGCTTATGGCGGTGTATTTATAATACTTTCTGTTCTGTGGGGCTGGAGTGTTGATAAAAAAACTCCTGATACATATGATTGGATCGGGGCAGTGATTTGTTTAATTGGAGTATTTGTCATGCTTTGGGGGCCAAGGCACTAATAACATCTTTAGGAGTAAACCATGAAAGAACATCTATATGACAAACAACTGAATATTAAAACTGGCGGGGACCAAATGGCTCCCACGAAATCGTTTCATTATCATCGCTACGAGCCAACGCCTTATCAGGCGCTAGAAACATTATTTGAACAATATAAATTGAAAAGCAGTGATCGGGTTGTAGACTTTGGTTGTGGAAAAGGGAGGCTTCTTTTTTATACCCATCATTTATTTCATCCAACGGTAATTGGAATAGAAATGAACGAGGTATTATATCACGAAGCAATTGCCAATCGAGAGTATTATTTGCAAAAAGCAAAGCTCCGGACAGAAAAAATTCAGTTTCAATGCTGTTTTGCTGAAGAGTATCTGATTAACCCTTTAGACAATTGTTTTTATTTCTTTAATCCCTTTACGATTCAAATCTTTATAAAAATCGTAAACAATATCTTAGTTTCAGCAGAAAAATCATCTCGTGAAATCGATTTAGTTTTATATTATCCATCGGAGAATTATATTTATTATCTCGACAATCAAACACCTTTTGAACTTCAAGAAGAAATTATTCTTCCGGATTTTTACCAGAACAATCCGAATGAGCGATTTCTCATCTACCGGCTAAAGGAAAATTAAATCTTGAAACCTTCCAAATATTAGAATATTCTTAAATTATTACTTTAATCGTGATGCCAGGAAGGGGTATACTGTGAAAGGTCAATTAAAAAATATAACTGCGATGCTTATTTGGGGGAGCATTGGCATTTTTGTGAAAAACATTCATCTATCCTCAAGTGAAATTGCTCTTTTACGAGGAATCATTGGAAGTGTATTTCTAATTTTTTTCTTTATGATTGCAAAACAAAAACCTTCAATACAGGCAGTAAAAAATAATCTTGTCCTTTTAATTCTTTCCGGAGTGGCAGTCGGCTTTAATTGGATTCTTTTGTTTCAATCTTATCGGTATACGACCGTATCAAATGCAACATTAAGCTATTATTTTGCACCGGTTTTTGTTATGGCACTATCGCCGTTGGTTTTAAAAGAAAGGTTAACCCCTGCAAAGGTTGGCTGCATCATAGCCGCAATGATTGGATTATTCCTAGTGGTGAATATTGGCGGCGACAGTGGGGATGGCAATTATCATCACTTAACGGGAATCTTATATGGCTTGTCAGCCGCAGCTTTTTATGCGAGTGTGGTTTTAATCAATAAATTTATAAAAAACTTGTCCGGTTTTGAAACAACGCTTGTTCAGTTACTTGTGGCCTCTATCATTCTATTTCCATATGTCATGATGAGGGAAAATCTGAATCTTACCGAACTAACTTCACAATCGATTATCTTTATTTTCATTATTGGGATCATCCATACGGGGATTGCTTATTTCCTTTACTTTACCTCCATCAAAGAACTAAAGGGTCAAAGGATTGCTGTATTAAGCTATATCGATCCTATTTCAGCGGTGATTTTCGCGGCAATTTTCTTAGGCGAGGGCATGGACCTCCTGCAAATTATTGGCGGAATTCTGATCCTTGGTTCAACTTTTCTAAGTGAAAGAATTGAAATTCAGATTCAAAAAATGCATAACAGCAAAGTTTAGTTAGTCAACATAAAAATGAGCTTCGGATAATCTGAAGCTCATTTGACAGTCAAGTCATTTATTAAGGTTACCACCCGCTGGTTTTATATGATAGCTCTACTCTTTTAATTGTTAATCTTCCTTAAGTCAATAAAATTCATTTTTTCTTCTGTATCATTCTTTTCCTTCCAAACTATAAAAAAGAGAAGTTTAGAATCTTTATCATAATACCCACAGTCATCCTTACACACCCAATAATAACCATTTTTATTAAACGAGTGAAAGCCTAGATCATAATGGCGTGGATGAATATTAAAATCTGCATTTTGTATAGTTGCTTTTCCTTTATATTTAACTTCAATACTATAACTTCTATTAAGTCCAACTAATTTAGCGTTAATTTTAATGAACCAATTTTTATTTTCACCCATATAAGTGACCGTTCTTGTTCTGATGATGAGATTATAGATAGAAACAACCAGGATCAAAACAATAAATGACCAAATAAGCTTTTTTCTCATAAATAAAACACCTCTATATTAGAGATGTAAAATTTTCTTAAATATGACAGATTTAAAATGGAAATAAGTAATTCTTCACAAATCTAAGGTGTTTTTTTAACTTTGGGATTTTTAGTTTAAAGGATTAAAACTAAAGAAATTCAAGATGGATATAAGGAGCGGGTCTTTTTTAGTATAAATATTTCGACAATTTTCTGCATTTTAAATGGTGTAACAATCATACATTAGTGATTAGAATCATAAAAAGTTTGTTGATTTTATTGACTTTGCCAGTCAATACCGTTGCTAGGGAATATATTCTTTTTTAAAAAAGTTGAGAACTTGTCAAATCTTGACCTTTTTTTTAGCTTTAATCATTTTCGTTTTATTTGTAAAATATAAAATAGTTAAAAAACATTTATAGGAATCACTAAATTTAAATGGATTAAGAGAAGTGAAAGAAAAAATCAGAATCATTATCATGTAAAGGAGATAGGTCAAAATGTACAAGTATACAATCTATGTAACATATAAAGATAAAGTTTATCAAACCAACGTAATAGCTACCAAAGATCAAACAGAAGAAGAAGTTTATCGTATAGCAAAAGAACAAGTTCTGAAACAATGGTCAAATTAAATACGGGATCCTGGGAATAAAGGGATTTCGAATGGAATTTCCACTTGAAAAATAGATTTTAGATAGCTTCCAGCTGCCAAAAATGGCGGCTTTTTGTGCTGTCTAAGACCCTGAAGGGAAATGTAGGGTCGATTAATTTGTACTAATTAAAAAACGAATACCTTGAACAAACAGAGCTTTAATTAACGAAGGGATTGCGGTGATGCAATTCCCTTTTTTATTTCTGCTAATAAACTCGAATCCACCTCAAAATTATTTATAGGAGTGAATCCTGCTCTTTCACAAAGAGTAGTTATAAAACTACAGGTGCTAAAGTGACCCCATTTAAGACTTCAGAGAAGTCTCTATACGATCAAATACTAATGAATAGCCATCATTACCATAATCTAATAGCTTCTTAACTCTAGTTATAGTAGACGATGAGGCTCCAGTCGCAATCTGAACATCTATATAGGTCGCACCTTGCCTTATCATTTTTGCAACAGCTAATCTTTGCATAAAAGCCTTCATTTCATTCATAGTACATAAATCATCAAAAAAAGCCATGCACTCTTCTTTTGTCTGTAAAGAAAGGATAGCATTAAATAACTGTTTTACGGTATCCTCAGGTAGTTTTTTTATATACATGGTTACCTCCATTGCTTTTTACAATCTGAAAAAATTCTTTACTCGTTTATATTCTATTGGTGAAATTTGTATTTTTTCTAAAATTGTATAATAAATTAGACTATTCAGCAAACATTTTCTTAACCGCGGTTACTCTTTAAAACATTGACCATTTACCGCAATAAAGTGTAAATAGTCTATTTAAATTAACGATGGATTCTTAATCTCTTGTTTAATCTTCGAAACATAATAATCAATTTTCTCATAAAGACGAACGGGTTCCTCTGCCACAATGTTTTCACCGTTAACAAGGGCAAATGGCTGAACTAAACATTGCCCGCAATACAACAAGCATCTCTCTTCGATTACCTCCAGATCGCTGCGATTCCTTAACTTTTCTTTTGTCATCTCCAGCTCGTCTTCAAAATTACAAGGACAAAACTTTATGTTAATCTTCATGTTTCCTCTCCTTTTCTTTATTGGCACCATTTTAAGTAGTTAAAGAAAACCATGCAAGAATACCCCTAAACGCAAGCAAGCTGTACCGCGATAAACTATTAAAACATCAAAGATCAAACGCGTTAAAACACATGTTTGCACAGTGTTTATATTTTTAATACGATATTAAACATAACAGGCAGTAAATTTAGAAAATTCAATTTGTTAAACGAAAAGGAGAGGTAAAGATGGCAGAACAAATGATTGCAAGACCTAAAACAAAAAAAGAGGAATTATTTCCGGTGAAGAATGTTCATTACGTAGAAATCTATACTGGAAATGCAAAGCAAGCTGCTTATTATTATGCAAAAGCCTTTGGTTTCAAACTTGTTGCGTATAGAGGACTTGAAACAGGTTCCCGCGATCGTGTTTCTTATGTTCTTGAACAAGGTGCGATTCGATTAGTTTTAACAGGTACATTATCAGATAGTACGGAAATCGCCCAATTTATTAAAAAACATGGCGAAGGTGTAAAAGATATCGCCCTTCTAGTAAAAGATTTAGAAAAAACATATGCTGGTGCGATTGAACGCGGTGGTATTGCTATAAGGGAACCATGGGTGGAAGAAGACCAATATGGTAAAGTGAAAAAAGCAATCATCGGTACATACGGTGATACGATTCACACGCTTGTTGAACCGATTGACTATAAAGGCGTATTTATGCCGGGCTATGAATTGCGTGAGGACAGCTTTAGAGCAAAGTCTACAGGTTTAATCGGTGTAGACCACCTGGTTGGTAATGTAGAAGTAATGGAAGAATGGGTAAATTATTATGAACAGGTATTCGACTTTGCGGTACTTAAACATTTTGATGATGAAAACATTTCAACAGAATACTCTGCTCTAATGTCAAAAGTAATGATGAATGGAACAGGACGTATTAAGTTCCCTATTAATGAACCTGCCGATGGAAAACGGAAATCTCAGATTCAAGAATACCTCGATTACTATAATGGACCGGGTGTTCAGCATCTTGCCCTTTTAACGAACGATATTATTGGTACAGTTGCTGCACTAAGAGAGAATGGCGTTGAGTTCTTGAATACTCCTAGTACTTATTATGAAGAGCTTGCAAATCGCGTTGGTGATATTGATGAAGATGTAAAACGACTACAAGAACTTAATATTTTAGTAGACCGTGATGATGAAGGTTATTTGCTTCAAATTTTCACTAAACCGCTCGTTGACAGACCTACGTTATTTATCGAAATTATTCAGCGAAAAGGTGCGCTTGGTTTCGGTGATGGAAACTTTAAAGCTCTATTTGAATCCATTGAACGTGAGCAGGAACTTCGCGGAAATATTTAAGTGAAATGGCCATACCGGTATCTAACCAGTATGGCCTCTGGAATAGGAGGTGTTAGATATGCTTGCAAAAGTAAATTTAAAATGGAAAGAGAATGCAATCAGTCATTTTATGACAGAGCTTATTGATTATGCGGGACTGTTCCCACCGGCAGCCCTTCCTCTTTCTAAAGCAATCTTAAACTATCATTCATATATCCACGAATTGGACAGCTGGATGCTTGGCCCGTTTGTGATTCCCGCATCTCGTTTGGAGGAGCTCGAACCGTTTGCAGCAAAATTTAATGATCCATTTCCTCTCCGGTTGTCTGTTATTTTAACTAAATCCGGGGAATTGGAAGCAGATTTAGAAGCAATACAATGCTTTCTAGAAACCTTTCAAACCGCTGGAACCATAGAAGCCATTGAAGTTCCGCATTCTTTAGATGTTGATCCTGCATTCCTTGAGAAACTTGAAAAACAAACAGAGAATTATCCCGTATATTGTGAAATAACTGGGACGAATGACCAGATTTTAAAAACTTTGGACACCATCCAGACGATAAATCAAAAGTCTGTGAAACGTTTTGGTGCCAAGATTCGAATGGGCGGGACAACCGCAAATTTATTTCCTTCCGCCAACCATGCAGCATTCATGATTTATGAATGCCAGAAACGAGGTCTGGCGTTAAAATTCACAGCCGGTCTGCATCATCCGATACGCCAGTACCGAGAAGAAGTAGAAACATTCATGCATGGTTTTGTGAATGTATTTACTGCTTCCATTATGGCTTATTGCCGCTCTGTTAAAACAGAAACCATTCAAGCTATACTGCTTGACGAAAATAAAGCAAATTTTTCATTTACAAAAGACACACTCTCCTGGCGTCAATTTACCGTCAGTTCGTCTGAAATCAACGACGCCCGTAATTTCTTTGCTGCGTCGTACGGCAGCTGCAGCTTTGATGAGCCCCGGGAAGAACTGGGAGAGTTGAATATATTTCAGGGGGAGGAAACACCATGAAACATTCCTTTATCAAAACAAAGCCAGATTCACATTTCCCGATTCAAAACTTACCATATGGTATTTTTCAAAAGAATAGTCAAAACCCTCGAATTGGTACAGCCATTGGTGATTATGTTCTTGACTTATCAGTAATCGATGAGGCTGGTTTATTAAATGGTACAGGCGCAGAAGCAAAGAAAATATTTTCCGCTTCTACACTTAATCCTTTCTTAGAAATAGGCCGTCCAGTCTGGACTGCTGTGCGAAAAAAACTGCAATACCTGTTGGATGAAAATACACCGGATTTACGTGATAATCTAGATCTTCGTTCAAAAGCGTTTCACTTTTTAACTGATGTAGAAATGCTTCTTCCGGTTGACATTGGAGACTATACAGATTTTTATGCTTCCAAAGAGCATGCAACAAATGTAGGAACAATTTTTAGAGGCAAAGAAAGCGCTCTCATGAAAAATTGGACACACTTGCCAATCGGGTATCATGGAAGATCCAGTTCTATCGTTCCTAGTGGGACTCCTATTCGCCGCCCTTTAGGTCAGCGAAAACCAAAAGATTCAGAGTATCCAGTGTTCGGACCATCTACCCAGCTTGATTTTGAACTTGAAATAGGCTGGTTTATCGGACCTGGCAACACCCAGGGTGAACCCATTCCAGTTCATCAAGCTGAAGATCATGTATTTGGGCTCGTTCTTATGAATGACTGGAGTGCACGCGATATTCAAGCCTGGGAGTACCAGCCGCTTGGCCCCTTCCTTGCCAAAAATTTTGCCACATCCATCTCGCCATGGGTTGTACCGTTAGAAGCACTTGAACCTTTTCGCACTAAAGGTCCAAAACAAGAACCAGAGCCGTTACCATACCTAAAACAAACAAAGGATGGTGCATTTAATATCGATCTTGAAGTTTATTTAACTCCAGAAAACGCAGAAAAGCCAACAAGGATTACAAAAACCAACTTTGACAATATGTATTGGTCCATTGCCCAGCAGGTGGCGCATCATACTATCACTGGATGTAACATCCGCCCGGGTGACCTGCAAGCTTCAGGAACCATCAGCGGTCCTAATCGTGAGGAACGAGGCAGCCTCCTTGAACTTGCCTGGCGTGGTACAGAACCACTCCAACTCGAAGATGGCAGTGAACGAAGCTGGATAGAAGATGGAGACACCATAACGATTAGCGGCTGGTGTCAAGGAGAGGGCTATCGAATTGGTTTTGGTGAAGTATCCGGAAAAATTTTGCCGGCTTTTTCTGAAGCCAAGATATTAGGCACTCAACCCGTAAAAATCTAAAAGCCTATCAAAAAATCAAACAAATCAAAAGGAGTTTAGACGATGACATATTATGCTAAAATGGGTCGCATTCCTCATAAACGTCATACACAGTTCCGTCAAGAAGACGGCAACTTGTATTACGAACAATTGATGGGCACAAAGGGTTTCTCCAGTATTCAGTCACTTATTTATCACATCAATCAGCCAACCCAAGTAAAAAAGGCAGAAAAAATCCGTGATGTACGCTATGAATTTGAAGAAAAGGGAGCGTTACAACACCGTCATTTTCGTACATGGAATACAAAAGCAGGTGGAGACTTTCTAGAAGCCCGTGAAATTTTCCTGGCAAATGAGGATGTAGCGCTAGGTGTTGCACGTCCTAATCGTCAAATGGATTATTTTTATCGAAATGGTGAAGGCGATGAATTGTTATTTGTTCATGAGGGAGAAGGAAAAATTGAAAGTATATTTGGAGAATTAAGCTTTGGTCCTGGTGACTACCTGGTGATTCCGATTGGGACAACCTATCGTGTTGTTTTAGAATCAGAAGAAGCCCGCTTTTTTATCCTTGAATCAGGTTCCTCTATCGTAACACCAAAGCGCTATCGGAATGAATTTGGCCAACTGCTTGAACATTCACCTTTTTGTGAGCGCGATATTCGGACTCCGGAAAGATTAGAGCCGAAGGATGAAAAAGGAGAATTCGAAATACGAGTACGGGCTCAAGGGATGATCACATCCTACACGTATGATTTTCATCCATTAGATGCGGTCGGGTGGGATGGTTATCTTTATCCTTACGCCTTCAGCATTCATGATTTTGAACCGATAACAGGGCGCGTTCATCAGCCGCCTCCCGTTCACCAGACATTTGAAGGCCATAATTTTGTAATTTGCTCATTTGTACCCCGGCTATTTGACTATCATCCAGAAGCCATCCCTGCTCCTTATGTACATAGTAATGTAGATAGTGATGAAGTACTTTATTATATAGACGGTGACTTCATGAGCCGGCGTGGTATTGAAGAGGGTTCTATTACTCTTCATCCAAGCGGTCTGCCGCACGGACCACATCCAGGCAAAATTGAAGCGAGTATTGGTAAAAAAGAAACACAAGAACTTGCTGTCATGGTAGATACATTCAGGCCGCTTTATGTTGTGAAAAAGTCACATGAGCTGGAAGATACAGATTATATGAGCAGCTGGTTACCTGAATAAAATTTCAGGTAGTTTTCAATTGGTAGAGCAGGTTAAGTAATTCGTTATGAAAGGAAGGTAAATCCATGATTATGATTGATAAAATTCCCACTCGAAAAGAAATAGAGAATCTGGGTGTTTATGTTCCAGGTAAGCCAATAGAAGAAGTTCAGCGCGAATTAGGTTTAGATAAAATCATCAAAATGGCTTCCAATGAAAACCCTTACGAATGTTCAATCAAGGCGAAAAAAGCAATGATGGAAGAGATCCATCAAGCAGGTCTTTATCCGGAAGGTATGGCACCGGCTTTAACAGAAAAGTTAGCACATCAATTAAAAATAGATAGGAAGAGGATTCTAGTAGGAAATGGCTCGGATGAAATTATCCGTTTATTGACCCGGAGTTATATTAGACCCGGTGATGAAGTAATTATGGCTGACGTTACTTTTCCACGTTATGAAACAAATGTATTAATTGAGGGCGGTAAGCCGGTTAAGGTTCCATTAATCAATGGTTTTCATGATTTGGAAGGGATGTTAGAGGCAATTACAACGAATACAAGAATGATTTTTATCTGTAATCCGAACAACCCAACGGGAACGATTGTTTCTGCTGGGGCGTTACGCGCGTTTATTGAAAAAGTTCCAAAAAATATTTTGCTTATTATTGATGAGGCTTATTATGAGTACGTCACGGACAAAGATTATTTACAAACTGTACCGTTAGTAGATGATTTTCCAAATCTCATTATTCTGCGGACATTCTCTAAGATTTATGGATTGGCTGCATTAAGAATCGGGTATGGAATGATGCATCCGGCCATTGTTCAAGAGCTTGTCAAAGTAAAAGAACCTTTTAATACAAACCGTTTGGCTCAAGTGGCTGCTATTGCTTCATTGGACGACTTAGATTTCGTTGAGACATGCAAGCGAAAGAATGATGAAGGAAGAAAATATTTGGAGAATGAACTCGAAAAGATGGGGTTAGATTATTTTCCTTCCCAAGGAAATTTTCTGATGGTAAAGATAAACCGTTCAGGAGATGAGCTATTTCAGTCTCTTTTGAAACAAGGAATTATTGTAAGATCGGGTGTTCTACTTGGATATCCAGAAACCATTCGTGTATCGATTGGAACAGAAGAAGAGAACCGGGCTTTTATCTCTGCACTAAAAAGGGTAATGGAATCAAATCATAGTTAATTTCTAATTGTGGGGGAATAAGATGAACTTAATTCGTAAAAAATCTGTTTCTGATATGCTTGAACATTCTCAAAAAAAAGATGGGGCGCTAGACAAAGTGATTGGTCCCATGGATTTAACGATGCTGGGCATCGGGTGTATAATTGGTACGGGAATTTTCGTATTGACAGGGGTTGCTGCTGCCGAGCATGCAGGCCCCGCACTGATTTTATCCTTTATTCTTTCTGGGCTTGCTTGCGTATTTGCCGCTCTTTGCTATGCGGAGTTCGCCTCAACGGTCCCCCTTTCCGGTAGTGCTTACACTTATAGCTATGTTACTTTTGGTGAAATGATTGCTTGGATTCTAGGCTGGTCACTCGTATTAGAGTATGGGTTGGCTGCTTCAGCGGTAGCAAGCGGTTGGTCGGGATATTTCCAAGGTTTGTTAGACGGGTTTGGTATTCATTTGCCTACAGCCATTTCTAGTGCTTACAATCCGGAAAAAGGAACATATATTGACATTCCAGCCGTTGCTATTGTGATGTTACTTACCTTTTTGCTTTCCCGTGGTATACGTGAATCTTTGCGAATCAATAACATCATGGTAATTGTAAAGCTTGCGGTTGTTTTACTATTTATCGCTGTTGGTGTTTGGTACGTAAAACCGAGCAACTGGACACCCTTCATGCCCTTTGGTTTTACAGGTGTTGCATCAGGAGCAGCTACGGTATTTTTTGCTTATCTCGGTTTTGATTCAGTAGCTACAGCAGCGGAAGAAGTGAAGAATCCACAGCGGACCATGCCAATCGGCATCATTGCTTCGCTTGCAGTTTGCACCGTGCTTTATATCGTTGTGTCGTTGATTTTAACCGGTATTGTTCCCTATACACAACTAGATGTGAAAAACCCGGTAGCATTCGCCTTAAACTTTATTCACCAGGATTGGGCAGCCGGATTTATTTCCATTGGAGCCATTACAGGTATTACAACCGTATTATTAGTATTACTATATTCTCAAACACGCCTTTTCTTTGCCATGAGCCGAGACGGATTACTGCCTAAAACTATGTCTAAAGTAAATCCGATGAGTAAAACCCCGGTGGCCAACACTTGGGTAACTGGATTGTTGGTTTCTCTGTTTGGAGGATTTATTCCCTTGAATAAGTTGGCGGAATTAGTTAATATCGGAACATTTTTTGCGTATATTGTCGTATCAATAGGGATTATTGTTCTTCGAAAAACCCATTCCAATTTACCGCGTGGATTTAAAGTACCATTTGTACCTGTGGTACCTATTCTATCCGTACTGTTATGCGGTTACTTAATGACTAATTTGTCAAAAATAGCTTGGATTGGATTTGGTGTCTGGTTAATAATCGGTTTGATATTCTATTTCTTGTTTGGTTATAAAAATAGTAAACTAGCCTATAAAAATATAGAAAACAAAGAGGGGATCAATGAAGTCGTATAATTGAACCTCAATCTGGTAAAACGGGATACCCTTTTGGGAAAGCCCGTTTTTTCTTTTTTTAGCCAAAATAATAATTATAGGGTATGGTAAACTCTAAAGGACTAAATATGGAATTACACAAGAGGTGGCAGCAGTGAAAACAGTTGTAGTGATCGGTGGCGGTATTACGGGGTTATCGGTTATGTATGAATTACAAAAATGGAAGAAAGCGAATGGGGCAGATATCAGGCTGGTTCTGGCTGAAGCCTCCAATCAGCTGGGCGGGAAAATCCGAACAGTAAAACAAAATAGATTTGTGATCGAAACGGGAGCGGATTCCATTGTGGAGCGTAAAATGGAAACAATAACTGTGATTGAGGAACTTGGTTTAGAAAAAGAAGTTGTTTACAATGCCACAGGCCGTTCCTATATATACACGGATGGAGAATTGAAGCTTATTCCAGAGGATGCTGTTTTTGGAATTCCGGCAAGCATTGAATCACTGGCGAAGAGCACCCTCGTTTCTCCTGAAGGAAAAGTAGCAGCACTGAAGGATTTTTATACAAAAAATGAAACGTTCACTAAAAATGATTCCATCGGTTCCTTTCTGCAGCATTTTCTAGGGACGGAATTGGTTGAAAAACAAATTGCGCCTGTTCTCTCCGGCGTCTATTCCGGAAAGCTCAGTGACTTAACGATCAAATCTACCCTCCCATATTTGATCGATTATAAGGAAAAATACGGAAGCATCATAAAAGGACTCGAAGCCAATAAACAGAAATTTAAAGGTGGGGAAAGGAAGTTTCTTTCTTTTAAAAATGGTTTAGGTTCGTTTATTGACGCGTATGAGAAAAAGCTGGATGAAACTGAAATTTTTAAAAATACAAGAGTCAATAAAATTGAAAAAGAGGGCAGCCGTTATCAAATGTTTCTAAACAATGGGGAAATCATCGAAGCGGATTACATCGTGCTAAGTATTCCGAACACGGCCGCTGAGTCGTTAATCATTGATCAGGAACTTCAAAGCAAATTTTTAGGGTTGAAAAATAGTTCGTTGATTAGTGCGTATCTTGGCTTTGATGTGCCTGACAGCGTACTTCCCGAAGATGGAACGGGTTTTATCACCGCGAATACGGATGAATTGTCCTGCAACGCTTGTACGTGGACAAGCCGGAAATGGGAACATACCTCAAAATCCGGAAACCTGCTTGTCAGACTCTTTTACAAAAGCAGCCATCCTTCATTTACCTCTTTAGAGAAAATGGATAAAGAAGAACTGCTCGAGGTTGCCCTTGGCGATCTTCGCAAAAGCCTTGGAATTCACGCAAAACCAGTTTCGAGTGAAATCACTAAATGGACCGATCAAATGCCGAATTATTTGATTACTCATCCGAAAAGTGTCGAAGCACTTGAAAGCAAAATGGCAGCAGATTACCCAGGTATCATCCTTGCCGGTTGTTCCTACTATGGAGTTGGAATCCCGGACTGTATTGAAAACGGGGTAGATTCTGCAAGGAAAATCATTCAAATGTTTTAATATTAAAAAGGATAGGCATGGGTGTGCAGCTATCCTTTTCTGTTTAAAAAACTTCAGAATTCATTGCAGAAGGCAAAGTGAGCAGTTGTAGTCACTTTGCCTTATTTTTTTCTCGCAAACTATGAATTTGGCTAAATATGTATTTTAAATAGAATGAGGTAATAAAATAGTAAAAATTATGATTTGATCTTAAGCCATGTCAATTAAGGGGGTGGTCTGTGGCGGAGATAGAACCAAGGGTAATCTAATAGTTAAAGGGCATTATTCATTCTTATTGTTAAAGTACTTTTTGATGTTAATGGGTTGTTAGGCTTCTAGAATCTTTTAACAAGAGGAATTAACATGAAGAAATATCTGCAGAGAATTGGTCGTTCTTTAATGTTGCCAGTTGCAGTATTGCCGGCAGCAGCCATCCTAATGGGGATTGGCTACTGGATTGACCCGACCGGCTGGGGATCCGGGAGTCCCATTGCAGCTTTCTTAATTAAGGCAGGGGGTTCAATCATCGGGAATATCCCTATTCTGTTTGCCGTCGGTGTTGCATTAGGAATGGCAAAGGAGCGGGATGGTTCGGCGGCACTGAGCGGGTTGGTTGCTTACTTGGTCGTGACCACTTTGCTTTCAAGTGACTCTGTTGCGATGCTGCAAGGTATTGATGCGGCAAAAGTCGACCCTGCTTTTGGAAAAATCGGAAATGCCTTTGTGGGGATACTCTCCGGTCTAGCTGCTTCAAGCATGTACAATCGTTTTAGTCATGTGAAATTACCTGATGCTTTTGCCTTCTTTAGCGGTAAACGGCTTGTGCCAATTATGACTTCACTTGCCATGTTAGTGGTTTCCCTCATCTTATTCTTTGTCTGGCCTGTAATCTTTACCGGATTGGTTTCTTTCGGAGAAGGGATTAGTAAATTAGGTGCCCTTGGCGCAGGTCTATATGGTTTCTTCAACCGATTATTAATTCCACTAGGATTGCATCATGCCTTAAATATGGTTTTCTGGTTCGATATTGCAGGGATCAACGATATCGGAAACTTCTGGGCTAGTAAAGGTGTGAAAGGTGTTACCGGTATGTATCAAGCGGGTTTCTTCCCGGTGATGATGTTTGGGCTGCCTGCAGCAGGGCTTGCGATGTATCATACTGCCAAAACGAAACATAAGAAACAGGTTGCCTCTTTAATGATGGCAGCAGGCTTCGCTTCCTTTTTTACTGGAGTTACAGAACCGGTAGAATTTGCCTTTATGTTTGTTGCACCAGTCCTTTATTTAGTTCATGCTGTTTTAACAGGTATTTCTCTTGCTGTTGCAGCATTATTCCATTGGACCGCCGGATTTGGCTTTAGCGCCGGGTTGATTGACTTTGTTTTAAGCCTAAAAATTCCGATCGCCAATCAACCATACATGCTGCTGGTTCAGGGGTTAGTTTTTGCAGTGATCTATTATTTCTTGTTCCGTTTCATTATCGTAAAATTTAACTTAATGACTCCTGGAAGAGAAGAGGAATTAGATGAAGACGCATTGGGGACCCTTACAAACGGAAGTAAATTCGCCGACCTTGCTGCTAAAATATATGAAGGACTCGGCGGAGACGCAAATGTTACTTCTGTAGAAAATTGTGTGACCCGGTTAAGAGTTGAAGTAAAAGATATGAATGCTGTAGATCAAAACAAGATTAAAGCGACAGGTATTCCAGGTGTGATTGTAATTGGACCGCAAAGCATCCAAGTCATCGTGGGAACGCAGGTGCAATTTGTGGCAGATGAAATTGATAAATTGCGGAAATAAGACTCTAACGGTGTCCCGAGGGTAATTTTGGGACACTTATTTTTTTATAGATTGCTAGGAGAATTATATGGTATTGTAGTTTTAATTATATGTTAAAATATTCCTTTCTATATAAGGGGAGGTGCTTTCGTATTTTTCATTTTGATTTTACTTTTACACTTGCAGGTTTTATAATGGGAGCTTTTGCTTGGATCATTATTGGAATAATTGCCTATCAGATTTATAAAAAACATCGTGTTAAACCAACGACGTGGAAGGCGATTTTTGTCATTTTTATCGGTATTTTTTCATTTTCGATAAATTGGAATATGTATGGTACATTGATTAAGTTTCCAATCCTGCCGCTTGGTGTGTCGATTTTATACTGGATATTAAGAAGAGATAGCTGGCAGACCTATCGCCCATTTGCTTGGCTAGGGTTTTGGGCCAATTTTATTTTTTTACTTATATCTCTGGGGTCGGGCCTTGTTCAGCAGGCATTGTATCCTCAAAACAACGTCTCAACATTTATTTCGAATATTGACCATGCTTCGATTATGAAAATCTATTCACCGGCAAATGATGATTCACTTAATAAGGAAAATTTGCAAATACAGCTTGCATCAATGAAGCAAGAAAATATTTATAGTGAACAATGGTATTATTCCATCATGGATTCAAAAAAAAAATATGAACGATATCCCTATCAGCTTATTGGTACCGCACCGAAATTTGGCAGCGGTCTGAAGGCATTGGTTTATGTTGAAAATGATGGTAAAGGATTATTAATCATTACACCACAAGAGCAGCTTTATTTTCGCTCCAAGTATTCTTTGTTACAAGGAGGGAAGTAAAGTTGTTGAAAAGAAGCTTATTGCTTGCCGCCAGTTTAGCAGTCATAGTTATACTATCCGTTATGGTCTATGGGCATTATGATTCGAATCCCAGTCCATTCCCAAACAAAAATCACTTAATTGCTAGGATTAATCATCTATTCCCGGAAGCGGCGGCTAGCAAGATTCAAGACACAATCTTTATAGATGAAAAACATACATTTGTTCCGTTTATATCAAAAACAGGTAGATACAGTACTAGTTTCTGGGAATGGAAAAACCGAAAATGGAAGCTTGAATCGGTTAACACTGGAGGAGAACCACAATTATTGAAACTTCATTTAGATGACCCAGAAACGTTTTATTTCATTTGGAATATTGGTCCGAGAAGTAAACTAAGTTATGGAAAATTTTATTTGTTAAGAGACAGGCGATTTTTAGTTACATTAGGAAAACAAAACTATTTTCCAAAGATTCAAATGGAGAAGAAAGTTTCATTAGATGCTAAACATTATGGGGTCCTGCAAATCCCTAAGGAATGGGTAACGGTATTGAATTCAATGATGGAACAAGAGTCAGTGAAACAAGCAAATTACCTCTTTAGCAATGAACCGCTCAATTTTGGCTGGTTACCCTTTAATTCGAAAAATAATGTGGTTTTCCCTGATGATTTAAATGGTAATAAATTTTCAAATTATGGGGAGCACTTGGAAATGGTAAGATTTTTGGATGAAGAGGAAATCGAATAACATGTATATATAGTAGAAACAGGGTAGAAACCTGTTTCTTTTTTCTATTTAAAATTTTTGAAACTTTTTCCTCCTATATTTTCCACTAATAAATGAAAGGAGTTGATTCGAGTTGGAAACAAAAGAACAGAAGGTCATTAAAAAAGCCATTAACGGCAACAAAAAGGCTTTTGAAATCTTAATCAAGCAGCACTATGAACAAATCTATCGGACATCATTTCTGTATGTACATAATGAAACGGACGCCTTAGACGTCGTTCAAGAGGCAACCTATCAAGCTTTTATTTCCATTCACACGTTGAAAAATCCAGAGTATTTTATGACCTGGTTCACGAGAATTGTCATTCGCTGTGCGGGTCAAATTTTAAAAAAGCGAAATCAGGTAGTTCCTATTACAGATGAACAGTTGGAGAATGAAAGTCTGGCCGAAAAAAGTAATCAAGATAATTCCTTGCAGCTTATAGAGGCGGTTGGTCAGCTGCAGGAAAACTATCGAACTGCTATTATTCTATTTTACTACCACGATTATTCGATTAAAACGATTAGCAGTATAATGGAAATTCCTGAGGGAACCGTGAAAACCTATTTAAGTAGAGGGAAAGCCACTTTAAAAAAGTATTTCAACGGGGAGGAGAAAAGTCATGGAAAAGCAGGAATTTAAGGGTGCAGTTGATCAGATTTATGTACCAAAAGAGAAAGTTTTTCAAGCAATCGAGAGCGGAATGAAAAAGACCAACAAAAGTTCATTTTCCTCAAAAAAGAAAGCAATCTTCAGCGGAGTTGCGGCGGCAGCTTTAATCGGAATGACCATTGGCTCCGGCTTTGTGAATCCCAGTATGAATAAAGTATTGGCGAAAGCACCTTTTATTGGACAGATCTATCAAGAGTTTGGTGATTCCATGGGAATGAATCTAGCGAAGCAAAACCTAGTTACCTCATTAAATCAATCCCTTACCAAGAATGGTGTAACTGTAAAACTAACCAGTGCCTATTTTGATGGCAATGCCATTTCGATTACAGGACATGTAGAAGGGGACTTAAAATTTAATAAAAATGAAGAAGATGAAGTCAGTTTTGATGTAAACTTTGAAAACCATAAAGGGGACCATGATCCATGGCTAGATGGCATGTCAATGGGATTAAAACCAAAAGGAAAGGGCTTAGATTTTCATTGGCAGTTCAAGTATCCCTATAAAACCATTAAAGAAAACTTCAAACTGCCTCTAACGATTCATTATATAAATAGTACGAAAGGGGACTGGAAGTTTGATATTCCCATCTCGCAAAAGAAATTTAAAACCGTGTCGATTCAGCAGGAGAAAAACTATCCGGAAGAAGGAGTTAAAATCGGACTAAAGGAAATCTCAATTGCTAAAGCTTCGTCTACACTGGTATATGAAACGACTACTGAATATAAAGATGATTGGATTTACTTTTTTAAAGGAGTAGATAACAAAGGACATGTCTACCACTTTGATAACCATACGATAATAGCGGAATCGAAAGAAAACGATGGGTACCACAAAACATTACGAAAGAGAATGAATAAACTGGAAGTTGGTGCAACTTCTCTTACCATATATCCAGAATTGTCCATCGAAGACCCGCTTGTGCAAAGGCAACTAGATACTCCATCTTTTACACTAAAAAGTAAGCGAACAGATTTGGCGATAAAGGTAAATTCTGTGAAACAGGATGGGGATAAATTGATTCTGGATTACTATTTCTTAGGTCAGCCGAAGAAGTTAAGTAAAGGCAAGTTAGAAATCATCACCCATAATTTAGGTTATGCATTTACATTGGTCGATAAAGATTACTTAGATCAGATGGATTCGGGGTTTCCACCGCAAAATCATGGAATGAAAAGGAACAAGGTTACTTTACTTGATAAAAATACTGCGCATTTTCAATCCGTTTTCGACTTAAGCGGAGAAAGAAAAATAGAAAACTTTAAACTTGAAAATACCGTTTTGCTCTTTAATTTTTCAAGCTTTATCGGTATGAAAAAGTTAGCACCATTTACCATAGAGATTCCAAAATCAAAATAGCCATATAAAAAAGAAATTCATCTTATTTTAAGCATATCCCTGTCAAATAGACAGTAATAAAAATTGACATCTCCTTCAGCAAGGAGTTGGATAAGGTGCTACTTTCAAGAAAGCACTTGACAGTACTCCCTTCTTCCAACTGAATGTTCTATATGCTAAAGGAGGAGTTAATGTAATTCATTTGTCTTCTAGGCAACCTTGGTATTACTGTATTCCACAGGGTTAGGGGATGTTGCTTTTAACAGCTTTTTTTAGATTCAGAAGAAAAAAGTGAATGTAACATAATGGATGTTTTGTTACATGGATAATCTAAAAAATTAATATGTGCTTAGAAGGGATAGTGACAGGGGTGCTATCATTAAAAGAGATTAAAAATATTATTATTTACTAAAATTTGTCTTAAAAGTAAAAAACGGAAATTAAGTCAAATTTTGACCTTATTTCGGGTTTTTTGTATTTCAAAACTAATTTCCTCAGACCGGGTGTTAGGTTAACTCTTTATACTTTTTTACTGCAGTTTCTATTGAATTACAAAAATTTCTGTAAACCTTTCATACTTGCTTAACAGGGATATGTGTGAGGCCCCAAACTTTTTATTCACTAGAAGGTAGAGTTCTGCTAGTTTCGTCAATTGTTTTAAAAATGCGTGAATATACATCCTTAATATTAGGTCCATTTATTTTATTATTGTATAATCCGTATCCCCAATATCGCCCCTCTTTATTCAATTCAAGATATCCTGTTGCATAATCTTTGGAATGTGAATCGGGAAAACTGTCATACGATGTTTCTTTATCGATGAAGGGGATATATGATTTTTTAGACTGTATAAAGAAAAATGGTATGCCGGCACTCTTATATATTCTTGCATATTTACTTTCCGCGGCTTTACGAAGGTTCTCTTTCATGATAAAAATTGCATCAAATTTCTTTGATAAATTAAGTTGTTCTAAGTCACGGAAGGTAATTACATTAAATTGAACATTTTTTTCTCTTACAATTGGAGGAGTACCTAAAACGCCAATGGTTTATTTTCTGCCCGTATAAATGGGAGAATTGTCTATTGTATTTCCTGAATCTTTTATAGTACAACCAGTTAGGGCAAATAGTAAAATAATGAGCGATATTAAATTGAGATTGAGTTTCATAAATAAACTCCTTTTTTGAGATAAATTTCTTTAATGTTTACCATGAAGAGTACCTTATTTAAGATCCAATTGAAAAGAATTTATTTTTATCCAATTTAATTTTCCATTCTTATCATAGACACTTGCAACTGGTTTAAAGTATAACTTCTTAGCCTTTTCATTTAATTTAGAGTATATTTCGTTAATATCATAAGTATTGTCATCCTCAAGACTAATTGAGTTGGAAAATGAGCTGTACTTATTTCCTAAATCATCGGTTATTTCAAAACCAATATTGGGTTGTTTAAAAGATGTATCACTTAATTTAATACTATATTTTAGTTTCATTGAAATAGGTGTTTTCTCTAAATATTTAACATTAATAATCAAAGGAAACTTGTTCTTTATTTCATTAATAGAAAATTTTTGAGAACTAATTTTGTTTATAGAAAAGTTAAAGAACCATTTGCCATTTGATTGTACCTCGTTATATGGATTAAATAATTCTTTCAAAGACCAGTCTACATTTAAAGTCTCTTTTTGTAATTCATGCGGTACTGTTACAAATACAAGACCAGCATAATCAGTTTTATCCATCTTTTTTAATAGGAGTGTAGTATCTTTACTGATTATTACACCGTTTATTTTTACGGGATTTCCTGTTATATAGTCACCTAAATTTTCTTTAGTTTTCAAGTTGAAGGAAATAGTTAGCATATCTCCATCATATACAGCTTCATTTAAGTTTATTTTTTTACTGTTACTCTCTACAGACAAATTTAATGTTGTAGCGTTCTCGTGATAGCTATCTAACACTTTTGTCTCTGGACTTTGAAAAAACGAAAATAAATTACCCAAGATAGGAATCTTACTGGCATTTGTTGGTTTAACATAACTTAATATAGAAAAAGAAAGTAAAACGATAGCCGAAGTCGCAAGTATAACTAAAATTCGAGAATGTTTATCCTTTTGCTTATTGATTGATATCAACACTCTATTTTTTGTTGTTTCTATCTCCGGTTGTTCAATTGGTACCTCAACCATGTCTTTATCTGACAGATTTACTGAATTAAAAAACTTATATAATTTTTTCATATTGTATTGAACTCCTTTAAAAAGTTCTTACTTATTTTTTCTTTTCCCCGATATAGCCTATTTTCAACAGCTTGAGTTGTTAAGTTAAGCCTCTCAGCTATCTCATTGTTTTTAAAACCAAGTAAGTATTTCATAATAAATATGTTTCGATCGATTTCTTTTAAAATAGAGACATAATTTAAAAATTGCTCTTCTTCTTCTAAAGTAGAAATACTCTCTTGTAACTGCGTAGGCGGCACAGTCTTCCCGATTTCTTATTAGCTTTCTAAGTTGATCGGTAGCTTTATATTTGGCTATTACAGCAATCCATCTTTGAAAATCCTCCTCGTTACCTACAAATTGGTCGGCATTATTCCAAACAGCTAAGAACACGTCATTTATACATTCCTCAACTATTCCAAAATTTTTCTGGTACGGAAGAGTTTTTAATACAACACCTTTTACTAAACTAAGGTATTGTTCAATTACGTACTCTAATGCATCTTCTTTTTTCCTCTTTAGTCTTTGAATA
This sequence comes from Neobacillus niacini, assembly GCF_031456445.1. Classification (GTDB taxonomy): domain Bacteria; phylum Bacillota; class Bacilli; order Bacillales; family Cytobacillaceae; genus Neobacillus; species Neobacillus niacini_I. The sequence continues at coordinate 59,099 of NZ_JAVDUQ010000005.1, read as the reverse complement.
AAGGTACTATTGTTACATTTTTGATAATTCCACATAAATACACCTCTCTAATATTTATATCGTAAAATACAGAGATAAACTCTCAAAAAATTTTGTGTATTTTTTTGCAAACTTTACTGACTATGAAAAAGAAGGAAAACTGACGACACGCGTTCATTTTGTTGCTCCCTTAAATGGTGATCTGGTGCTGGCTAAAAGTTTACGAGAAAAATATAAAAGCAATATGGTCCAATTCTGCGGTTTTAAGCAGTTTGCCGATGGCGTTACCACTAGCTATACCGCTTATTTATTAGAGCCATATACGAATAATCCGGAAACAAGGGGAAGTACTGTTTTTCCGGAAGAGACCATTAAAACATGGACAGTTGAAGCGGATAAGGAAGGCTTTCGGGTTCGGTTCCATTGTATTGGTGATGGGGCAGTTCAATTGGCTTTAGATTCATTTGAAGCAGCGCAAAAGGAAAATGGGGTCAGGGATTCCCGCCATGCGATTGAGCATGTAGAAATGATCCATCCCGATGATATTGAACGGTTTCATCAATTGGGTGTAATGGCCTCTGTTCAGCCGGAGCATATTAATGTCACAACCAGGGATGTTTATCAGGAATTAATTGGACCGGAAAGAATGAATTATAACTATTTATTAAAGACGATGATGGATCATGGTACAAATGTGGTTTTTGGAACCGATTATCCAGTTGTTAAATTGAATCCATTTCCGGGGATCTATCGTGCCGTTACCAGATTGGATGATGAAGGTGTTGTTTGGGAAGGGAAGGAGAGAATTGCTCTAAAGGATGCACTCCTTGCCTATACGGCTGCACCGGCATATGGTTCATTCCGCGAACATGAACTTGGGACCATTGAAGCTGGTAAACTTGCGGATATTATTGTTCTTGACCGAAATTTATTTGCTGTTCCATATGTGGAAATTAAAAATACGAAAGTTATCTTTACCATGGTAGACGGAAAAATTGTTCATGAAAAAGTTGAGAAGGTTTCACGATGAGTACAGTAAAAATTGGATTGGTTCAAATAACGTGTGACGAGAGAGTAGAAAATAATATTGAAAAGGCGATAGCAAAGGTTAGAGAAGCGGCGGCACAAGGAGCCAATATTGTTTGTTTACAGGAGCTTTATCATGCACAATATTTTGCCCAGACCGTGTCGGTGGATCATTATCAGTTAGCGATTTCTCATAAACATGAAGCCATTACAGAAATGCAGGAACTTGCTAGAGAACTAGAAATTGTGTTAATTGTTCCGTTTTATGAATGGGCAGCTAAAGGAGTTTATTTTAATAGTACAGCGGTTTTTGATGAAACAGGCAAACACTTGGGAACAACGAGGAAAAATCATATTCCAGATGGCCCGCAATATCATGAAAAATATTATTTCACACCGGGGGATACTGGTTACCCGGTATATGATACGAAATTTGGAAAAATCGGGATTGGCATCTGTTGGGATGAGTGGTTTCCTGAAGTGGCCCGAATCTTGACATTAAAGGGGGCGGATATTCTATTCTATCCTTCTGCCATCGGATCTGAGCCGGATCATCCGGAGCTTTCCACAAAGGCAGCCTGGACAAAGGCAATTTCTGCACATGGAATTCACAATGGTGTCTTTGTTGCTGCAGTTAATCGAGTTGGTCAGGAAGATGAAATGCGTTTTTATGGCGGCAGTTTTGTCAGTAACCCAATGGGTGAAATTATTCAATCATTGGAGGAAGAAGAAGGAATTTTACTGCAAGATATCGACTTGAAAGAAATCGAGTTTGCCAGAAACCTTTTACAATTTTTAAGAGAGACAGGCGGACGGATACATATGAGCCGATTCTTGAAAAAACGTTGCCTGTCAGCACTCGGAATTTTTAGATTTATGCGGAAAAAATCCCCCTTGGTCAAAGGGGGATTTTTCAATTTGGATTCCGGTTATAAAGAACAAGGAGCAGGATTAGCATGACAATGTCTAACCGCGCATTGAAGGCAAACTGCAAAATACTGGTGTGGATAGTTGGAACTTTGGTTAGAATGATAGCAGAAATCATGATAGCAATTAAAGGAATCACTGCATTCCTCACGCTCTTGTTAAGCATGATGAGAATCCCGCAGACAATCTCAAGAAGGATGACGGTGTTCAGGAGAGTATAAGAATATGGCAAACCCAAACCGATAAAATGATTGGCTAAATCCGTATTCAGTAATTTCATAAAACCGGAAGTAATAAAAACATAAGCGACAGCATAACGAATGAGTTTAAAGGTTGTAAATGAACGAAAAATGGCAATCCCCCCTATATAAAACTGTATGCAACAGGGAGGACAAACCATTACAGAAAAATGTTATGAGAAAATTCTTTGATTGATCGTGGAGTAAAAAAGTTGAAGTATGAGAAGAAATGGGTTATTTTTTGATATTAACAAAGGAATAATAAAAGATTTTAAAAAAACATGAGGCAACATACATTAGGAACAGAAAATTCATGAATTGATGCAAACTCCTATCCCTCCTTCGAAATAATAAAGCATAATACTTTTATAGTTTCATTTTAACCAGAAAATACAAATTAATAATCAAAGTAATGTAAATATTTGGTTAAATTTAGCCTGAGGAATAGGAAAATAATTTGATTGAAAGGACTAAAGAGCAGGATGAATATTCTGTCTTATTTAATATATACCTTATTCATTAGTTTTATAGAACTGTTATATCTTGTTGGGGCTATTATTGTGATTGGTCTAATCCTTGGGATTTTGGAGAAGTACTCGAACAAATATTTGATTCGGACGTTTGGAGCAAGAGGTGTGCTTTGGACAGCCTGGATTGGCACACCGATTCATGAACTCGGTCATCTAATCATGTGCTTTCTATGGGGGCACAAAGTATCCAGAGTAAAATTCCTGCAGTTTAATAGTCCCGACGGAGTTCTAGGTTACGTAGAACATTTTTATAATCGTAATAGTACGTATCAACAGATTGGAAACTTTTTTATCGGCTTAGGGCCTATTTTTAGCGGTATTGGCTCCTTGCTTTTAGGAATGTATCTTTTGCTGCCCCAATCCTTTGATACATTAAAATCAGAAATACGTCTTCATGTATCTTTTGAAAAATTAGATGTAAATGTTTTAAAAACTGTTGGGGATTCTGGAATTGCGATCATCAAAAGCATATTGACTCCTGAAAATTTATTGAATCCATTGTTTTGGATATTTCTAGTGCTTGCTGTCTGCATTTCAGCGCATATTGGCCTAAGCAAAGCAGATATCCAAAATTCCACCAAAGGGCTTCTGATGATATTTTTTGTGCTAGTCTTATTTAATATTGCCGCTGGAATTTTTCAATTGGACACCCTTAGAATGATTAGCAGAATTACAGAATACAATGCCTATGTGATTGCATTTTCAAGCATTGCTGTATTCCTTTCACTTCTAACCTTTTTGCTTAGTTTCATTCTTTATCGGATTTTTATTAATACCAGGAAACTATAGTTTGGTTAACGGTTGAAGGACATTTCTAAGATTTTTCAACGGGTTTTGTCCTTCAACGACCTAATGAAGGACAATTCTAAGATTTTTCAACGAGATTTGTCCTTCAACGACCTAATGAAGGACATTTCTAAGATTTTTCAACGAGAATTGTCTTTCAACGACCTAATGAAGGACAATTCAAAGATTTTTCAACGAGAAATGTCCTTCAACGACCTAATGAAGGACATTTCTAAGGTCCCTTCAACGGGTTTTGTCCTTCAACGACCTAATGAAGGACATTTCTAAGGTCCCTTCAACGGGTTTTGTCCTTCAACGACCTAATGAAAGACATTTCTAAGGTCCCTTCAACGAGATTTGTCCTTCATTGCCCTTAATCTCCCGGTCAACATTCTTCACTTTTTCAGAATTATCAATTGTTTTTAGCAGCATCCAAGGCTTATACTTTAAACAAGTTGCTATTTTAGACTTTCAAGGAGTGAAACAATTTGCAAAAAGAGGAAAAAAGCTTGGTCCTGATCGGGTTTATGGGTGCAGGAAAAACCACGATTGGAAAAATTCTTGCAGAAAAATTAAATCAGGAATTTATTGATATAGATGAAGGAATTGAAAAAGAATTCAATCAGCCAGTATCACAAATTTTCAAGCAATATGGAGAGAAAACCTTTCGAGATAGGGAAAAAAGTCTTATAACAGAAAAATGTAATCAAGGGCGGCAAGTTATTTCTGTTGGCGGCGGGGCATTTCTGCAAGAGGATATCCGAAAGATTTGTTTATCCACTTGTACGGTTATTTTTCTTAATATATCTTGGGAATGCTGGAAAGACCGCATTAGCCTTATTCTTGATAGCCGCCCTGTATTGCAAGGGAAGTCCATGGAGGAAATAGAGGAATTATTTTATAAAAGGCAGGAAGTTTACGGACAGCATCATTTAAAAATCGAAACGGATGATAAGGGACCAGAAGAAATTGCCGATGAAATGATTGACAGATTAAAGATGGTCGAAAAAAGGAATGGTTTGTAATGAGAAAAACAATGACGGTTCGAGGAGTTACAATTGGAGAAGGAATTCCAAAGATTTGTGTTCCATTAGTAGGGAATACATTATCGGATCTAATGGAAGAGGCTGCCTATATAAATACGATTAGCGCAGATTTAGTAGAATGGCGTGTTGATTTTTTCAATCATGTTGAGCAGATTGAAAAAGTGGTGGAAGCACTCAGGGAAATCCGTGGAATTCTAGAGAACACACTGCTTATTTTTACGTTTCGCAGTGCCAAAGAAGGCGGAGAAAAGGAAATCAGCCCGGCAGATTACATAAAATTAAACAAAAGAATCGCTGAAACAGGTCTAGTTGATATGATTGATGTTGAGCTATTTAATGAGGAATCAACAGTTAAAAGCTTAATTGAATTTGCCCACGCTCAAAAAGTGTTGGTCATTTTATCGAATCATGATTTTGAAAAAACACCGCCAAAAGAAGAAATCATAGCAAGGCTGCGGAAAGCCCAGGAATTAGGCGGCGATTTACCGAAAATTGCCGTAATGCCTAAAAGTGCTGCAGATGTATTAACTCTATTAGAAGCAACCAACACCATGAACGAACAGTATGCAGATCGCCCCATCATTACCATGTCTATGGCGGGTAAAGGGGTAATCAGCCGCTTGGCAGGAGAACTGTTCGGTTCCGCCTTAACATTTGGTGCCGCAAAGAAATCTTCTGCTCCCGGGCAAATGGATGTGAATGAATTAAGAAAAGTATTATCACTTTTACACAATAATTTGTAACCCATGTTTTAAAGAAAAAAGCTCCTTTTTCTAACGTTATATTAGAATCAGATTAAATATCAATCAACCAAAAAATAGTAGAAAAAAACAGTTCGACCCGACTCCAGTGCTTTAAAGCGAAAACGCATTGGAACGGGTCTTTTTTATCTTATACAATCAATAATAATAATATTTTTAAAATTATTGCTATATTCAGAAATTGTCGATATAATAAATTATGTTACAATTTCCGAAATATTTATTATATTATAATATTTTCGAAGCTCAGAAATACATAAAATAATTTAACTAACAGGTAGGTGTAAATGTGAGCAAAGACCCTATTCTAAAAATTAAAGACCTTAAAGTTTCCTTTCTATCAGGAAAGAAATACGTTCCTGCAGTGGATGGAATCAGCTTTGAGTTAAAAGAGGGAGAAATTCTTGGAATTGTCGGGGAGTCAGGCAGTGGAAAAAGTGTAACCTCCTTAACCACCATGGGATTAATTCCAATCCCACCAGGAAAAATTGAAGCTGAAGAAATTTCCTTTGAAGGAAAGGATTTAATTTCCTTATCTGAAAAAGAATGGAGAAAAATCCGCGGGAATCAGATTTCAATGATTTTCCAAGAACCAATGACATCATTAAATCCACTTTTTACAATTGGAAATCAACTCATAGAAGCCATCCAATTACATACTGACCTTTCAAAGAAAGAAGCAAATATAAGATGCATTGAATTATTGAAGCTAGTGGGGATTCCACGAGCTGAGGGAATTCTTAAAGAATATCCACACCAGCTTTCGGGGGGAATGAGACAGCGGGTTATGATTGCGATGGCAATGGCTTGTAACCCAAGAATGCTGATTGCAGACGAACCGACAACGGCTCTGGATGTAACGATTCAGGCACAAATCCTAGCATTGATGAAGAATTTAAATGAAAAAACAAATACATCTATCATTCTCATTACCCACGATTTAGGAGTAGTAGCCGAAATTTGTGAACGAGTCATTGTTATGTATTCCGGTCAAATCGTTGAACAAGGCGATGTACGAACCATCCTTAAAAATCCGCAGCATCCCTATACAAAGGGATTACTTAAATCAGTACCAGACCTTAGAGGAAAAAAAGATCGATTATACAGCATTCCAGGAAATGTTCCAGCACCGGGAACAATTAACCAGGGATGCCGATTTGCGGCAAGATGTTCGGAAGCGTTTTCACGATGCTTCGAAGAATCACCTGATTTATACAAAATGGAAAAAGACGGACATGAAGTGAGATGTTTATTACATAAATTGGGGGAGAGGAGTGATAAACATGTCGGAGTTACTTCTTGAAGTTAATGGTTTGAAAAAATACTTCCCAATAACGGGCGGCCTCCTCGGCAGGAAAAAAGGTGAGGTTAAAGCAGTCGATGATGTTTCTTTTTATGTTAAAAAAGGAGAAACGCTGGGAATCGTTGGCGAAAGCGGTTGCGGAAAATCCACAACCGGAAGGCTGCTAATGCGGCTGATTGAGGCGAGTGACGGGAAAATTATTTTTGAAGATAAAGAGATTACCAGCATGTCGAAATCTGAATTACGAAGAACGCGCAGGGATATCCAAATGGTGTTCCAGGATCCATATGCTTCTTTGAATCCCCGCCATTCTGTTGAACAGATTCTTGAGGAGCCATTGATTGTCCATGGCATCGGAACAAAGGAAGAAAGACAAAAACGAGTAAAAGAAATGCTTGAAGTGGTGGGCCTGAGCAGTTATCATGCGAAGCGGTATCCCCATCAATTTAGCGGCGGGCAGCGTCAGCGTATCGGGATTGCCAAAGCATTAATGACGAAACCGAAGCTGATAATAGCTGATGAACCTGTTTCCGCACTCGATGTATCCATCCAGGCTCAGGTACTGAACCTGATGAAAGATATCCAACAGGAATTTGGCCTCACATACATATTTATCGCTCACGACTTAGGAGTCGTCCGGCATATTAGTGACCGGGTTGGCGTCATGTATTTAGGTAGATTAATAGAATTAGCCGATAGTGAAGAACTATACGAAAATCCATTACATCCTTATACAAAAGCACTTCTGTCAGCCGTACCCATTCCGGATCCTGATATTAAGAGGGAAATGATTTTAATTGAGGGAGAGCTGCCAAGTCCGGCTAATCCGCCTTCAGGCTGTGCTTTTCACACAAGATGTTCGGAATGCATGGACATTTGCAAAACAGCCAGACCAGAAGATCGAAATCTTAATGGTCATTTCGTAGCATGTCACTTGTTTAACGAGTAAAGCATGATGCGTTTATGATAAAAAATTTTTAAAAAGAATATGGGGGTAAAAGAACGCATGAAAAAAACAATGAAATTGTTAGTGATTTCAATTTTGGCCATCAGCATGTTCCTTGTTGGCTGCAGCAGCAAAACAAGTAATAATACTGATGGCAAAAAAGACACTGCATCTAGCGGGTCGAAAAAAGATACACTTGTTTTTGCACGCGGCGGTGACTCCACTTCATTGGATCCAATTACGACAACTGAAGGGGAAACCTTTAAGGTAACAGAAAATATTTTTGAAACATTACTTGAATATGGTCCGCAGGATACAACGATTCATCCTGGTCTCGCGAAAAGCTGGACAGTCAGCAAGGATGGATTAACTTATACCTTCAAGCTGCAAGAAGGAGTTAAATTCCAAGATGGAACAGATTTCAATGCTGATGCCGTTGTATTTAACTTCGATCGCTGGATGAACGGGGATGCTGATAAATTCCCGTACTATACGATGTTTGGCGGCTATAAAAAAGATAAAGGGCATGTAATTAAAGATGTAAAAGCACTTGATGCCAATACGGTTCAATTTGTTCTTAAAAGACCTCAAGCTCCATTCTTAAAGAACTTGGCGATGTCACCATTCGGAATTGCCAGCCCAACAGCTGTAAAGAAATACGGTGATGATTTCAGAAAAAATCCTGTTGGTACTGGACCATTCAAATTTGTGGAGTGGAAACAAAACGACAGTATTACTCTTGAAAAGAATCCTGACTATTGGAAAAAAGGCCTGCCTAAGTTAAATAAAGTCATTTTCCGTGTCATTCCTGAAAATACAGCACGACTTAATGCTTTAACAAACGGTGAAGTCGATATTATGGATGGTCTTAATAACTCGGATGAAGCCACTGTTACATCAAATGCCAATTTGCAAGTAGTTGAGCGTCCTTCCATGAATATCGGCTATATCGGTTTTACTGTAAATCGTAAACCATTTGATAATAAGCTTGTACGTCAAGCGTTGAACATGGCCGTTGATAAGAAAGCGATTATTGATGCGTTCTACGGCGGTAAAGCAGTTGCAGCTAAAAACGCAATGCCGCCATCCGTTGAAGGCTATAATGATTCCGTTCAAGAATATCCGTATGATTTAGAAAAAGCCAAGAAGCTATTGGCTGAAGCTGGATATCCAAATGGATTCAAAATGGATTTATGGGCAATGCCTGTAGCACGTCCGTATATGCCTGAAGCTCAAAAAGTAGCAGAGGTTATTCAAGAAAGCTTCAACAAGATTGGTGTAAAAGCCAATATTAAAACAGAGGACTGGGCTACTTATTTGGCTGATGCTGCTAAAGGTAAGTTTGATTCCTTCATGCTTGGATGGACAGGTGATAATGGAGATGCCGATAACTTCTTGTACACCTTGCTTGATAAAGACAGCATTGGAGCTAACAACTATTCGTTCTACAGCAATGACAAATTACATGATATTTTAATTAAAGCTCAAACAGAGCCAGATCAAAATAAACGTAATGACCTTTATAAACAAGCACAGGAAATTATCCATGACGATGCACCATGGATTCCGCTTGTACACTCAACACCGTTATTAGCAGCGGGTAAAGATGTTGCAGGTTATCTGCCGCACCCAACAGGATCTGAAGCATTGACAAATGTATATTTTAAATAAGATTTGAAGAAAGGGGAGCTTTGCCTCCCCTTTTGTTAACTAATAGCATCACCCATCATTTTCAAAAGAGGTGAGAATGTTGTTTACATATACGGTCCGCCGTGTTTTTTCGTTAATTCCGGTATTGTTTGGAATGACACTCGTCGTTTTTTCGATTATTCATGCTATTCCTGGAAACCCTGCACAGGTAATTCTTGGCCAAAGAGCAACAAAGGAAGCGATTGCAACACTTACCGAACAATTAGGCTTGAATAATCCTTGGTACATACAATATTTTGACTATATTAAAGCACTTCTTCATGGTGACTTAGGGACTTCATTGCGGACAAGAGGTCCAATCAATGAAGAAATATGGCCCTACTTAGCAGCAACGATGGAACTTGCCGTTGTGGCAATGATTATCGCTGTTGTTATTGGGGTAAATGCAGGAATTGTCAGTGCATGGTTTTCAAAATCATGGTTTGATTATGTGGCAATGGTCCTTGCGTTAGTAGGAGTTTCCCTTCCGATTTTCTGGCTTGGTCTTATGGAGCAATGGGCTTTTTCCATCCATTTGGGATGGTTTCCAACCACTGGACGTGAGGATGTCCGGGATCCGATTTCAGCCATTACGAATTTATATCTGGTTGATACCCTGTTACAAGGAAGATTTGACCAATTTGGCACAGTATTAAAGCATTTAGTTTTACCGAGCTTTGCGCTAGCAACCATTCCAATGGCGATAATTGCAAGGATGACAAGGGCTACGATGATGGAAGTTATGAGGTCCGATTATATCCGAACAGCGCGTGCAAAAGGATTAAGAATGTTTTGGGTAGTGTACAAGCATTCACTTAAAAATGCTGTTATTCCTGTTTTAACAGTAATCGGTTTGCAAATGGGTCTTTTATTAGGAGGGGCCATCTTAACAGAAACCATCTTCGGCTGGCCTGGAATTGGACGATATTTGTATGATGCCATCTCCTACCGTGACTATCCGGTAATCCAGTCCGGAATTCTGATTATCGCAGCAATCTTTGTATTGATTAACTTGATTGTGGATCTATTGTATGTGGTTGTCGATCCGCGAATCAAATATACGAAATAGGGGGGATTTAAGTGGCTGAACTTGCAAATAATACAGTCGAGATTAATTCGGCAGCCGTTGAAGAAGATAAACTTACACCTCCGTGGAAGGAAGCGGTACAAGCGTTTTACAAAAATAAATTAGCTGTAATAGGATTGGCAATCGTCTTATTTTTTATTGTGTTAGCTATTATAGCGCCTTTGATCGCACCTTATAGTTATAAGGAGCAGGTGTTAGCAGAGAGATTGCAAGCTCCTTCCGGAAAACATTGGTTTGGAACGGATGATTTTGGACGGGATATCTTCTCGAGGATTGTATATGGAGCAAGAATATCTTTATGGGTAGGTTTTTTCTCTGTATTAGGATCTGTTGTCCTTGGGACATTACTTGGAATTGTAGCGGGTTATTATGGCCGCTGGGTGGATACGATTATTTCTCGTATCTTTGATATCATGCTTGCTTTTCCTAGTATTCTATTAGCGATTGCCGTTGTGGCAATTTTAGGTCCTTCATTACAAAATGCACTGATTGCGATTGCGGTTATTAATATCCCGAACTTCGGACGGCTTGTCCGTTCAAAGGTTTTGAGTGTAAAGCAGGAAGAATATATTATGGCTGCCCGTGCTGTTGGGATGAAGGATACAAGAATTCTGTTTCGTCATATTCTCCCGAATAGTATCTCGCCGGTAATTGTCCAGGCAACTCTTGCGATTGCAACGGCCATTATCGAAGCTGCAGCTTTAGGTTTCCTTGGTATGGGTGCCCAGGCACCGACACCTGAATGGGGGAAAATGCTTTCGGATTCGAAGCAGTATCTCGTACAGGCGCCATGGACATTGTTTTTCCCAGGTATCGCCATCATGCTAACAGTTTTGGGCTTCAATTTAATGGGTGATGGATTGAGAGATGTATTGGATCCAAAGATGAAGCAATAGAAAAAGAGACTCGATGAGAGTCTCTTTTTTATTTGGTCATTAGGGTTTTCCGCGCAATAGGAGAGAAGCGGAAGGTAAATTGCCAAAAGTGGAGGGTAAATTGCAAAAAGCGGTGGGAAAAAGGAAAGAACCGGATGTAAATGCTCTAAAGTGGAAGGTAAAGAGATAAAACTGGTGGGTGAACGAAATGAGGGTCAAATTCAAAACTGATATTTACTAAAAATGGTAATTTTCTATTAAAAAAGGTATTTAAATAAGAAAGATACCTTGGTTTTCAATAGATGAAAGGATAAGTGGAAGGTATTTTACCAAAAGCGGTGGGTAAAAGGAGAGAATCGGAATGTAAATGCTCTAAAGTGGAAGGTAAAGAGACAAAACCGGTGGGTAAACGAAATGAGGGTCAAATTCAAAACTGATATTTACTAAAAATGGTAATTTTCTATTAAAAAAGGTATTTAAATAAGAAAGATACCTTGGTTTTCAATAGATGAAAGGATAAGTGGAAGGTATTTTACCAAAAGCGGTGGGTAAAAGGAGAGAATCGGAATGTAAATGCTCTAAAGTGGAAGGTAAAGAGACAAAACCGGTGGGTAAACGAAATGAGGGTCAAATTCCAAAAGGAGATTTACTAAAAATGTGATTCCTGCCCTGAAAAGGTATTTAAATAAGAAAGATGCTTTGGCTTTCAATAGATCAAGTTTTGGATACAATTCGAAATAATTGTATCCAATTTTATCGAAAATATATTGAAAATTCCCGTTTTAGCTGATATATTAATTATATTGTATCCAATCTATAACGAGGTGGATAAAATTGAGTAAAGTAAATGAAGATAAGTCAACCGTCGTAAAATTTGTAACGAAAAGACTTCGGCGAGCGATTTTAAATGGAACATTGAAAAAAGGGGAGAGGCTGATCCAAGAAGAATGGGCCGAACGTCTCCAAGTAAGCCGTATGCCGATTCGCGAAGCATTAACGCAGCTCCAAATGGAAGGTCTTGTCGAGCTTGTCCCGCATAAAGGTGCCATTGTCACACCAATCACAAGGGAAAACATCGAGGAAATCTATCAGACTCGGGCATTATTAGAAGGGCTGGCTGTAGAAAAATCTCTCCCTTATTTAACAGATGAAGATAAAAAACAACTAAAAGAGATCCTCATTCAAATGGAAGAACTGGAAATATCGGACGCAACAAATGATCAATATATCCAATTGAATACTGCTTTCCATGAAACATTGAGGAAAGGCTGTCCATGGCCGAGGGTTCAAAAAATGGTAGAAACACTTGGAATCTCACCGATTGCACCCAATCTACTTGTACATTATCATCACCAAACACAGCGGGAGCATCGAATGATTTACGAAGCCGTTTTACGGGGGGATGCGGCAGAACTCCGAGCTGCGGTGGAATATCATATTTTACGAACAAAAAATAATTTAATTCAGTATATGGAAGAACTGAATAACTAAAAAAAGGGGGATTTTGCAAATGTTTGATTTTGCAATCATTGGAGGGGGAATTGTAGGACTATCAACAGGTATGGCAATCTATCAACGTTTTCCCGATGCGAAAGTAGTTGTAATTGAAAAAGAGTCAGCTGTTGCGAAACATCAAACCGGTCATAATAGCGGAGTCATTCATTCAGGTATTTATTATAAACCGGGCAGCTTTAAAGCTCGCTTTGCGCGTCAAGGAAGCCAGTCCATGAGGGAATTCTGTGAAGTACACGGGATCGAACATGATATATGCGGAAAAGTGATTGTCGCAACCAAACAGGAAGAAATTCCGCTTCTTGAGAATTTACATAAACGAGGACTAGAAAATGGTTTAAATATCCATCGTATTGAATCCGATGAGTTAAAAGAAATTGAACCCCATGTAAATGGAGTTGGTGCTATCCGTGTCCCTATGGCGGGAATCGTGAATTATCGCCAAGTCAGTGAGAAATTTGCTGAGATCATTGTTGCTAATGGCGGTGAGGTCCAGTTAAATACTAAAGTAGAAAAAATCCACGAGGAATCAGATCAAGTTACCATTGAAACCTCACGGGGGACGATCAAAGCAAATATGGTCATCAATTGTGCCGGGCTGCACAGCGACCGTGTCGCTGAAGCTGCAGGGTATAAAACTGATATGAAAATTGTCCCGTTCCGTGGTGAATATTTTAAATTAAAACCGGAAAAACGTTATCTAGTAAAGCACCTTATTTATCCTGTTCCAAATCCTAAATTTCCATTCTTGGGTGTTCATTTTACCAGGATGATTTCCGGTGAAGTCGATGCAGGTCCTAATGCTGTATTAAGCTTTAAACGGGAAGGTTATAAAAAAACGGATTTTAATGCGAAAGACCTTGCTGAAGTTTTAAGTTACGGAGGGTTTTGGAAACTTGCCGGTAAATTTATGAAAGAAGGAATAGAAGAATATGTCCGTTCCTTCAGTAAAAAGCAATTTACCAAAAGCCTTCAAGAATTAATACCGGAAATTCAGGAAGATGATCTGATTCCGGCACCGGCGGGTGTTCGTGCCCAGGCTTTAAAGTATGATGGGAATATGGTAGACGACTTCAATATTATTATGGGAAAACGCTCGATCCACGTGTGTAATGCCCCATCACCGGCAGCAACTGCATCGATAGAGATTGGGAAAGAGATTGTAAGGCGGATTCCTGCAGAAACAAAAATAATAAAATCTGCTATAATCATTTAAATATTAAAAAAAGTTTGACAAGTTAGTTTATAAGTTTTATACTATAATTAACTTATATTTATAGTATGCTCTCCTTTTGAAAGCTACCATTTCAAAATCGGGAACAATTATAAATAATCGAAAACAGGAAAATCATAATAGACTGCCTATTCACTACGATTCTATTTCCGTAGAACGATGAAGTGAACCCAAGCCAGTTGCAAAAAAGTAAATTCCTAATGAACTAGGAATCCTTTTGCAACTGGCTTTTTTATATTCCTGTTTTTAAAATACTAAATTCATTTAAAATTGGAGGAATGAAACATGAGTATTGCAGAAAAAACTTACGCGAAATTTGAAAGAGTAACGGAAAACTATGAAGTAAAGATTCATCCACAGACGAACCGTTTATACCACATTCAGTTATCAAAAGAAAGCATTGTTCAATTTCTTGATCGTGTAGCACAAGAAGGTTATTCTGTTCAACACTTGGAATACACGCCATATGCCCGTATTCTTGTAGCTTCCTATTTATTAGACCAAGTAGGAGGAGAGTTTGGTGAACTCCTTCGCAGCATTGTTCATGACAGGGAGTCAGGTGGATTTACCCTTGGTTTAGAAGGTGTCACCGAAAATACAGACGAATATGTTATTTTTGCAACAGCCATCTCTCACTTGTTAGGAACTCCTAACCACGATTCCATGTCCGGAAAATATTATGCGCGATTTAGTGTAAAGGATACAGATAGCAGTGACTCCTATCTTCGCCAGGCGTATCGTTTATTTACCCTCCATACGGATGGGACATTTGTTGATGAACCTACCGACTGGTTATTGATGATGAAGATGGTGGAAGAAAATGCAGTTGGTGGGGAATCACGATTATTACATCTTGATGACTGGAAGGAGCTTGACCATTTTACCAGCCATCCGTTAGCAAACTACAAATTTACCTATAAAGCACCAAAAAGTAAAAATGTCGATCAAGAGATTGAGCGCTTAACCTTTTTCAATTATAATAACAAACCTGGTATGTGTTTTATCGATCAATTTGTCTATCCTGAAACAATTGAACAAGCAAAATATCTTCGTGACTTGTCTGACTCAATGGAAAATGACGAGAGTGTAACAGAGTTGAAACTTCCAGTTGGAGATCTTGTCGTCATAAATAATATTTTCTGGCTTCATGGCCGTGCAGCGTTTGAAAAGAATCCAAACTTAAACAGGGAATTACTCCGCCAGCGCGGGCGATTTAATCAATAAAAAATTCAATTATTATGTACCCAACCCCTTTGGGTAAATATACAAGACAAATACATTTTCTTGGGCTTTTGTTCAGAAAGTGGATTTGTCTTTTTACTTTGTACATTTAAAATAATCAACTAATATATTTTATTTTTTATAAAATCCTATTGAGTAAAAATGCATATCGTTGTATATTTATAATATTATTTCAAAAGGAGAAAGCAAATGGATATTTATCATGCAGTGACTGCTGATGTGAAAGATATTTATAATTTAATTCAAATTTATGCGAAAAAAGAAATTGTGCTGCCACGAACATACTTATCACTCTATCAACATTTACAATGTTTGTATGTTATGAAAGAGAATAATAAAATACTAGGTGTTGCGGGATTACATGTTTTAGGTCAGGACCTTGCAGAGATACGGTCTTTGGTTGTATCTCCTGAGCATGCCGGGAAGGGGATAGGGCGTAAATTAGTGAAACGTCTCATAGAGGAAGCGCCTGAACTTGGAATTAGTCGTGTTATGTCCTTTACTTATGAAACAGAGTTTTTCAAAAAATGCGGTTTTGAGATTGTTGCAAAAGAAACATTACCTGAAAAAGTTTGGGTGGATTGTATGAATTGCCCGAAGTTTAATGGCTGTGATGAAGTAGCTATGATCAAGTATATTGGATAAACGTATAAACGTTCATTTTTAAAGACACCTCTTTCAGGACGAAGAGATTTCGTACCTAAGAAAGAGGTGTTTTTCATGACTTGATTTAGTCTAAATGACCCTGCTTTTCTTTGTGTTTTTTTAGTTTTCGAATAACAGAAGGCTGACTAATCCCAAGGTATTTGGCCATTTCATACGTTGATTTACATTGCTTTTGGGCTTTTAAAAGCATCCATTTTTCTACTCGGTCTATTACGGTATTTAGATTGGTTTCTTCAGTTATTAAGTGTTCAATGAGGGAGACATCCTCTTCATGTGCTGGTGCTTCGCCCATAATAGAGGGAGGCAGTGAATTTTGCCGGATAATGGTTTCTTCGGTTGTTAAAACGAGCCGTTCAAGCAGGTTCTCTAATTCACGGACATTACCAGGCCATCTATAATTTAGCAGTTTTTCGTATACTAAAGGGTGTATTTTTTTGGCTGTTTTATATTTCTTGTTCATTAACTCAATATAATGATTAATCAAAAGAGAAATATCTTCCTTTCGATCTCGTAAAGCAGGAATAGATAGGGGAATTACATGGAGTCTATAAAATAAATCAAGACGGAATTCACCTTTTTGGACCATTTCTTCTAAATTTTTATTCGTAGCTGTTACTAACCTAAAATCAACATGCCGCTCATTTGTCCCGCCCACTCGGATAAACTTTTTTTCTTGTAAAACCTTTAATAATTTTGCTTGGATGGACAAGGGCAGTTCGCCAATTTCATCTAAAAATAGCGTACCTTCATGGGCTTGTTCGATCAATCCCGGTTTCCCTTTTTTTTGGGCGCCTGTAAAGGACCCGGATTCATAACCGAACATTTCTGATTCAAATAAACTTGATGGGATGGTGGTGCAATTTACTTCAATAAAATGTTTTTTATGCCGGTTACTATAGGTATGTAGTTTTCTGGCTAGCATACTTTTTCCAACTCCAGACTCTCCTAACATCAACACTGTAGCGTCGGTAGGGGCTACTCGTTGGATGGTTTTAGCGATTTGCTGCATTTCCTTACTACGATAGAGGATGCCCTCTCTGCCCTTTAATTCCTCCATCTCTATTTGATATTCTTTTAACTTTTTTTCTAATTTTTCGTATTGAGCCTGAAGACTGCTAATTTCCGTTCGGTCAAGGGCGTAACTAATTATGCGGATAATTTCCCCCTTATCATTGTAAATGGGATAGGCTGTGGACATGATTACTTTTCCTTTTTTTGTGTTTTGCATAATTTGAATGGGTTTTTGTTCTGTGAGTACTTTTGCCGTAATCGAGGGCGTTAATATCCCTAGTTCCTGAAGTTCAAAAATGGATTTCCCAATGTATTCTTTTGGTCCATCTTCATAAACCGTCCAATGCTCGCTATTGGTATACAAAATAACCCCTTTTTCATCCGTGATAGTGATATTGTTATTGGAAGTCTTTACGATAGTTTCTAAAATAATTTCTGCTATAGACATGGGCTCTCCTTTTATATCTCGTAATCTACTTTAAATATAATTCAGAATCGAATCAATAATCAATAAATGAATCGAAATAATCTAATTTTAATTCGAAAATGAATCGATTATTTTAAAAAATTTGATTTTTTTGTCTAAATTAAGGGAAATTCCTATTGGCACGATTATTGCATTAAATATAGATGTATATCGATAAAATAGGGGGGATGTTTAGTGGGGTTTCAAAATCATGAATTGAAACAGGATCTGAAGACAAGGCATATAACCATGATATCAATAGGCGGTGTAATTGGTGCAGGCCTCTTTATTGGAAGCGGTACCATGATCATGTCGGCAGGACCTGGGGCATTGATATCGTATATCATTGCTGGATTAATGATTGTTCTAATCATGCGGATGCTGGGGGAGATGGCAGTTGTGAACCCTGATAGCGGTTCCTTTGCCACTTACGCACAGCAGGCTTTTGGTCCATGGGCCGGGTATACGATTGGCTGGTTGTACTGGTTCAATTGGGTGATTATCGTAGCGATTGAAGCAACGTTATTGGGAACATTTGTTCACAATTGGATTCCTTCCATCCCTGCATGGGTGGCGAGTTTAGTCTTTCCTATTTTAATGACAGCTACGAATGTCTTCTCGGTTAAAGCCTACGGGGAATTTGAATACTGGTTAGCGTTTATTAAGGTTTCTGCCATTGTTATTTTTCTATGCGTAGGCACAGTCATTGTTTTTGGTTTTTTTCCAGGAATTAAAGCGACAGGAATAACCAGTATAATGTCAGGTGCTGGCTTTTTCCCGCATGGATGGATGCCAGTACTCCTTAGTGTAATCTTTATTACCTTCTCACTTTCAGGGAGTGAGGTGGCAGCCATTGCAGCGGGTGAGTCCGAAAATCCGGAAAAGAACATTATAAAGGCGATCAATGCTGTAGTTTGGCGGCTTCTTCTTTTCTTTGTTGGATCTGTAGCGATTTTAGTGATGATTATTCCGCAAGATGCCAAGGATTTGCTGCAGTCCCCTTACGCCAGTGTCTTCGATATGGTTGGTCTTCCCGCTGCTGCTCAAGTCATGAATGGAATCATTTTTATTTCGCTTCTTTCTGTTTTAAATTCCGGGCTCTATACAAGTTCGCGGATGCTGTACTCTCTATCAAAAAAGGGAACGGCTCCAAAATTCCTATCGCGAGTCAGCAAAAGGGGGATTCCGCTTTGGGCTTTAGCTGTAAGCGTTATCTTTACCTATGTATTCGCCACGTTTAAATTTGTCTCGCCGAATGGATTGTTTGTATTTTTGGCTAATGCTTCCGGTGGTGTAACCATCGTGATGTATATTTTTATAGCCTTCTCCCATATACGCCTGCGATTAAGAGCAGAAAAGGAAGATCCGAAGAAACTTAAAGTGAAAATGTGGTTATTTCCCCATTTAACCTATGCTACCATTGTCATCCTATTTATTATTTTTGTTGCCCAAGCTTTTATCGATTCAATGCGTGAACAATTCTATCTAACTTCACTCCTTACGATCCTCGTGATCGGTTCTTATTTTCTTTTTTACCGAAAAAAGGGGAATGTCAAGAACCAGCCAGAAATTGAATTTAATTCTGAAAAAATAGTAAATGATTAAAATTATTTTATTTACGAAAGGAAGATTATCATGAGTTTTGCAAAAATCCAAATGAATTTACCAGGTGAAAAATCAAAAAGTTTAGTAGAAAGACGTGAAAATATTGTACCGAAGGGAGTAAGCAATGGAGTCCCAGCTTTTGCAGAATCAGCTGATGGGGCGCTAATCAAAGATGTTGACGGTAACATTTTTATTGATTTTGTAGGAGCGATTGGAGTTCAAAATGTAGGACATGGCCATCCGAAAGTGAAACAAGCACTGCATGAACAAGTGGATCAATTTATCCATACAGGATTCAATGTCATGATGTATGAATCTTATATTGAGCTTGCGGAAAAGCTTGCGGAGCTTGCCCCGGGAAATCATGAGAAGAAAGTGCTGTTACAAAACAGTGGTGCAGAAGCTGTCGAAAATGCGGTGAAAATTGCACGTAAATATACGAAAAGACAAGGGGTTATTTCGTTTTCAAGAGGGTACCATGGCCGGACTTTAATGACCATGACGATGACAAGTAAGGTAAAGCCGTACAAATTTGAATTTGGCCCGTTTGCCCCTGAGGTTTACAGAGCACCCTATCCGTATATGTACAGACGCCCGGAAGGATTAACAGAAGAACAGTATGAAGATTTTATCCTTCAAGAGTTTCGTAACTTCTTTGTCACTGATGTGGCTCCGGAGTCAATTGCGGCAGTTGTGATGGAACCAATTCAAGGTGAAGGCGGGTTTATTGTTCCTGGCAAACGTTTTGTGCAGGGAGTCTATCAACTCTGTAAAGAGAATGGAATCCTCTTTATTGCAGATGAAATCCAAACTGGGTTTGCCCGCACCGGCCGTTACTTTGCAATCGAGCATTTCGATGTGATTCCAGACCTGATTACCGTATCAAAATCCATGGGAGCAGGCGTGCCTATTAGCGGCGTGATTGGACGTAAAGAAATGATGGATGCAGCAGACCCAGGGGAACTTGGCGGAACCTACAGCGGCAGCCCATTAGGATGTAAAGCTGCCTTAGCTGTCTTGGAGATTATTGAAGAAGAATGTCTGAATCAGCGCGGAGAAGAGGTTGGAAAAATCGTTATGGATAAATTTAAGGATCTTTCCAAAAAATTCGATTGCATTGGGGATATAAGAGGACTTGGAGCCATGTGTGCAATGGAAATTGTGAAGGACAGACAAACAAAAGAGCCGGCCAAAGACTTGACCAATCAAATCATTAAAGAAGCGAATAAACGTGGATTATTAATCTTTAGTGCAGGTATTTACAGCAATGTTATTCGTCTGCTTATGCCATTAGTTATTACAAATGAACAATTAGAGGAAGGGTTAACGATTTTAGAACACTCAATTGAGGCAGCAATCGTTTCTTCTGGTGCTGTTAGTTTAGTATAAACGTGCAATTTTTGTAAAAATAATAGAATGGGAGAAAACGTATGACTACACATTTAATGCAGATCAACGGAGAAAGCGTAGAAAGTGAAAGTAAAGAATTCATCAAGGTAATCAATCCTGCGAATAATCAAGTGATCGCAGAAGTTCCGAAAGGGGGAACAGTGGAAGCGAAAAAAGCAGTGGATGCTGCTTATGCTGCTTTTAAGGAATGGTCTGTTAAAACGGCTGAAGAACGCAGTCAATTATTAATGAAATGGTTTCAATTAATTGATGAAAATAAAGAAGGACTCGCGCGGATTATGACAGAAGAACAAGGGAAGCCATTGAAAGAGGCATTAGGTGAAATTATTAATGCGAACAGTTATGTTTCATGGTATGCGGAAGAAGGAAAACGGATTTATGGCGAAACCATCCCATCCTCCCATCCAAATAAACGAATTCTTATTCAGAAACAACCGGTGGGTGTAGTTGCGGCCATTACACCATGGAATTTCCCTGCCTCGATGATTACCAGGAAAGTGGCCCCTGCGCTTGCAGCCGGTTGTACAGCCGTAATTAAGCCGGCAACCCAAACTCCGTTAACGGCCTTAAAACTGGTTGAGCTTGGACATTTAGCCGGGATCCCAAAAGGTGTGTTAAATGTTGTAACAGGAGATTCCCGAGCAATTGGCGACGCTTGGCTGCAAGATGAGCGTGTTCGTAAACTGACGTTTACCGGTTCAACCGAGGTTGGGAAAATGCTCATGAAGGGTGCGGCAGACACCGTCAAGAAAATTTCCTTGGAATTAGGCGGTCATGCTCCGTTTATCGTGATGGATGATGCAAATATTGATAAGGCGGTTGAAGGGGTTGTGGGCTCGAAGTTCAGGAATGCCGGCCAAACTTGTATTTGTACGAATCGAATCTATGTTCACGAATCGATTGAAGCTGAATTTAATGAGAAGTTCCGAGAAGCCGTTGCAAAATTAAAGATTGGAAATGGATTAGATCAAGGAACCGATATTGGGCCAATGATTGATTTAAATGGGATTGATAAGGTGAAAGAACAAATTGATGATGCTCTTAGCAAGGGTGGAGAACTCCTTCAAGGCGGCAGCAGAGCAAATATTGCAGATGGTTACTTTTTTGAGCCGACAATTATCACAAATGCTTCTGATGAAATGCTTTGTATGAAGGAGGAAACGTTTGGACCACTGGCACCGGTTGCAACGTTTAAAACAGAAGAGGAAGTAATTGAACGTGCCAATAATTCAATCTATGGATTGGCTTCTTACGTCTATACTGAAAGCCTAAGCAGAGCCATTCGAATTAGTGAAAAACTTGAATATGGAATCGTCGGGCTGAATGATGCCCTGCCTACTGTGGCGCAGGCGCCGTTCGGAGGATTTAAGGAAAGTGGATTAGGAAGAGAAGGCGGGCATTACGGGATTGATGAATATCTCGAAGTAAAATATGTATCGATTGCTTTTTAAAAGATAAATGGTGGGGACCTCATAAATAATGGGGTTCTTTTTTTATCGTCATAAAACAGGAAGAATTTTGTATTGACTAAAATTGAAATTATCAATATAATCAGAAAAAGTAACAATTCATGTGAGGAGATATGACATGGACGTAATGGATGAATTATATCGTACCTTAGAATTTCAAATTGCTCCTAATGATCTTATAAATGCTTTATTAGAAATAAAGATTTATAAAGAAAAAGAAATGGCACTATTAAAGGAAAAAATCATAAAATTCGAAGAAAAAAGGAGAACGTATGAGGCTTGGTATCAATCATTACCTGCTTTTAAGAAATTTTTTACAGGGCGGCCACCCAGCCATCATCAAGCAGTGGAGTATCTTGTAAATGTGAAACAACGTTTAAGTCAAATAGAAGAAATTAAGAAAAAAATGGCAGAATTAGAGAGAATCATAAATTTAGTGAAAAATGAAGAGAAACAAGCTATTGTGCTTTCTCATAGTGTTATAGAGGAACTTAAAAACTATAAAGAAATGGGGGGACAATAGCAATGACAATCCATGCAATCCAATCAGGTCTTGATACAATCTGGGTAGTGCTGACTGCAGCCATGATTTTATTAATGGAAGGCGGATTTGCCCTGCTTGAAGCAGGGTTTGTGCGTTCAAAAAACAGCGTGAATATTATTATGAAGGTGTTTGCTGATATTACGATTGGGACACTTTGTTATTATTTAGTTGGATTTGCCCTTATGTATGGGGCGGATCTGTTTGGAATAATAGGGACGGATGGATTCATGTTAAAAGGCGACTTTTCCCATTTGAAATTATCTATTTCGACGGATACCTTTTGGCTTTTCCAAGGTGCCTTTGTCATCGCGGTTATTTCGATCGTTTCAGGTGCTGTAGCGGAACGAGTTAATTTTCGAGCGTATCTTTTATATGTCATATTGATGACGATGTTCATCTATCCCATTGCCGGTCATTGGGTATGGGGGGGCGGATGGTTAGGGAAATTAGGAATGGAAGACTTTGCGGGATCAGCAGTTATCCATGCGTTAGGAGGATTCTCGGCATTAGCCGCAGCCATCCTAATCGGACCAAGAAAAGGTAAATTTACTTCAAAGGACGCCTCTTCGATTGCTTTACCTAGTAATCTGCCGCTTGCTTCGGTAGGAGCGTTTTTATTATGGTTCGGCTGGTTTGGTTTTAATGCTGGAAGTACGCTGACTGCAACGGATGTTAGAATAGGTCACATTGCTATTGTAACAATGCTATCAGCAGCTGCAGGTGGGGCTACTGCATTAATCTATACTTTATTTCGATACGGCCGGTCAGATGCCCCATCTGTCATTAATGCCTCCCTTGCAGGACTTGTGGGGATAACAGCAGGTTGTGCCTTTGTAAGCGACCAGTCATCCATCCTAATTGGAGCCATTTCTGGTTTGTTGATGATGGGGGCGACGAATTGGTTGGAAGCAAAACGGATTGATGACCCGGTTGGCGCATTTCCAGTACATGCTGTTTCTGGAGTATGGGGAACAATCGCTGTTGGTCTTTTCGCAACCGAAGGAGGTCTTTTAGAAGGTGGAGGCTGGCATTTATTAGCGGTTCAGTTGTTAGGATTATTCATTTTATGTGGATGGGGATTCCTGCTTACATGGGCGGGGTTAAAACTTATAAATAAATGGGTTCCCATTCGCGCCTCAAATGATGAAGAAGATCTTGGTCTGGATATAAGTTACCATGGAATCATGGCAACCCATACATCGCCTGAGTTCCTCCAAGTGAATGACTATTTAAATCGGAAAGAAGAATAAAAATGAAAAAATTCGTTAAAGATCTATGCTTTAACGATTTTTTTGTACCTTCCATCAAAACAAATAGTTTTGTATAAAAAATGTATATTCGAACAAGGAAAAATGTAAGCGGTTTCAGTGTTCTTTTATTAAAATTTCAATAAAAACTAATAATTTAGCACTTTTGATATTGAATATTTATTAATTTCTAAGTATAATAATACAACAAGAAGACGAATTCGGGAGATGAAAAAATTGAAAGTCGCGATTATCGGTGGGACGGGATACGGGGCAATTGAATTAATCAGGTTAATTAATAAACATCCATATTTAGAAATTGGTACCGTTGTATCAAACTCGCAAGCCGGTACCCAATTTAGTGAAGCCTATCCGCACTTGTTGAATATAGTAGATTTATCGCTCGAAACATTTAACCCAAGTGAATTAAGCAAAAATAATGAAATGGTTTTTCTTGCAACTCCGTCAGGTATAAGCAAAGACCTTGTTCCGCAGCTTTTGGAAAATGGAATCAAATGTGTAGACTTATCCGGGGATTTTCGGCTCAGGTCTACTCAAGAATATGAATCTTGGTATAAACATTCACCTGCAAACGAAGCGTATTTAAAGCAGGCAATCTATGGACTTAGTGAAATTTACAGCGAAAATATAAAGAATGCTAAATTACTTTCCAATCCGGGATGTTATCCGACTGCAGCAACACTTGGGCTTCTGCCCATTGTGAAAACGAATTTAGCAGATTACAAGTCTATTATTGTTGACGCGAAATCAGGGGTATCCGGTGCGGGAAGAGGGCTGTCGTTAACCTCTCATTATGCTGAAATAAATGAAAATATTAGGGCATATAAACTTGGAGCCCATCAACATATTCCGGAAATCGAGCAAACTCTCAGTGATGAAGCACAAACTCCAATCACGATTTCCTTTACCACTCACTTAGTACCCATGACAAGAGGAATCATGTGTACGACTTATATAAACTTAAAGGATAATATATCAACCGAAGAAGTGCATGAATTATATAGTGAATTTTATAAAAATAAGCCGTTTGTAAGGGTAAGACCTATCGTCAACATTCCTTCTACAAAAGAGGTTTTAGGCACCAATTATTGTGATATTGGCTTACACGTTGATCAACGGACAGGACGTTTAACGATTGTATCGGTGATTGATAACTTGGTAAAAGGTGCTGCTGGGCAAGCCATTCAAAATGTAAACATAATGAACGGATGGGATGAAGGTACAGGACTTAAGGATATAGCGATGTATCCATAGAACGTTATAAATTTTGGGAAGCGCAGGAGGGGGAGTACTTGATGCAAGCCATTTCTAATCATAAAGCGGTTGTCTTAAAAGAAGAGGGCATTACTTTTCCAAAGGGATTTAAAGCTGGCGGAATGTATTGCGGAATTAAAAAAGAAAAACTGGACTTAGGCTATATCGTTTCGGAAGTACCCGCAACAGCGGCCGGGGTATATACAACAAATGTTTTTCAAGCAGCGCCATTAGTCGTTACACAAGAAAGCATTGCGAAAGAGTATAAAATCAAGGCTGTCCTTGTCAATTCAGGAAATGCCAATTCGTGCACGGGTGAACAGGGAATAAAAGATGCTGCTGAAATGCAGAAGGCTTTCGCTGGCCAATTAGGAATCCCTGAACATCTCGTTGCGGTAACTTCCACAGGGGTGATTGGAGAATTGCTGCCAATGGAAAAAATCCATACAGGAATCGACCAAATCCTAAATGAAGAAAATGCGGCAGAAGCAAACTTCATGCAAGCCATTCTCACTACGGATACTTCCGTTAAACATATCGGTGTCCAAATGAAAATTGATGGGAAAACCGTGAGTATTGGCGGCGCTGCCAAGGGCTCCGGAATGATACATCCAAATATGGCAACCATGCTTGGCTTTATCACAACGGATGCAAATATTGCTCACGAGGATCTGCTTTTTGCCCTTAAAGATGTAACAAATCAAACCTTTAATATGATTACGGTTGACGGAGATACAAGTACAAACGATATGGTGTTGGTTTTGGCCAACGGACTTGCCGAAAACGATCCATTAACAAAAAATCATCCTGATTGGGATTTGTTTGTAAATGGTTTAAAAAAGGTTTCCGAAGAACTCGCGAAAAAGATTGCCCGTGATGGAGAAGGGGCTACAAAGCTAATTGAAGTAACGGTTGATAGTGCCAAAACGCAAGAGGACGCTAGCATCGTCGGAAAATCGATTATTTCTTCAAGCCTAGTTAAAACCGCCATCTTTGGGACGGACGCAAACTGGGGAAGAATTGTTACCGCAATTGGTTATAGCGGTGTCCAGGTGCAACCCAATGCCATAAAAGTTGCGATTGGGCCGTACCAAGTATTTGAAAACGGTTTGCCTTGTCCATTTAATGAAGCGGAAGTTAAAAACTATTTAGAGCAAGAAACGATTCAAATTTATGTTGAATTAAATCAAGGAGACCAAACTGCTACGGCCTGGGGATGCGATTTAACCTATGATTATGTCAAAATCAATGGATCCTACCGCACATAGAGGAGGGGCATAGAAGTGAAGTATTTAGTCATTAAGTGTGGCGGAAGTGTGTTAGAAAATCTGCCAAGATCATTTTATGAAGACATCGTAAAAATCCATCAAGCAGGCGAATGGACCCCGATTATCGTCCATGGCGGAGGACCTCTAATCACTGGCTTACTTAAAAACCTGAATGTCGAGACCACTTTTGTGAACGGCCTAAGAGTTACAAGTCTCCAGGTTCTGGATGTAGTGGAAATGGTCTTAAGCGGATCGGTTAATAAGCAAGTAGTAAGAAACCTAATTGAGGCTGGCGGCAATGCTTATGGCATCAGTGGCGTAGACGGCTGTCTGTTAAAAGCAAAGCCTGCCGAAAATTCAGAGGTTATCGGTTTTGTCGGTGAAGTGGTTGAAGTGAATAAACCTCTAATAGAAAACATTATTCAACAAGGATATATTCCAGTCATTTCCCCCATTGGGATTGATGACAATGGACAGCGTTACAACATAAATGGAGATATTGCTGCAAGTGCTGTCGCGAAAGCGTTAGAAGCAAACCTTTGCTTTATTAGTGATATTCCAGGAATCTTAATTGAAATGAATGGTGAAAAAAAGAAACTTGATCTTGTATCGAAGGCGGCCGTTGAAAACCTAATTGAAAATAAGACCATCTACGGCGGAATGATTCCAAAGGTTACAGCTGCGATCGACGGACTTGTTCACAATATACCTGAGGTTGCAATCCTTAACGGCTTTGAGAAAAATAGCCTAATCGATTATATAAATGGTAAAAAAATTGGCACGAAAATTGTTCTAGAAGAGGAGATTGCGTAATGGTGAATAACACTTCCGTTTCCCTTGAATCACCACTAATGTCTACATACACTCGTTTCCCGGTTACATTGGTAAAAGGGAAAGGAAGCTATGTGTGGGATGACAATGGAACTCAATTTTTAGATTTCACTTCCGGCATTGCCACATGCAACCTTGGGCATGTTCCGGATGCGGTTAAAGAAAAGCTTGAGGAACAGGTACAAAATCTTTGGCATTGCTCTAATCTCTATCACATACCGAACCAACAGGAGCTTGCGGCCCTTTTAACAGAAAACAGCTGCGGTGACCAGGTTTTCTTTTGCAACAGCGGAGCGGAAGCAAATGAGGCAGCTATCAAACTAGCACGGAGATATGCGCAAAAGGTAAAAGGGACAGATGCTTACGAAATCGTCACCTTTCAGCAGTCCTTTCATGGCAGGACATTAGCGACTCTTTCTGCCACGGGGCAGGAAAAAATTCAGCAAGGTTTCTTGCCGTTAGTACAGGGCTTCCGCTATCTTCCCTACAATGATGATGCAGCGATTGAACAGATTGCAGAAATCAAACCTGCAGCCGTTTTACTAGAACTTGTGCAAGGGGAAGGCGGAGTGATTCCGGCCAATAAGGAATGGGTGGAATCACTCGCGCAAATTTGTGAAGAGAACGATATTTTATTGATGGTTGATGAAATCCAAACAGGCATTGGACGGACCGGTACATTGTTTGCCTATGAGCAATACTCAATCGAACCAGATGTCATCAGTGTTGCCAAAGGTCTTGGTTCCGGTTTTCCAATCGGTGCGATTATCGCAAAAAACAAGGCCGCCAAAGGGTTTGACCCGGGAAGCCATGGCAGTACGTTTGGAGGAAATCCTTTGGCAACCGCTGCAGGAGTGGCAACCATCACACATATAGTAAAAAGCAATTTACTGAAACAGGTTGGAGAAATATCCACTTATTTAGATGAACAGCTTCAAACCTTAAAAGAAAAGTATTCTTTTATCAAAGATGTTCGCGGAAAAGGGTTGCTGAAAGGAATCGTCGTCGAAATAAATGCGGCAGAAATTGTTCAAAAAGCAATTGACCAGCAGCTGCTTATTCTTACAGCAGGACCTAATGTGGTTAGGGTTCTCCCACCATTAACCGCAACTATAGAAGAAATCAATGAATTTATTACTAAGTTGGAAAAGGCATTCCAAAGTAATTAGAGAGGCGAGTGAGTATTATGGAGCAAGGATATCTTACTTTGGAAACTGGAGAAGTTTTTGAAGGAATTTTAATTGGTGCAAACAAGGACTCTCTTGGAGAAGTCGTTTTTAATACAAGTATGACCGGGTATCAAGAAATCATTACTGATCCATCGTATGCTGGGCAAATCATTACCTTTTGTTATCCAATCATCGGAAATTACGGGATTAACGCGAAAGATGATGAAAGTGTCCATCCATCCTTATCAGGAGTCGTTATTGGAGATTTATGTGAAACTCCAAGTCACTATCAGTCTATCAGTAAATTCTCAGAAAAGCTTAAGGACGCAGCCGTTCCCGGGATTGCAGGGGTAGATACAAGACGATTAGTCAAAACGATTCGCAGCCGCGGAACAGTAAAAGGCTTTTTAAGCTCTAAAAAGGTGGAAACCATTACTTCAACAGTGAATTCTCCCCTTTGGGTAGAAAAAGTATCAACGAAAAAAATTCAATATTTCAAAAACAATGGTCCACACGTAGTGTTAATGGACTTTGGGTTTAAAAAATCGATTTTAACTGCATTGTTAGCGGAGAATTGCTCGGTGACCATCGTTCCTTACAATACTCCTTACGAAAAAATAAAAGCTTTAAACCCGGACGGTGTACTTTTAAGTAATGGACCTGGGGATCCAATGGAGTTAAATAAATGGTACCCGGAAATCAAAAAGATTTGCCAGAATTACCCGACACTTGGCATTTGTTTAGGGCATCAGCTCATAGCCCTTGCTTTCGGTGCAAAAACGGAAAAATTGCCGTACGGACATCGCGGCGGTAACCATCCTGTAAAAGAAATCATGACAGGAAAAGTAAAAATTACTGCTCAAAACCATGGTTATGTTGTCGTGGATAACAGTATAAACACAGATGAATTTGCCGTAACGTACCGCAATGTGAATGACAAGTCCATAGAAGGACTTAAACATCATTGCTTCCCAATTCAAACCGTTCAATTTCATCCCGAAGCACATCCGGGGCCAAGCGATACAGCACATATCCTTACAGAGTTTGTAAAAGAAATTACTTCCTTGGGAGAGACACGATATGCCGTTAAATAAAAATCTTAAAAAGGTTCTCGTCATTGGTTCCGGCCCCATCGTGATCGGCCAGGCTGCAGAATTCGATTATGCGGGAACACAAGCATGTATTGCCCTTAAAGAAGAGGGAATTGAGGTTGTTTTAATTAATAATAATCCGGCTACCATCATGACCGATGAAACGGTTGCCGACAAGGTATATATTGAACCGCTGAATGTAATTGCCATTGAAAAAATTATCATGAAAGAGAAGCCGGATGGCATTATCGGCACACTTGGCGGGCAAACAGGTTTAAACCTGACTGTGGAATTATATGAACAAGGGATTCTACAAAAATATGGTGTTGCTCTTTTAGGGACCTCCGTTGAATCCATTAAAAATGGTGAGGATCGTGAAAAATTTCGTAATTTAATGATTGAAATTGGGGAGCCTATTCCTGAATCGGCGATTATCACGAGCTTTGAAGAGGGCGTGCAATTTGTAAAAGAAATTGGCTATCCTGTCATTATCCGTCCAGCCTACACGCTTGGAGGGGATGGCGGCGGTTTTGCCCATAATGAGGAAGAACTCGAAATCGTTCTTAAAAAAGGTTTGGCGGCCAGTCCCATTCATCAAGTGCTGGTAGAGAGAAGCATCAAAGGCTGGAAAGAAATTGAATACGAGGTTATGCGTGACGCGAATGATACCTGTATCATTGTCTGCAATATGGAAAATATGGACCCGGTTGGTGTTCATACAGGCGATTCGATTGTTGTCGCTCCATCGCAAACCTTGACAGATGTACAATACCAGATGCTCCGTGATTCTTCGGTCAAAGTGATTCGAGAATTAGGGATTATCGGTGGCTGTAATATCCAGTTCGCGCTTCATCCGGAATCGGATCAATATTATATTATCGAAGTAAATCCACGGGTTAGCCGTTCTTCTGCATTGGCATCCAAAGCAACTGGTTATCCGATTGCCCGGATGGCAGCAAAATGCTCGATCGGTTACCATTTAGATGAGATTGTCAATCCGATTACAGGAAATACATTTGCTTCCTTCGAACCAGCAATTGATTATATCGTAGTCAAACTGCCGCGTTTTCCATTTGATAAATTCCCGGAAGCAGATCGCTCGTTAGGTACGCAAATGAAGGCAACCGGGGAAGTAATGGCGATAGACCGTACATTTGAAGGAGCTTTGAATAAAGCAATTCGCTCCATGGAAATGAATATTTACGGGCTTTGCACAAGCACCTACCAAAAATTAGATGAGGCAGCTCTTTTTGAAAAATTGAAGACAGCAAATGACCAGCGTCTTTTCGTTATTGCTGAGGCGTTTAGAAGGAATATTTCTTTTGAAAAAATCCAGGAGTTGACTCAAATTGACCCTTGGTTTTTATATAAAATTTGCGTAATTGTTGATTTAGAAAAGGAGTTAGCTTCCTATACCTGGGATGATGTTCCAGTCTCACTCCTAAAAGAGGCGAAACGGAAAAATATTTCTGATAAATTGCTGTCACAAATTTACGATGTTCCGGAAAGACAGATCAGACTAAAATGGAAAGTTCTTAACTGGAAACCCGGCTATAAAATGGTCGATACCTGCTCAGCAGAATTCGATGCTGTAACACCCTACTATTATTCTACTTGGATGGGCTATGACGAGGTAGAGGTGTCAAACAATAGAAAGATTCTCGTGATCGGCTCTGGTCCGATTCGAATTGGCCAGGGAATTGAGTTTGATTACTGCTCCGTTCATGCTGCTAAGGCCATTAAGAAAATGGGCTATGAAGCGGTTGTTATTAATAATAATCCAGAGACTGTCAGTACAGATTATTCGGTTGCCGACCGCCTTTATTTTGAACCGCTGGCAGCAGAGGACGTTCTTCATGTAATTGAAAAAGAGAATATTGAAGGGGTTCTAATCCAATTTGGCGGGCAAACGGCGATTAACTTGGCGCATACCTTGCAAGAAGAAGGAATAAAGATCCTTGGAACACCTGTTGAAAATGTCGATCGCTTGGAGGACCGGAAGGAGTTTTATCAACTTCTTGAAGACTTGAATATTCCTCATATTGAAGGTGAAACGGTTGCTCATGCAGATGAGCTGGTGGAGGCTGCAGAAAAATTAGGCTATCCTGTTTTGGTTCGTCCATCCTATGTCATTGGCGGTCAATCGATGTTTACTATTTTTTCAAAAGAGGAACTTAAGAGCTATATCGAGCAATTGCAGGAAAATTCGCAGGCGAGTATGTGGCCTTTATTGGTTGACCGCTATTTGCCGGGATTAGAATGTGAGATTGATGTCATCAGCGATGGCATGAATATTGTCGTTCCAGGAATCTTTGAACATATTGAAAAAGCTGGGGTTCACTCCGGGGATAGTATCTCGATTTTCCCGCCGATTACCATGTCTAATATGGTGAAAGAAACGCTCATCGATTATGCGAACCGAATTGCTAAGTCTGCTCCGGTTATTGGGATGATGAACATCCAATTTGTCATCTATGAAAATCAAGTATTTGTGCTTGAAGTAAACCCACGTTCATCGAGAACGGTGCCAATTATCAGCAAAGTGACAGGAGTACCGATGATCGAATGGGCAGTCAAGGTTCAACTTGGGGTTTCCCTTACTGATATCAGTGCCACATGTGGACTGCTGCCGGAGCCAAATTATTTTTCAGTAAAATCACCAGTGTTTTCTTCGACTAAATTAAAAGGTGTCGATCATGTACTCGGACCGGAAATGAAATCAACGGGTGAAATACTTGGTTTAGGTGCAACCTTCCAAGAAGCGTTAGCAAAGGCTGTCCCTTTCAAAACTCAAGATGAGGAGAAATATATTTTCTGTTCGATTTCGGACCGGGAAAAACCAGCCAGCTTGCCAATTATCCAAGGGTTGGTGAACAATCAATATAAAATTGCAGCAACCGAAGGAACAGCATTATTTTTCGAAAAAAATGGCGTTGCCGTTGCAAATATCATAAAAGATGAAAAAGATGTAACGGAACTTTTCCGTCACCAAAAAGTAAGTGCGGTCATTAATATTCCAAATCAGGGACGTAACAAACTGAAATTTGGTTTTTATATCCGTGAACAAGCAACCCGCTACAATGTAAAAGTATTTACACATTTAGATACGGTGGAAGCGATGATGGTGCTTGATGAACCATTACTGTCAGATTTCAAAGTTCTTACTGTCAGCGAATATTACAAAATTGGGATTGAGGTGTGATTCATGCTAGAAACAATGAAATGGAACGAATCGAAACCGTTCGACTTTAAAGGAAAAAACTTTTTACAACTATCAGATTTCACTACTGAGGAAATTCTGTATTTACTAGATGTTGCCGTGGAACTAAAAGCGATGCAAAAGCAAGGGAAACCGCATCCTTATTTAAGTGGAAAAGTATTAGGAATGATTTTTGAAAAATCCTCTACTCGTACAAGGGTTTCCTTTGAGGTAGGCATGATGCAGCTGGGCGGACAGGCAATCTTCTTAAGCTCGAGGGACATTCAGTTAGGAAGAGGGGAAAGTATTTCAGATACGGCAAAAGTGCTTTCTCGTTATGTGGACGGTTTAATGATTCGAACCTTTTCACATGAGTCCATTGAGGAATTTGCCCATCATGCAGACGTACCGATCATAAATGGCTTAACAGACTTGCAGCATCCTACTCAAGTGTTAGCGGACTTACTGACCATTCTTGAACATAAAGGCAAATTAGCGGGCTTAAAGATGTGCTATATTGGTGATGGCAACAACAATATGGCTCATTCCTTGATTGAAGGTGCGATCAAGGTAGGGATGGATATTAGCGTGGCCAGCCCTTCCGGATATATGCCAAATCAGGACATTATCAACAATGCACAGAAAATCGCGAATCAATCAGGAATTATATTGACCATTACCAACGACCCAATTGAGGCGATTCAGGACGCTGATGTTATTGTAACGGATGTATGGACCAGCATGGGTCAGGAAGCAGAAACAGAAAAGCGTCTACAGGCATTTCAATCTTTTCAAGTTAACGATGAACTCTGTAAACATGCAAAGAGCGATTTTATCTTTTTACATTGTCTGCCGGCACACCGCGGTGAAGAAGTCACAGCCGATATTATTGATGGTCTTCATTCAGTTGTTTTTGATGAAGCAGAAAATCGTCTTCATGCACAAAAAGCGATTTTAAAAGAATTCTTGCAAAAATAGTCTTTATTTTTTTGAATATTGATGTATAATAATACTATCGAATGAATTTAAATACAAAGATGATGCGAGGAGAAATAGAAATGGCAAAGGAAAAAATCGTTTTAGCCTATTCAGGCGGTTTAGATACATCAGTTTCAGTTAAATGGATTCAAGAAAAATATGGTTATGATGTCATTGCTTTAGGTCTTGATGTGGGTGAAGGTAAAGATCTTGAAGCAATTAAAAATAAAGCATTAAATGTTGGCGCAATTAAAGCGATTATGATTGACGCAAAAGAATTATTGGCAAAAGAATATATTTTACCAGCTTTAAAGGCTAATTGTTTATATGAAGGAAAATATCCACTGTCTTCTGCAATTTCTAGACCACTAATTTCTAAATTATTGGTTGAAGTGGCGGAACAAGAAGGGGCAACAGCAGTTGCACATGGTTGTACGGGTAAAGGAAACGATCAGGTTCGTTTCGAGGTATCGATTCAAGCATTAAATCCAAGCTTAAAAGTCGTAGCTCCGGTTCGTGAATGGGGCATGACTCGTGATGAAGAAATCGAATATGCTGAAAAAAATGGGATTCCTATTCCAGTTAGTTTAGATAACCCATTCTCAATTGATGCAAATATCTGGGGCCGCGCTTGCGAAGCGGGTGTTTTAGAAAACCCTTGGAACGAAGCACCAGAAGCAGCTTATGATTGGACGAATCCAATCGAAATGACTCCGGATGAAGCTGAGTACATTGAAATTGAATTCGAACAAGGTGTTCCAGTTGCTATAAACGGTGAAAAACTTCCATTGGTTCAATTGATTGAAGCTTTGAATCTGCTTGGAGGCAAGCATGGTGTCGGACGTATTGATCATATTGAAAATAGATTAGTAGGAATTAAATCAAGAGAGGTCTATGAAAATCCGGCTGCCTTAATTTTAATAAATGCTCATAAAGAATTAGAATTTTTAACATTGCCTCGTGAAGTAACCCAATTTAAAACACAAGTTGACCAGCACATGGCAAAAATTGTTTATGAAGGTCTCTGGTATTCACCATTAAAAAATGCTCTTGATGCGTTTATTGATGAGACTCAGAAAGTAGTTTCAGGAACAATCCGCGTTAAGCTTCATAAAGGCAATCATACGGTTGTCGGCCGTAAGTCTGTGCACAGTCTTTATAATGAAGAATTGGCAACCTATGCAAAAGGCGATGCATTTGACCATAATGCAGCTGTTGGCTTTATCAAACTTTGGGGTCTGCCAACAAAGGTATTCTCTGAGGTGAACCAGAAAGATCCGGTAGTAAAATAATTTTGAATTTTGTTATAAAAGGTTTATTCTAAAGGTGAAAATAAACTTGAGCCCTCGAAATTTTTCGGGGGCAATCTTGTTCAGATTTAAGGAGGAGCAGCAATGTCTAAGCTTTGGGGCGGTCGTTTTACAAAGGAAACAAATAAGCTTGTCGAGGAATTCACAGCCTCTATTTCATTTGATCAAAAATTAGCATTAGAGGATATTGCAGGAAGCATGGCGCATGTGCAAATGCTCGGGGAATGCGGCATTATTCCTGTAGAAGATGCTGAGACCATTAAACAGGGACTTCTTTCCATTAAACAAATGGTCGAAAATGGGGAAGTGGAATTTTTAGTAGAAGATGAAGATATTCATATGAATATCGAGAAATTATTAATTGAAAAAATCGGACCTGTCGGTGGCAAGTTGCATACAGGCCGGAGCCGGAATGACCAAGTGGCCACTGATATGCATCTTTATTTGCGGACAAAGACGACTGAATTGATTACATTGGTTGAAAATGTTCAACAAGCCTTAGTAGAGCAGGCGAAAGTGCATGTTGAAACATTGATTCCAGGGTATACGCATCTGCAGCGCGCGCAGCCTGTATCGTTTGCCCATCATTTAATGGCTTATTTTTGGATGTTTGAGCGCGACAAAGAAAGATTGATTGATAGTCTAAAAAGAATCAATTGGCTGCCGCTTGGTTCAGGAGCGTTGGCCGGAACAACGTTTCCGATTAACCGTGAGAAAGTTGCCGATCTATTAGGGTTTGAAACGATTTATCCGAACAGTATGGATGCTGTAAGCGACCGCGATTTTATCCTGGAGTTTTTATCGATTGGCTCGATTGTTATGACTCATATTTCTCGTTTTTCTGAAGAGCTTGTGATTTGGTCAAGCCAGGAGTTTCAATTCATTGAACTCGACGATTCATTCTGTACAGGCTCAAGCATCATGCCACAAAAGAAAAACCCGGATGTTCCAGAATTACTTAGAGGAAAAACTGGCCGTACGTATGGTAATTTAATTGGGCTGTTAACCGTTTTAAAAGGGCTGCCGCTCGCTTACAATAAGGATCTTCAGGAAGACAAAGAGGGTATGTTTGATACGGTTGAAACCCTTGAAGGTTCATTAAAATTATTGGCTCCAATGATTGAAACCATGACGGTCAATAAAGAGGTCATGAGAAAAGCCATTAACAATGATTTTTCCAATGCTACCGATATTGCCGATTATTTAGTGCGTAAAGGTTTGCCGTTCCGTGAGGCGCATGAGGTGATAGGGAAGACGGTATTATATGCGATTCAGCATGGAAAGTTTTTGCTCGATTTAACGATGGAAGAATATCAAGAATTTAGTCCATTATTTGAAGAGGACATTTTTGAAGTTTTGGCTCCAGAGAATGTAGTTGCCGTCCGCAATAGCTTTGGCGGCACCTCCCCAGAACAGGTACTGGGGCAAATTAAGCTAGCTGAAGGAAAACTGCAGAAATAATAGATTTGAGAACGGAATAGTGGTAATAAGCCGGCAGCCAGGGGCTGCCGGTCTTTGTTATGTATTTTTTACTGAAATGTGGAAAAGATTTATTCAAACGTTACAGGTTAATTAGGGAATATAGATCAGCGATGGCATATGCTAATCGCTGTTTTTTCTTGGGGGGAATTTTTTTGAAATGGAGCATAAAGCAGGTGTTTCATACTGTGGAAGAAGGCTGGGGGCGCTGATAAGAGCGCCATTTCCATGTCTTTACGGGAATCGAAATTTACCCAGGAAAATCATTTGACTTAAATTATTTTTCTAGTAAATCATTTAACGGGCTCCATATTTTATATCATATCGATATGAGTTATTTTCCAATGTTCATTCTTGATCAGGTGCTCCAAGCTTTCTTTGTCTTTATTCTTAAAGTAATCAATAATTTGTCTATGCTGTTCATTCATTTGTTCTAATGCTATAAAGAGTTTTTCTTCGTCTTTACTTAAATAAATCTGCCTGACAAAACTATTCTGTAAAGAATCAAGAAGCTCAATTAATGTAGGGTTGCAACACTTATCAATGTATACTTTATGGAATTGGTTTTGGTATTTTTGATAATCTGAATAATTTTTCTGAGAAATGGAAAGGTCGATTTTCCTAACCAACTCTTCCATTAGTTCCATGTCATCCTCGGTCAAATTCTCCAGAGCTAAAGTTGCTGCAAAGGCATCTAGTACACCAACAACACTAAAAACATCGAGCTTTTTCTTGGTATCAATTTCTTTAACGATAAATCCTCTTCGGGGAAAGAACTCTAGTAAATTTTCAGAAGCTAGTTGGATTAAGGCTTCCCTTACAGGGGTCCTGCTTACTTCTAATTTCTCGCTTAGTGCTATTTCATTTATCTTTTGATTGGGAAGCAATGTTCCATTCTGAATTTCTGTGGCTATATAATCATATACATGGTCTTTTAGTGATCGGTACCTCTTTTTGATAGTTATTCCCCCTAAGTAAAAAAAGTGGAAATTCTCGCTTTTTATATTAGCATGAGCATCCAAATTCTTCAATATCTCTTCAAAATCGTCCCCAAAGTAACTCATTATTCTTTTAAATCTATTGTCTCCAAGTCTAATATGTTTTAAATAGATGCCATATTAGATTCCTATTTTAGGAAAGTTAAAAGAATAGCAGAAGAAGCGGAGCGGTGTTTTTTTTAGACTGGTCAATACAAATATATCTTAATTATGAAAACTAGACAGTTAAATTTTAAAATATTTTTTTAAAATTTAACATTGAAAATAGAAAAGGTCCATTATATAATTTTCATACGGATAGTTTTCAGATAATTCAGCGTATTATACAATATATTGTATAATACGAAGTATCTTAGTAAGAAGGTGTCCAAAGAACGCACTGCATTAAAAAAAGAAGTACAAAATTTAGCATAAAGGGG
This sequence comes from Neobacillus niacini, assembly GCF_031456445.1. Taxonomy (GTDB): domain Bacteria; phylum Bacillota; class Bacilli; order Bacillales; family Cytobacillaceae; genus Neobacillus; species Neobacillus niacini_I. The sequence continues at coordinate 21,482 of NZ_JAVDUQ010000005.1, read as the reverse complement.
GTACTTTTTTTAACGAAATTTAGTTGGGATTCAAAAGTACATATTTTTAATTTTATAAAAATGAGAGGTGGTAGAAACATGAGCAAAAGAAACTTTAAAGAAATACAAGACGGTACAAAAGCTGTATGGGCAGGAGAAAAGGAATTTCTTGCTTATAATGCAACCCAAGTTCCTGTGGTGCTTAGTGTAGCCTACAATTACGATGACGTGGATGAGTGGCAAGAAGTTGCTATCGGAAATAAACCTGGACATATTTACAATCGAATGACAAATCCAACTGTGCAAGCTTTTGAAGAAAAAGTACGAATTCTTGAGGGAGCGGAGGAAGCGATTGGTTTCTCATCAGGAATGGCCGCTATTAGCAGCACCTTATATACCTTTTTAAGACCAGGCGACCGGGTAATATCCGTGAAAGATACATATGGAGGAACCAATAAAATCTTTACTGAATTCTTACCGAATATCGATGTAGATGTAACGTTATGCAACACTGGAAATCATGAAGAAATTGAAGCTGAAGTGGCCAAAGGATGTAAGGTTTTATATTTGGAGTCTCCTACCAACCCTACCATGAAAATTACGAATATTGAAAGAATGGTGAGAGCTGCAAAATCGGCGGGGGCATTGGTGATAATAGACAATACTTTTGCTACTCCTATTAATCAAAATCCAATTCAATTAGGAGTTGATATCGTCATCCATAGTGCCACTAAATTTTTGAGCGGGCATGCCGATGCGTTAGGGGGTGTGGTGTGCGGCTCCAAAGAACTGATGAAAAGAGTTTATCACTATCGCGAAATTAATGGGGCAACCATGGACCCGTGGTCAGCTTATCTGATTTTAAGAGGGATGAAAACGTTAAAACTTCGTGTCAGGCAACAAGAACAGAGTGCAATGGCGATTGCAAAGTATCTGCAAAAGCAAAAACATGTGGAAGCAGTTTATTATCCTGGATTAGAAACACACCCACACCACCAAATTGCAAAGAAACAGATGAAGGGTTTCGGTGGAATATTAAGTTTTGTATTGAAAGATGAAATGGAGGCGATCAAAATTTTATTGCCAAAATTACAATATGCAAACAAAGCTGGAAATCTTGGAGCTGTCGAAACGATATACGGACCGGCAAGAACGACCAGTCATGTCGAATGTACTCTTGAAGAACGGAAAGCCCTTGGTATTCCGGAAGGTTTGGTTCGTATCTCCGTAGGGATTGAAGATACAGAAGATCTTATTGCGGATTTAGAACAAGCATTTTCCCATTTAGAATCGGAATTGCCTGTTAATAGCAGCAGGTGAAAATATAACAATGGAAGAGGTATTGAGTATGACACATAAAATTGCGTTACTTGGTTTTGGTGTAGTTGGTCAAGGATTTGCAGAAATTTTAGAAGAAAAAGGTGAATGGTTACGCAGCGGACTTGGCTTTGAAACAAAAATTGTTGCGATTTCCGATTTTGTTAAGGGATCTCTTTATCATCCAGAAGGCTTAGATATTGCTAAAGCATTACAAGCTGTAAAGGAGACAGGGAAACTTGATTGCTACCCGGAAAGCCCTGGTTTGGTAAGAGGATGGGATAGTTTTCAGACCATCCGTGAAAGTAATGCGGACACCGTTGTAGAAATTACTTTTACAGATGTAAAAACCGGCCAACCTGCCATCGATCATTGTAAAGCAGCATTTGAAAGCAGAAAGAATGTAGTTATGAGTAATAAAGGTCCAGTTTCTTTAGCTTACCAAGAGCTGGTTGAGTTAGCCAGAAAGAATCATGTTCGATGGGGCTTTGAAGGAACCGTTATGAGCGGAACACCTGCATTGAGAATGCCCCTCGTGGCATTGGCAGGAAATAATATTTCAGAAATACGTGGGATTTTAAATGGAACGACCAATTATATTTTAACCAAAATGGAAGAAGGCTTGAGTTATGAGGCAGCATTGGCTGAGGCACAAACTCTTGGCTATGCAGAGGCAGATCCTACAAGTGATGTCGAGGGGTATGATGCCCAATATAAAGCTACTATTCTAGCTAATATTGTCATGAACGTTCCGATGAAACGAGAAGAAGTAGAATGTGAAGGAATTAGTCATCTTACACTACAAGATATCCAATGGGCAAAATCTGAGGGTAAAAAGTGGAAACTTATTGCTAAATGTATAAAAGATGGTGATAAAGTCATCGCAAAGGTAGGTCCCGAAGCGATACCGATTACAGATCCCTTAGCTGGAGTCTCGGGTGCACAAAATGCCATTACATATGATTGCGATTTAGCCGGTCCAATCACGCTTATTGGTGCCGGAGCCGGCCGAAAGGAAACCGGATTCTCTATTCTTATTGATTTAATTAATATTAGCCGCGGTCAATTGTAATCTTTTACACTATTAATTTACAAAATGAAAAATTAGTTATATGAGGTGGTTACACAATGACATTTATAGAGACACAGACAATAGAAAATAAGATGTTTTTAGCTGGAAAGTGGGTATCCCGATCCAAAAGCATTAAAGTCTTCGACCCCCAAGATAATCGTTTAATCGCAACTGTCCCTGCCGCTAATGAGGAAGATGTACTTCATACTATAGAGGAGGCAAAAAAGGGGGCAAAAATTGCTGCTGACATGTCGACGCACGAAAGAATCACGATTTTAAATCGTGCTGCTGACTGGATTTATGAGCATAAAGAAAAATTCGCAACCACCATTGCATGTGAGGGAAGTAAAACAATTAAAGAGGCAAGGAAAGAAGTATTGCGCTGTATTGAGACTCTTCGTATTAGTGCTGAAGAGGCAAGGAGAATAAATGGAGAAACGATTTTATTTGACCAAATGCCGGGAAGTGAAGATCGCATGGGATATTATTATCGTTTTCCTATTGGAATCATTGTGGCGATCACGCCTTTTAACGATCCATTAAACCTTGTTGCACATAAAGTGGGGCCAGCTATTGCTGCTGGAAATGCGATCATCGTTAAACCAGCACCAGCTACACCATTAAGCGCTCTATTATTGGCAGAAGCATTTGAAAAAGCAGGTTTGCCTTCTAAAGTTTTATCCGTCATTACTGGCTATCCAGGTGATATGGGAGAAAGACTGATTACCCATCCAGCGATAAGAATGATATCTTTTACAGGGGGACTTTCCACTGGCCAAGAGATTATGCAAAAGGCGGGCATGAAAAAGTTCAGTATGGAGTTAGGATCGAACTCACCGGTTATCGTTCTGGAAGACGCTGATTTAGAAGAAGCCGTTGAGTCAACTGTTTCCGGAGCCTTTTGGGCTGCAGGTCAAAATTGCCTCGGAGTGCAAAGAGTCTATGTTCAAGAAGGGATTTATCAAAACTTTGTCGGAAGGTTCCTTGCTCGTACTTTAAAATATCGAGTGGGTAATAAATTTTCAGAGGAAACCGATATGGGGCCTATGATATCAGAAAAGGAAGCAAAGCGGGTGGAGAGTTGGGTTAATGAAGCCGTTGAAAGAGGTGCAAAATTGCTTTGTGGCGGCAAACGAAAGGGATCTTTTTATTATCCAACTGTTTTAGAGAATGTACCAACTGATTGCAAGCTGGCAACGGAAGAAGTGTTCGGACCAGTTGTTACCCTTTATAATGTTCCTGATCTTGATACAGCTATTTTTCAATCTAACAACGTGGCTTTCGGCTTACAAGCAGGTATTTTCACTCAAAATTTAGATTATGCTTTGGGGGCTGTACGTAAGCTGGATGTAGGCGGGGTTATCGTAAATGACAGCTCCGATTATCGAATAGATGCGATGCCTTTTGGGGGGGTAAAAGGATCTGGTATAGGTCGTGAAGGAATTAAATTTGCACTTCAAGAAATGACAGAACCAAAAGTTGTTTGTTTTAAGGTTGCCGTTAAAAGATAATAAAGCAATGGAGTGGTAAATGCTAGTTTAATAGGAATTGACCTAATAGGTTTTGGCCACGTGGTTACCTATACCAAAGGAGGAAACTGGATGCTACAGGTAAATAATTCTGATCAAAATCAGTTAAAACGTACAATGAAAAGCAGACATTTGTTTATGATTTCGCTAGGAGGGGTAATTGGAACAGGCCTTTTTCTAAGCACGGGCTATACCATTAATCAAGCTGGACCAGGAGGGACGATTCTCGCTTATTTGGTTGGGGCACTCATTATGTATCTTGTTATGCTTTGTCTTGGTGAATTAACTGTAGCCATGCCGGTAACCGGTTCATTTCAAACCTATGCTACAAAGTATGTCGGTCCTGCTACCGGATTTACTATTGGTGTTATGTACTGGCTTACCTGGGTGGTAACAGTAGGATCGGAATTTACCGCCTCCGGTCTATTAATGAAGAGATGGTTCCCTGATACTTCCGTTTGGATATGGAGTGCCATCTTTGCGATTGCCCTTTTTCTACTAAATGCCTTTTCAGTAAAATTTTTTGCGGAGGCAGAATTTTGGTTTGCCGGAATTAAAGTAATTACCATTATTTTATTTATCATATTGGGGGGAGCTGCGATGTTTGGTTTCATACCAATGAAAGGCCATACATCTGCCCCCATGCTCTCACATTTTACCGGTGAAGGAGGTCTTTTTCCTAATGGGCTGCTTCCAGTTTTAATGGCTATGATTTCCGTAAACTTTGCCTTTTCAGGAACAGAGCTCATTGGAATTGCCGCCGGTGAGAGCGAAAATCCGGAAAGAGACATTCCCCGGTCCGTCAGAAATGTAATTTGGAGAACCGTTTTTTTCTTTATCGGTGCTATATTTGTATTATCTGGATTAATCTCTTGGAAAGAAGCCGGAGTCATTGAAAGTCCGTTCGTTATGGTCTTTGATAATATAGGAATTCCTTATGCAGCTGATATTATGAACTTCGTTATTCTTACAGCTTTATTATCCGTAGCAAATTCCGGTCTCTATGCATCTACTCGTATGTTATGGTCTCTTTCCAACCAAAAAACAATAAGCCCCCTCTTAGGAAAGGTAACCTCAAAAGGAGTGCCGCTTAATGCGTTAATTTTAAGTATGGCAGTAGCCTGTTTGTCGTTATTCTCTAGTGTAGTTGCACCAGATACAGTTTATTTAGTGCTTGTAGCTATTTCGGGATTTGCCGTGGTTACTGTGTGGATGGGAATTGTGTTATCGCAGTATATGTTTCGAAAGCGTTTTATTAAAGAGGGAGGGGATATTACACATTTGAAATTTCGTACACCTCTGTATCCCTTTGTGCCCATCACTGCTTTTGTTTTATGTTTTGCTTCTTGTGTAGGACTTGCTTTCGATCAAAGCCAACGAATTGCTCTATATAGCGGAGTACCCTTCATTGCTTTTTGCTATTTTTTCTACTATATTAAACATCGCGGAAAAAAGAATCTATATGATTCTCATGATGAACACAATCAGTATATAGATAATATTAAGTAGAGAGGGCTTGGTATAAGAGATTTATTAAACTGGAATATACTACTGATACTATTGGTAATGTTGTAAAAAACTATCAATAAAAATACTGCATATATCTTGCGGTTGTCAGACTGTTATTCTATTAATCCAATCCATTGCTGAATAAATTTCACCTGCCTTTGGACAGACCTCTTTCGCAGGAGGATCTGTCCTCTTTAACCAAATTCATCGCCTCGACTCTACCTAAAATCTGTTTAACTTAAGTACGGCTAAGACATTTTTCCAACTTTGGTCTATATTGATGAACTCAATGAACACTGATGAAATAAGAAATAGAAAGTCCTCGTCTTTTCATCATTTCTACGGGATCACAGAAAATTAACTGTAGCGGAGGAACTATAATGAATCCTATTGAAAACATATTAGAGAAATTCCCGTTAGTTATACTAGACGGTGCAATGGCAACTGAACTTGAACGTCATGGCTGTGATTTGAACGACAGTCTTTGGTCGGCAACCATACTTATCGAAAATCCTGAGCTTATCAAACAGGTACATACGGATTATTTTAAAGCGGGCGCTGACTGTGCTATCACCGCCAGTTACCAGGCAACTGTCGAAGGATTCTCCCGACGCGGTTTAAGCGAGGCTGAAGCGCTCATTCTTATCCAGAAATCCGTCCAGATAGCCTTAAAAGCACGCGATGAATTCTGGGGAATACCCGAGAACCAGTCAAACCGGCCAAAGCCTTTAGTAGCCGGTTCAGTAGGGCCATATGGCGCATTCCTTGCTGATGGATCTGAATATCGAGGAGAATATACGTTGACCGAAGAAGAACTTATGAATTTCCATAGGCCCCGTATGAAAGCCCTGATTGAAGCTGGTGCCGATATCCTGGCCTGCGAAACTATTCCATGTCTGATGGAGGCTAGAGCTATCGTCAGGTTATTAGAAGAGTTTCCCAAAACCTATGCATGGATTAGCTTCAGTGCAAAAGACGGGCTTCATATTAGTGATGGAACCCTGGTTGCTGAGTGTGCAGAATGGCTGGATAAATATGATCAAGTTGCTGCCGTCGGCATAAACTGCACGCGGCCCCAGTACATTTCTTCGCTGATAAATAAAGTGCACAGTCACACAGTTAAACCTATCATCGTATATCCAAATTTAAGCGAGCAGTACGATGCAGTCACTAAAACTTGGAATGGGGCATCATCTGAAGAAACTTACGGCGACAGTACCCATCACTGGTATGAATGCGGTGCCCGATTGATTGGTGGCTGCTGCAGGACAAAACCGGAGAACATAACGACCATTTCTGCATGGGCGAGGTAAGATATAAAAAAGCAAGGATTTTGGTGTTGGAGATTGTGCGTTAATGCACTTAAATGTAGTGTAGTGTTTTATGAAGTTTATGAAGTTTATGAAGTCAGAGATCGCGGTTCGGTCACCACATGGCGTGACCGGAGAACAGATATATATACGGATTGGGAAAAATAAAAATGAAGGGTGCCATTATTAAGATTTTTCTTTCAAAAAGAATTTTCAAAAAACATTGACAGCTTTGCAGGAATCAACTACAATTTCATTCATACCATGGAAAATTAAAGTAACAATTTCATAAATACTCTTATCCAGAGCGGCGGAGGGACTAGGCCCGATGAAGCCCGGCAACCTTCAAGGTAATCCTTGAAAAGGTGCTAATTCCTGCAGGTTATTTTTAACCTGAAAGATAAGAGGAGGATATCAGCCCTCTTCTTATGAAGAGGGTTTTCTTATTTCCATTTTTAATAGCGGGGGGATCCATGATGACAGTAAAAGTAGCCATATTAGGATTTGGAACAGTTGGCGAGGGAGTTTATCGAACGATTCAATCCCATGAAAGAGAACTCGAGGCTCTTTTGGGAAAGAAAGTAGAGGTTGCAGCCGTTCTAATCCAAAACAAGCAAAAAGAAAGAAACATCGCAAAGGAAGTTCTCATCACAACAGATTTCAACGAACTAATCAATCTTTCACAGCTTGATATTGTGGTAGATGCGATTGTGGGCAAAGACCCCGCCTTTAACTATTTAAAACAAGCGATTGAAAGAGGCTGCCATATTATTACCGCAAACAAAGAAATGTTTGCACACCACGGAAAAGAGCTACTGGCTCTTGCCGGGGAACACCAAGTATCGGTTGGATTTGAGGCAACAGTTGCGGGTGGAATTCCCATCATTCAAACCCTAAGACAATTGCTAAAGGTTAACCGTGTAGGGCAAATTCAAGGAATTGTAAATGGAACATCTAATTTCATTTTGACAGAAATGCGTGAGAAAAAGCAGTCATTCGCAGATGCTTTAAAATTAGCGCAGGAAAGGGGATTTGCGGAAGCTGACCCAACCAATGATGTAGAAGGCTTTGATGCTTTTTATAAATTAATGGTTTTAAGCAGGGTGGCTTTTGGGAATGAGCCTGATTGGAAGGATGTTGAACGAGTCGGGATCACTTCTATTACAAGTGAATTGATTGAAGCGGCAGACCAGTTTGGTTTTAGGTTCAAGCATGTTGTGAGTATTCAAAAGGAAGGGGATAAGCTTATTGGTAGTGTAAGGCCGGTGCTCATCAGGAAGTCCCATCCATTCTACCATGTGGAAGGGGTAGAAAATGCGCTAAATGTATATTCTGACATCGTGGGAAGAATAACCTTACAAGGTCCTGGTGCCGGAATGTTTCCTACGGCAAGTGCAGTCATTGAGGATTTAGTTTATGTAAGCCAAAGTAATCACGATAAAAAGCTGGAGGCTTACTCTGTAACAGAAGCTATCCCTTCTTCTAACGGTTCTTTCAATGATTTCTGGCTAATTAGCGGGTTAAGTAAAACGGAATTAAGTCCATCCATCCCCCTTGTGGAACAATTGTCTGATCAAACATTTATTGTTGAGACAACTAAGGAAGAGATTTTACGGAAGGCTAAAGAGTATTCATCGTTAAGTTATTATCCAATCTTAGATGGAACCCAAACCTTTCAAAATAAGAAAGAGTGCATAACCGTGTCCATATAAATTTTGTTCTAGACAACAATCCCTCTGATTGCTGTCTTTTTTTTGAATCAAAAATAATTTAAAAACCCATCACACAAATGGGAGTTAGTCTAGTCCAATTTCACCCCTTGTACATATTGTGTAAAAGCTCTACTAAAACGGACGAGGTTTAGCAATAAGAAGGAAAAAGGGGTGCACCATGGAAGGAAACATAACTGACCGATTGATCGGCAATATAAAAAATTCGTTTACCTATGAGTTTATGGTTAAGCCTGAAAATATTCATCAAATTGATAAGCAGTCAAGGGAAATTCCAGTAAACAGCAATGGGAAAAATTATATCATTGGCCCTGCGAGAGGAGTAGACCAAAATGGCTCCGGAATCTGCGTTTCCATTGGAATGAATGGAGTATCTGTTTATGAATATACAAATAATAATATCTACGCCACTTTAGTTTATGAGACATCCATTCATGAGTGGGTACATGTGGCAGTGGTTTATAAGGAGAAAAGACCCTTTCTTTTCATAAATGGTACTTTCGTAAAGGAAGGCGAAAAAAGTTCAAAAAAGTATGTCTCACCATCAGGTTCTGTATGTTATCCGCCGGGTGTGTTCTTTATCGGGGATATTAAAGAAATTAGAATCTGGGATCATAGCAGAACTGCAAATCAGCTTAAAGTAAATATGAATGCCAGATTGAAAGCACAGCGGAACGGCTTATATGCAATTTGGCCCGAAAAAACTACTGGAAAAATCAACAGGCAACCATTACTGGCTAATAACAAGCAAATGAATCAGAGCTTTAATGATGAAAAAAATATGGAAAAGTATAGAGATTTGACTAATAATCAAAATCAAAAAATAGAGGTAAGTATTATTATTCCATCCTACAATAAATATCCACTCAATCTATTTACCCTTTATTCTCTTGAAAATCAAACATTCAATTTGGAAAAAATGGAGGTCATCATCATTGATGATGGCTCTACGGATCAAACGGAAGAAACCCTTCAAAACTATCATCCGCCCTACCAATTTAAATATATCCGAAACAATGAAAATCTTGGAAGGGCAAAGGTGCGCAATATCGGAATTCAAGCATCGAGCGGAAGTATCCTGATATTTTTAGATGCTGAAATGCTTGTTGACCCTAATTTTGTAACCAATCATGTTAAATATCACCAAGCAAAAAGCAATCTTATTATGTCAGGAGTCATGTATTCCCAAAATATTATTTCCTGTATTTTTCCTAAATATGATCGCGAGAAACTTGCCCAAATTGCGGAGATTGTAAAAGATAATCAAAACCTTAACAGTAAATTCAGTAAATATGAAAAAACAGCTTCAAAGCCTTATCCCCTCATTAACAAAAGTGATATTACGAATCAGACATATGGCGATTTAATTAAGAATGCGAACTCCTGGTTTCGAAAAATTACCAGCAAATATGGAGCGGGCCTAGAAGGTTTTGAATTTCCGTGGATGGCCCTTCTGACAGGCAATGTTTCTTTGAGAAAAGAGCTATTAAGCAAAGCCGGGATATTTGATGAGGACTTTGTGAAATACGGATATGAAGACTGGGAGTTAGGATACCGTTTATATAAAGCAGGGGCAAAATATCTTAATGCGAAGGATTTGGTTTCCTATCATCAAGAACATCCTGTCGAAGAAAGCAAGTGGAAAGAGGCAATAGGGAATTATCATTTATTTATTAAAAAGCATCATGAAGTGGATGTCCTTATTCTTAGTTTAGAACTATCAAGGATGATGGATTTAACAACCATGAACGATATCCTACAAGAATATAAGAATTTGGTTGAAAAATACGGCAAAAAAACAAAAGATTTTCAAAATAGATTCATCTCAATCCTTGACACCATGGCCCTCTTATTGAAAGTGGATATTCGCCATTTTAATATTTTAGGTGCCGCCGGTTTTGGAATAGAGCAAATAAACGAGCTGAAGTCAGACCTGCGGAGACTAAATAAACTAGGAAAATATAAAAACCTGGCCAATTTTATTGAAAAAGTTATTGCTTCATAAAACGAATGGAGCGAAAGGAGCGGAAAAATGGTTTCCATTATCACTTGCACCATTAGAGATGAATTTATCAATAATGTTTTTAACAATTATCAACAGCAAACATGGAAGGATAAAGAGTTAATTATTATCCTTAATAAAGATTCTATGAGTATAGACAAATGGATGGAGAAAGCGAAGAATTACCCTAACGTACGTGTTTTTCAGCTTCATGAGAAAGCAGCATTGGGGGATTGCTTAAATTTTGGCGTTCTAAAGGCTAACCATGATATTATTGCTAAATTTGATGATGATGACTATTATGGTCCTGAATATATTACCAGTTCGATGGGGGCATTTAAAGACGAACAGGTTTCGATTCTCGGTAAAGGTTCATACTTCATTTATTTTAAAAATAAAAAAGCCTTGGTCTTAGTGCCTGGTGAAGAAAATTCATTCTCTGACACGGTTGCCGGAGCCACATTAATGTTTCGAAAGGCGGTTTTTGAAAAAGTTCAATTTGAAAAAGTAAATCGTGCGGAGGATTACTTTTTTATTGATCAATGTAAAAAAGCCGGCTTCAATGTTTATTCAACGAATCGGTTTCATTTTGCCGTAGTACGTCATGATACAGAGAAACATACGTGGAAGGTATCGGATGAAGATTTTATGGGGTGGGGGGACATCGTAGCCTATACCAATGATTTTTATCCTATTGTCTCAAATTAAAATTTGATAGTAGAGAAAATAAGTTATTTGGGTTGCCTGTTTATTTTAAATTGTGAAAAGTGAATGAAAATTCAATTATACACCAGAATATCCACATCAAAGGTCCTATTATATTAAGTATTCCACAAACTTATACACACTATCCACAGGGTTACCCACAAAAATTGTTAACAAAATATGAAAAGCTTTTAAGCTATATTTTAAAAGGTTTTGGCAAAGAATCCACATTATTCACATTATCCACAAAATAGATTGAAAAAGAAGCAGGGCACCTGCTTCTTTTTCAAATTATAAGAGGTTATCTATTTCTTTTCGTATTTACACGCTGGTTAGCTGCGTTTGCTCGTGCTTGTGCCTCTAAATCTGCCTGATCGGCTAATTCAGCAGAATACTCTTCATCGATTCCATCTGATTTAAGATTTTTCGGCACCTGTGGAAGTGATGCTTTATTTTTATCACGAGACCCATGACCACGCGAACGACCCATTACTAAAACCCCTTTCATTGTTAACGATCAGAACCAACTTGGCTCCTTTATTAGTTTTAACAATTAGAAAAGGTCCATGAATGGAAAATGCTTCAAAGGCTTATAGCTTTGTTTTTCTGTCTGAAAATCCTCCAGCACGATCTGCCATTTTAAATTCTCTTTGATAACTGACCTCCTGCATACTGGTTAAGGAATATTTTCCCCGATCCTTATCTTTTTTCTTTTTTTCCGCCATTTTGCTCATTCCTTTCAACATAATTTGCTGCTCGTCATTAAGCGTAGTGGATATGATTAAGCACGATATGTACTTATTTCCATTTTTACCTTTTAAGAAAGGAATGATACTGTTAATTTTCATTTCTTTGCGATATTTCATGAAAAACATGGTAGAGTAGTGTTGAGGTGAGGGAAATGGCTATAATTACGAAAATCACCACGCAGCAGAAAAATCAGGATCGTTATAATGTTTTTATGGATTATGGTAAAGGTGAAGAATTTGCTTTCAGTGTTGATAGTGATGTCTTAATAAAATTTCAATTAAAAAAAGGGATGGATCTTGATGATTTTTCCTTTCTGGAAATCCAGTTTCAGGACGATATTCGCAAAGCCTATCATCAAGCTATCCAATATTTAGCCAAAAGAATGCGGTCCGAAAAAGAAATAAGGGATTATTTAACCAAAAAAGAAAATGATGAGCCCATCATTAACGAGGTTCTCCATAAATTAGCAGCCCAAAAATATATTGATGACGAAGAATATGCTCATGCATTTGTTAGAACCCAAGTAAATACAACAGATAAAGGGCCTGATTTAATTTGGTTAGAATTAAAAGATAGGGGAATAAAAGAGGAACTTGCAAGACAAGCTCTTCAAGGCTTTTCTTATGACCTGCAGGTTGAAAAAGCCTCCATACTTGCCAAAAAGTTTTTTGAAAAGAATACAAAGGATTCTGAGCGGATTGTAAAACAAAAGCTTGAAGGATTATTGCTTCGAAAAGGGTATCCTTTTGAGATCATCCAAATGGCTGTTAATGTGAGTGAACTTGACAAGGATTCAAATGCGGAAATGGATGCAATCAGGTATCAAGGGGAAAAGATTTATCGGAAATATAGTCATCTTCATGGTTATGAGTATAAACAAAAGATGAAACAAGCCTTGTATCGAAAGGGCTTCGCAATGGATTTGATTGAAAAATTTTTAGCTGAAAAAGAAGAATCATGACAGGACGTCATGATTTTTTACTTTCAATAATAATAGAATCTTGATGGATTTGTTTGACAATTATTTCTGCTACTTCTTTTGGGGAACGAAAACGGGATGGGTCTTTCACGTGGTTGCTTTCATTCCAGAAAGGAGTATCCATGCCGCCCATATAAACGGCAGTAAAATGGATATTGCTGCCCTCATATTCTTTTTGAAGGCTTTCTGTAAAGCCGCGTATGGCAAATTTACTTGCTGCATAAACTGCTTCATTAACCTTACCGCGGAGTCCGGCTGTTGAGATAATATTGATAATTTTTCCTTCGCCTTGTTGAATCAAGTAGGGTAAAACGGATTTTGTCATAATGATGGTTCCAAGAACATTTGTGTCGAGCATCTTCGTTATTTCCTGCTGCTTCATCTCTAGAAAGGGTCCGAAGTGTCCCACTCCTGCGTTGTTGATTAGTCCATAGATTTCATTTGACTTACTAATATCGGCGATTTTTTCTAGTACCTCTTGATTGTTTCGGATATCTAATTGGAGAAAATCTGCACTTCCGCCAATCGCTTCAATTTCCGTTTTCGTCTCCATTAATTTTTCTTTGTTCCGCCCCGTTAAAAGCAGATGATAATTTTGCCCAGAAAATAATAAGGCTAATTCTTTCCCTAACCCTGAACCAGCACCGGTTACAATAATTGTTTTCATTTGCCAAACTCCTTTATCCCGCATTAACGGGCAGTAAGACCCCTTCTTCAAGACCTTGAGTGAAAGAATAGAATAAGTGGGAACAACTGCCCGTAAAAGCCCGATTGGTTCAACTAATAATCAGTGGGGGATGGAAAAAACCCCCACTGATTGAAGTTTCACTTTATTAATTTTACAAAAATAATTATACTTGATGTTGGTGGATAACGAAACTTTGGGAGTGGATTACATGCACCAGGAGAAACGATATAGTGAATTGAGCGAATATGAATTACGCCAAGAAATAGCGACTCTTCAAGAGCAAGCACGGAAAGCAGAGCAATTAGGAAGAGTGAATGAGTTTGCTGTCCTTGAAAGGAAAGTACTGATGGCTCGTGCCTATTTAATTAGTCCCGATTCCTTTGCGCCGGGTGAAATTTATGAGCTTGAAGGGGATCCGGGGCAATATTTTAAAATTGATTATATAAATGGAGTTTTTGCCTGGGGATATCGGCTAAAGGGCGATGGAAAAGAAGAGGCATTGCCGATTTCTATGTTAAAGTGGTTAAAATAAGAAAAGTGGAAGCAACCTAGGAAAAAGGCAGTTCATTTTTTCCCTCGAGGGGCTAGGCCCTGAAGCTGGACAAAAACGCAAACCAGAGAGCAATTCTCTGGTTTGGTTGTTTTCTAAGACTGCTTTCTGGTTTGGCGCTTTAAAATGATGAGGTCTTGGGTAAGTTTGCTTTCGCCATTTATCTGAGAATGTTGGTGTTTTGCACTAGCCCATGGTGTTGAAAATGGCTTATTTTGGAAAAATTTCTGGTTTCCCATTATAAAACCTCCCTAGTTAAAATTCAGGTGTATCATTTTCGCGCTGACCAGAAGCCCGCATACGCTCTTGTGGATGCGTATTAGTGGTCCCATCTGCTCTTTTTGAAGCATACTCTGCTTTTGCTCTTGGTTCTCCCTCGAACTTGTTATTATTTTGGTTTGGGAAATCTTTCGCTTTGTTTCTCATGCTATACCTCCATATAAAGGAATGAGAAATCGTGAAAAGCAAAGCATCCAAAAGATCAATGCTAACCACGTATCTATATTATTAGCTTATATAGAATCGGTTATGTTATAAGAAAATGGCAAAAAAAAAACGGTGACTATAGTCACCGCTTTTTTAACTTGGTATAATACTTAGCTTTTTCCGCAATTTCTTCTCGCTGAAGACCCATCCGGTATAGGAGCTGATTCGGTTTAGGTCACAATCTAATTGGACAACTGCGACAAAAGGGTAATGACCGTTGCTTCGATATCTGAGATCAATAAACCTTACTTCATAAAAATCATCGTATTCATCTACTTCCCAGCGATAAACAGGAGAGAAGGATAAAAACGCAGAAAGGTTTTTATCTTTTTTAGCTGCCTGAATGACCGATGTTTCAGGTACGGGAATCCGATTAAATAAATCTAAAATCTCAACCCTATCCTTTACAGCTTTCCCAACGAAAAATTGTTTTTCATTCATTGCAGCAATCCGCCATTGGTGGAACTTCATGGTGGGTGCAATGATAATTTCCGTTGCATCTGGAACGATTCTTCTGATCTCCGATAAAACCTTATGTCGGACCCGGAACCTTAATAAGTAGTAACCAATAATAACAAAATACATCATCAAAAAGGTATATCCGGGATTTGCTCCAAAAATCCAAATAAAAATACCGACAACATGAATCCCAAAAATATATGGATCAAATGTATTAATGACACCTAAAGCGACCCATTTATTTGAAAATGGCCGAAGGGCTTGAGTTCCGTAAGCGTTAAAGATATCAACAAATACGTGAAGAAATACAGCAAAAAATGTCCATGCCCACAAATGCAGTAAATTGACGGTTGGGAAAAATGGGTAAATCACAGCTAAAAGGACAAGCGGCCAAAGAATCACTGCCGGGATGGAATGGGTAACACCCCGATGGTTGCGAATGTAAATCGCATTATTTCTTAGTTTTAATACTGTATCAATATCGGGTATTTGTGACCCCGCGATAGTGGCAATTAAAACACTGGATGTTGCAGCATGACTGCTGGCAACGACGGGGTCAAGTGTTGCCAGACCTCCAAGAGCAATCCCCATAACAACATGAGTTCCTGTATCCAAAAGGAAGTTCCTCCTTTAAATTAATCCATTCTTGTCAAAACACTCAATATGGATTATCGTAATACAATGCATACTATTATATTCCCTCATTTTGTAGTGTTTAACAAGTTGGAGGCCTAAATGTAATGAAAAATGTTCTAAATAATTTAATGAAAGTAAATATACAAGATTTTCAAGTTGATCTAATCACATGGTTTAAAAATGAACAGCGTGATTTGCCATGGCGAAAGGACCAAGACCCGTATAAAGTTTGGGTTTCAGAGATCATGCTGCAGCAAACGAGAGTAGATACGGTTATACCTTATTTTAACCGTTTTATTGATTGGTTTCCAAGTATTGAGACCCTTGCTGAGGCAAATGAAGATAAGGTTCTTAAGGCTTGGGAAGGACTGGGATATTATTCAAGAGTCAGAAATTTACATTCTGCGGTTAAGGAAGTCAAAGAAAAATATAATGGAGTTGTACCCAATACAACAAAGGAAATATCCAATCTGAAAGGGGTTGGCCCTTATACGGCGGGAGCAATTTTAAGCATTGCTTATGGAATTCCCGAACCGGCTGTTGATGGCAATGTGATGAGAGTTTTATCAAGGATTCTTTCCATTTGGGAAGATATCGCCAAGCCTTCTTCCCGTAAGGTTTTTGAACAAGCCGTTAGGGAGCTAATTTCGCATGAGGAACCATCAGAATTTAATCAGGCATTAATGGAATTAGGTGCTCTAATCTGTACGCCAACCTCGCCATCCTGTTTGCTATGTCCTGTTCGTGAACATTGCCAAGCCTTTCATGAAGGTGTGCAATCAGAACTTCCAATCAAATCTCAGAAAAATAAACAGCGGGAGGTGCAACTCGCGGCTGTGGTTCTTACAAATGAAAAGGGAAACCAACTTATTCATAAACGACCCGAAACAGGTTTACTTGCAAGCCTATGGGAATTTCCAAATTTAGAAATTAACCATCCCATTCAAAATAACCGTGATGAAATTTCTCGCCTTTTTGAACAAGATTTAAATCTAAATATTCATTTTGATAAGATGATCGGTCAAGTCGAACATGTTTTTTCCCATTTGATCTGGAAAATAAAAGTTTATACTGGAAGTATTTCCGCTGATTTTAAAGAGAATCAAGAGTGGAAATTTGTTTCACTAGAAAATATCGAGGATTATGCCTTTCCCGTTTTTACTCAAAAAATTCTAAAGCTTTATCAGGAATATGAAAAAGAATGAACGCTGAACCTTCGGCGTTCATTCTTTTTTATTATTTCAAACCACCGCGACTTATAATTTCTTCGACAATTTCTCGATGAATCGTCTGCCCTTCACTATTTAAGTATGGGACCATTTGTTGCAATGAATGATGAAAAAAGGCTAATTCTTGGGTCTCCCACTCTTTAATCGACATCATTGAAAGTTCTGTCATATCCCGCCCGTTATACATTTTACCTCTTCCTTTCAACCACGTTATTCAATTTAGTGTTTTGTTATGAATTGTCTTCTATTCATGGATTAGCTAAAATAATATGAAACCATAAAATAAGAAGGGATCTATACATATGACACAAAAAGTAGCATTAATTACAGGAAGCAGCAGGGGAATTGGGAAAGCAACGGCTCTTAGATTAGCCAAAGATGGATACGATATTGTTATTAATTATGCCAGAAGTAAAAGTGGAGCGCTTGAGACTGCTGAACAAATCGAAGCTCTTGGCAGAAAAGTACTGGTTGTGAAAGCCAATGTCGGTGATGTAAATAAAATAAAAGATATGTTTGCCCAAATTGAGCAAGAGTTTGGACGCTTAGATATTTTTGTTAACAATGCTGCCTCAGGTGTACAGCGTCCGTTAATGGAGCTGGAGGAATCGCATTGGGATTGGACGTTAAATATTAACAGCAAAGCCCTCTTATTTTGCGCTCAGGAAGCAGCGAAACTGATGGAGAAGAACGGCGGCGGAAAAATTGTCAGCATAAGTTCACTAGGTTCCATTCGCTATCTAAAAAATTACACGGTAGTTGGTGTGTCTAAAGCGGCGCTTGAAGCTTTAACAAGGTATTTAGCTGTTGAGCTTGCTTCAAAAAATATTGTCGTGAATGCTGTTTCCGGCGGTGCTGTTGATACTGAGGCGCTGAAGCATTTTCCAAACCGTGAAGAACTCCTTCAGGAAGCGAAAGATAAAACGCCTGCAGGAAGAATGGTCGAAATTGATGATATGGTTAATACGGTTATGTTCTTATTATCAGATGCATCAAGCATGATTAGAGGGCAAACGATTATCGTTGATGGCGGGATTTCCTTGCTGGTTTAAAAATTTATAAAAAAAATGGATATTCTTCACACCACGAGGGTAAATTAATTTTCGTGGAGGTGATTACAGGTGGCAAAATTCAACCAACAAGCCAACAAAACTTCAGCTGGAACAAACATCCAGGAAGTAAGACAACAAAACGCTCAATCTCAAGGTGCAGGTGCAGCAGGAGCATTCGGTACTGAATTCGCGAGTGAAACAAATGCTCAAGAAGTAAGACAACAAAATGCTAAAGCGGCTCGTGCCAATGCTGGTGCAGGTGCAGCAGGAGCATTTGGTACTGAATTTGCGAGTGAAACAAATGCAGCAGAGGTTAGAAAACAAAACCAATCTGCAGAAGCTCGTAAAAACCAAAATGCTGGTCAATTTGGTCAAAGCTAAGATAAGTTAAAAAGGATAGAAGGCGCTCTCAATCGGAAGAGTGCCTTCTTTTTATTTTTTTTCCATCCTGATTTCTTTTCTAAAACTTCCATTTCTCTAATTCGACAAAAGTTCTCTAAAGTTTACATAAAAAGTCAAAGGAGAATAGCATTTGTTCAAGAATACTTATAAGGTACAAAATATAAGGCGGTGAGGGAAATGGATCAATTTAACCGTTTAGTTTCCGAACAAATGATCACAATGGAAAAATTATTATACCTTCAAGCCGAACTGGAGCGCTGTCTTGAGATTGAAGCAGAATTGCATAAGCTGCAAAATGAAACGGAGCTTGAGAGTATCCAGTCCGATATTCAACAAATGAAAAATGAATTGAAAGAGATTCAAATGATTTTTGAGAAACAAACAGAAGAGGTTATTCAGTCCTACCAAGTATCAAATTTAACCCATTCAAGATAATAAAATAATGGCTAAACATTAAAAAATACGTAAATTTTTCCTTAAGAGTCATTGAATTCAATGGCTCTTTTGTTTTAAAATCCTTGTTTAACCGTTATAATAATATAAAAGAGGAATTGTACTTTGTTGCCTTTTGTGTTTTTAAAATATTTTAGAATAGGTTGCAAAGCGTTCAGGAATGAAGGTAGGGGAGAATATGGGCGTACCCATCGAAGGAGAACCAATACAAATACATAGCTATAAACACAATGGGCACATCCATCGGGTTTGGGAAGAAACAACCGTTTTAAAAGGTTCGCAAAATTTGGTGATTGGCGGAAACGATCGGACGATTGTAACAGAATCAGATGGAAGAACATGGATTACAAGGGAGCCGGCTATTTGTTACTTTCATTCCCAATGCTGGTTCAATGTGATTGGAATGATTCGGGAAGACGGGATATATTACTATTGTAACCTTAGCTCACCGTTTATTTTTGACGGGGAAGCTTTGAAATATATTGATTATGATTTGGATATAAAAGTTTATCCTGATATGACCTTCAATTTATTGGATGAAGATGAATATGAGCGTCATCGCCGAGAGATGAAATATCCTGAAGTGATTGACCAAATTCTTAAGAAAAATGTGGATAAGCTCATTCGCTGGATTCGCCAGCGGAAGGGTCCTTTTGCTCCAGACTTTATTGATATCTGGTATGAACGTTATTTAACCTATCGACGCTAGAAAAAACGGCATTAAGGCCTGTTGATGCACTTCTCAACAGGTTTTTTAATTTGTTCAAAAGGGGAGAATTATTTGAACAGTATACGCAGGTATCTACAGTTTGTTAAGCCATACAGGGTGCAAATTATTGGAACCATTATAATCGGGGTTATAAAGTTTGGAATCCCGTTAATCATTCCAATGCTGATTCAATATGTGATCGATGATATTATTACCAATCACTCGTTGCCTAATGAAGCAAAAATCCAGAAATTAATGATCATGATGGGAGTAATGATTGTTATATTTGTCATCCTTAGACCGCCAGTCGAATATTATCGTCAATACTTTGCCCAATGGACTTCTAGTAAAATCCTTTATGATATCCGCGATAAGCTTTATACACATATTCAGAAATTGAGCTTTCGATATTACGCGAATACACGTGCCGGCGAAATTATTTCCCGTGTGATTAACGACGTGGAGCAAACGAAGACCTTTGTCATTTCCGGATTAATGAATCTGTGGCTGGATGTTGCAACCATTATCATTGCGATTATTATTATGTTTTCGATGAATGTTAAACTGACCATTGTATCCATCCTGCTATTTCCTCTTTACGCTATTTCTGTAAGGTACTTTTTTGGAAATTTACGAAGGTTTACTAGAATCCGTTCACAGGCGCTAGCGGAGGTCCAAAGTTATTTACACGAACGGGTGCAAGGAATGCCAGTCATAAAGAGTTTTGCGATTGAGGAATATGAACAAACTCAATTTGATAAGCAGAATAAAAACTTTCTGGAAAAAGCACTGCAGCATACAAGCTGGAACGCGAAAGCATTCGCAGCAGTCAATACCATTACAGACATTGCACCATTAATTGTTATTGGGTACTCTGCGTATTTGGTTATTCAGCACGATCTTTCTTTAGGAAAGATGGTTGCCTTTTTCGCTTATATTGATAAGCTCTATAATCCCTTAAGAAGAATGGTTAACTCCTCTACGACCATCACTCAATCCTTCGCATCTATGGACCGTGTGTTTGAATTTATGGATGAACAATATGATATTGTGGATGCACCGAATGCCACCCAGTGTACAACTGTCAATGGCGATATTTCATTCGAAAAGGTTAATTTTTCTTATGGAGAAACAGAAGAGAAGGTATTGAAAAATGTTTCCTTAGAAGTAAAAAAGGGAGAAACGATCGCCTTAGTTGGAATGAGCGGCGGTGGAAAATCAACATTCGTAAGCTTAATTCCGAGATTTTATGATGTAACAGAAGGAAGAATCACACTGGATGGGGTTGATATCCGCCACTTTAACGTTCAATCCTTAAGAGACAAAATTGGAGTGGTTTTTCAGGATAATATTCTCTTTAGTGAATCGGTTAAAGAAAATATTTTATTAGGGAAACCGGATGCTTCCGATGAAGAAGTAACCCAAGCGGCAAAAGCGGCTAATGCTCATGAATTTATTTTAAATCTTGCAGAAGGCTATAACACAAGGGTAGGGGAAAGAGGCGTGAAGCTTTCCGGTGGGCAGAAACAACGAATTGCCATTGCCCGTGTGTTTTTAAAAAATCCGCCTATCTTAATTTTGGATGAAGCAACATCAGCTCTTGATTTAGAGAGTGAACATTTAATTCAAGAATCCCTTGAGGAGCTTGCAAGGGACCGGACTACCTTTATTGTTGCTCACCGATTATCAACGATTACTCATGCGAGTCGGATTGTTCTTATCGAACATGGCGAAATCGTCGAAATAGGGAGCCATGAAGAATTAATGGCGAAACAAGGGAATTATTATAAATTATTTCAGGTTCAGCAGCTGGATCAAAAGGAAAAAACCGAAGCATAATGTGATATGCTCCCTCTAAAGTGGACAGATGAAAAAACAAAAATCTGTCGTTACTTTAGGGGGATTTTTTATGTCAAAGAGAAGTAAATATTCTGCT
>NZ_JAVDUQ010000004.1:0-226077 GCF_031456445.1 Neobacillus niacini | reverse complement strand
ATCGGGGTGGGAGACAGTGTCAGGTGGGCAGTTTGACTGGGGCGGTCGCCTCCTAAAGAGTAACGGAGGCGCCCAAAGGTTCCCTCAGAATGGTTGGAAATCATTCGCAGAGTGTAAAGGCATAAGGGAGCTTGACTGCGAGACCTACAAGTCGAGCAGGGACGAAAGTCGGGCTTAGTGATCCGGTGGTTCCGCATGGAAGGGCCATCGCTCAACGGATAAAAGCTACCCTGGGGATAACAGGCTTATCTCCCCCAAGAGTCCACATCGACGGGGAGGTTTGGCACCTCGATGTCGGCTCATCGCATCCTGGGGCTGTAGTCGGTCCCAAGGGTTGGGCTGTTCGCCCATTAAAGCGGTACGCGAGCTGGGTTCAGAACGTCGTGAGACAGTTCGGTCCCTATCCGTCGTGGGCGCAGGAAATTTGAGAGGAGCTGTCCTTAGTACGAGAGGACCGGGATGGACGCACCGCTGGTGTACCAGTTGTCTTGCCAAAGGCATCGCTGGGTAGCTATGTGCGGACGGGATAAGTGCTGAAAGCATCTAAGCATGAAGCCCCCCTCAAGATGAGATTTCCCATAGCGTCAAGCTAGTAAGATCCCTGAAAGATGATCAGGTTGATAGGTCAGAGGTGGAAGCGTGGTGACATGTGGAGCTGACTGATACTAATCGATCGAGGACTTAACCATAGTCTTTAGGTGAACTCGTTTTTACTAAAACTTCTTCTGTATTATCTAGTTTTGAGGGAATGATACCTCAAAAAAATAGTCTGGCAATAATGGCGAGAAGGTCACACCCGTTCCCATACCGAACACGGAAGTTAAGCTTCTCAGCGCCGATGGTAGTTGGGGGCTGTCCCCCTGTGAGAGTAGGACGTTGCCAGGCTAAGCCCTTTTATGGGGCTATTATTTTTGTTGTTTTTTTAAACAACGGCCCCTTGGTCAAGCGGTTAAGACACCGCCCTTTCACGGCGGTAACACGGGTTCGAATCCCGTAGGGGTCACCAAAATTTTTTTGTACGAGTGAAAATAACTTGCATTAAATTGGAGGA
Source organism: Neobacillus niacini (assembly GCF_031456445.1). GTDB lineage: Bacteria > Bacillota > Bacilli > Bacillales > Cytobacillaceae > Neobacillus > Neobacillus niacini_I. The sequence continues at coordinate 225,026 of NZ_JAVDUQ010000004.1, read as the reverse complement.
TTAGCTCAGCTGGGAGAGCATCTGCCTTACAAGCAGAGGGTCGGCGGTTCGATCCCGTCATCCTCCACCATTATTTTTACACGAATGTGAAAACAATCTTCAAAGTATGCCGGTTTAGCTCAATTGGTAGAGCAACTGACTTGTAATCAGTAGGTTGGGGGTTCAAGTCCTCTAGCCGGCATCACTTTTTTGAGCCATTAGCTCAGTTGGTAGAGCATCTGACTTTTAATCAGAGGGTCGAAGGTTCGAGTCCTTCATGGCTCACCATTTAATAAAACAATGCGCCCGTAGCTCAATTGGATAGAGCGTTTGACTACGGATCAAAAGGTTATGGGTTCGACTCCTTTCGGGCGCGCCATTGTTTATCGGGAAGTAGCTCAGCTTGGTAGAGCACTTGGTTTGGGACCAAGGGGTCGCAGGTTCGAATCCTGTCTTCCCGACCAGTCAAGTTTTCCAATGGTATGAGGCTTTAATTAATCACGGAGGAATACCCAAGTCCGGCTGAAGGGATCGGTCTTGAAAACCGACAGGCGGGTTAAACCGCGCGGGGGTTCGAATCCCTCTTCCTCCTCCATAAATTTTCATCTTCAGCATTTTTTATTATCGCGGGGTGGAGCAGTCTGGTAGCTCGTCGGGCTCATAACCCGAAGGTCGCAGGTTCAAATCCTGCCTCCGCAATTTGGTCTGGTAGTTCAGTTGGTTAGAATGCCTGCCTGTCACGCAGGAGGTCGCGGGTTCGAGTCCCGTCCAGACCGCCATTTATACATATTCATCGTTGTTTTGTGGCTCAGTAGCTCAGTCGGTAGAGCAAAGGACTGAAAATCCTTGTGTCGGCGGTTCGATTCCGTCCTGAGCCACCATTAAAATTTTATGCTCTCTTTTTTTTATTTGGAGGGGTAGCGAAGTGGCTAAACGCGGCGGACTGTAAATCCGCTCCCTCAGGGTTCGGCGGTTCGAATCCGTCCCCCTCCACCATTTTAAGGGCCTATAGCTCAGCTGGTTAGAGCGCACGCCTGATAAGCGTGAGGTCGATGGTTCGAGTCCATTTAGGCCCACCAAAGTTATTTTGCAATAGCAAAGTAACTCACCATAATATTTATTGTTCCGCAGTAGCTCAGTGGTAGAGCAATCGGCTGTTAACCGATCGGTCGTAGGTTCGAGTCCTACCTGCGGAGCCATTTTATTTTTTAGGGGAATTGGCACCCCAGCTAAAAGTGAAGATTGGATAACCCGTAATAAATCTTCGAAAAACATAACTTCATGCGCCTTTAGCTCAGCTGGATAGAGCATACGCCTTCTAAGCGTACGGTCAGAGGTTCGAATCCTCTAAGGCGCGTACCTAATTCCTTTGAAAATCGCTATATATAAACCTTCTTGGGTTCCTAATGAAACGGTCAAAAGCCGAATTTGACTAAAATTAGGAGTGATCCAAGGAGGTTATTTTTTTTGCAAAAAAGAAGGATGTATTTAAAATATCGGAGGATTTTGGGATCTGTTTTCAGAGAATAAAACGGGTTTTGCATCAAATCCCATAAAACCTGACAACAACCGATTACTCTATTTATGCGAATCATTTTGCAGAGATCACGGGATTGACATACTTGGACGAAATAAAGGCAGAATCCGTTTATGATTGGCTCTCTCGAATGGATGAAAGCAACCAAACAAAATTAACTCGTTTGAAGTGCTTAAAAGCGTTCCTCTCACGTTGCTTTAATAATTCCCCCACCACTACCTACCTAGCAAGTTCACTCGCATTTTTTTCCCTAATGAAAATTTGTGCGTCGCTGCTAGTTTCTCAGATGAAATTGATTATTGTTTTATACGTCATCGTCCACTTCGATGCAGAAGATAGGTGAAAAATGTTTCAAACAAATGAACATCTTAAATATGAACAAAAAAGTTATTCATTTTAGGAAACGAGTAGGTTCCTTTTTGAAAGGATCAGTGATAAGTCACATGCTTGATAAAAGAAAATTGTTGTCATTATGTATTTTAATCGTTCCCTGGTTAACAGTTCCTCTTATAGGGAAGAAATCATTTGTACGTTTCCTACCTGCTACCACTTTTGTTAATTACATTATAAGTCTATTTAGTGTTGTTGCAGACAGAAAAAAACTTTGGAAAGTTAAAAATCCGATATTTAAGTATTCTGCTGTAGATTATTCATATTTATTAGGTTTATTTTTCATAACTTTGGGTGTTTAAATTAACATATGGTAACTTCATAAAGTATTTAACATTAAATATTGTACTCGATTTTCTACTTTCATTCCCTATCGTTAAATTTTTCACTAAAGCAAGAGTATTCGAATTTAAGAAAATGAGACCAATCCATTTTTTTAACATTAGTGTTTTCTTAGCAATCATTATTTATTGGTATCAATACTTTGTTGAAAAAGTAATAATAAATCAAAAAGAAAATCAATTATTGTAAATTTTTTGCTAACTAGTGCTTTGCTTCAATTTTATAAGCCGTTAACAATAGATACAACGAATTAAAGTAAGAGTGTCGCTCAGAACGATTCTGAGCGATTTATCTTTTTTTTTATAGGGAAATGATCAAAAAACGCTTGGACAATCGTTCGAGCGTTTTTTTTTACAAGATGTAGATTTTTGTAAACTTAGTAAAACCCCTCTGAAAAAGAAGAATCAGAGGGGTTGCGTATTTTTTATATCAAAACATTGGTATCCTGCTGTTCATAAACTTTTTTAATAAAATCTAACAGCGTTAAAAAGATTAGCCCGTTTCCTTCTACTTTCGGGGAATTTCCTAATGGAACCGTTCTTTTTATCAATTGAGAATACAACTCTGGCTCGGTCAGCTCTCTTTCAAACTGTTTAGAAGAAAGATCTTTTAATAAGGCGAGTGTCCCTGAAACATGTGGTGTAGCCATTGAAGTGCCACTCAGGGTTGCATAGGACCCATTTAGATAAGTAGAAGTAATTTTTTCACCTGGTGCTACAAGGTCCACTTCATTGTTGGAATTCGTAAAATAAGAGGAATGCCGGTCCAGGTCAACCGCCCCTACACTAATCACTTCGTTATAGCTGCCAGGGAAGTCAAACTCATCGGTTGAGGAATCTCCATCCCCTTCGTTACCTGCAGCACACACAACAAGAATTTGATGGTTCACTACTGCTTCCTTAATCGCATCATGCAATTCTTTTACATCTGTAGGTCCGCCTAATGACATCGAAATAATATCGACTTTTTGTTCGATTGCATAATAGATGGCGTTAATAATCCAGTCATATTGTCCAGAACCATCTTTTCCTAAAACCTTTAAGATTAAGAGATTTGCTTCCGGGGCAACCCCTACTACACCAGCGTTGTTTCGAGTGGCTGCAATGGTACCTGCGACATGTGTGCCGTGACCGTTGTAATCTTCGAATATAGCAGGATTTCCACCGTCATCTTGTGTAAAATTTCGTCCGCCGATGATTCGGTTTTGCAGGTCCGGATGATCGGTATCACAGCCGGTATCGAGTATCGCTACGGTTATGTTTTTTCCAGTTGATTGCTCCCACATTTCGGGGGCTCGAATTAATTCAACACCTTTTGGAATCTCGTTCACGTTTTCTAACTGCTCAATCATTTTGTAGGGAATCAGATAGACAGAATCTTTCATAAAAATCCCTCCTATTTTTTAATTGAAGTCAGAACGTGGTGTTAGAGAAATCATATCATTTTGATAGAGAGATAAATAGGTTAAATAGAATTATTTTCCATATAGGCTGGATATCCTATTATTTTATGATCAGAAAAAGGTAATACCATTTTACTGGGTTAGATGGGGATTTTTTTTCATAGACAATTTAATTGGGGCATTAGAGAGGCCTGATTTGTGATGAGCGATTTTTTGAGTTTTACAATAAACGGAGTCCATTTTCAAAAAGGACTCCGTTTGTGATGGTTTTGGAGGCATTATTTATGGTTTATAGAGATGTATTGTGTTCCGATTGCGAGAATGTTTTGCCCAATATTCGTTGAATGCATCCAATACTTCCTTGGCAAATGAGTTTCCTTTTCCATCCTGTCTGATCACCCCATAATTCAGTCTGCTTGGATGCAATTGATCACGGACCTGTACACCATTTTCCGAGTCCAACTCAATAAAGAATTCCACTTCTATTCCTTCCCTATTTTTAATAAATGCGAGATGATTTCCGAATTCTTCTATAAGAACCTTGGTCACCCACCCCTTTTGCTCACTTTCTTTTAAAAATTCCTGATATATTTTGATAAAAGAATTTAAATCCATTTCGCTTACACATCCTTTACAAAGTGTTAACCAACATAAGGAGGCAATTGGAATGAAGGCGGGGAAGATTCTAGCTGAATTTAATTGTATATATGTAGACTATATGCAAGAGCATAAACGGAAAGAATAGAATTTGGGGGTCTGACCCCCACTCCGCTAAAGTTTAAAGCGGTGAAGTGTGAAATAAAAATGGTGAGACGTATTGATATGAATCAGAATCGGGTGCCTTTTCTGTTTTTTGTATAATTGATAAAATAAAGTGTTATTGGAGAGAAGGCAATTAATCAGGGGTGAAGCAAAATGAAGGACAATAAAAAATGGTGGCTGGTTGGTGCACTGATCTGGATGTTGATTATCTTTTTGGTGACACAGCTTCCTTATTTCACTGGAGAGCGTACCGCATCGGCGTTAAACGAAGTGGTTACAAAAGAGCACAATACGACCGGCACCGGTCAAGGAATGATAGACATGCTGAATTTTCTCATGAGAAAAGCAAGTCATCTTTCTGGGTTTGGAATCCTTGCTTTTCTGTTTTTTAAGGTCATGAGCAACTATCGATTCCCCTATTTCTTTGCGTGGCTTGCTGCTTTCTTATATGCCATGACAGATGAATGGCACCAATCCTTTATGCCGGGTAGAATGGCTTCGTTTAAGGATGTATTAATTGATGGGAGCGGGGCGCTGATTGTTTTATTTTTTATATTTTTAATAAGAAGGCGGAGAAGAGAGGCTGGATCATTATGATTCTATGGTCGAGGATTATTAGTGGAGCATTCTTTTAGGTTTGACCCATATTCTTAAGCATTGTAAGAGTTTAAATCGTATGATAAGATTAATTTTGAATTTTCTAATAACTGCTAGAAAACTATATTTGTGGGGAGGTAGGTGAATGAAAATTAAATGGTTTAATAGTTTAGTAGTAACAGCTGCCCTCTTAGGATTTGGTATGACAGTATCTGAAACCAATGCGCATGCGGAAGAAGTATCGTTTTACACAAGCAATCCTGTCATTATAAAAGTAAAAATTCCAACTTATACATATAAGGACATTGAATTAACCCAAAAGATTGCCTTACAAAAGAAGGATACCTATTTACATGTAAAACGTTTGGTAAAAACAGATAAAGGCAAACCACGTTTACTGTTAACCAACGGAAAATATGTAACGGCCAATAAACTAAAGGTCTTAAAAACAAGAGGGTATCAAAATCCAAAGCGTTATTACCAGGTCCAATACAAACAAATTAAGCCGACAGGGAAAGTGGGCTATAATTTAGCACGCGGCTTTGAAGGTGTTAAAACGTGGAAAGTCATGCGTAAACTAGGGATTATCGGAACACATGGATATGCAAAGTATAACAATGCGACGTGGTTTGCGGTTCGAAGCTTTCAGGTGAATCATAAATTGGCGGTCACCGGGAATATGGATGTGAAAACCTGGAAGAGTTTAGGGTTTAGTGAAAGCTCTTGGTATAGCATCGACAGCTATATAGCACCACTAAAGGCATATGCTTGGGACGGTCGTACTGCTCATATTGAGGCAATGATTAAGCAGGCTTATCAATATATGGGAAATCCTTATATTGTGGGAGCGTCTTCGTCTCCAACGTATGGTCTTGACTGCAGTGGATTAGTGACGCAGGCATTGTATGCTGCTGGGATTAATCCGGTACCGGTATCGAGTATTCAACATGCGCATCCGGGTAACGAATGGAACAGCCGTAAATTGTTTGCCTCGAAAAAATTTAAACATGTGCCCTATAGCCAGCGCCAACGCGGCGATTTAATCTTCTACTATCAACCAGGTACCCATACCATCTGGCACGTAGCTATTTATCTAGGAAACAACAAAGTAATCGAATCCTGACCCCCACTCTACTAAAGTTTAAAGGGCTAAAGTGTAACAATTACACTTTAAATATTTTATCGAAATAAGAAGGAATCTGGCGGTTGTTGTTGTATAATGGATTTGGAATATTTTAAATTTGAAGAGAGGTGTCATGCAAGGTGTCTAGACCTCCCCGTATTTGGTTTCCTGGTGCTGCGTATCATATTACCAATCGTGGTAATCGAAGATCTACGGTTTTTTATGATGATCAAGATTATCTAGTTTATTTAAAATTATTGGAAGAGGTTCGCTGTTTATATCCTTTTCATCTCCATGCTTATTGCCTCATGACCAATCATCTCCATCTCCTTATTGAAACAATCCAACATCATCCCAAAGATATCATGCAAAAGCTTAATTCCCGTTATGCAATGTATTTTAACAAACGTTACCAGCTTGAGGGACATGTTTTTCAAGGCCGTTATGGAGCAAAACTTGTTGATACAATGGCTTATTTATTGGATGCTAGTAGGTATATCCATTTAAATCCTCTCGAAGCCAGCATGGTACTATCCCCTGAAGCCTATCCTTGGAGCAGTTATTCCGCTTATGTCACAAATTCTCGTAATCTTCATATCAAAACGGAAACAATACTATCGTTTTTCCCGGAGCCGCAAAAAGATTATTACCGTAAATTTGTTGAAGGAGCAACGAATTTATTGGGGTCTGACCCCCACTCCGCTAAAGTTTAAAGCGGTAAAGCGAGAAAATTTGCATTTTGTCGGGGAAGGGGGTCATCATGGTTTTGCATTTACTTCTTTTGCTACTTCATCGCCAAAGTTGTTAAGAATGAAGGTTTCTTCTTCTGTTTTGGTCATTTTTCCATATGCCTTCCCGATGGTGCCGCCTTGGTGCTGCCAGAAATAGTTATGATCTTCAGCTATTTCTTCAAAATCACCCTTTTTCCATTTCTTAAGAATGCCTAGTAAATCGTCCTTTAGCTCGAAATGACTGTTTTTCACAATGTTGTAAACTTGATTAATGGTATCTGGAATCATTGGAATTGCGCCCCATTTTTCTGCCGCCTTTACTTTTTGGTGCGTCATCTTGTGCATGACTTCTATCACAGCCTTTTGGGAGCTGTTTTTATCAATACCGATATCGTATTGGACTCCGCCAATATAACCGGTCTGTTCTTCTTTCTCTTTCGCTGCTGCATCTTTTCCCACAACAGCATTCGCTTCCAATTTATTTTGCTTCTTCTCATATTCTGAGGAATTGTCCTTAAATTGATAAAAGGCAAGCCCCCCAATGAAAAGAAAAGCCAATATAAGAGTAGTGGTTAAATTTAAACCTCTTTTCACTATTAATACCTCCTAAAAAAATAATTGGATAATTCTAACTTAACAGAAAATTATAAGGTGTACTAGCTATATGTTTATAGAAAAATGGTAGAGTTGCCTAAGTCGAAATTCCGACATATCACCCTTCGACAATTTTTTTACAGCCTTGGAGGGGAAATGTCCCATTTTAAAAGTGGTTACTTTGTTTTTAATCAATCGTTTGATTGGAAGCCGGAATTGGGGGAGCTGGTCGAAGTTTGTTGAATGATAAAATATTTTTGCGACGATGGGAAATTCGTAAAGATAACAAAGGCTTTTTTATCGACAAGAACTTCCCCGGAAACTAGACGGAGTTCATTTTTCAAAAGGGATTGTTGGGGTTTTAATCAAACGTTTGATTGAATGGATTATGCGAGAAATGTGTCGAACGAGGTCCATAGAGTGTTTCATTCCTGCTCATATTGTGTGTGCAAATCTTTTATACAAATTCTTTGCTTCAAGCAAATTTTATTTATGGAGGTTTGATTCCCAAGATTTTTTCTTTAAAGGTCATACGGGGATTTTTTTATGGCATGTTTTCATCGTAAATACATTTGCAACCTTTCTTTACTTATCTAATTTTCCTGAGGGAACATTGCGGAAAAAAGTATTCTACATTATGAAATGGGTTACCATTTTTTTTGCAGGAGAAGTAGTGCTTTATCAGTTTCAGCATGTTCGCTATGAGCATGGCTGGAATTTAGGCTGGTCCATTCTGTTTGATTTCACCATGTTCATTATGCTGAGATTACATTTTAAAAAGCCAATAGGAGCAATTATTCTATCCATATTTTTTACCTTATTCTATTTGTATGTGTTTGGATATTTTAAGTAAATGCAGGCACCTTTTCTATATTTTTAAAAGCTTTACTTCAGCTGATCAAAGGAACACCTCCGGCCATTGGTGTGTTTGAGAAAAATCCACTAGAGGGGAGTTTATTCCCTTTCATCTCCCAAACTCTTATTCTAACTGTCCATAACGTAGTCCAGTTAAAGAAGAAACGTCCCCAGGTTTCTATGCCTTCTCCATATCTTTTTGGTCCACATTCAGTTTGATGATTTATGCCCGCACACTCGTGACTTCAGTCGTGACTTAGGGCATATTTTTTTTGAAAATAAAAGTGTTTTACAGGACAAGTGTTCTGGTTTTTTGGTAAAATATTCTTAGCAAATGGAGGTGAGTCAAATGGCAAAAAGAAAAACAACCAAAGAAAAGAATGAAGAATTAGCTAAAGATGGTTTAAAACTACGTCATTATGGTCTCAAACTCCGAATGGAACCAAACAAAAAACAAAAGGAACAAATCCATCAAACAGCAGGATGTTCTCGCTTTGCCTTCAACTTCTATTTAGGCGAACGAAAAGAAGTGTATCGACTAACTAATGAAACATTAAGTGTGGGTGATTTTAAAAAATCATTTAATGTTCTAAAAGAACATCCTATGTTCAATTGGCTAAAAAAAGCTGACAAATTCGCCTTAGAAACAGCGATGGAATCTGTAGAAGATGCCTTTCAACGCTTTTTTAAAGGTCAAAATGGATTCCCAAAATTCAAATCCAAACATAAATCTGAAAAAGGTTATACGACCAAAGAAACCAATGGAAATATTAAATTAGATATTCAAAACCAAATGGTTCAACTACCTAAGTTAGGGAAAGTAAAAATTCGTCTTTCAAAGAAACATTGTAAGATGTTTCAAGAAAATGGTTTAAAAGGAAAAATTAAAACAGCTACAATTAAATACCATAGTAGTGGTCAATATTACGTCTCCTTAAAAATTGAAGAAATAATCGATTTACCTGAAACAGTAGATTTTTCTACTGTTTCAGAAGATAAAATTATCGGATTAGATTTAGGATTAAACCACTTTTACATTGACTCCAATGGCAAAAAGGTAGATAATCCAAAGTTTTTAAAAACAAAACTAAAGAAATTAGCGAAACTACAACGTCAATTGAAAAACAAGAAAATTGGTAGTTCCAATTATAAAAAACTACAACAAAAAATAAGTAAATTGCATCTTCATATTGCCAATATGCGTAAAGACTTTTTACATAAAGAATCTCGTAAACTAGTGAACGAAAACCAAGTCATTGTTTTAGAAGATTTAAATGTAAAAGGTATGATTAAAAACAAAAAGTTAGCTTGCAGTATTGCGGATGTTAGTTGGTCCATGTTTAAAACGTTTGTTTCCTACAAAGCTGATTGGGCAAATAAAAAAGTCATTCCTGTGGACCGTTTCTTTGCTTCTTCTAAGCAATGTAATGGTTGTCATGAGAAGAACACGATGTTATCTCTTTCTGATAGAGATTGGGTGTGTCCAAATTGCGGAACGAAACATGACAGAGATGTGAATGCAGCTAAGAATATTAAAGAGGAAGGTATTCGTATTTTAAACTAACTATATGCTAGTTCTGAAGTAGCCTAATTTTTAATTAACATATGTATTTTTCCCCCACCGTAGGAACTACGGGTTGTGCCTGTCAGCATCTCAAGATGCTGTTTGTCGAGCTTTTGGGCAATGGAGGGAGTGTAAGACGCTACATAGTGTGGTGCAGTTCCCAATGAAGCAGGAATCTCGTGACTTCAGTCATGAGAGGTTCAACATTTACATACACTGTCACTTTACCAATTTTATTAATCATTTCGGAAATCCCCTCTTCATCTCGAGGTAAATTTAGTTTATCAACCCAAAATAGCAAAAGCAATTTTGGGGTCAGAATTTTATTTTATTAAAAAATAAGCAGTTTGGTGCCGTAAATTCATATGACTAGAAAAGGAAAATTGGATTGGCCCATCGATAAACTGTTATAATGGAGCAAGGATTTTTTTCAAATGAATTTTAGGATAAGGAAATAATCAGCATGATTCTTGTTGTTGGCGGGGCTGGGTATATTGGCAGTCATCTTGTGAAGGAATTGGTGGAAACGGAAGATGTGCTTGTGCTGGATAACTTGTAGACGGGGCATCGGGAGGCAGTGGACCAAAGGGCGATTTTTGTAAAGGGTGAAGAAGATCTGAACATGATTTTTTCAAGCTAAATTCTTGCTGATTTTAGAAATGCTTACGGTTTGAATTATGTGGTGCTTAGTTACTTTAACGCGGCAGGGGCGCATGAGTTGGGAGAAATCGGTGAAAGCCATAACCCGGAAACCCACTCAATCCCGATTGTTCTCCAACAATTATTGGGAACTCGGGAGAAGGTCGCGGTGTTTGGGTCCGATTATGATACCCATGACGGCACTTGTATCCGCGATTATATCCATGTGACCGATTTGGCAAATGCACATATCCGTGCGCTTGAAGCTTTATTAACAGGGAAGAAATCAGCAGAGGTCTATAATCTTGGCAACGGGCTTGGTTATTCGGTAAAAGAAGTGATTGAAACCTGTGAAAAAGTTACCGGTTTGAAGGCGAATTTGGAAATGGCGGACCGCCGTGCAGGAGACCCGGCCAGACTTGTAGCATCATCTGGAAAAATCTATTCCGAACTAGGGTGGAAAGCGGAAGGGAACTTAGAGCAAATCATTGCCACGGCATGGGAGTGGCATCAGAAGCAAAGGTATTGATTTTTTGGTTCGACAAAATTTGGGCGGGGACAGTGCATCGCCTCAAACTTTGTCGAATGCTAGTAGTTGTGATTTGAAAGGTTGATTAGATGTTTTTTCATTTTGATCCGTCTTTGTTGGTTATTTTGATTGTCTTTGGTTTTTTAGCGGCTTTCATTGATTCGGTTGTTGGCGGGGGCGGGCTGATTGCGTTGCCTGCGTTGTTGTTTACGGGTCTGACGCCGGCGGCGGCGGTTGCGACGAATAAATTGGCAGGGACAATCGGCTCTTTGACGAGTACGATTATGTTTTATCGTTCCGGCAAGCTTGATTTAAAGTCTGTGTATAAGCTATTTCCGCTCACGTTTATCGGCTCGATGATCGGCGCTTGGACGGTCCATTTAATGAATCCGGAATTGTTGAAGCCGTTGATGCTGGTCATGCTCGCGGCTGTTGCGATTTATACCATTTTCAAAAAAGATTGGGGTAGTATTTCCAGCGTTAAAAAATTATCCTTCCAGCACATGGCCCTTTTTATCTTTGCCATTTTTACGATTGGTTTTTATGATGGATTTCTCGGTCCCGGGACAGGTTCCTTTCTAATGTTCGCGTTTTTGATGATTGGTTTTGATTTTTTGAAGGCTGCGGGGAATGCGAAGTTTTTGAACTTTGGCAGTAATATTGCAGCCCTGATCATGTTCATGTATTTGGGGCAAGTCCATTACGCTTATGGGATTCCAATGGGGATTGCTCAAATAGCGGGCTCGATTGTCGGCTCGCGGTTTGCGATTAAACGGGGAAGCGGCTACGTCCGCGCCCTGTTCATTACCGTCACTTTTTTATTGCTAGCGAAGAATACCTATGATTATTTCCATTAATTAGAATGCAAAGAAGGACCTTTTGACAAGGTCCTTTCCTATTACGCATAAGTGCAACTACGCCTCTGTCTTCGCCCTTAGGGGCTCGCCAATCGGCGAGTTTTCTTTATCTACTACTCAAATAATGGTCATACATTTCCAGGCATTCGAGTAGTTCTGTTTTATAGACCGTTAAGGCTTTTTTTACGGTATCGGTATGGTTTTTCTGAAGCTCCCGGTTACATTCCTCTAAATCTAGTGTTTTCATAACCGTAAGTTCATGATAAATACTGGTTAAATCTCTACTCATTTCTCCATTCCCTACTTTTATTTGTATTTGGCTTCTGCTATCAGCATCGCCAAAACCTCCATTTTCTAAACTGATACGGGGAAAATAAATACAATCGGACAAAAGTGGGTACTTCCTATTTTTTTTCTATTTTTTAAGACAATGATAGATTATAATATAGAAAAATAACCCAGAGAAAAAGGCTTAGGATCAAAGATGTTTATCATTTTTTGCGGCTTCGGGAGAATCCATGAATAAGGGAATTAATCGCAGACAATTTAATAGAGTCGAATTTAAGAAGCCAATACAGGCATCGATTGAACTTATTACCATGTCATTTAATACTGATTTTAAAACATCTGGGGAAAAGGACATCTATGTCATCGATATGAGTGCCAGCGGGTTAAAATTTGCTAGCAAATTTGAATTTACCGTTAATTTTTTAAGCATGTATCGAATAAAGCTGAAATTAAGCAATAAAGATCTTGTTCTGTACGGGAAAATTATTAGAAAAAGGAATCTTGTAAATCAATTTTTTGTATATGGTATTAATTTTAATTTTAGTTATTCTGAAGAAAAAGAATGAGGATGAAGTCATTTTAGCTATTCTGTATTCCAATATTTGACAATAATTTGGGGTAAACATTCAAAAATAAACAGGAGAAGTTCCAATCAAGCACTCCTCCTTAATCCTTCACGATCAAGATTTATAGCTTTTAATCGAACATTAAACGATTTGCCCATTTAAATGCTTCTTGATAGAAACGAATAGCCTGATTATTATCCATTTGTAATTATCATGGGGCAATTATATGCAATCACCCTACGCTGTCGAAAGCATAGGGTGGATTGTGTTTATAAGCGGAAAAAACTTGGTTAATGATAGTAATTGGATGTTATTTAACGATAAATACCGGGCATGGAGATTTTTGTACTACGTAATGGCTGACGCTTCCAAGGAATAATTCTTTTAATCCACCCAATCCACGGCTTCCCATCACAACAAGATCAGCGTTTTCTTCCACAATGAAATCCACAATTGACATGGCAGGGCTTCCTTCAATGATAAAGGTTCTTGCCTTGTTTGGGAGGCCTGATAGCTTTTCTTTTACCTCATTGAGCATTTCTTTGGCTTCAGCCAGCTGCGCTTGACGCACGGGATCACTGTCAAAAGTAACGTAGTTATAGACCGCCGTTTGAGTATTTATAACGGTAATAACATTCAATTCCACTCTTTCGTCTTGTTTGGCCAGAGTAATCGCTGTTTCCAACGCCTGTTTACTTAATTCAGATTGATCATACGGAACCACAATTCTTGAGCAAATCGTTAACATCTCCATCATCCTCCTAGAAAATAATCTTTTTCTCTTCCTTGCCTTCATTGTATCAGCATATATGAATCTATAACCCACTAAGATTTGACAATATTAAGGCGATGTAAAAGTGGTTTTGGGACCATTTTGGTGCCTTATCACAACTAAGGATTTTCCATATTCGACAGGTGTCGGAAGGACAGGATTTTCATAAATAAAAAAAAGTGTCCTTCATTAGACAATGAAGGACACCATTACTCAAGGGAGCCGGAAAATCTTCCTCCCTCACAAGGTGAAATGTGTTTTTAGCATAATTTCTGCCATACTCTTGAACTGCTGACGATTGAGTTGTTTTCAATAATGGCGTAGGCTGCATTCGTAATTGCCTGTGCCAACGTTACGCCGGTCCCACGCACATCATTAAAGCAAGCCTCTGAATTTTCATTTGTCGTAAAGGTATACCCGAACTGTTCTAATCTTTCCACGATGCGCATCGCATGATCAAGGTTATGCTCCGGTTGAAATTCGGAATCATGGATGAAAGTACGGTTTTCATAATCATACCAACGATCCCATCGATTTAATTTCCAACCTAGAATTCTACGTGCAATAGAGTCTGTTTTGTTCATCTTTAAAACCCCTTTTATAAGTATTTTTTAAATAGTTGTATTATATAACAGTTTTAATTGATTGATAATATTATATAACACGAAGATAAAAAACGACCACCATTTTTGGTGAAAATTTCATATTTTCATTCGACAAAATTCGAGCGGTGCCTGTTAGCACCCAAATTTTTTAAAAAATAAAAAAGCATTCAAGGTGCAGACCCTGAATGCTTTTATTGATTGTGAATGACTTGGACGCGTCCAACTTTTCCGTCTGTCAGCCTTACTTTGATTCCGTGAGGATGGGTGGCTGATTTGGTGAGGATATCTTTTACGATGCCTCTAGTTCGTTTTCCTGTTCTTTGATCTGCTTTTAAAACGATATCAACCGTCAATCCCGGTAATACGTCTTTCCGATTTTGTCCGTTCATTACACTAAACGCCCATTTTTCTACGGGTATTGCTAGGTTTCTTCGTTTGCTGGCTTTTCATTTTTTTTGCGGAAAGGTCGCCAGTTGCTTTTCCTTTACCAGCGGAGTTCTGATTCTTTTTGTTTTCGAGCTGCTGTTTCATTGCCTCCTGCAGGCTAATCTTCTTTTTTGGTGCTTCAGCTTGATGGTTCTCTGTCATGGGGATTTCCTCCTTTTTAGTAGTGGTAGTTAGTCCAGTATAATCTATTTTCGGTCATTAAGGAAATGGATTAGGGATGAGATTAAAAATGTTGTCATTTTGTTTATGAGACCACTCTGTTAACAACTAAAAACCATCATAAATGTGGATTGACACTCATAGATTATTTTAATGCCAATTAAAGAGGGGGCCGAAAGAATGAAGTACAGAAAGTCGATAGTAGGCGGTCTAGTGGCGATTGTGGTCTTGATTCTTGTGTTTTCTTCCCTCACGACAGTGTCATCAGGTAATCGGGGAGTCCTTTTGCAATTTGGGGCGGTGAAACCGACGATTTTATCAGAAGGGCTTCATTTTAGGATTCCGTTCATGCAAACGGTCCAGGAGATTGAGGTTCGCGTCCAAAAAGAAGAAAGCTCGCAGTCGGCTGCTTCGAAAGACCTTCAGATCGTCACGACCAAGGTGGCGGTCAACTACTCAGTCGATCCCGAAGCGGTCAATAAACTTTACCAAGAAATCGGGTTGGATTATCGTTCCCGGATTGTGGATCCGGCGATTGCCGAGTCACTTAAAGCGATAACGGCTCAGTATACAGCGGAAGAACTCATTTCCAAACGACCGGAGGTTTCGGCACAAGTGAAGGAGATGCTTGGCAAAAAGCTAACGAAGTATTTTATGAAATTAGAAGATATCAATATTAAGGAATTCGCTTTTAGTGAGGAGTTCAATAAAGCGATTGAAGCCAAACAAACGGCGGAACAAAATGCGCTCAAGGCTAAACGGGATTTAGAGCGAGTCAAAATCGAAGCCCAGCAGCAAGTCACCCAAGCGGAGGCAGAAGCACAAGCCTTAAAGCTGAAAAAACTCGAAGTAACACCAGAACTCATCCAACTCAAACAAATCGAAGTCCAAGAAAAAGCCCTCGAAAAATGGGACGGAAAGCTGCCAAGCGTTACAGGCGGAGCAACTCCGTTTATTGATGTGAATGGAATCACGAAGAAATAATGTTCGACAAAATTCGGGCGGTGCCTGTTACCACCCGAATTTTGTCGATTGGGAATGTTCTTTTATAAAATGGGGGAATGTCTATTCCTCTCTCTTATTGGACACATACACTATGTTGAATTTGAATTTTGTTAGATGAGGAGAGAGGAAAATGGAAAATATGATTTATAGAAGTTCGCATGTAATGTCCAATATGCCGAATGTAATGTCCAACTTGCCGAATGTGATGCCTACAAACATTGCGCCTAATATTGCACCCAATGTATTACCTGCAAATATTCCAACCCCAATGCCTTACGTAGCTCCGCAAGTGCAACCGCAACACTGTATGGTTCCATATTTTCACGATTGTTGTTACCCGATGCCAGATCCGTGTTGTTTTCCAATGCATAACCCATGCTGCTTCCCTGCCTATAATCCTTGTTGCCATCCAGGGTACTATCCTTGTTGTTAAAAAGGTGTTCGGTTGCCGAAGTGAACTGATTTTGAAAGCCAAAAATGCCTCATTTCAGCAGATTGCTGAGATGGGGCTTTTGTGTTTGAATCAAACCTTTCCGGGTATTTCAGTTGTTGAGAACTTATTAATTTGTGAATTTTTTAAAAATTCTTCAAGTAACTGATTAGAATCTTTCATTATGGTTGATATTGATTAGTAAGGATGGAAATCAAAAAAAGGGAGAGTTGTCTTATGCAAAAATTTGATGAGGAAATTTGGGAAGAAAAATACGCTCATTTAGGAGCGGTGGCAGCCATAACAGAGATGCTTTATTTTGCGTTACATGAGGAATAGTGTTCCAAAAAGATAGGTGAAAAAAGCCCATTCCAGCGGCTGGCTGGAACGGGCTTTTTTACGTAAAATCTTATCGCATATTCATATCGTTTGGATGTGGACCTTTACGACGATTACGGTTTAGCTGGTTGATTTGCTGCATTTCATCTGCGGTAAGTTCGAAATCGAATACGTTAAAGTTCTCTTCGATTCTTGATGGAGTAATCGATTTTGGAATGACAATCGTGTTGTTTTGTAAATGCCAGTGCAGCACGACTTGAGCAGGTGTTTTGCTATGTGCTTCCGCAATCTTTTGAATCACTTCATCTTGTAATGCTTCTCCGCCTTGGTCAAGCGGGCTCCACGCTTCTACAAAAATATCATGTTTTGCACAAAAATCCTTTAATTCATTTTGGGCATTGTATGGATGACACTCCACTTGATTCAAAACAGGTTTTATTTCACATTCCTTTAAAAGGCGCTCTAAGTGTTCAATTTCAAAGTTACAAACACCGATTGCTTTCACACGGCCATCCTGATAGAGCTTTTCTAAGGCTTTATATGTATCAACGTATTGATCGAATTGAGGTGTAGGCCAGTGGATTAAATATAAATCAACGTAATCAAGACCTAATCTTGCCAGGCTTTCGTCAAAGGCACGCAATGTGTTTTCATAGCCTTGATCGCTGTTCCAAACTTTTGTTGTAATAAAGAGGTTTTCGCGCGGAACGGAAGATTCTTTAATCGCTTTTCCCACGCCTTCTTCATTTTTGTAAATCATCGCTGTATCGATGGATGTATAACCAACTTCAATTGCTTTGGCAACGGTAGCTGTTGCCCGGTTCTCGGCAACTTGCCAAACACCAAATCCAAGCTGCGGCATTTTTACACCGTTATTTAAAGTAACAAAATTCATTCGAACTTTCTCCTTTGCCTTTTATTTGTTTCACGAGTTCAAAGGTAGTCTCCCCTCTAATTTTGGAAAAACGCCCCAAATCTCCTGTTTATTATACTTCAGTGGCAGCGGGAAAGTATAGAATTTAGGATTGCGAAATATTTTTTTTCAAAACTTAATACCGGTAGAAATAATAATATTTCTCATTTTGGACATACTTCTGCGAGAGGGAGGTCGAATTATGTCGAAAGAAAAGAAAATCATCATTTCCTCATTGATTGTTTCTTTTTTATTACTTATGTTTTTAACGCTTAAAAGAAACCTTCGTCAGGCTGCCCACATCCTTTTATTGCCAGGCACGACCCGAAATTTGTCCAATGTAAAAAGCACCACACTCCTTTTAAAAATCCGGGAGTGTGGTGCTTTAATGTTATACGGTGTGGTTCACCGCTTTATTTCCCTTCACAGTTGTTCTACGAATAAACGGTAACACCCAGCGATCGAGCCCAAAACGACCAGCGTTGTAACCAGCTGCGATAATGATAACCCCTAGTAAAATATCCATTGGGTTGCTAGAAACTGTTCCGGCCATGACATAAGCGAAGTTCATAACTAGTGCAAAGAATACAGCAGCCGTTGTTAAGCATCCAAGAATTAGCCCTAAACCAACAAGGAACTCACCTAGTGGAACCATTGTATTGAAAAGATCCGCATTTGGAAGGGCAAAATGTTTTAAAAATCCAACGTATGTGGCGTAGACGATGCTTCCATCCGGACCTTTGACAGGGTTGGCAATAGCTCCTTTTAGGAAGCCCGTAGCATCAAATCCACCTGTAAGTTTGTGAAGACCGGCCATCATCCATTCATAACCAAGGTATAACCGAATGACAGTAAGAACGGCAGCAGCAACTTTGTTCTCTCTTAAAAATTGGTTAAACATATAAAAGACCCCTTTTTAGAAAAAGTTTTATTAATAACTTGATTACACTTATATTATAATCTGTTTATCTTGAAATAAGAGTTATTTGTTCACTGTTTCACAAATACGTAATAAAGGTTTGAACAAATTATTACAAGGGGGTGGGGTTCGACAAAATTCAGGCGGTGCCTAGGACCGCGCGGATTTTGTCGAATACCTATGAACCTTCTCTTTGATATTCTCCTAAACTAATTGGCTATAATAGTATTATTCAAAATGTAGACTGAGGGATCGAGATGGAGGAACAATTAGAACATCTGAGGAAGGAAAACTATTATTTAAAACAACTGATGGTTAAGATGATGCATAACCATAGCAGGATTCATCCTGGTGAGATCGTGACAAAGAAGTCTCCTTTAGCAGATAAAATAGCAATTTTTAAAAGTTTATTTACAGGCAGGACAGATTTTTATGCGCTGCGCTGGGAATCTAAAAAGGGCGGTAAGGGGTATGCTCCCGCGTGTGCACTAGAATGGCAGAAACCGATTTGTCAAAAACCGGATCTACCATGCAATCAATGTCAGCATCGCAAGCTCCTTCCGTTAACAGATCAGGTTCTTATTGCCCACATTAACGGCAAAAA
Source organism: Neobacillus niacini (assembly GCF_031456445.1). Classification (GTDB taxonomy): domain Bacteria; phylum Bacillota; class Bacilli; order Bacillales; family Cytobacillaceae; genus Neobacillus; species Neobacillus niacini_I. The sequence goes on along the minus strand of NZ_JAVDUQ010000004.1, from coordinate 206,078 downwards.
AACAATTGGAATTTATCCTTTATTACAAGACAACACCTGTACGTTTTTAGCAGTTGATTTTGATAAAAAACAATGGCAGCAAGATGTTTTAGCATTCTCGGAAACTTGTAAGAACTTAAAAATTCCATACCATATTGAAAGATCCAGGTCGGGAAACGGTGCCCATGTATGGATTTTCTTTTCTTCAGCCATTTTTGCTGCGACCGCCAGAAGATTAGGAAGGTTTCTTTTAAAAAAAACAAAAGAGCAGAATGATGGATTTACCCTGGAATCGTTTGATCGGATGTTTCCCAACCAAGATGCTTTGGAAGAAGGTGGATTCGGTAATCTTATTGCCTTGCCGCTTCAAAAGGGGCCTGGGCAAAAAGGAAACAGTCTTTTTATTGATGAACATTTTATACCGTATCCAGATCAATGGCTGTATTTATCAACAGTCCGTAAAATGACGGAGGAAGAAATTCGGACGGTTATTCGTGAAGAGATGGATGAACCAGTGACACCACCGGAGGTAATTCAAGTTGAATTAAAAAAGGGAATTCATATTAAGCAGAGCGGAATTCCTTCTTCTTTGGTATCGCAAATCACCGATATCGCTTCCTTTAATAATCCAGAGTTTTACAAAGCTCAGGCAAAAAGATTTTCTACTCAAGGGATCCCGCGAACCATTCAATCTGCTTATTATGAACAGGACAATTTGGTGCTGCCGCGGGGCAGTTTGGAGAAATTACTAGATTTACTTAAAAAGCAATCCATTAAAGTGGAAATCATTGATCGTATGTATGAAGGTGAAGGCATTGCTGTTGATTTCCATGGGAAGTTATCATCACAGCAGTCAGAGGTTGTAGACACTTTGGTAAAAGATAATCATGGTACGCTTTCGGCAACTACGGGCTTTGGTAAAACAGTTGTAGCCACAGCCATCATTGCAAAAAGAAAGGTGAGCACACTCATCATTGTCCATCGCACGCAATTAATGAAGCAATGGGTGGAAAGACTCGCAAACTTTTTGAATGTTTCTCCAAAGGAGATTGGCCAAATTGGCGGCGGAAAAAATCATATTACGAGAAAAGTCGATGTTGCAACAATTCAGAGCTTGAATTACGGTGGACAGTTGAAATCATTCATCACCCAGTATGGGCAAATTATTGTAGACGAATGCCATATTATTTCAGCGGTCACATTTGAAAATATCCTAAAACAAATACGGCCCAAATATGTATTAGGACTGACCGCTACGCCGAAACGGAAGGATGGGATGCATCCGATTATCACGATGCAGTGCGGTCCCATCCGTTGTAAAATCGATGCGAAATCTCAGGCAAAAGTTCGACCGTTTGGCCATCGGTTGATTACGAGGAAGACTCAATTTACTACGAAGAAAACAGAATTTCACGATATCTATGAGGAGTTGACTGCGGACGAAGCGGGGAATCTTCTAATTTTTGATGATGTGCTTAAGGCATTGGAGGAAGGACGTTGCCCAATTATTTTAACAGAACGGCTTGAACACTTGGAAACTTTGAAAAAACAATTCAATCGGTTTGCTAAAAATATTATTGTGCTTGCTGGGAATATGAAGAAGAAAGACCAGAAAAAAGAGCTTGAGCGGTTAGCAAAAATACCGGATAACGAGGAAAGACTTATTATCGCGACTGGAAAATATATTGGCGAAGGTTTTGACGATTCTAGGCTGGATACCTTATTTTTAACGATGCCAATCTCCTGGACGGGCACACTAAAGCAATATGTCGGCCGCCTTCACCGTGAATACGAAGGCAAACAGGAAGTCCAAGTCTATGATTATGTAGATGAAAAAGTCCCGATACTAAAAGCGATGTACGAAAAACGGCTTAGCGGATACAATTCGATGGGATATGTGTTGGGCGATGGAAAGCATGTATCGGAGCAGATGAAATTGTTTTAATTGGTTCGGCAAAATCCGGGCGGTACCTGTCCCCACCCAATTTTTGTCGAATAAAAAAGCACCTCATCCCGATAAAGATTTGGGTTGAGGTGCTTTTGCGTTAAGCGGTATGGTTCACCGCTTTATTTCCCTTCACAGTTGTTCTACGAATAAACGGTAACACCCAGCGATCGAGCCCGAATCGGCCTGCGTTGTAACCAGCTGCGATAATGATAACCCCTAGTAAAATATCCATTGGGTTGCTAGAAACCGTTCCAGCCATGACGTAAGCGAAGTTCATGACTAGTGCAAAGAATACAGCAGCCGTTGTCAAGCATCCAAGAATCAATCCCAAACCAACAAGGAACTCACCTAGTGGAACCATCGTATTGAAAAGATCCGCATTTGGAAGGGCAAAATGTTTTAAGAATCCAACGTATGTGGCGTAGACGATGCTTCCATCCGGACCTTTGACTGGGTTGGCAATGGCGCCTTTTAGGAAGCCCGTAGCATCAAATCCACCTGTAAGTTTGTGAAGACCGGCCATCATCCATTCATAACCAAGGTATAACCGAATGACAGTAAGAACGGCAGCAGCAACTTTGTTCTCTCTTAAAAATTGGTTAAACATATAAAAGACCCCTTTTAGAAAAAGTTTTATTAATAACTTGATTACACTTATATTATAATCCCTTTATCTTGAAATAAGAGTTATTTGTTCACTATTTCACAAATATGTAATAAAGGTTTGAACAAATTATTACGAAGGGGTTTTGTGGAATAAAAAGGCACCTCATCCCAATAAAGATTCGGGTTAAGGTGCAATCGTTCCTGCTTATTGTGGTGCTACCGTTAGGGATTGGTTTGTTCATACAACGTAGTGTTCCGAAAGCTAAAATCTATTCTTAAATCTTAAATTTTTTCAGTTTATAGTTAAGGTTTTGTCTGGAGATTCCCAGCTGTTCTCCTGCTTTTGTAATGTTGCCATTGTTGTTTTTCATTGCCTGTTCAATCATGATGCGTTCAAGTTTTTCAATCTGCTCCGGTAGGCTGCCAGAGAATTGCTGTGAAGCCTCAAGATTCAACGGTCTTTCCTGATGCTGAAGCTTCATTTTCAATATAGGAGGCAGGTGATCATAACCAATCGTTTTTTCATCATAGACAAGATTTAAGCAGCCTTCGATAACATGCTCAAGCTGACGGACGTTTCCAGGCCAATGATAATCTAAAAAAAGTTGAAAGATATCCGGCTCAAGGCCTCCCACGTTTACATCTAAAAGTTTTGCATGCTTGTGAATAAAGTGTTCAGATAAAATTCGAATATCGTCCTTCCGAGTTCGAAGCGGAGGAATGACCAAATTCACGACGCCGAGTCGATAATACAAATCCTCGCGGAGTCGACCGTGGTCGATCGCATTAAGCGGCTCCTCGTTCATCGTGGCAATTACTCTGACATCTATATTCATTAATTTGGAAGACCCAAGCCGTTGTACTTTCCTTTCTTGCAAAACCCTTAATAACTTTGCCTGCAAACCTGTCCCCATGGAATTAATCTCATCCAGGAGCAGGGTTCCGCCGTTTGCTTGTTCAAATAATCCAGCCCGGTCAACAGCACCTGTAAAGCTTCCGACCGCCGTACCAAAGAGCAGGCTTTCCAGCAGGGATTCCGGAAGGGCTGCACAGTTTTGAGCGATAAAGGGACTGTTTTTTCTTGGACTTTCATTGTGGATGCTTTGGGCAAAAAGCTCCTTACCTGTCCCGGTCTCTCCAACAATCAAAATATTCGAGCGGGATCTTGCCGAGCGGCGGGCCTGTTCAACGGTTAGCGCCATTTCGCGGCTGGAAAAAACAATGTTTTCAAATTGAAATCTTGTGTTGTTTTTATGGGTAGGAAGCGGTGCCAATGTTGTTGCTTCACCATTTGGCTGCTTTTGAAGCTGCATGATGGTTTCGGTTAATTGTTTTTGTTCGCTGATGTCTTTGGATATTTCCATCGCTCCGACTCTTTGTTCCCCAATTGACAGTGGTATAGTCCTCACAAGGGTGGTAATCGCTTTTCCGTGTGAAGAAAACTGAGTTTCTCTCTGATTGAGGGTGCGTCCGGTTCTAAGCGAATTCAGCAAGGTACTCGTGGAATCGTCCACGTCCCAGATATCATGTACTCGTTTTCCCCTAACTGCCTCAGGCTCCAACGTTTCAACTTCGCCAGCCTTCCGATTATAAAAAAGAATCATTCCGTGCTCATCAATCACGCAGATGCCTTCTTCTAGTTGGTCGAGGATTCCATCGTATAATTGCTTCGTTTTATTTAGCTGCTGGATTTGATTGTTTAATTGCTGAACTTGAGAAAGATCTTTTAAGAATAATAGATAATGTTTGCTAGAATCAGGGTTTTCGAAAAAGAGGATATTCGCGACTATTTGTTTCGTTCCTAATGAAATCGGGATTCCCGTTTGGGTTCTTTTTTGCAGACTATTTTTAAATTCTTCTGAAGGGATCAGTTCATAGATGGAGGAACCGGTTAATGTCGAAGGGCTTCCCAGAAACAATCGGGCAGCTGGTCGATTTAACGATAAAATTGTTCCTTCTTCATTCAAAATCATAATGCTGTCAAAGGAATGGTTCCATATGTCTATTAATGATGGTTGTGTCAGCATTTCATATTGCACCTGCCTGAAGTGAAAAATATTGAGCGAAAAAAATTTTTCGGTCAATTCAAGTCACCAGTTGATTTTTCAAAATTTTATCATAAATTATCTGAGTTGAAAATGAATTCAGTGAAATTGAGAAAATAGAAAAAGATTCATCGAAAGGAATTTTTCCATCGAAAAATATTTTTCGATGAATTTCACACTACTAAATCGGAAAAACCCTTTCAAAACAATCATTTTTAAAATATTCTGCAAATTATAAATGATTGGCACAGATTTTGCATTTACCTTTTACAAAGCGAAAAAGGAGGATTTAAGATGAAAGTTACATTAAAGGATTGTCAGGCGATTGATGTTCATGCGCATCCCTACTTGGCAAATATGGAACCGTATTCAGTAGATGAATATGTAAGGAAGTTATCATTGGCGGTAATACCTAACCAAATTCCAGAGCATTATCAATGGGTAAAAAACCAGCCATATCCGGGTAGTAATATGTGGGTGCAAATTTTAACCCAGCGCCTCGCAAAATATTTTTCATGTGAGCCTACCCTTGAAGCGGTTGTAAAGCATCGTAACGAGAAAGCAAAAGATTTTAAGAAATTCACCCGCGAACTTTTTCAAGATGCGAAACTCACTGGAGTGGTGGGTGATTTTGGTTACCCGCAGCCGCCACTTAGCAAAGAAGAATATGAGGATTTATCCGGTGCCCGCATTTGGGAGGTCTACCGAATTGAACCGGTCATGGTTCGCTTAAGCGGGGAGTGCAAAACCTTTGCTGAATTTAAGGAAAAATATTGTGCGGAACTGGCTGAAGCTTTGAAACAACAAGGAACCATCGGCTTAAAATCCATTATTGCTTACCGCAGCGGGCTCGAAATTGCTTCTATGAATGAAAGCTTGGCAGCCGAGGAGTATGAGGAGTTTCGCGCAAATACCAGAGCCAAAGTGAAAGGGTTCCGGGATTACTGTCTACATATCGCGATGGAGGAATGTACGGCGGCAGATAAAGTTATGCATATTCATACAGGAGTTGGGGATGGCGAGGTTGTCCTTCAAAAAGCCAGTCCAAGCTTCTTGATCGATATGCTAAGGGATCCAAAATATGAAAATACGAAAGTTCACCTCGTTCATGGCGGTTACCCATGGGTGGAAGAGGCAGCGTTTATTGTTAGTATTCTACCAAATGTCTACATGGATATTTCCTTGCAGAATCCGTTCAGCGGTCACGGCGTCAAGCGGATTCTATTACAGGTATTTGAATTTGCCCCGTTTGACAAGGTGATGTACGGCTCGGATGCCTTTACGGTGCCGGAAATGAACTGGATGGGCGTACATTTGTTTAAAGAATGCTTTGAAGAGGTTTTGAATTCCTGGGTGGATGCGGATTACATGAACGCCGAGACTGCTAGGGTCATTGGAGAAATGGTGCTCTACCGCAATTTCGAAAATGTCTATCAAAAATATCTATAAAAATAGGATGAAGAATAAAAGGAGGACAATTTATGTCAGTTGAGCATTTTGGATATAAACAGGAATTGAAGAGGTCGCTATCATTTTGGGATTTATTGATTTATGGATTAATTTTCTTAATTCCGATTGCCCCGTATGGTGTATATGGCTATATTGCCGATGCATCTCAAGGAATGGTCCCATTAGCTTATATCATTGGAATGGTTGGAATGATTTTTACCGCCTTTAGCTATGCAAGAATGTCAGAAGCCTTCCCGATTGCGGGGTCTGTTTACGCCTATGCTCAACATGGAATTAGTTCTTATGTCGGTTTTATTGCTGGCTGGGCGATCCTGCTGGATTATATCCTGATTCCGGCGCTCACTTATGCCGTTAGTGCTGTTTCATTACATGCATTTATTCATGGTCTGCCTATTTGGTTTTGGTTAGCGGTATTTATTGTCTTTAATACACTCATTAATATTCGTGGAATTGAATTTACCGCAAAAGCGAATAAAGTTATTCTTGTTTTGGAATTTATTGTGTTACTTACGTTTGTTGTTGTCGGGTTGATTGCTCTAAATAAAGGTGTTCATCATACTAGTTTATCGATTAAGCCGCTCTATGACTCTAGTAAGTTTAATTTGCAACTGGTTATGGGAGCCGTATCAATTGCTGTCCTTTCCTTCTTAGGCTTCGATGCCATCTCGACCCTTTCCGAAGAAGTAAAAGGAGGAAGGAAGCTGATTGGAAAAGCAACGGTTGCCGCCTTGCTTGTTGCCGGATTCTTATTTATCGTGCAAACATGGATTGCGAGTGACCTTGGCAGAGGTCTTAAGCTGGATAATATGGATACTGCTTTCTATCAAATCGCGGAGCTTGCCGGCGGGGAATGGTTGAAAAATTTAACGATTCTTGCTACGGCATTTTCGTGGGGAATTGCCAGTGCCCTTGCCTCTCAAGCGGCGATTTCTCGGCTTCTTTTTTCGATGGGACGTGACCGCAGACTGCCGCATGCTTTGGCTAAGGTCCATCCTAAATTTAAAACACCTTATATCAGTACAATTACGGTAGCGATTATTTCGTTAATTGTCGGGTTGGCATTCGAAAACCATATCGATATTTTAACAAATATTGTTAACTTTGGCGCCTTGACTGGATTTCTTTTGCTCCATGTGTCCGTTATCAACCATTATACGATTCGCCAAAAATCAAAGCAGTTTATCAAACATTTGATTTTCCCGATTATCGGATTGCTCGTTATTGGCTATGTCTTATACGGCATGGATCATTTAGCACTAAAGGTTGGATTCTCCTGGATTTTGATCGGGATTGTTTACAATTTTATTATGGGAAAAGTGTTTAAGGTAAAAGAGACGACATTTGAATTGTGATATTTTTGAAAAAGTGAAATGCATCTATTGGAGGAAAATTTCATGGAAAAAGTGAAAGTCTGCAGTGAGCTTTTTGAACAACTCGTCACGATTCGCCGACAGCTTCACCAGTATCCCGAGCTTTCTTTTGCCGAATATAATACTTCCGCATATATTCGCTCCTGTTTGGAAGAATGGAATATTCCGTCCCAGCAGATTGGGGAGACAGGAATTATCGTTGATATCGTCGGTGAAAAAGGGGAAGGAAGTCATATCGGTGTTCGGGCGGATATTGATGCCCTGCCGATTCAAGAGGAAACGGGATTAGCGTTTAGCTCGAAAAACTTGGGTGTGATGCACGCCTGCGGTCATGACGGTCACACAACGATTCTCTTAGGGACTGTTTATTTGTTAAACCAATATAAAAACCAATTTGCCGGTCGGGTCCGCTGTGTTTTTCAGCCTGGGGAAGAGGATGACGGCGCTGCGGAACAAATGATTCAGCACGGGGTCCTCGGTAATCCCGAGGTAGATGAAATGCTTGCCCTTCATTTATGGCCACATATTCCGTTTGGAACGATTGGGGTCCGGTACGGCGCCGTTACAGCTTCTTGTGATGAGTTCAAAATTGTGATTAAAGGGAAAAGCGGCCATTGCGCCAGGCCACATCAAGGGATTGATGCGATTGCCATCAGCACTCAGGTCATTCAAGCATTGTCCCATCTTGTGGTAAAAGAAAATAATCCAATCGACCCGGTGATAATCCATGTTGGTAAAATTAATGGCGGAGTGGCAACCAATGTGGTTGCTGATCAGGTAGTTTTAGAAGGAACAACAAGAGCGTTGACAATGAAAACTAGGACGAGGTTGAAGGAGCGGATGATTCAGCTTGTTCAGCAAATTGTAGAATCGTACGGAGCAAGGGTGGAAGTGATATATACCGATGGACACCCGCCCGTAATTAATGCAGATCAGGTAACGCAATTAGTCGAGGAAGCTGCTCTTGAGCTTTATGGTGAAAATGCCGTTATTCGTTTAAATGAACCTTCTATGGGGGCGGATGATTTCGGTTCGTTTGCAGAGCGTGTTCCAAGCACTTATTTTCGCTTAGGGATTAAAAAAGAGGATGAGGCTTGTTATGACCTTCATCATCCACAATTTGAATTTGACGAGCAAATTATTTCTGTTGGGGTAGAGGTGTTCACATGGTCGGTCCTCAAGAGATTACGAAAGGAAGTTTAATAAGATGATGACGATAGAAAACGTGCTTGATATGGTAAAAAAGGAAAAAATTGAATTTATTCGTTTTGAGTTTTTAGATTATGCAGGTGTCACAAGAGGGAGAACGATTCGACCTGCCCAATTAAAAAGTGCGATGGAAAAAGGGATTAATTTTAGTACAGCCATCATGAGCTTTGACCTTTTTGATGAATATATTCCGAATCCTGCCTATGGATCGAATGATGGTGACTTTTTTGCTGTTCCAGATCCTAATACGTTTGCCATTTTGCCTTATCGGAAAAATACCGCTCGGATGTTGTGTGATTTAGTGGATATGAATGGAGACCCTTGGCATGGCTGCCCGAGGAATGCGCTTAAACGTCTTTTAAAGGAAGTAGAGTCGCTTCTTGGTGGTAAAGTGAATATGGCATTTGAACAAGAGGCCTATTTATTAAAGGAGGCCGACGGGCAATTGGTAACGGCCGACAATAGTCATTGTTTTTCTTCTGAAGGGGCAGATATTCAGGAGGATTTTATTCAAGATTTTGTCTATGCCCTTGAAGAGATGGGGGTAGAGACCGAGCAAATATCAAGTGAATTTGGTCCAGGACAGTTAGAAATTAACTTGAAGTATACGAATGCATTGAAGGCGGCGGACGACCAGGTTACGTTTGCTCACTTGTTCAAACAAATTGCCCGCGATAAGGGCATGATTGGAACGCTTATGCCAAAGCCATTTCAACATTTGGCAGGTAGCGGTCTTCATGTTCATATCAGTCTATATGATGAAGCAGGGGAAAATCTTTTTGAGGATCCTACCGACCAGCGTGGTCTTGATATGTCAGAGAAGGCTTATCAATTTATTGGCGGTCTTTTAAAGCATGGTTCTTCCTTAATTGCCATCGGTGCTCCAAGCATCAATTCCTATAAAAGAATGCAGCCTGGTTCATGGGCGCCGGCCCATATTTGTTATGGTTCCGCGAACCGTTCTGTGTTAGTGCGGATTCCTGAAAAAAGGAGGACACGGAGATTTGAGTATCGGGGGGCAGATGGAACCTGTAATCCCTATCTTCTCGCTGCATGTATTGTTGCGTCCGGTCTGCACGGGATTCAAACCGGAAGTGATCCCGGAGAACCCGTTGAATTTGACGTGAGCGCAGCAAGTGAGTTTCAATTGAAGGAAAGAGGAATCAACTGGGTGCCACGAAGCTTACATCAAGCAATTGATTGTTTGGCCGAGGATTCGATTTTGGCGCAAACCATTGGCAGATCCATTTGGGAAGAGTTTATCAAAATTAAGAGAAATGAGTGGGATAAATATTCCCGTTACGTAAGTGATTGGGAGCGGAATATTTTCTCTACAAGATTTTAGTTTTTAGGAGAAGAAACATACCTAATAACTTTAAGGAGTGAGAATTCTACAAAAATCGGGTGGTGCCTGTCACCACCCGATTTTTGTAGAATTGATTAATAAAATAATTTTTCCTTTAGAATTTCTAGAGCGAGGTTAATGTTTTCTAAATCTTCTTCGGATGTATTTTCGATGCGGTTAAGAAAACGAGATTCGATCGTTGCAAAGGCCTCGTTCATCATCTTTTCACCATCTTTAGTGAGACTGATATATTGTTTGCGCCGGTCTTCTGTGTCAGTGAATTTTTTAATTAAATTTTTTTCCTCCAATTTTTTCAACTCGCGGCTCGTATTTGGCAAGGAGATATGTTGGCAATCGCTAATCTCGCTTGGAGAAACAGGCTGACTGACCGTTATATACTCAAGAATGTTATATTGAACGGGCGTAATGGAATCTGCTTTGGCATTTTGTGTTAATTCGTGTGTCACACGATGAACTGCGGTTGTAAAGGACACACATTTTAAAAAAAGAGCTTTTTTGTCCATAACTCTCACCTCTTACTGACAAGATAACAAAAATGTTATCAAATAACAATTATCATTTGACAACTAAACAGAAAGGATGCTATTGTTTTATTATCAAATGATAAGTAAAAGGGGTGCGTTATGAAAACACTGGTTATTTATTCACATCCTAATCACCAAAGTTTGTGCTATGCATTTTTACAAAAAGTTATCGAAGGATGCAATGAAAATCCTAACGTTGAGGAAATTCAAGTCCTTGATTTATATGAAGAGAATTTTAATCCACTTCTCGTGTTTAATGAACATAAACGAAGACGCGATATGTATCGTGATCCTAATATTGATAAATATCAAAAACAAATTATGTGGGCGGATCAGATGGTCTTTGTCTATCCAATCTGGTGGGGAAGACCTCCGGCCATGCTGCTGGGATATATTGACCAATTATTTGCAGCAAATTTTGCTTATCGGGATAAAAAAGGACTGCTTCCAGAGGGGCTGTTAAAAGGAAAGTCTGTTGTTTGTGTATCCACCATGAAAGGACCTACCCACTATCCCCTTCTTTGGTTAAACAATGCCCATAAAATCCTAATGAAAAAAGCGCTATTTAATTTTGTAGGCATTAAAAACATAAAGTTTTTTGAATTTGGTAACATGGAAAGCCCAAACGGAAAACAGGTAAAAAAACTAGAGAAAATTTACCGTTATTTCAAAGAGCTGGTCTACAGAAACCCTCCGAGAGTTGTCGATTTCGACAAGTGACAGACACAATTCGAATTTTGTAGAATAAAAGAAACCAGGTCTCAGTGCAAAAATGCAGCTGATTCCTGGCTTTTTAGTTATAGAGCCCCTTTGTATAGACAGCGGTCATTGTTTCGGTGATTTCTTCAACGGTGCCTTGGTGTTCGTTGCGGACGATTTCCCATAGGTACATTTCGTTGGTGAAGAACCAGCCTCTGGCGACGAGACCGTGGTTTAGTTCGGCTCTGGCCAAACCGTTAGCTTGAGCGAACGCGATGTCCTTCGAGATTCGTTGAATAAACTTTTCGCGAATTTCTTTCCATTTGGTTGAAATCGATGGGGAAATCCCGATGGCCTGCTCGAACAATTGCATCATGCTTCGCTCGGTCTCCGCCATTTTTAAAAAGGCAGTAGCCTGCGAAAGAATGATCCGCTGGGCTTCCTCCTTTGTTTTTGGAAAAAATGACACTTCGGCAATTTCATAGAATTTTTCCATGACATCATCCATCAAGACCATTAAAATTTCCTCTTTGCCTTCAAAATGAACATAAGCGGTGCCATATCCAACCCCCGCTTTTTTTATCATCTGTGAAATCGTTGCTTTTTGAAAACCTTCCTCAAGGAACACCTCTCTAGCCGCCTCCAGCAACTTTTGCTTTGTCTTTATGGACCGTAAATGGCGTTTGTCAACCACGTCATGTTTCTCATTCATTTCCGTTTCCTCCTGTACTCTCTAACCTAAAGAATATCTAAAAATAATAGCGAGTACAACATTAATAATTTTCTGAAAAATAATATTGACACCATGTCATATTTATTGGTATATTTTCCTCAAGCAATCAAAAGGGGGAATATCATAATGATGCAAACAACTTTAGAATACGCCAAACAGTTGGACACCGAGGACTCGCTAAGGCGGTTTCGCGAGGAATTTTATCTAAAGCCAGGCACGATTTATATGGACGGAAACTCATTAGGGCTGCTTTCGAAGCGGGCGGAACGGACCCTTCTGGAATCAGTAGAGGATTGGAAGGAACATGGAATTGATGGCTGGACAAAGGGGAATCACCCATGGTTTGACCTTTCTGAGAGATTAGCAGAATTATTGGCACCGCTAGTAGGAGCTTCTACTGAAGAAGTAATTGTAACCGGTTCCACAACGGTTAATCTGCACCAGCTTGTGGCGACATTTTTTCAGCCACAGGGAAAGCGGACGAAAATCTTAGCTGATGAGCTGAATTTTCCAACCGATATTTATGCGCTAAAAAGCCAGCTTCGCATCCACGGATATGATCCGGACCAGCATTTGATCCGCGTAAAAAGCCGGGACGGCCGCATGATTGAAGAGGAGGATATTATTGAAGCGATGACCGATGAGGTGGCTTTAATTATTCTTCCAACGGTTCAGTACCGCAGCGGGCAAATCCTTGATATGAAGAGGTTAACGACGGAAGCCCATAAGCGCGGAATTTTAATTGGCTTTGACGGCTGCCATTCTGTTGGTGCGATTCCGCATTCTTTTAGTGAATGGGAGGTTGATTTTGCCTATTGGTGCAATTACAAATATTTAAACGGAGGACCGGGAAGTGTCGGCGGATTGTACGTCAACCGCCAGCATTTTGGCACGAACCCCGGGTTAGCCGGTTGGTTTGGATCCCGTAAGGATAAGCAGTTTGATCTTGAGCATACTTTCATTCCTGCGGAAACGGCGGGGGCTTATCAAATTGGCACGCCGCATGTATTAAGCATGGCGCCGCTCTTGGGCTCTCTGGAAATTTACGTGCAAGCAGGGATTGAAAATATTCGAAGAAAATCACTTGAGATTAATCAGTATTTTATGGATATGATTGATGTGGAGTTAGCTGGTCTCGGGTTTGTGATTGGAAATCCGCAAGACGATGTGCGCCGAGGAGGTCATGTTTGTCTCGAACATCCAGAAGCGGCACGGATCTGTAAGTCGTTAAAAGAAAACGGCATTATACCGGATTTCCGGGCTCCGAATGTGATCCGTCTTGCACCGATTGCTCTATATACTTCCTATGAAGACGTTTGGAATGTCGTTCGAATTTTGAAAAAGATTATGCTTGAAAAACAATATGAGAAGTTTGCGAATGAACGGGAAATTGTAGCGTAGATTGATTCGCTGATAAAGGGGGTGGATTCGCTGATAAAGGGCCAAGATTCGCTGATAAAAGGTGCAGATTCGCGGATAAACTCCAGGAATCCGCGGATACCGTGTAATTTTACACTTTTAAAAAAGCTGCGGTGCCAAAAAGTGACGTTGCGGCTTCAAAAAACACTTCCGAACAAAGGAAAGGCGGGGACGTATGGAGAATAAGATGGAAAAGGGATTAAAGCGGGAGTTGAAAACAAAGCAGCTGACGATGATTGCGATGGGGTGTGCCATCGGAACCGGGCTGTTCCTCGGCAGCGGCCTTGCGATTAGTACGGCAGGACCGGGTGTGCTGATTAGTTATGCGGTAGGTGCGTTTATTGTGCTGCTGCTCATGGGCTGTTTGGCGGAAATGACCGTTGCACATCCGTCATCTGGATCATTTGGACTCATCGCAGAAAAATACATTCACCCGATGGCCGGGTACCTTGTCCGTTATTCGTATTGGATTGCCAACGTGTTGGCGGTTGGCGTCGAAGTCAGTGCGATTGCCGTCTATATGAAATATTGGTTCCCAAGTGTTTCGGGAATCGTTTGGATTTTGCTGTTTGGTGCTGTGTTAATTTATGTAAACGCTACCAGTGTAAATACCTTTGCCACCTTTGAATACTGGTTTTCAATGATCAAAATCAGTGCGATTATCGGCTTTATTTTACTAGGAGCTTATGTTTTATTCGGAGCCACCGGCGGTTCGAAGCTGGGTCCTGAAAATTTCACAAATGACGGGGGATTTCTTCCGTTTGGCTTTAAGGGTGTCTGGGTTGCCATTTTCATTTCACTGTTTAGCTTTTTAGGAACCGAATTGATTGCGGTAACCGCAGGTGAAGCAAAGGATCCTGATGTTGCGGTTCCCAAATCCTTGAAGGCAACGGTATTCCGTCTTTCTACCTTTTACGTCCTGACACTCGCCATCATGTTGATGATCGTTCCATGGAAAAATGCAGGCGTGGATAAAAGTCCATTTGTAAAAGTCATGGAAATTTTGAACATCCCTGGTGCATCCGGAATTATGAATTTTATTATTTTAACCGCGGCGTTATCGGCGATGAACAGTCAATTGTATGCCTCGACCAGAATGGTGTTTTCCTTGTCGCAGTCAAAATTTGCCCCTGCTGTTTTTGGAAAGGTCAATAAAAAAGGAGTCCCATCAGCAGCTCTAGCGATTTCCGCTGTCGGAATTATTGTAGCGGCAGTAGTCAGTGCCTTGTTCCCGGAAACCTCTTACGCTTTCATGATGGGAATTTCCATGTTTGGAGCAATTTTTACTTGGTTAATGGTATTTATCTCGCATTTATTTTTTCGAAAAATGTGGGAAAAATCAGGCGGTCGCAAGCTGCCGGTAAGAATGATCGGTTTTCCCTATTTAACCGTTTTGGGAGCGGTTCTGTTAGTAAGTCTGATGATTACCACCTGGTTTACGCCTTTTAAAATTTTGCTTCAGTTCGGCATCCCGTGGCTAGTGTTTTTAACGGTTGTGTACTTCTTTTTTCATAAAAAAAGAGTGAATGCAGCTTCCCAACAGGATATTGTGATAGAAGATTAAAGATTATTTAGGAGGTCAACAAAATGGAAAACTCAGAGAATAAAAACTTAGAAAAGGACATTCAGTTAGACTTTAAAAAGGATATGTCCTATGGTGATTATCTCCACCTTGATCAAATTTTATCGAGCCAGCACCGGCTTTCGGACCACCACGATGAAATGCTGTTTATCATCATTCATCAGACGAGCGAGCTGTGGATGAAGCTGATTTTGCATGAAATGAATGCAGCCATCGCCTGCATCCGCCGCAATGATTTGGAGCCGTCGTTTAAAATGTTGTCGCGGGTTTCACGCATTCAACAGCAGTTGATTCAGTCGTGGAGTGTTCTTTCGACGCTAACGCCGGCTGAGTATATGCAATTCCGCGATAAATTGGGGCATTCCTCGGGATTCCAATCCTATCAGAATCGCTTGATTGAGTTTGCGCTTGGAAATAAGAATGCTCGGACACTTGCCGTCTATCAGCATCAACCGGAGCTGTATCCGGTGATGGTGGAGGCCCTAAATGAGCCGAGTATTTATGATGCCGCGATCTCTGCGCTTGTCGCGCACGGTTTATCGGTTGATGAAGAAGCGCTGAACCGCGATTGGTCGCAAAATTATGAACCAAATGCGAGTGTGGAGGCGGCATGGCTTACCGTGTATCGAAATACAGATCAATATTGGGATTTGTATGAGTTAGCGGAAAAGCTGGTCGATATCGGTAACCAGCAACAGCTTTGGCGTTTTAATCATATGACGACTGTGGAAAGAATTATTGGACATAAAATGGGAACGGGTGGCTCGTCAGGGGTAACCTATTTAAAAAGAGTGCTCGATCAGCAATTTTTCCCTGAGTTGTTGAGTTTGCGGACGAAGCTGTAGGGTTTTATTGATTCGCAAATAAAGCTTATAGATTCGCAAATAATTTGGTTAAAATCGCAAATAAAACTCATAAATTCGCAAATATGTTGCTGCAATTCGCAAATAAAGCTCAAAAATAGAAGGAAAGTGTAATCTTAAATGCTATTTAAAAAGTAAACTAGGAGGACATTCAGTATGAATCCCTGGATTGATATCTCACAACCGCTCGACAACCAAATCACCGTCTGGCCGGGGGACACCCCTTTTACCTACAAAGTCACTTGGAGTAAAGAGCAAAGCGGTTCGGTCAATGTTGGGCAAATCACGATGAGCACCCACACCGGCACCCATATTGATGCACCGTTCCATTTTGATAACGAGGGAAAAAAGGTCATTGATCTCGATGTAAATCTTTATATTGGCAAGACCCGGGTGATCCATCTTCCGAAACCATCATCAATTGGAATACAGGAACTGTCTGGATACGATCTCCAAGGGGTGACCCGCCTAATAATCCGAACCGATGCATGGGAGGACCGGCATCAGTTCCCAAGCGCGATTCCAGAGATTGAACCCGAACTAGCTTCCTATTTAGCAAAGTTCGGCGTCCGTCTACTTGGGCTCGATTTACCATCCGTCGACCCGATCGACAGCAAAGAACTCGCCGCACACCACGAACTAACCCGCCACGGAATCCATATCTTAGAAGGATTAGTGTTAGACCACATAGAACCGGGAGAATACGAATTAGCGGCACTCCCCCTTCCATTAGTAGAAGGAGACGGAAGCCCAGTTCGTGCCGTTATGCAGAAAATCTAAAATTGACAAAATTCGGGTGGTGCCTGGCACCACCCGAATTTTGTCGAATTCCTATTAATCCTCAAGCTGGAAATCATGGCTGAAATGAGTTTTTCCATTCTCATCGCGTATTTCTACTGTAGCCTTGTTTGTTGCTGGATCTACTTTAAATACACCAAAGTTGAAGAAGTTACCTTCTGCATACATACTCTCCGGGCTGAAGGTTGGGTCCAATGTGCCGGGATTGATTTTTACGGCGCCGATTGGGCCGCTGATGAGCTCGTGATAATCGGTTTTGCCGTCATGATTTGCATCATATTTAATCACTTGGGCAAAGTGGACGTCTGTTGTAACAAAGAATACATTCTTAATTCCCTTTTCCATGATAAAATCAGAGATTTTTTTGAACTCATTCTCATATCCGGTCGGATCATTTGGATTTACTTGATTGCCATTTGCCCAACCATCCCTGGCATTTGCCTTTCCAGTTGGAACGGAGATGGGCACGGAAGTAGCAACCAGTTTAATTTTTGCATCGGAATCCAGAAGCTGTTTCTTCAACCAATCCAACTGTTCTCCGCCAAGCATTGTTTTATCCGCACCATCTGCCTGGGTATTTGGGTCGCGGTAACCACGGTTGTTCAGGATCATCATATCAAGGGTATCCCCATAAGAATAGGTGTGGTACAGCTTGTCCGCGTTACTACGGTCATCCGAAATTGGCCAGTAGTCTTTGAACGCATTCAAACCAGTCGGTGTCAATGGCTGAGATGGTCCCGAAAAGTCATTCGTCACTTCATGATCATCCCAAATCGAGAAGGTAGCCGTTTTTTGTAAAAGACTGCGTAATCCAGCATCCGTTCGATTTTCCTTATATTTTGCCCAAAAATCCTGTACCGATTGAGATGGAGGATTTGGAACAGCTGGCGTTTTATTATCGGCATAGATGGTGTCACCGCTAAACAGGAAGAAGTCCGGATTTAAATCCGACATCGCCTTAAAGGAGTTATATGGCGGGATTTCACCCTGGCCGCCGGTATCTCCGCCCCAGACCATCGTCAATGGTTTTAAGCTGTTCTCGGCCGGTGCCGTTTTGAATGATCCGTTCACGGTATAGCTGCTGGAAACAGCATGTGCACGGTAAAAATATGTCGTATCCGGCTTCAAGCCATCCATTTTAGTCTGTACCGCATAATCATGTTCTGCCCCGGCATGAACAGTTTTTACGATAAACGGCTTTTTAAAGCTGCTGTCCGTAGAAAGTTCAAATTGGACATTCGTTGCGCCACTAGTACGCGCCCAAAGAATCGCTGATGTATCGGTGACATCCCCGCTTGCAACTCCATGAGAAATAAATGGCTTGTCTACTAGTTCAACCATTTTATCAGGATTATTGGTAAACTCGCCATCTACCCCGAGGGAAAGAAGGGATGCTAGATCATCCTGGGAATTCACTGTCCATGGATGGACAAGCAGTTGATTTTGATGTGCCGCTTCCATGAATTTTGGTACAACGAGTTCTTTGCTAGGACCCACACCAGAGGCATAATCAGAAATTCTTTTAAATTCCTGATACATGTCTTTGCCCTTCAGCATTGCGCCAGTGTACAGCTGAATCAACTGAACATTTGGCGCCAGCGTTTTCAACTTGCGAAGGCTATCTTCACTAAAGGATTCTAGAAAAAGATTCTTGCTAACTAACACCTTGTTTTTTTGCAAGATTTCAATCAATTTCTCTTCCATTCCCGGATAAACATTTGGGGCCTTGGTTTCCATGTAGAGGCCGACTTTTCCATGCCCGTGCTTTTTCACAAATTGAATGGCTTCATCTAGGGTAGGGACTTGCTGCCCAATGTATTCTTTCTTCTCAAGCTCCTGATGAGCGGCATTAAACCATGAACCGGCATCAAGACGTTTAATCTCATCCAGCGTAAAATCCTTCACCCGCCAAGGTGCCCGGTTCGGGTATAATTCCTTCGCATTAGTCGTTCTCGCCAGTGTTTCATCATGCATGGCAATCAATTGACCATCCTTGGTCATTTGTAAGTCAAATTCTACGTAATCAGCTTTCATTTTGATCGCTTGCTTGTAGGCAGCCAGCGTGTGTTCCGGCCCGTATGCAGATGCTCCGCGGTGGGCGATGACCGCTACATTAGAAGTGATTGGCTGTAAGGTGGATTGTCCATTGTCAGTCGTAACGGTTTCGTGCGGTGCTGCTAAAACGGCCCATGGAGCGGTGGAGGATAAAG
Source organism: Neobacillus niacini (assembly GCF_031456445.1). Lineage (GTDB taxonomy): Bacteria > Bacillota > Bacilli > Bacillales > Cytobacillaceae > Neobacillus > Neobacillus niacini_I. The sequence goes on along the minus strand of NZ_JAVDUQ010000004.1, from coordinate 187,257 downwards.
ATAGAGAAAGACAAGCCAATCCAGCTACTAAACTCTTTTTCATTTTTCATTCATCTCCTATAAGTTATGTATTCCTACTTAAAGTTATAGGAGAATTGTAAAGTGACTTTTAATAGATTATAAACGTTTGGTAAATTTAACAAAAATGGTAAATTCGACAAAATCCAAGTGGTACCTGTCACCACTTGGATTTTGTCGAATGAAAAACATTCCGCGGAAATCAAAAAAAATTTAAAAAAGTAGTTGAAAATGATAATCGTTTTCATTTAAAATGATAATCATTATCAATGTATAAATGGTTTTGAATTTATAACCACGCTTATTTTGGAAATTTTACCCATAAGGAGTGAGGTGATAAAAATAATAGGACCAATTTAATCCAATTTTTTATGAATATTTGTTAGAAAGCAGGTTTTTATGTTATGAGGAAAGTCATTGGGAAAATTCATTTATGGTTGAGTATGGTAGTAGGTATTTTTATTGTATTGATTGGGTTAACCGGAAGCTTACTTGTTTTTGAACCGGAACTAAATCACCTGTTACACCCAAATTTGTATAAAGTTACAGAGGGTGAGAAAGTTACGTATCAACAAGTATTGAACACGGTATCCTCTTCATTTCCAAAAGGAGAAATTAACAGAATCTATACACCAGATGGACCAGATGCCAGAGGTGTTTACGTGTTTCAACTGAAAGAAGGCCCGAAACGGGAAACCGTCTATGTGGATTCGGGGACAGGAAAGATTAATGGTACATTGGGAGATAAAGCGTTCTTAAATACCATCCATACTTTTCACCAATCTCTGCTCCTAGAAAATTTCAAAGGTGAAGAAATTGTTGGGATCATTGGATTTCTATTCTTCTTTATCACGTTGTCAGGAATTTATTTATGGTGGCCAGGGATAAAAAAATGGAAAAATGGTTTTAAAATGAGACACAGTAAAAACCCTTACGTAAAGCAATATGATTTACATAAAGTCATTGGAGGAGCAGCCATTCCATTTCTATTGATTGTTTCATTAACGGGTGCTTTGTTTGCATTCGATGAGACGATCTTCGGCTGGTTTGGCGGACATGCCAAGGTTGAACTGCCAAAAGAGGACCTTATCTCTAAACCTCTTCCAACGGGGAAGCTTCCGCTGGATCAACTATTACGTATTGCTGAAAAAGAAGTACCTGAGGGAGTTATAACTCAAGTTCGAGTACCAGAAAAAAAGGGGCATGGAATGTCCGAAGAGGCTCTTGAAATTCGTCTAAGTCGTTCTTACGATCCGGGATATGGAAACATCCGTGTATGGGTAGATTCATTTAGCGGAAAAATAGCAGGTAAACTGGATCCAAAAATAAACAGTGGGCTGCTTTATCAAATATGGCATCTTCCCCTACATACAGGTAGTTTTGGAGGTATAGTTACCAAAATTTTATATGCAGCCGGCGGTCTTACTCCATTGATTCTAATGTTCACCGGTACATATATGTGGATCTATAAAAAGAAAAAAAGAAAACAAAAAAAGAGTTCAGTGCTTGCTGCATAGTCCTCATGTTGTAATATGTGAGTAATTTAAGTAATCGACAAAAAACGGTGGTGCCTGACATCACCCGTTTTTTGTCGATTTTATTTTATTAAATGAAAGGTTTTAAAAATGAATTGGAGCGGCAATAATGACGAGTAGACTACTGTTGGGGGGGAGAATTTGAAAAAGGAATTAGAGATTTTTTACCGGTTATTTACCACAACACGTGAAGCTATTGAAAAATTTATGAATATGCTTGATCCGGTCATTCAAAATGCCAGCGATGACCACGAACGATTATATTACCACCATATTTATGAAGAAGAGGAACAGCGGCTGTCTCGTTTAGAGGTGCTCATTCCGCTCATCAGCAAGTTTGAAGCGGAGAAAGACGACAAAGATTTTACTCCAACGAATAATGAGTTTAATCGTCTCTTACAAGAACTAAACCTTGAAAAATTTGGGTTACATAATTTCGTTGAGCACCTTGATTTAGCCCTGTTCCGATTTACGGATGAGGAACGGAGCACCATGCTCAATCAATTAAGGGAAGTAACATATCAGGATTATCAGCAAGTAAAAGAAATGCTAAATGAGATCAATCGGCGATTTGATCATGACTATATTGACCCGCATGCGCATCACGATGAAGATCATGAACATTTAGATCGATCAGCATCAACACCGGCCGCTGCCCAGTCTATACCGTCTACATATAGAAAAGGTTTTACCGTTGGAAGTTTAATTTAGGAGGGGAAGAAAATGAACAAAACTCAAATATATCCCGATTCACCCATATCCGATCAAGAATTCGCTCAATTGGATCAAACCGTTATTGATGCTGCAAGGAGACAATTGGTGGGGCGGCGTTTTATCGAATTATATGGTCCCTTAGGGCGTGGGGTCCAAAGCATCTTTAATGATATTTTTACGGAAAACCTCGAAGCCAAAATGGATTTCCAAGGCTCTTTTGATACCGATATTGAGTCAAGTAAAAGGGTAAACCTGACGATTCCCTTGCTTTATAAAGATTTCGTTTTATTTTGGCGTGATTTAGAGCAGGCAAAAGTACTCAATATTCCCATAGATTTTTCTCCGGCAGCCAATGCTGCCCGCGATGTGGCGATCTTAGAAGATCAGATGATTTTTCACGGTGCACCGGAATTTGATATACCTGGATTAATGAATGTACAAGGCCGTTTAACCCATTTACTTAGTGAATGGTATGAATCCGGTAACGCCTTTCAGGATATTGTGGATGCCCGGAATAAGCTGCTTGAGATGAAGCATAATGGACCGTTTGCTCTTGTCTTATCTCCGGAGCTCTATTCACTTATCCATCGGGTACATAAAGATACGAATGTGCTGGAAATTGAACATATTCGTGAGCTGGTAACGGATGGAGTATTCCAATCACCTGTTTTAAAAGGGAAAACAGGAGTTATTCTCAATACGGGAAGAAATAACTTAGATCTTGCCGTTTCAGAGGATTTTGATACAGCCTATATGGGCCAGGAAGGGATGAATCACCCATTCCGGGTTTATGAAACCGTTGTTTTACGGATCAAACGTCCATCGTCCATCTGTACGCTTGAAGCTCTAGGGGATTAGTGGGACAGAGGCAATGACGAGAAGAGTGTTCACGGTAGGTTCACTGATTCCGGGAAGGATGATTGTAAAGCAGGCTCAGGCACCCTTATCAACTCCAAAAACTGTAAAAAAACAAGCAAATAAAATCATCCTCCTGCAAAACGGTCGTACATTTGAGATTTCGCCTGTAAAAGGGAAATTATTGGACACAGCTCTAAATCAAGGAGCGGCATTGCAGTATAAATGCCGGAAAGGAACCTGTGGGCAATGTGCGGTGAGAGTCCTAGAGGCTCAAGGGCTAACAAAGCCAAATGAAAAAGAGCTAAATAAGCTAAAAGAAGAAATAAAAAACGGATTTCGCTTGGCCTGCCAGGCGGAAATTCTTTAAAAAAACGAAGTCCAAATCACCTTGGACTTCGTTTTTTTAGGCGCGCAAACGATCATGTATATGAACGAGTTTTTCTTCAACAGGGAATGGTAGCGAGATATTGTGATTTTGCAGTTCTTTTACACTAATATCCCGAATAAGCTTTAGGGCTTCCTTTTTAAAGGATTGGGTAACAAATCCTGAATTAATTTCACATAATTTTTGTAAATATTGCATGGTATCACGTAACCATAATTGTTTAATATAAGTATTATTCAACTGACAAATTAATTTATGCTGTAACCCTTTTATCACAGCAATTTGGTCGACATGTGCGATAATATTTGCTCCCTCTTCATCGACAAAGCCAACAGAAACATATTGACCTTTTGAGATATCAACATTCGTAAACACGGGGTTTTGATAGATTTCACCGGATGATAAGCGGATAGACTCTGCCTCTGCTGCCCCACCGATTTTACGCTGATTTGCAATAACCGTGTGAATATCCTTCAACCCATATAGCATGTTAAACATGTTGATCCCCCTCGCAAATATGTTTATATGAGTTATTCTAAAGATAATGAGAATCATTGTCAACTGGATTTTTAATAACTAAATTATGGAACAAGCAGTATCGTTCCCTACTAGTCGTACAAGCTTTCAGTTAGTATATTAAGAAATGTTTGTGAATTTTTATACAATATTTTTCTGAGGGGGATTCGTTAGGAGCTTGTCTAAATAGGCAATTTATCTATACTCTGTTTACTTTGTCAAAACTTGTAATATAATATTCTTTGAATATGTAAACGTTTTCAATTATAATAAGGATAGGTGGATGGCGCGCGTGGCCATCATGGTATTGAGCGTAGGGTGGGGCCGATACTGTTCGTAATTGATTACTAGGTAGGGAAGCTTGTAGGCTGGAAAAAACAATCTAATGATCGAATTATTAAGAGGAAAAGAAAGGAGAAAAAACCGTGGAGAACCATAAAACCTTGTTTGACCATTTTGTAAGGGAAGACCGATTTGAACTTCATTCCTATCTAATCTATTTGTTTAATCAACTCTGTGATCAGCTCCCAGAATCGATCGAAGAAAAACTGGGGGACCAATAACAATATGGAGAAAAAAATCATGTATACCAAAACATAAAAGCGGTCATTTTATTTCATTGAGAATAAAATGACCATTTTTTTTGTTTGCCGATAGGAAAGTATACCTTTCCTATCAGGCATAAGTGCTACTACGCCTCTGTCTTCGCCCTTAGGGGCTCGCCAGTCGGCGAGTTTTCTTTATGTATTCGACAAAATTCAATCAGTACCGGGCACCAGCTGGACATTGTCGAATTTTTAGTGATTTCTAAATACTTTTATTTTTTGAGAGGATGTTATGACAAAATAATGTGTTTTTTTATTGATGGACATTCAAATGGTTAGATTTAAGGAGTTCGGATAGATTTTGTACTCATTTACTTGATATATCAGTATTATTTACTATTTTTTTTCAATATTTCTACTTTTGCTCTCTTTGTTCACATGAAAAATGGACTATGATACGATTAATTTGGTTTTGGAATTATTGTGCCTATCGAATAATAGAACAATAAATTGAATCAGTCATCATTACCTTCCAAAACCATCAAAAATTTTTAATAGAGGTGTGGATGATGAAATTAAATCAATCTGCTCTAAACGAAAACCTGAAACTTCTAACGGAAATCCGTGATCTTAAAATGAAAATGCAAAAACTCTACTTGGAAAAAGGTCCAAGCACCCCCGACTACATCAGACTTTCACTGAAACTCAATTTCCTAATGAACGAATACTTTGATGAAAAATTAGTCCATTTGCAGTAGACTCTCTATCTCATTGACAGAAATCGGGTGGTGCCATGCGCCGCTCGATTTTTGTCGAATCTCCCCTTTTTTTACAAAAAACTTTCAAAATATCACAAAATATCTCAAAATCTCTTAAAATTTGTAGTAAATAAATAGTATAATTGTCTTATAGAAATATTTCGAGAATAAAAATATGGGGAGGAAGTATGAAAAAGGCAGTTATTTTAGTAGTGGTTTTGTTGATGTGTTCGACGATTTTCCCTCATTGGCTGACGGGGGGACAGGTCTTTGCGAAGGCTAAATATCCGGATGTGAATGATTATATCGCTTCAAAAAAACTCACACCTGTTAAAATGGAAGCACAGCATATTAGCAATTTTCCTAATTTTAATTATCGTAATGGTTTTGGGATGGTTGAGGGAGTCGTTGCCCATGAAACGGCGAATAATAGCTCAACCATATATGGTGAAATCGCCTATATGACGAAATACTACAATAATGCATTTGTGCATGCTTTTGTAGATGGCTTGCATGTAATTGAAATCCATTCACCCAATTATGGGGCATGGGGGGCTGGTCCGTATGCGAATCAGCGATTTGTGCAAGTTGAATTAGTACGGGTTCACAGCTTTGATCAATTTGCCCGTTCGATTAACAACTATGCCAACTATCTGGCCTATCTTCTATTTGAATACAACCTTGGCGTGATCGACGCTGAAAAGACCGGCAAAGGTACGTTGTGGTCCCATAATGCTGTTTCCAAATTTCTTGGAGGTACAACCCATACCGACCCGATCGGTTATTTTTCGACCTATGGATATACATGGAGCGAATTTGTAAAATTGGTCACGAAAAGATATAATTCCTTATCTGTCGTCATTGATACGAATCTGTTAGGATATATCAAAAATGAAAACATAGAGATTTATCAAGAAATTGGTGATGATTCTACTGTTACTACGGCAGATTCCACTGATACCGGTAAGATTTATTACATAAAAAAACAAGCGATTGAAGACGGTCAAATCTATTTCCAATTAAGTAATGAAAATGGAACTTTAGGCTGGGTAAAGTCTTCGGATCTATCCGTTATGCCATATAGTACCGTAAGTAAAGCATCAAAGACCTTTATTATAAAAGGAATCGGAAAGGGTTACAGCAAGGAATGGGGTCAGAGTAAAGACGCCATCTTCTCGACTCTTTCAGTATTTAAGGACCAAGAATTCAAGGTCAACTTAACGGAGCAAATCGGAAACTCGACTTGGTACCGCGGGAAGTTAGGTGGTAAAACGGTTTGGGTTTATTACGGTAACGTAACGACCATCCAGGAGAGCAGCACAAGTAGACTAGGAACTGTGCAGGATGCCAGTGAAAAGATTTATAAGAGCATTGGGAATGTAACGTCTGCTATTCCAGCGGGTTCCACTTATACCAATACCGTTCTTTATATTAAAAAACAAGCCACAGCAAATGGCAAAACCTATTACTTGCTTAGCACGCAGGCAAGCAGTACAAAAGGTGTCATTGGGTGGATGAAATCTACCGATTTAACTACGGTACCCTATACTGAAGTCGATAAAAATGTAAAAATGTTTACGATTAAAGGAAGCGGCTCTGCTTATAAAAAGGCATGGGGTGGAAGCAAGGATGTCTCAATCGGCAATCTCTCGGTGTATAAGGATCAATTGTTCAAGGCAGAACTGACTGCAAAAACAGGAGATGCCTATTGGTACCGCGGGAATCTGGCAGGCAAAACAGTCTGGATCCCTTCGAAATCCCTGAACGCGATTAGGGAAAGCAGTACGAGCCGAATCGGCCGGGTTAAAAGCAGCAGTACAGTCCTCTATAAACAGGTTGGTGATCTTTCGACTGATTTTGAGGCTGGAACGAAGTATACGGATACGGTTTATTACATTAAAAAACAAGCTGTCTTAAACGGAGAAACTTACTACCTGCTAAGTACACAGCCAAGCAGCAGTAAGGGAGTCATCGGCTGGGCAAAAGCATCCGATACTTCCACATATAGCCACACCCAGGTGGATCAAAAGACCAAGAAGTTCGTGATAAAAGGAATCGGCAGCGCCTATAGCAAGCCATGGGGCGGCAAAAAAGATATTGTTTATAGTAAACTTTCCACCTATAAAGGAAAAACCTTCACCTCCACCGCCACTGAAAAAGTTGGAACCTGCCTATGGTACTACGGATCTTTTGGCGGAAAAAAAGTATGGGTGTCCAAAGGGAATTTAAATTAGAAGTAGAAAAGCGATAGAAGTGGTGCTGTTGTGACCGCTCGAATCATCAAAAAAATCATGCAGTTTTGCATTTCTTATGCAGGATTGAATGATTCCGTTTCATTACAATTCGAATAAGAAGTATCATTCAAAAGCCAATGTGAAAAATACATTGGCTTTTTGATAGTGGTAAAAATGACTTTTCCGTATAGTTGGCACTATTCTTGCATCTATTTCCTATGTTATGAATTTGTGGAAAAAGGAGGATAGGGTGACTCATCTTTTGATAGTAGATTCAGTGTACCGGTAATTATCTGAATAGTTTCTATTTTTTAAAAACAAAGGGGTGGATTTTATGGGGAAAAATCATCAACACTCACATCATGACCAGGATGCAGCACACTTAGCAAGTTTGGGGTATAATCAGGAATTAAAGCGGAACTTAAATTTCTTCTCAAACTTCGCCATTGCGTTTTCGTTTATTTCGGCGACGACGGGAATTTTCGGATTGTTTGGAACCGGGTTATCGACAGGAGGCCCTGCGTTTATTTGGAGCTGGCCCGTCGTGTTTATGGGGCAGCTTTTTGTGGCCCTAACGATGGCAGAGGTTGCCTCGCATTTTCCCATCGCCGGATCCGTCTATCAGTGGAGCAAAAATCTAGTTAATCCAACCTATGCCTGGTTCTCCGGATGGATTTATTTGATTTCCTTGCTCATTTTAATCGCTGCCGTTGATTATGGCGGTGCTCCTTATGTAGCTCAGATATTGGGAATGGACACCGGGAGTTCAATGACTCTCTTTTGGATTACCGTGGCCATTATTGTCATTCAAACATTCATTAATGCTTTTGGGGTAAAATTAACGGCACTAATAAATAATATCGGAGTCATTGCTGAAATTGTCGTGATGATTGTGTTAGCGGTCGTTTTAATTGCGGCTGGAATGCATCAGCCATTCCATATTGTCTTTGAAACAGCCGGAACTGCAGCTGGGCATGGAAGCTATCTGCCGGTGTTCATGATGGCGATGCTCATGTCGATTTACGTTTTATTAGGCTTTGATTCCGCGGGAAGTTTAGCGGAGGAGGTTATTAATCCCCGCGTTGTCGTCCCGAAAACCATGATCTTTTCACTTGTTTTGACTGGTATCGTCGGCGGGGTGGCCCTCCTTGCCTTTGTTTTGGCCATTCCGGATTTGGGCACAGCGATGAAATCAAGTGTGGCATTATCCTATGTATTAGAAAGCAATCTTGGTAAAGGGGTTTCAAATGCGGCTGTGTTCCTTGCCGTCTTGGCGATTTTTGTGTGCGGCACTGCGATTCAAGCGGCTGCGTCCCGTTTGCTTTATTCCTTTGGACGAGACAAACAGATTCCAGGTTCAAAATTATGGGTGAAGGTTTCACCAAAATACGAAACTCCGGCAAATGCGATTATTTTTAGCGGAATTTTTGCAGTATTGTTGATTTTATCGGCGACAGCCTATACCTATATTGTCAGTATTGCCACCATTGGCATGTATATCGCCTACTTCAGTGTAACATTTGGTGCCATCTTTGCGAGGAGCCGCGGCTGGAACTCCACGAGCTCACCGTGGAACCTTGGCAAATGGGGTCTGCCTGTTAACATCCTAGCCGCTTTATGGGGAGTTTTTGTCATCCTGAACCTTGCATGGCCGCGTACTCCAAATGAACCATGGTACATCAATTACTCAATTCCACTACTGCTTGCGGTGGTATTTGGCATAGGAGCCATCTATTACTTCTGGGCGGTTGCTCGAACCTTGCCTGTTAACAGCCAGAATTTATCAAATAATGAGAGTGAAATCGAGCTATAATGACGGCTGGGATGACTTTCATGTAATCCGACAAAACACGGGCGGTTCCTGTCACCACCCGTGTTTTGTAGAATAATCCCATTTGTGGATACAAATACTATCCTCGTTTGTATGATTTTCATATAAGGGAGGATTTTTTAGTTGGTGAAGAAATTTATGTTATTCGCGGTTTCGGTGCTGGTGCTTGCGGTGCAGGCCCTGCCTTCACAAATATTGGCGAAAAAGCAAAAGCCGAGCAGCACAGTTCAGCTGCGCTTGCTTGAAACGACGGATATCCATGTGTTTTTGGCGAATTATGATTATTACCAGACTAAGCAGGATGACAAGGTCGGCTTGGTCAAGACCTCCACCCTCATCAAACAGGCGCGGAGTGAAGTGAAAAACTCCATGCTGTTTGATAATGGCGATGAATTCCAAGGGAATCCTTTAGGTGATTACATGGCTAGAGTGAAGGGATTAAAGCCGGGGGAAGTCCACCCTGTTTACCGGTCATTCAATCTATTGGGGTATGATGCGACCACGCTTGGGAACCATGAATTTAACTATGGACTGGATTATTTAAAGGAAACCTTGAATGATGCAAAAATGCCGGTGGTCAATGCGAATATCGTAAAGGCCGGAACCGAGGAGCCATACTTTAAACCGTTTGTCATTTTGAAAAAGACGGTGGTCGATGAACGCGGAAAAAAGCATAATCTTAAAATCGGTGTGATCGGTTTTGTTCCGCCGCAGATTATGGAATGGGATAAGTCCAATTTAGAAGGAAAAGTGGAGACCAGATCGATTGTGGAGACGGCGAAACAATATGTTCTGCAGATGAAAAAGCAGGGCGCTGATGTGATTGTGGCTCTTGCCCACACGGGAATCAGCGGGGAGCCCTATCAGCCCGGAATGGAGAATGCGGGTTACTACATAACGCAAGTGAAGGGCATTGATGCGGTATTTACCGGTCATCAACATAACACTTTCCCCGGCCCAATCTACAAGGATCTGCCGAATACCAATCTTGAAAAGGGGACCATAAATGGGAAACCAGTGGTAATGGCCGGGGCATTTGGCAGTCATCTTGGCGTGATTGACCTGCAGCTGCAGAAAAAGCGCGGCAAGTGGAAGGTGGTTGACAGTAAGGCTGCTTTACGGCCAATTGTCGATGCTGCGGGGAAATCCCTCGTTTCAACCGATGAGACATTAATGAAGGTGATTAAAGATGAGCATGATGCGACAATCAAGTATGTTAACCAGCCGGTCGGAGAAACAACTGCTCCGATTTATAGCTATTTTGCCCTTGTTCAGGACGATCCTTCGGTACAAATCGTCAATAATGCACAAACAGAGTATGTGACCGGGGCATTAAAAGAAGAACCAAAATATGCGGGCATTCCGATTCTTTCAGCAGCAGCGCCATTTAAAGCAGGCGGGCGCGGCGGTCCGACGTATTATACCGATATTCCAGCAGGAAAACTGGCCATCAAAAATGTCGCGGATTTATATTTGTATCCTAATACCCTCCAGGCAAAAATGGTAACGGGTGCCCAGTTGAAAGAGTGGCTGGAAATGAGTGCAGGGCAATTTAATCAAATCAATCCTGCCAGCAGCGAACAGCCGTTAATTAATCCTGATTTTCCATCGTTTAATTTTGATGTGATTGACGGTGTACTGTACCAAATTGATGTGACAAAACCGGCAAAATATGATGCGAACGGGAATGTGGTGAACGCTGGTTCAAGCCGGATCGTCAATTTAACTTATCAAGGGAAGCCGGTTGCTGCCGACCAAAAGTTTATTGTTGCCACCAATAATTATCGAGCTTCCAGTGCGACCTTCCCAGGTGTAAGTCAGGGTGATATTGTGTTAAAGGCACCGGATGAAAACCGGCAGATCGTGACAAATTATATTCAGGCGCACAAGCCTTTGAATCCTGCAGCGGACCAAAACTGGTCGCTTGTAAAAATTAAAGGTACAGCGATTCCTGTATTTGACTCTTCGCCAAACGCTCAAAAATACCTTGGACCATTTCCACATATCAAATATATAGGACCATCCGAGGGCGGATTTGCGAAGTATTCGGTGGGTTTGACGGAATAACAAGGAAAAGTGCAGACCTTTAAGAGGTTTGCACTTTTTTGTAAGTCGGCTTTAATCAGTCTACGCCTAAAGTCTGAGGTGGAATATCCTCCGCCAATGCTATTCCAAAACAACTCGTACTCGACCCGCACTGCTTTGATTACGAACAGAACACACTAAATAAGGAAAGTTTAGAGCTTGTGGACGAATTACTAAAAGAACTTATGCTCTATACTAAGCTTTATCAAACTTTATAATGTAAAAGGGTTACACGGATGTGCAACCCTTTTACGATTAAGATTCCATTAAACTTGAAACAGAAACGCTTTGCTTTTGGTTTGGCTGATCTAAAGGATGAATAGTAGCCGTGCCATTTTGCTGGTCAACATGCTCAATATAGATCTTTTTTCCATCATACATAACATTTGCCATCGTAGCTGAAATGGCAATTTCTTGAGCTCTTTGTGTGTCCATAATCGAACCTCCTTTTCCTTTATAGTATTTGCACAATAGCCATGTATATACGCAAATTGGAGTGGGCGGTGATGATTCAACAAAATTCGGGTGGTGCTGTCACCACCCGAATTTTGTAAAAATCTATTTACTCCTTCACCCCGTCTTTGAAGTTTTTGTTCCAGTGTTTGTCGCCGGAGTGTTCGAAGTCTTGGACGGTGCGCTCAAGGACGTCGAGGACCCATTTTTTTGTTTCGGTTACGGTGTCATAGAAGGCTTTTTCTGCGATTCCGGGAGTTTTGATTCCGGCTAAGGCATTCGAGGAACTTAGACGGCGATGTTCATCCGTTTTTTTATCGAACTCGTCGAGGACATGCTGTACGAACTTACCAAGGTCTTTGTGTTCCTTCGAAATCCGCTGCTGAATTTCCCACAATCTCTTGTCCATATTTATTTTCCTCCTTGCTTCGATAGTGATTTATTATATTAAGAGACTTGAAAAATCATCGATTAGAATTTCATTAAAAATTGCAATTTTTGGACAGTTTGCATTATGATGGTAGAGTACTTGTTTAATTGAATAAGTGGGAACAGGTTCCTTGAAGCATAATGTTCAGGGATGAAAAGGGAAGCTCGGTGCAAGTCCGACACGGTCCCGCCACTGTAAAAGGGAAATCAACGCAGTTTTTTGCCACTAATCGAGATGATTGGGAAGGTATGCGGCTGGTGATGATCCTTAAGTCAGGAGACCTGCCTGTTTCGACAACGCTGAAGACCTACGGGAGATAGGGAGGTGTTAGATTGGCTGCTGCTGATAACAGGGCGACGTATGTCGCTGTCGATATTAGGCATTTCTAACTTTCTATTGGAACGTTAGAGATGCTTTTTTTTATTTGAAAAAAATACCTTTCTAGGGTTGGGGACAAAAAGAGGTGCTGATCTGGGAAAAGTGTCGCCAATAAGCCGGATAGGCGACAAAAATAGGTGCGCAGGGAGTAGAAGTGTCGCCAATAAGCCGGATAGGCGACAAAAACAGGTGTGCAGGGAGTAGAAGTGTCGCCAATAAGCCGGATAGGCGACAAAAATAGGTGCGCAGGGAGTAGAAGTGTCGCCAATAAGCCCGATAGGCGACAAAAACAGGTGTGCAGGGAGTAGAAGTGTCGCCAATAAGCCGAATAGGCGACAAAAATGGACCCGCAACGATGCAAAAATGTCGCCAATAAACCCGATAGGCGACAAAAACAGGTGCGCAGGGAGTCGAAGTGTCGCCAATAAGCCGGATAGGCGACAAAAATGGACCCGCAACGAGTCGAAGTGTCGCCAATAAGCCCGATAGGCGACAAAAACAGGTGCGCAGGGAGTCGAAGTGTCGCCAATAAGCCGGATAGGCGACAAAAATGGACCCGCAACGAGTAGAAGTGTCGCCAATAAGCCCGATAGGCGACAAAAACAGGTGCGCAGGGAGTAAATGTGTCGCCAATAAGCCCGATAGGCGACAAAAACAGATGCGCAGGGAGTAGAAGTGTCGCCAATAAGCCGGATAGGCGACAAAAATGGACCCGCAACGAGTAGAAGTGTCGCCAATAAGCCGGATAGGCGACAAAAATGGACCCGCAACGATGCAAAATGTCGCCAATAAACCCGATAGGCGACAAAAACCGATGCGCAACAAGCCAAAATGTTGCCAATAAACAATCGCTAAGAACATAAAAGTATTTTTTTAAAAGAATAGGAGGAAGTAAGATGAAAAGCAGTAATCTGGGGTATCCGCGGATTGGGGAAAATCGTGAATGGAAAAAGGCATTAGAAGGATTTTGGGCCGGTCGACTAGCGGAGTCAGACTTTCTCAAACAAATGGAGGTAATTCGCCTCCGCCACCTACAAAAGCAAAAGAATCTGGGAATCGAGTGGATTCCGGTCGGGGATTTTACTTTCTATGATCATATGCTTGATCTCGCCGTGATGTTTGGCTGCGTGCCGAAAAGATACGACTATGATGGCAGTGGTCCGGTCCCGCTTTCAACGTATTTTGCGATGGCTCGCGGTAGTGAAACAGCGATCGCCTGTGAAATGACGAAATGGTTTAACACGAATTACCATTATATTGTTCCAGAACTAGGGGAGATCAAATCTAGGTTAACCGAAAATAAGCCGCTGCAAGCCTACCGGGAAGCAAGAGACAAGCTTGGTATTCAGGGAAAGCCTGTTTTAGTTGGACCCTACACGTTCTTAAAGCTTTCAAAGGGATATGAACCGAAGCAATTACCTGCACTTATTTTGCAAATTGTGCCGTTGTACGCGAAAGTTTTACAAGAGTTGGCGGACGAGGGTGTGGAATGGGTTCAAATCGATGAACCAATCCTGGTTACATCGGTCACAAAAGATGAAATGAAAACTGTAGCTTATATTTACCAACAACTGCAGGAAGCCGCGCCAAAACTGCAAATTATGCTGCAAACCTATTTTGATGGTGTTGAGTGGTACGAGGATATTATCGATTTACCTGTTGCCGGGATTGGACTGGATTTTGTCCATGGTTTGGAAGGAAATCTGCAAGCTATTGCCAGATTTGGATTTCCAGAGGATAAAATCCTTGGAGCCGGGGTGATTGATGGGCGGAATATTTGGCGTGCTCATCTATCTGAAAAAAGAAATCTGGTTGACACGATTACTCGTATCGTACCTCAGGAACGTTTATGGCTACAGCCTTCGTCAAGCCTATTGCATGTTCCGGTAACGGTGGAACATGAGGGGCAATTAGACTCGATTGTGAAAGAGGCCTTGGCCTTTGCGGATGAAAAATTAACAGAAGTTCAGTGTCTAGTCAAAAGTGTTCGTAACGGGGATGCGTTAGAGGTGTTCGTCCAAAGTGAAGAGGCACTCAAACGTTTGAACCAATCCCCGGCAAGAAACTGTGGGGAGATTCAGGAGGAGGTGTCGCGGATTCAGTACCAGCAGGTTGAACGGGATGCCACCTTTGAGGAACGCCGCGAAAAACAAAAGCATTGGAATCTTCCGCTGCTGCCGACCACGACAATCGGAAGCTTTCCGCAGACGTTAGAAGTCCGGCAAGCGCGCAGAAAATGGCGTAAGGGAGAGTGGGCGACGGAGAAATATGACTCGTTTATTCAAGATGAGATTCGTAAATGGATTGGAATCCAAGAGGAAATCGGCTTGGATGTGCTTGTTCATGGTGAGTTTGAGCGGACCGATATGGTGGAGTTTTTTGGAGAAAAATTAGGCGGGTTTACGTTCACGGAAAACGGCTGGGTTCAATCCTACGGCTCCCGTTGTGTGAAACCGCCCGTGATTTATGGGGATGTGGAATTTTTACTGCCAATGACGGTAAAAGAAAGTGTATATGCCCAGTCGCTGACGGAGAAACCGGTTAAGGGCATGATTACAGGGCCGGTCACCATTCTGAACTGGTCATTTGTCCGTGATGACCTACAGCGCTCTGAGGTTGCTTTCCAAATTGCTCTTGCACTAAGAAAAGAAGTGGAAGCCCTTGAGGCGGCAGGAATTAAAATGATTCAGGTAGATGAACCGGCGCTTCGGGAGGGGCTGCCGCTGAAGCAATCGGCTTGGGACCACTATTTAGAATGGGCGGTAAAAGCCTTCCGGATTACGACCTCGACGGTAGCGGATATGACGCAAATTCATACCCATATGTGTTATTGCGACTTTCACGATTTTATAGAGCCGATTAATCAGCTGGATGCGGATGTAATCTCGATTGAAACCTCACGAAGTCACGGGGAACTGATCACTACATTCCACAAAAATGCCTACCATAAAGGGATTGGCCTTGGTGTATATGACATACATAGCCCAAGGGTACCTTCTTGTGAAGAAATCGTCGATGTCATCGCGGGCGGTCTAGCCGCCCTAGACCCAGCCCAATTCTGGATCAACCCCGACTGCGGCCTAAAAACAAGAGGCGCCGAAGAAACGATTCAATCCCTGAAGCATATGGTGGAAGCCACACGTCTGGTTCGTGAACGGATGACTGTGTTAGAATGGTTTAAGTAATTCGACAAAAATCGGGTGGTGCCTGTCACCGCTCGATTTTTGTCGAAAGAATGATTAGGAGGTGGGGTTTTCGTGACTCTGGAAAAATTACCGATACAGAATTCAAGGACGATTCAGACTCGTTTAGTTTTTCCGCCGGATACGAATCATTTGGATACGATTTTTGGCGGGAAGGTGCTTGCCTATATTGATGAGATCGCGGCAGTCGCAGCAATGAAGCATTCGAATTGTGCAGTTGTGACGGCATCGATTGATTCGGTTGATTTTCTTTCTTCTGCCAAGGTAGGGGATGCATTGACGTTAGAGGCGTTTGTTACGTATACCGGAAGAAGCTCAATGGAAGTGTACGTAAAGGTAACGGCGCATAACCTTATCACAAACAAGAAGAACTTAACAACCGAATCTTTCCTGACTATGGTAGCAGTCAATCAAGAGGGGAAACCCATACCGGTTCCGGGTGTATACCCGGAAAGCGAAGAAGAAAAACAACTATTTGAAACTGCCCTAGCTCGTAAGGAAAACCGGAAATTACGGGCGGCAATCCGATAGGGGATTGTGTTTGTTCGACAAAAATCGGGTGGAGTTGTCTCGACCCGATTTTTATTGAACTAATTCACCCTATCCACTCGCAGTTTTTTGGATCATCCAAATTAAGGTGCCGAGGGATACTGTCTGCCGATGCTTCGCCTTTGCTACACAGATAGTAGTGCCGGACGGGTTTTAGGTAGTCATCGTCGAGTTCGTAGACGAGCGGCATGCTGTTGGGGATGTTTAGACTTGTGACTTCTTCGTCGGGAATTTGGTCGAGATATTTCACCAATGCCCGGAGTGTATTTCCATGTGCAGAGATAATTACGCGTTTGTTCTGCTGCAAATCCGGAACAATCTCTTCATTCCAATAGATCAAAGCGCGTTTTTCAGTATCGAGGAGACTCTCGGTAAAAGGAATCCCATCAGCCGCAAGTCCTGCGTATTTCGGATCTGACAAGTATTTCCCGTAACCCTCCTCGGACAGGGCT
Source organism: Neobacillus niacini (assembly GCF_031456445.1). GTDB lineage: Bacteria > Bacillota > Bacilli > Bacillales > Cytobacillaceae > Neobacillus > Neobacillus niacini_I. The sequence goes on along the minus strand of NZ_JAVDUQ010000004.1, from coordinate 170,313 downwards.
GGCGGCCGGACACTGGCGGAGCGCCGCCACTCATTTACTTGTTCTTCTCCAAATCGAGCAATTACCTCATCCTTGTTCAACCCCTGCAGACCGCCGTAATGTCTTTCATTCAACCGCCACGACTTTTGGACTGGAATCCACACTAAATCCATTTCATGAAGGAGAATCCAACAAGTCCGAATCGCTCGTTTGAGAACGGAGGTATAGGCAACATCGAAGGTAAAGCCATGCTTTTTCAAAATCGCACCGGCTTCCCGGGCTCCATTATAACCCTCATCGGTGAGGTCGACGTCAAGCCATCCGGTAAAGCGGTTTTCAAGATTATATAAGCTTTGACCATGCCGGATAAAAACGATCTTTTTCACTGTTTTAACCACCTGAAATTAGTTTTTATTTATTATGCGTTATTCGGGAGTGAATTATCGATCGGAGAAGGATTACTAGATTTAAGCCCAATACTTGTTTCGCCACCATCCAATGTTCCTTTTTAAAAAAAGCAGCCACCTGAAGTGAATGCCTGCAAGGCTGCAAATTCAATGATGTGGCCATGCCGATCACCGAGTAATGTGCCGCCGTTTGATGCCACCTTGTGAAAGGAATCATTGAATAATCAGAAGGGAATTAAGGGAAAATACGGATGAGCAATACGATTTGCCATTTAGGATGTTGGTAACCAATGAATAGATTATCTGTTAAATGTACAACTATTGTTTTATTTTTTTTACTCATTGGATTTGCAGGAAGGTCTGAAAGCTCTACGGTATTCAACATGAAAGGTCATGGCGAGAATGAAGGACCGCTCCCGATGGAATTACCTATAAGTATAATGGAGGGCACCCCCTTTAGACCTGTCAGAGTCACTCCCTATGAATGGGTAAAGGAAAATAAAATAATTGCTCACGGGATGGGAGGCGTTGAAGGGAAAAGAGTGACCAATAGTTTAAAAGCCTTTCAATACAACTATACAAAGGGCATCCGTGTTTTTGAGGTGGATTTAGTTTTTACGACGGACGGTCATTTAGTTGCCAGGCATGATTGGCATACATATATGTATCCGTTTTTAGGTCAGGAAAAGAAAGCGGATCAACTGTCACTTCAAGAGTTTAAAGGCTTAAAAATACACAAAGGGTGGGAGCCGCTGTCGGTATATGACCTCATCATTTTAATGGAAAAATACCCGGATGTTTATTTTGTCACCGATACAAAATTGGATAATGCAAGGGTTATTGCTGAGGTTGCAGCTCAATTTTCAAAAGTAGATAGATCTTTGTTGCAGAGAGTGATTCCCCAGGTATACAGTCCGGAGGATTATCGGAAAATAAAGGAAATTTATCCTTTTGAAAATCTGATTTTAACTTTATATAGATCAAGCATGAGCCAGGAAAATGTCCTTGCTTTTACGAGGAAAAGCGATCTAAAGGTAGTAACTTTATCACAGAGACAAGCCCAAGAGTCATTTATTGAGAGGTTAAAGAGGCAAGGGATTTCGGTGTATGTCCATACCATCAATAATAAAGTGGAAGCTAAAACACTATTAAACCAAGGTGTTTCGGGAATCTATACAGACTATTTAAGTCTAAATGATTTGAAATAAATTTGGGGGATGAGTGACAGGAACTATGTAAAGAATTCACATAGTTCCTGTCACCGAACTGGACATTTCACCAGGTTTTTTCCATAAAGGCTGGACAGTCACCTTCTGATGGAGGCTTCTTGTTTTTTATAAAGAGATTTTTCCTTATACATTTCCTGATCCGCGGTTTCAAGAATTTCCTCTACCGTAATGGGAGCCCCGGGCACATAGTGGTAAAGTCCATGACTGACAGAAAGGTGAAAGGGCTTTTGTTTTAATTCATTCAAGACATGGAAATCCCGCTGAATATTGTCCCAAATCCGCTCGACCTCTTCCATTTTCTTTTTAAAAAAGATCATGATGAATTCATCTCCGCCATGACGGAAGAGGACATCGTGATGATCATTATACCGGTTAAAGACTTCACAGCAGGTCCTAATCAATTCATCCCCAAACGCATGGCCGAGACGATCATTCACCTTTTTCAAATCATTAATATCCATAAAGCAAAGAAAAAATTCCTTGGATTCCGGACCACCGGAAACTTGTTTGCGGAGCTGCTCAATGCCGCTTCTTCGATTTCTGACACCGGTAAGCATATCATAGGAAGCCTGCTTTTCTAGCTCTTCTTCTGTTTTCTTGATATCGGTAATATCCGTTGCCCCCATTAACATACAGGTTTCATCCAAATAATCAACCAGCTCGAAATGAAGCATGGACCATTTCCGGATATCAGTGGAAATTTGATGTTCCACCACAAGGTTTTTCACACTTTCCAGTTCCTTCAGTCTTGTTATAATGTCGATCTTTTCTTGAGCACTTCGAAACAGGAAACTCGCATCGGTGCCTTTACCTTGGAGTTGAAAGTATTCAAGCGCTTGGCGGTTCATGAGCAAAATTTCATTGGTATCCGTTTTTATAAGAATTAAGGGATTGGGGCTTAGATTAAATAATCTGCGAAAACTTTCCTCGTTCCGGCTAAGCTTGCTTTTATTTGAAAAATCATTTTTACGAAAGGAATAGAATGCTAGACCAATCGTAAATGAAATCACAGCGGCCCCGGTTGAATTAATGAGCTTGATTAAAAAGGAGACTCGGTCTTGTTCAAGGAAGAAAAGCCCAATAACAAAGAGTAAATGAGTCCCAATCAAATTCGTTAGTAGAATTTTCGGCTGAATCGGGAAAAAGACAGCGACCCCAAATAAGATAATGAGATAGGCATAAATATTTCCGGTCAGTAATTGGCTATTAAGAGAGGAAACTGCCCCAATAAATAAATAAAGAAAGACATAGAGTTTGATAATAGACCCTTTTGACCTGCTCTTCTGCCGAAAATAACGGTAAATCATGATAAAAATAAGCGAAATAATAAGCCCCGTGATATGGACCGCAGCCAATATCGTTTTATAGACCGGATGAGAGAGCCCCTTTAATAAGAAGAAGTCGACAATGAAAAATGTGGGATAGGTGAAAATCAACATATATGAAACAAGCTTCAAACGCTCAAATAAAACATCATCATTGAAAATAAAAAACTCCCGATCAGAACTCGAGCGTATTCCCGTCCGATTTAGAAGACGCATAGTGAATGACTTTCCCATCGTATCATCCTTTTAGCTTTGTATCGGAAGTAGTTTAGCATAGTCATAAGGTGGCTGTCGACAAAATTCGGGTAGTGCCAGGCACCACCCGAATTCTGTCAAAACCATATTTAGGATTTTCCCTGCAGGACCATTTTCCGTGATTCCACGAATCTTTGCATGCGTTTCAATGCTTCTTGGAGCTGCGCCAGGGAGGTGGCGTAGGAGCATCGGACGTAGCCTTCGCCGCTCTCGCCAAAGACGTTTCCGGGTACAACAGCGACCTTTTCCGCTATCAGCAGCTCTTCGGCAAATTGCTCTGAGCTGAGGCCCGTAGAACGAATGGACGGAAAGACGTAAAAGGCTCCGCCTGGGACATGGCAATCGAGTCCGATTTCATTTAAGGCCTGCACCATAAAGTTTCGTCTTCTGCGGTAGCTATTTCGCATCTCTTCCACTTCATGATAGGTGTTGCGAAGGGCTTCAATTGCTCCAATCTGCAGCATATGCGGTGCACACATTGTTGTATATTGGTAAATTTTCAGCATCACCTCGACAAATTCCACCGGAGCTGCAAGGAACCCCAAGCGCCAGCCGGTCATCGCGAAGCCTTTGGAAAAACCGTTGATCAAAATCGTCCGCTCATACATCCCTTCGATGGCTGCAAAGCTTGTAAAGGTTTCGTCGTAGCTTAGTTCCGCGTAAATTTCGTCGGAAACGACGATTAGGTCATGTTTTTCAATGATTTTCGCGAGTGCCGTTAAATCTTCCCTTGTCAGCATACTGCCTGTCGGGTTGTTTGGCGAGCACAGCAAAATCGCCTTTGTTTTTTCCGTGATGGCTGATTCGATTTGCTCCGGTGTTACCTTAAATCCGTTCTCTGGTGAGGTTGAAACGGGAACTGGTTTTCCCCCGGCCAATGCAACCAATGGGGCATACGCGACGAAAGCCGGTTCGACAATCAGGACTTCTTCTCCTTGGTTTAAAATCGCGCGGAAAGCAAGGTCAATCGCCTGGCTTGCCCCGACTGTTACAATTACTTGATTTTTCGGGTCATACTGCACTGCAAAACGATTCCTTAGGTAATTCGAAATTTCTTGTCTTAATTCCAGCAATCCAGGATTGGCTGTATAGGAGGTGAAGCCCTGCTCGAGCGATAGAATCGTTGCTTCACGGATATTCCAAGGTGTTACGAAATCTGGTTCCCCGACACCTAACGAAATGACGCCTTCCATACTGGCGGCCAAATCGAAAAATTTGCGAATCCCCGATGGCTGGATTTCTTTTGCTGTTTGCGAAAAATAAGAGGAATACTCGTTTTTCATGGTGTAACCACCATCCTGCGATCCTTCTCGTCGCCACCTTCAAAAATAACCCCATCATGCTTATATTTTTTTAACATGAAATGGGTGGTAGTGGAGATAACATGCTCAATCGTTGATAATTTTTCCGAAACAAAGTTAGCAATTTGGTTCATCGTTTTTCCTTCAATCGTAATGGATAGATCATAGGCACCGGACATCAGATATAGAGAGGATACTTCCGGAAAACGAGCGATTCTTTCCGCTACTTCATCGAAACCAACGCCGCGCTTAGGAGTAACCTTTACTTCAATCATGGCAACAATATTAGCTTCGCCTTCAACCTTACTCCAGTTGATCAATGTCGGGTAACTCATAATGACCTTTTGATCTTCTAATTTTTTGATGGTGTTTTTGACGGTTTCTTCGTCGCTCATGACCATGGATGCGATGGTGGCCGCCGATAATTGATGGTCCTCTTCAAGTATTTTTAAAATTTCAATTTCCTCATTGCTCAGTTTCATAACGAGCCTCCTCAAAGTATACAACCTCCAGTTTATAGGAGATTGGCGATAATCATCGAAAATAGTCGATAATATTACTATAATAGGTGATTTTGAAAAATCGCTCAATTCAATTAGCATTATTTTTTTATTAAAATTAATGGAAAAAGAAAAACGTGAAAAAATCACAATGGTAATAGGGCCATTGTGATTTTTTCACATTCCTAACGATTCTTTCAGAAAAGCTGTTAAATAGTCGACATTGGTTATTTTTTTATTGCATTCGGAACTATCGGTGCAAATATAATTGCCGATGGCTTTATAATAGTCCGGGTTTTTGGATTTTTTTGCTTTGGTTATGGTGGAAATATATGCAACCTGGCCAAACCGATTACAGAAGGAACAAAGATTATCTTTACTGGTCGGAGTAAATTTGCATTCGATACCGGTGATTTTTCCGTCAAGCTCATAGACAATCAATTTTTTATTGGAACTAAGATCGTTCCAGCTCAAATAGGTCAGCTGGTCGTGATCCACTTTTGATAAATCAGGCAGCTTTAATTTTTTAATTTTTGGAAACATTTTTTTTAATTGCTGCTCAGTAATTTTGGGAAAAGGTGCCACGGAAGCGGAAAGATACTGGGTGTATTGATCATACTCGGCATCCGTTTTTAGTTTGGAAAGATCCAGCAGTTCCTGTTGCTCTAGTGTTGCATGAGGAAAAAGGTCCAAAATTTTGGCATTGGCCAGGTCAATTACAGCGGCCAAAACGGTTGGAGCCACATTCTTTTTTCTGCTGTCCTTAATCAATGCGATCTGATTTTTTATAAAATTAAATTGTTCGTTTTTAATAAATTTTTCGGTCATCTTGTTTATCTCCTAACATTTTACCAGTGTCTCTATGCCCTTTATTTTAATAAATCCAGTAAGTGTTTAAAATGGAGAAAATGACTTAGAAATGTTTTTGACATAAAAAAGCACTGATGAAGGATTTTCACCAGTGCTGTTAGCTTATTTCTTTTTCGAATAGACAATTTTTTTGATTGTTTCCGTGGAGAGGTAATGTTCCTCGGCTAATTGCTGGATGCTGCTGCCGCTAATAAAAGAACTTTTAATCGCAGCATTGCGGCGGTCAAGCAGCCGTCTTCCACCACTTGAAGTTCCCCATTTCCGATATTCCTTTTCCGGCTTGGGAATGTAAAGGGTTTCCCCCTGGACATATTTTTGGATTTCCATGATCAGCTTTTCAGGTAAAACATTGTTAGCATTGATATATTTCACTTTTGCCAGCCCCTTATTTTGGTTTTGAAAAAATAAGGTGCAAAGCCGAAATATTAGAAAAGCTATGGCGATGAAATTAAATGATTCGCCCCATGCAAAGTATCGCCTTTCCAATACTAGGCTTTGCATGAGTGGCAGAAGTACCAGACAATCGTAAGTGATTCTCCATCTGTATGCACCTCCCTCAATCTGTTGTTATTATATCAAAATTTCCCACATGGCGGAAGAGGCTTGATGTTTCACAGGTCCTTTGTGATTTTGTACGCTTGGTGTGGACGCTTCGTGGCTATCAGCGGTTTTGATGGTTTTATCGGCGAAAAACGGTCTCCAATTGGCGAAATGAAGAGGCCAATCAGCGAAAACTCCTCTTCAATCAGCGAATCGCAAAACTGACAGCCCTTGTGGATCAAAACAAAAAGTGCCTGTCACCCATGAGTGGCAGGCACCTCAGTGAATGCTTACTAGTCTCCTTTTCTCTTGTTTTCGGATATTATTTACCTCCACCCCAATTTCGCTGAAATCCTTCTTCCATATTCCACTATTTTGTCAATTAATAGCTTTTCTCGATCCTCCGAAACTTGGAAATTGACATACCCAATGCTGATGGCGCCGATCAGCTCATTCATCTGGTTAAAAATGGGGGCCGCAACCGCTGAAGTCCCTTTTGTTTTCTCCCCATGACTGATGCCATACCCCTGCAATTTCACCGCCTGCAATTTTTCTAAAAACACTTCCTGTTCCGCCACGGCAACCAGTGATCCAACAATTCTCAGCGCCTCGTCATGGGGCATGAACGCGAGCATCGCCTTGTTTGCCGCACCAATATGCATTGGAATCCGATTGCCAAGCTGGTCGTAAATCCGAATCGGGTTGGTCGGACAATCAATTCTTTCAACGACAAGCGACTCCAGCCCAAATGGCTTATTGTAATAAATGCTTTCTCCGACCTCGTTCATTAACCGTTCCATTTCAGGGCGAATCTGACCGACAAAATCAAAGCTGTCATATAACTGCAAACCATATTCCAGCCATTTATTCCCCAGCGTATAATGCTTCGAGTTTGGATCCTGCTGAATCAACCCATATTTTTTCATGGATTGCAATAGGCGGTGGATCGTACTAACAGGCAGGTCACACTCCTTCGATATTTCCGTAATCGACAGCCACTTTGCCGCTTCACTGCCGGAAATAATCCCGATAATTTCCATCGCTCGATCGATCGTTTGCATTTTCCCCACTCCATTTTTCTAAATAATGATTTAAAATTCCGCATTATGGAACATTATTCTTACTATACCTTAATTTTTAAAAATTAAAAACATTGACACGATTATTAAACTGCATTACTATCAAATTATAAATTTCATTTGACGAAATAAAATTCCACTATATGAAAAAATGGAGGTTGCTCACATGTTTAAAAATGTTATCGTTAAAACCCCTGGGAAAACATATGTAAATGGATTAACCACTTCAGATCTTGGAGCACCGGTTTTAGAAAAGGCACTTGAACAACATATATCTTACATAGAAGCCCTTAAACAATGCGGTGTGGAGGTAACCGAGCTTTTGGCAAACGAAAACTACCCTGATTCCACCTTTGTTGAGGACACCGCTGTTATTACCCCTGGCTTCGCCGTGGTCACCAACCCGGGGGCGGCAACCCGAAACGGTGAAATCATCGAAATGGAGCCGGAATTAAAGAAGTTTTATGACAAAATCTATCATATTGAAGCGCCTGGAACTCTTGAGGGCGGAGATATTTTACAGATCGAGGATCATTTTTACATTGGCGTTTCAACAAGAACCAACCACGAAGGCGCCAAGCAATTAAAACAAATCCTTGAATCCGAAAACTACAAGGCTACGATTGTGGAACTCGAAAAGTTTTTCCACTTAAAAACCGGAATCACTTATTTAGGAGAAGGAACCGTTGCTGTTGCCGGTGAATTCGTCGACCATGCTGATTTCAATTCCTATAAAAAAATCATCGTTCCGCCGGAAGAAGAGTACTCAGCCAACTGCATTCGCGTCAATGATTATGTCATCGTTCCAGCCGGCTTCCCGCAAACAAAGAAAAACATTGAAAACGCAGGCTTCAAAACCATCGAGGTCGATACAACCGAGTTCCGTAAATTAGACGGCGGATTAAGCTGCTTGTCATTGCGCTTCTAAAAATTTTTTGTTGCAGTACGTTTATGTTAAATGTGCTGCAATAGCTTCACTAAAATAGGGAGATGAAAGGCATGACAGAATATCAATGGGCAACAAAAGAAGGGCTACGCCGTTTGTTATGTGAGGTCGTGGGCTGGGAAAGCCGGACGCTGACGCTAGGAGAACGGGAATTCCCTGAGAAGCTAGCAGCGAAACTGCAGAGTTTGCCTTATTTTCAAGAAAACCCTGACTACTTAGGTCTTCATGATGCGGATCTGGAAAGAAGATTCGTCACCGCTCTATACAAACATCCTGAAGCGAAGGACACCATTGTTCTCATTAGCCATTTTGATACGGTTTTTACAGAGGAATACGGGGATATTGAGGAATTCGCCTTTAAACCTGAGGAATTGACCCAATTGCTACACAGCCGAATCGAAAGCCTACCAGAGGATGCACGGGAGGATCTTCTTTCCGGTGAGTATTTGTTTGGTCGCGGTACGATGGATATGAAAATGGGTCTCGTCATGCATATGGGATTAATTGAAAAGGCTTCCGCCGAAAAATGGCCGATTAACCTTGTTTTAGTGACCGTCCCGGATGAAGAAGTCAATTCGGCGGGAATGCGGGCTGCCGTCGTGAAATTAGTAGGAATGCGTGAAGAACATGGACTCACTTATAAGTTATTTTTAAATGGAGAGCCGGTATTTACGCAGCAGCCAGGGGACCGCAATTTTTATGTCTACTCAGGCTCAATCGGAAAAATTATGCCGTCTGTCCTTTTTTACGGCCGTGAAACCCATGTCGGCGAACCACTTAGCGGGATTACTGCGAATTATATTGCTTCGTTTATGACGCAGGAGATGGAGTGGAACATCAAGCTCCAGGAAACGGTTATGGGCGAGAAAACCCCGCTTCCGGTCACCCTGCAGCAAAAGGATTTGAAGATGGAGTACTCGGCACAGACGCCATTCCGTGCGTCCGCCTTGTATAATGTGTTTTTAATGAAGCGAAATGCAGCGGAAATCATGGGTATTTTTGAAGAGATTGCCGGAGATGCAGCGAAGGCTTGTAACACGGCTTATCAAAAAATCTGTACAGCCCAAGGTGTGAAGCCGGTAGGGGAAGTTCGTGTGCTCCGCTATGAACAATTATTGGAGCATGCTGTTAGGAAACTTGGTCAAGATTTCGTGGATTTGGTGAAAGCCAAGGTTCTTGAGAACAATGAATGGGATGACCGCGATAAGTCCTTCCAAATTGCGGATACATTAATGATTGAGTGCCAAGAGCTGGCACCGGCGATGATTTTGCTCTATGCACCACCGTATTATCCAGCCGTCAATTCGTCTGATAGTGAATTTATCCGTGAATGTGTGAAGCATATAAAAGAGCAGGGGATGGAGAAGTTTGGATTGCCAGTGGGACAAATCCATTATTTCAATGGCATTTGCGACCTAAGCTATGTGAATTACAACGATGCTAACGAGGGTTGGAATTCCTTTGTAGCGAATACACCTGTTTGGGGAGACAGCTACAGCATCCCATTCGAGGAAATGAAACAGCTCCAAGCACCCGTACTGAACGTAGGACCCTTCGGAAAAGACGCCCATAAACGAACTGAACGCCTTCATATGAAGAGTGCGTTTGAAGAAGTTCCCGTGCTTGTGAAGGAGTTAATAAAAGCGATTTCCAAGAACAGCACTAAGGGAAAGGTACCATGTAAATAACATCGCCAAATTAAAAAAAGAGGGTACCCCTAAAAGTTGATGATACTTTTGGGACACCCTCTTTTTTTTTCTTATAGAAAATTAGTTTGCCGATTTAAAAATATCCTCTATTTGTTCCAATGATAGGCCTCTTGTAGTTTGGCATGACTCCCCAATAATGAATATGAAATGAAGAGCCATTTTGGCTTATGCGATGAACGTAATCATTCAAAGAGGCTTTTCCTGATAAATATTTACTTAAATCCGAAAAACCTTCCTTTCCAAGACCCGTAAAATTTAGGTTTATCACGTAAGTTGACATAGAGTAGTAACTTTATTGTATCAAAGTAAACAATCTGACAAATTTAAATAATTAAAAATAATGAAATATTATTATTGACTGAAAACGCTTTTAGGATTATTATTGAATCAAATATAACCAACACTTAACCAAAACATTACAACAAGTAGACAAAAGAGTCACCATCTTTGATTGTGTTGGTAAGTTATTAAGAGATTACCAAATTGTTTAAATCATTACCTAATAGATACTAAATGGACTTTTTAAGGAGGAAGAAATCATGGCAGAAGTAGCGACACAAGTAAGAACCATTAAGAACTACATAAATGGAGAATGGGTTGAAAGCAACACAGTCAAATATGAAGATGTCTATAATCCGGCAACAAAAGAAGTAATGGCTCAAGTACCACATTCTACAAAGGAAGATGTCGAACTAGCTGTAGAAGCTGCGAAAAAGGCATTTGAAAAATGGAAGGACGTTCCGGTTCAAAAACGTGCAAGAGTTTTATTCAACTTCCATCAATTATTACAAGAAAATGCAGAAGAATTAGCGCGTTTAATCACCATCGAAAATGGTAAAGCCCTGACAGAAGCAAGAGGAGAAGTTCTTCGCGGGATTGAGAATGTAGAATTTGCTGCCGGCGCTCCAACGCTTATGATGGGTGATTCCCTCACAAACATTGCAACAGATATTGAAGCAACCAACTATCGTTATCCAATCGGTGTTGTTGGCGGGATTGCACCATTCAACTTCCCAATGATGGTTCCATGCTGGATGTTCCCAATGGCGATTGCAGTGGGTAACTCTTTTATTTTAAAACCATCTGAAAAAACACCGCTTTTAGTAGAAAAATTTGTCGAGTTATTTGAAAAAGCAGGACTTCCAAAAGGTGTATTCAACGTCGTATACGGTGCCCATGATGTGGTAAACGGCATCTTAGACCATAAAGAAGTAAAAGCGATTTCCTTTGTTGGTTCAAAGCCAGTTGGTGAATATGTGTACAAGCGTGCAAGCGAAAACTTAAAACGTGTTCAAGTTTTAGCCGGTGCGAAAAACCATGTTACGGTCCTAAATGATGCTGATCTTAATGATGCGGTAACGAATATTATCGGCTCAGCATTCGGTTCTGCCGGCGAGCGCTGCATGGCAACTTCTGTTGTAACTGTTGAAGAAGGCGTCTATGATGCATTCTTAGCTAAGCTAGTTGAAAAATCAAAAGAAATTACAATGGGTAACGGTTTAGATGATGGTATCTTCTTAGGACCAGTGATCCGTGAAGAAAACCAAAAACGTACCATTGGTTATATTGCAAAAGGTGTCGAAGAAGGAGCAAAACTAGCACTCGATGGACGTGAACGTGTTCTAGAAGAAGGCTACTTCGTTGGACCAACCATTTTTGAAGAGGTAACAACAGACATGACCATCTGGAAAGATGAGATTTTTGCTCCAGTATTATCGGTCGTAAAAGTGAAACACTTAAAAGAAGCAGTAGAAATTGCGAACCAATCTGAATTCGCGAACGGTGCTTGCATTTTCTCAACCAATGCCTCTTCCATCCGCTACTTCCGTGAGAATATTGATGCAGGTATGCTCGGAGTGAACTTAGGTGTACCAGCACCAATGGCGTTCTTTCCATTCTCTGGCTGGAAATCCTCTTTCTTCGGTACATTACATGCAAATGGAAAAGACAGCGTTGACTTCTTTACTCGTAAAAAAGTTGTGACTGCTCGCTATAAAGCACCAACATTCGAATAATCTAAAAAGGGTCAGACTCCCATTGCGGTAATGCGTTAAAGGAATGGGGGACAGACCCCCATCGTGGTAATGTGTTAATGTGGTGGGGGACAGACCCCCTTATTTTGGAGGTATACAAATGAGCAAATTACTTCGCAAACCAACTAAAAATGAAACCGCATCAGGAGTCTCGATTGTCCACGATGTAACAGAACAAAATTCTCCATTAGAATATGTTGGATTTAAAGTCGTTGATCTTGTTCCAGGCGCTGAATATTCAGAAGAATTAGGCAATAAAGAATGCTGCATTGTCGTTTTAACAGGAAAAATACATGTGACAGATGGCGAACAAACATTTGAAAACCTTGGCACGCGTGAAAGTGTTTTTGAAAAAAAACCAACCGATAGTGTTTATGTATCTAATGATCGAAGTTTTGAAGTAGAAGCGGTGACACAAGCAAGAGTGGTTCTCTGTTATTCCCCATCAGAAAAGCAATTACCAACCAAGCTGATCAAAGCTTCTGATAACGGCATTGAACATAGAGGCAAATTCAGCAATCATCGTCTGGTACACAATATTTTACCTGATTCCGATCCCTCTGCTAATAGTTTACTAGTTGTAGAGGTTTATACTGAAGCAGGAAACTGGTCGAGCTATCCGCCGCATAAACATGACCAAGACAACTTGCCTCTCGAATCATTTTTAGAAGAAACCTACTACCATGAAATGAATCCGCAGCAAGGTTTCGTCTTCCAACGAGTTTATACGGATGACCGTTCCCTTGATGAAACTATGACGGTCGAACACGGCGATGTCGTCCTTGTACCGGCTGGTTATCATCCAGTAGGTGTACCGGATGGTTACACTTCCTACTATTTAAATGTCATGGCAGGACCAAAACGTATTTGGAAATTCTACAACGATCCTGATCACGAATGGATCTTAAACCGGTAAGGAGCTGTTTTCGAAAATGAAATATCTATTTAATGAAGAAAAAGAATACGACCTCATTGCCATCGGCCGTGCCTGCATCGATTTAAATGCGGTTGAATACAACCGGCCAATGGAAGAAACGATGACGTTTTCCAAATATGTAGGCGGTTCCCCGGCTAACGTCGCGATTGGTTCATCCAAACTGGGCCTGAAAGCCGGTTTCATTGGGAAACTTGCTGATGATCAGCATGGCCGTTTTATTGAAAGCTATATGCGCAGTGTTGGCATCGATACTTCCAATATGGTCGTCGACCAAGAAGGTCATAAAACAGGCTTAGCATTTACCGAGATTAAAAGTCCGGAAGAGTGCAGCATTTTAATGTACCGTGAGAATGTGGCCGACCTTTATTTGGCCCCATCCGAAGTCAACGAAGATTACATAAAAAAGGCAAAAATCCTGCTTGTTTCCGGGACTGCGCTATCGAAAAGCCCGTCACGTGAAGCGGTATTAAAAGCAGTAGGTCTTGCCAAAAAGAACGATGTGAAGGTTGTTTTTGAATTAGATTACCGTCCATATTCATGGGAATCCGTTGAAGAGACATCTGTCTATTATCAATTAGTCGCCGAGCAATCCGATGTCGTGATCGGCACTCGTGATGAATACGATGTGCTTGAAAACAAGCTAGAAGGCAACAACGAAGAAACGATCAACTACTTATTCCGGCATTCTCCGGAACTAATCGTTATCAAGCATGGTGTCGAAGGATCTTACGCCTACACTAAATCAGGGGAAACCTTTAAAGGTCATGCTTATCTGACCAAAGTGTTAAAAACATTTGGCGCTGGTGATTCCTATGCCTCTGCTTTCCTTTATGCCTTACTAACAGGCAAGGAAATTGAAACGGCCTTAAAATATGGAAGTGCATCGGCTGCAATTGTTGTCAGCAAACACAGTTCGTCCGAAGCAATGCCAATTGTATTAGAGATTGAACAATTAATTGCCGAAAGAACGGAAAAGATTGAGGTGAAATAAACCGTGGGAAAAATTAGATTAACAACCGCTCAAGCTTTAATCAAATTTTTAAACCAACAGTATATCCATGTAGACGGTCAAGAATATCTGTTTGTTGAAGGGGTTTTCGCTGTCTTCGGCCATGGGAATGTCCTAGGAATCGGGCAGGCACTTGAACAGGACGCCGGTCATTTAAAAGTCATCCAAGGAAAAAATGAACAAGGGATGGCCCTTGCTGCGATGGCTTACGGTAAACAAATGCTCCGCCGAAAAATATATGCTGTAACCACCTCCGTAGGTCCTGGTTCCGCGAACCTTGTAACAGCAGCAGCAACTGCTCTTGCAAATAATATTCCGATGTTGTTAATCCCAGGGGACACGTTCGCAACGAGACAGCCGGATCCGGTCCTGCAGCAATTTGAACAAGAATACAGTGCAGCTGTGACCACCAATGATGCCCTTAAACCAGTTTCAAGATATTGGGACCGCATTACCCGTCCTGAACAATTGATGTCCAGTCTGCTCCGTGCATTTGAAGTGATGACAGACCCGGGTAAAGCAGGCCCTGCGACGATCTGTATTTCACAGGATGTAGAAGGTGAAGCGTTTGATTATGACGAGAAATTTTTCGAAAAACGTGTACACTACCTTGACCGTAAATCTCCTGTAGACCGTGAATTAAAGGGAGCAGCGGAACTGATTAAAGCAAGCAAAAAGCCGTTGATTTTAGTCGGGGGCGGTGCAAGATATTCAGGTGCACGCAATATATTAATGAAGATTTCCGAAAAGCACAATATTCCTTTAGTCGAAACCCAAGCCGGTAAATCAACCGTAGAATTTACCTTTAAAAATAATTTAGGCGGTATGGGGATTACCGGAACATTAGCAGCCAACAAGGCAGCTCGCCAGGCAGATCTTATTATCGGAATCGGTACAAGATATACGGACTTTGCGACTTCTTCAAAAACCGCCTTCGATTTTGACAATGCTAAATTCTTAAATATTAATGTCAGCCGCTTGCAGGCTTATAAATTAGATGCTTTCCAGGTAGTAGCTGATGCAAGAACAACATTAGAACAATTGGCACCATTGTTAGATGGATACGAAAGCGAATTCGGTCCAATGATTGAAGAATTAAAAACGGAATGGTTAGCGGAACGTGACCGTTTAAGTAAAGTCACTTTCAGCCGTGAGAATTTTATTCCTGAAGTCAAGAACCACTTCTCACAGGAAGTACTAAATGAATATGCCGATACGTTAAAAACGGAATTTGTTCAAACAACAGCACTAATCACGATCAATGACATTGTAAATCCAGACAGCATTGTGATTAGTTCAGCCGGATCCCTTCCTGGTGACTTGCAGCGGGTGTGGAATCCAACTGTGCCGGAAACCTATCATCTAGAATACGGTTACTCTTGTATGGGCTATGAAGTATCAGGTGCATTAGGGATTAAATTAGCAGCACCAAATCAAGAAGTTTATTCCCTTGTAGGCGATGGCAGCTTTTTAATGATGCACTCTGAGCTCATTACAGCCATCCAATATAATCAAAAAATTAATGTTCTTCTATTTGATAATTCAGGATGGGGCTGTATCAATAATCTACAAATGGATCATGGCGGCGGCAGCTACTATTGTGAATTTAGAACCCATGACAATAAAGTCCTCAATATTGATTATGCGAAAGTAGCAGAGGGATATGGGGCTAAAGTATACCGTGCCAATACAGTAGAAGAATTGAAAGCAGCCTTAGAGGATGCGAAGAAACAAGAGGTTTCTACTTTAATAGAAATGAAAGTGCTGCCAAAGACGATGACAGATGGTTATGACAGCTGGTGGAATGTGGGCGTTGCTGAAGTTTCTAATAAGGAAAGTATTCAGCAAGCGTATGAATCCCGAAAACAGAAACTAGAAACAGCAAAACAATATTAAGAGGAGAAGGATCTTATGGGGGAACAAACTATTCTATGGGGAATCGCACCAATTGGCTGGCGGAATGATGATATTCCGGAAATTGGAGCAGGGAACACCTTATCTCATTTGTTAAGTGATATTGTTGTAGCAGGCTTTCAAGGAACAGAAGTCGGCGGATTTTTTCCGGAAGCTGAAGTATTGAATAAAGAGCTGAAGTTAAGAAACTTAAAAATTGCAGGACAATGGTTTAGTAGTTTCATTGTTCGGGATGGTATAGAAGAAGCAGCTAAAGCCTTTCATAAGCATTGTCAGTATTTAAAAGAAGTTCATGCCAGCGTTGCGGTTGTATCAGAGCAAACTTATAGTATCCAGGGGACAGGAAAGAATGTTTTCAAGGAAAAGCCTTACTTTACCGATGATGAATGGAACACATTGTGTGCAGGACTAAATGAACTTGGAAAAATAGCACAACAATATGATTTAAAACTCGTCTTCCATCATCATATGGGAACCGGTGTTCAAACCCTAGAAGAAATTGATCGGCTCATGGAAAATACGGATCCCAACCATGTTCATTTACTTTATGACACAGGCCACATCTTCGTCTCTGATGGAGATTATCTAACACTATTAAATAAACATCTAGACCGGATTAAGCATGTTCACTTTAAAGATGTTAGAAAAGAAGTTTTGGAAAAATGTAAGCAGGAAGGCAAATCATTTTTACAATCCTTCTTAAGCGGCATGTTTACTGTACCTGGTGATGGCTGCATCGATTTTACAAACGTTTACGAGACGCTAATCAACAATGAATACCAAGGATGGATTGTGATAGAAGCGGAACAAGACCCATCCATTGCACACCCCCTAGAATATGCTCTCATTGCTCGTCAGTATATTGATGAAAAACTATTAGTGCACGCTTAATCAAGAGGAGGGCAACGATATGACAAAACAGGGAACGGTGAAACCTCGAAATCAGAAGTCATTTTTAAAGACAATTACTTTAGTCTCGACCTTCGGGGGTTTGCTTTTTGGTTATGACACGGGAGTGATCAACGGCGCCTTGCCATACATGTCTAAATCGGATCAGTTAAACCTGACTCCGGCAACGGAAGGGCTTGTTGCGAGTTCACTCCTTTTCGGAGCCGCACTTGGGGCGATGTTTGGAGGCAGATTATCAGACAAAAATGGCCGTCGTAAAAATATTCTTACTCTTGCAGTTCTGTTCTTTATTGCTACGCTTGGCTGTACGCTTGCGCCAAACGCATCTATTATGATTGTCTTTCGTTTCTTACTTGGTTTAGCAGTTGGGGGTGCTTCGGTAACAGTACCAACCTATTTAGCGGAAATGGCTCCGATGGAACGACGGGGCCGAATGGTCACCCAAAATGAGTTGATGATTGTTACTGGACAATTTTTGGCCTTTACTTTCAACGCCATTATCGGGACCACACTTGGGGAAAGCGGCAATGTTTGGCGGTTCATGCTTGTGATTGCGACGCTACCGGCAGTTGTCTTATGGTTTGGGATGCTAATTGTACCGGAAAGCCCGCGCTGGCTGGCATCTAAAGGGAAAATTGGCGATGCATTAAGAGTACTGCAGCAAATCCGTGAAGAAAATCGTGCTCAATCCGAGCTGAAAGAAATTAAAGCAGCTCTTTCTGAGGAAAAAGAAGTAAAACAAGCAACCTTTAAGGATCTAAATACGCCGTGGATTCGCCGGATTGTTTTTCTAGGAGTTGGAATTGCCGTGGTTCAGCAAATAACCGGTGTTAACTCCATTATGTATTATGGAACGGAAATCCTAAAAGACTCAGGATTCGGAACAGAGGCAGCGCTGATTGGTAATATTGCAAACGGTGCCGTCTCCGTTCTAGCCACGTTTGTTGGAATCTGGCTGCTAGGCAAGGTTGGCCGCCGCCCGATGTTATTGACTGGACAAATCGGAACGACCGCAGCATTGCTCTTAATTGGGATATTCTCGCTTGTGTTAAAGGGATCTCCTGCACTTCCATATGTGGTACTTTCGCTAACCGTAACATTCCTTGCATTCCAACAAGGAGCGATTTCACCCGTAACCTGGTTGATGCTCTCGGAAATATTCCCGCTTCGATTGCGTGGAATTGGAATGGGAGCAACGGTATTTTGCTTATGGATCACGAACTTCTTAATTGGATTATTATTTCCAGTACTACTCGCCGGGATTGGTCTATCAACCACTTTCTTCGTCTTCGTGGTACTTGGAATTGGGGCCATTGCCTTCGTAAAAAAATATTTACCAGAAACAAAGGGCCGTTCCCTTGAAGAATTGGAACATCATTTCCGTACCTTTGATCAAAAAGGGGTTACAGATGTTTCGAGCAAAGTAGCTCAGTAATTTTATCGTAAGCGATTACTCTTTAAGACTATTATTATAATAACCGGGAGGAACTTAATCATGACTTTGAGATTTGGTGTTGTAGGAACTGGAGCCATTGGCCGTGAACATATTAAAAGAATTACCAACACATTATCAGGCGGAAAAATTGTCGCTGTCACCGATGTGAATCAAGAATCTGCCAAACAAACCGTCGAACAATTCGGCTTGGATGCCGTTGTCTATCCTGATGATAAAACACTAGTAAAGGCTGAAAATGTTGATGCAGTACTTGTTACTAGCTGGGGTCCCGCACATGAGCAAACGGTATTGGCAGCAATTGAAGCAGGAAAATATGTTTTCTGTGAAAAACCTCTTGCAACGACTGCCGAAGGTTGCATGCGTATCGTTCAAGCTGAAATCAAGCATGGCAAGCGTCTTGTCCAGGTTGGATTTATGCGCCGTTATGACCGCGGCTATGTACAAATGAAAGAAGCAATCGATAATGGTTTTATTGGCGCACCTTTAATGATTAAAGCTGCTCACCGTAATCCAACTGTTGATGAAAAATATACAACGGAAATGGCTGTTGTTGATACTTTGATTCATGAAATTGATTGCCTTCACTGGTTAGTAAATGATGATTATAAATCTGTCCAAGTCGTGTATCCAAGGAAAACCAAATATGCCTTAGCTCATCTGCAAGATCCGCAATTGTTTACGATTGAGACACAGGGCGGTATCGTCATCAATGTAGAGGTATTTGTAAACTGCAGATTTGGATATGATATTCAGTGTGAAGTAATTGGCGAAGACGGAGTTGTGACCTTGCCTGAACCGTTAAGTATCGGCTACCGTAAAGACGCAAGATTAGGGACGAATCTATTAATGGATTGGAAAGATCGCTTTATTGATGCTTATGACGTAGAATTGCAAGACTTTATGGATTCTATTAAGAAAACGGGAGAGCCTAATGGGCCGACTGCATGGGATGGCTATATTGCAGCTGTCACTGCAGATGTATGTGTGAAGGCACAACAGACAGGGGAAAAGGAATCGATTACACTTCAAGAAAGACCAGCATTTTATAGTGAAAATGCTATTGGCACAACTGTTTGACTTTAGAGATGGAAAAGCAGTGAAAGGGGATAAAAACAAATGCGTTTAGCATATGATCCGTCACATTTTCGTGACAATACTAATTTAAAAGATACGATTGATGCCGTTGCAAGATTAGGCTATGAATGGGTAGAGTTATCTCCACGTAAAGATTTTATTTGGTTTAATCAATACCCAAAGGTTGATAAGCAGCTGATAAAAGATTTAAAAAGATATTGTGCAGATGCCGGCGTCAAAATCTCTTCCGTACTTCCTGTTCAACAATGGTCATCACCCATTGAAGAAGAACGACAAGCTGCAGTGAGAAACTGGAAACGCTGTATCGAAATCACTTCTGAATTAGGAGTAGATTTGATGAACAGTGAATTTGCCGGCGACAAAAGCCGTCCAGTTGATAGCGAAGCGGCATTTGTTAAATCAATGGAAGAGTTAATGCCGCTTTTTGAAAAAGAAGGGATTAAGCTGAATCTTCAATCGCATCCGAATGATTTTATTGAGTTGAACACAGAAGCTATCCAAATGATTCGTGCCCTGGATAAAGATTGGATTAAGTTGGTTTATTCTGTCGCACATGCATTCTTTTATGATGATGGTATTGGCGATGTAGCCAAACATTTAGACGAAGCAGGGGATTTACTTGCACATGTCCTTATTGCGGATACCCTTAATCATAAAGCAGCATTTGGATTACGCTATATCATTAATCCGCCAGATGCCAAAGTAACGATTCATCAGCATTTGAATCCAGGTCAAGGGGAAGTAGATTTTGATGCGTTATATCGAAAATTAAGAGAAATGAAATTTGACGGAATTGTAACGAATTCAGTATTCGCATATCCAGATAAACCAGAGTGGTCAAATGATGTAACAATGAAATCCATTAAAGAGGGATTATATATTTAAGTTTATTCTCAAATAAGCATTGTTAAAAGAAATTATAACAATGCTTTATCTGAAAACTTCCAATTATAGTTTATAGACGTTCGATAGATGAAATAATGGAAACGGAGAGGTTCCTTATGAAATTATGTTTTAATCAGGCTACTACACTTGAAAACTCTAATCTTAAAAAGGATTTAGAGATTTGTGAAAAACTCGGCTATGATTATATCGAAATCCGCACAATGGATAAACTTCCAGAGTATTTACAGGAAAATTCGATTGAGACTTTAGCAGATTATTTCCAAACGCATCATATTAAACCATTAGCCTTTAATGCCTTAGTATTTTTTAATAATCGTGATGAAGAAGGCCATGCTGCCATTATTGATGAATTCAAAGGCATGCTGGAAGCAGGCAAAAAATTAGGTGTGAAGTATGTGGTAGCGGTTCCGCTTGTAACCGAACAAAAGATTTTAAAAGAAGAGATTAAAAAAAGCTGTGTAGAAGTATTAACAGAGTTATCTAATCTTGCAGAACCATATGGAATGAAAATTGCGGTTGAATTTGTCGGACACCCGCAATGTACCGTAAATACTTTCGGTCAAGCCTATGAAATTGTTGAGACTGTTAATCGTGAGAATGTAGGATTAGTCCTTGACTGCTTCCATTTCCACGCAATGGGCTCTAAAATGGAAGACTTGAAAAATGCAGACGGCTCGAAAATCTTTATTTTGCATATGGATGATACTGAGGATTTCCCAATTGGCTTTTTAACTGATGATGATCGGGTATGGCCTGGATTAGGTGCGATTGATTTAGAAGACATTTTATCTACATTAAAAGAAATCGGATATTCCGATGTAGCATCTGTAGAGTTGTTCCGACCAGAATATTATCAATTGGATGCAGAAGAAAACATTAGGACGGCTAAAGAAACGACAGTTCGAGTAGTTTCTAAATATTTCGACTTCGAATAAGAAATGGTAAGAAACTTTTTAAAAGGGGAGGTGCATGATTGATGACGATTGTATCTGTGAAAGAACATTCTCTCGTACCGATGAAAGAGATGCTTTTTAAGGCAAAAGAAGGCGGATATGCTATTGGCCAATTTAACATTAATGGCTTACACTGGGTCCAGGCAACACTGCAGGCAGCGGAAGAGGAACGGTCACCGATTATATTAGCTGCATCCGATCGCCTTGTCGATTATTTAGGTGGTTTTCGGATGGTTGCGGCAATGGTGAAAGAGCAAGTGAAACAAATGAAGATTACGGTTCCTGTTGCCTTGCATTTGGATCATGGCAGAAGTGTGGAAAGATGTAAAGAGGCCATTGATGCCGGATTTACCTCCGTCATGATCGATGGTTCTCACTCTCCCATTGATGAGAATATTGCAATGACAAAGCAAGTGGTTGAGTATGCAAGAACGTATGATGTATCCGTAGAAGCAGAGGTTGGTACTGTCGGTGGAATGGAAGATGGCTTAATTGGCGGAATCCACTATGCGGATCCCAATGAATGTTTACGGATTGTACAAGAGGCGGAAATCGATGCGTTAGCTGCTGCACTCGGTTCCGTTCACGGTCCTTATCAAGGGGAGCCAAAGCTTGGCTTTGCTGAAATGAAGCAAATTTCTGAAATGACTGGTATACCGCTCGTGTTACATGGTGGTTCTGGGATTCCAGATTATCAAATTGAAAAGGCGATCGCTCTCGGCCATGCAAAGATTAATGTCAATACAGAATGTATCCAAGCTTGGACCAATGCAGTCCGTGTCCTTTTGGATCATGATCATAAAGTCTATGACCCTAGGACGATTCTTACACCGGGGAAAGATGCGATTGTAGAAACAATCAAAGAAAAGATCAGATTGTTTAAGTCAAACCAAAAGGCTTGACGAACAGGGGGTGTCTTATCTAACATGGCTAAGGCATCCCCTATTGATACCATTTGATCTTTTATTATATAGTAAAATTATACTAATTGAACGTATAATCAGAAGTAAGAGGAGGTGGGGAGAATTGATTAAGACAAAACGGATAAAACAGATACAGGATTATATTTTTGAACATCAAACCGCTTCTCTTGACGAGCTTTGTAATGTTTTTAATGTATCTAAAAATACCATTCGACGTGATATTCAAGAATTGGTTGAACTTGGGGAAATTAAAAAGGTTTATGGCGGGGTTGCTGTCAATGCTGAGGCACTTGTTTCCTTTAGCGACCGGAAAACGCGAAACCAACAATCAAAAGAATTAATTGCGAAAGCTGCCGCAAGCTATGTGGAAGACGGGGATGTCATTTTTATCGATTCCGGAACAACCACATTAGAAATGATTGACTATATCAAAACGAAAAATTTGACGATTATTACGAATAATCTTGATTTTATGATCAATGCCCTTCCATATGAGAATTTAAATGTTATTTCTACCGGCGGGGTACTGGAACGCAAAACGAATTCCTTTATCAGCCTGAAACAATTTAATTTGCTGCAATCCTATAATATCAACAAAGCTTTCATGGCTTCGACGGGTATTTCGTTAACAAATGGGGTTACTAATGCCTCACCGCTAGAAAGCGAAACGAAAACGATTGCGGTGGAAAGAAGCTTAGAAGTCTATTTATTGGTGGATGGATATAAATTTGATAAATATGGTCTGATGACCTACTGTGGCTTGGAAGAGATCGACTATGTTGTGACCGATCAGATCCCCCGGGAGGAGTATCAGGAATATTTCAATCGAAATGAGATTCAACTTGTCATTGCAGATGACCAAGATTAGACATAAGAAAAAGTACTGCAGTTTGAATGTAAAAACCATGAACGTTTGTCCATGGTTTATTTATTTTTGTCTTTCTAATGAAAAAATGCCAGCTGAAAAAGGATGGGAGTGGTTCATTGCGTACTTTTAATCCGATTAGGGATAAAACCATTTTTTTAGCAGTTTCATTCATCTTATGGTTTTCCCATTTTATTTATGTTTCGATTTTGTCCCCCTATATGGAATCGATTGGGGGCAAATATACGTTTATCGGAATTGTATTAGGCAGCTATGGGCTGATGCAATTATTATTCCGTTTACCGATTGGAATCTCTTCGGATATGAGAAAAGTAAGAAAGCCCTTTCTAATTTTCGGAATGATGGTCAGCGCGTTAAGCTGTTTCATCTTTTCGGTAACGGATCATTTAATATGGGTTCTTGTTGCCCGCTGCCTTGCTGGTATTGCGGCTGCAACGTGGGTTGTTTTTACAGTCCTGTATTCAAGTTATTTTTCAGATAGTGAAGTTCATCGGGCCATGAGCATGATATCCTTCATTGTTGTATTCGCCCAGCTTCTTGGGATGGGACTGAGCGGTTATATTGTTGAAGAATGGGGCTGGCATGCGCCGTTCTGGATGGGGGGAGGAATTGCGGTTATTGGTGTGATTTTGTCTTTCTTTGTGTTTGAACCGAAAGATGGCATAGAAAGGAATCCCATTCAATTAAAAGATTTAACCTCGGTAGTAAAGGACCCTATGCTATTAAAAGCTTCTTCTTTGTCGATTTTGGCTCATAGCATTATTTTTTCAACGATGTTTGGCTTTATTCCGGCCTATGCCTTACATATTGGTTTCAGGGCAGCGGACTTAATTCTTGTTATTCTTTCGTTTATGATTCCGCATGCTGTTGCCACTCTTTATATGGGAAATATATTGGTTCCGCTGATGGGGAAATGGGGAACGTTAAAAATTTCTTACTTGCTGGCTTCGGTTTTCACGTTTGTGGTTCCGTTTATTCATATAAAGGACCTATTTTATCTCGTACAGGTTTTTAATGGGTTTTCATTGGGGATTATTTTTCCCTTGTTGTTAGGGATGTCGATCGAAACGATTCCACATGTCAAAAGAGCCACAGCAATGGGAGCCTATCAAGCCATTTATGCCACTGGGATCTTTGCAGGACCTTTTTTTGCTGGAATATTGAATTCCCGTTTGGGGATTACGGCTGGTTTTTATTTCACTGCCGCAATCGGACTGCTGGCGGTTATTTTAATTTGTTTTTGGGAGAGAAAAAACCCCTTCAGAACAGCAGTAAAAATAAGAAATCGATTGGATCTATAAAACTATACCTAATAAAAAAGAGTCATAGGATGGCTCTTTTTCTATTAGATAT
Source organism: Neobacillus niacini (assembly GCF_031456445.1). Lineage (GTDB taxonomy): Bacteria > Bacillota > Bacilli > Bacillales > Cytobacillaceae > Neobacillus > Neobacillus niacini_I. The sequence continues at coordinate 145,799 of NZ_JAVDUQ010000004.1, read as the reverse complement.
TATTCTGAAATAGATAGGAATACGAAACTATTAGAAAATACAAAAAAATCTGTTGACTGAAAACGCTTAACAAATTATTATTAAATTAACCAAAAGTTAACCAATACGTTACAAGTTAATTTTTAATAAAAGTTAAAATGGGAATTAAAGTAATGTATTGTGGTAATATACGCGGCAATAAAACTATATTTACCCACTATATAACCAATAGTTAACAAAGAATTGAGAATTTGAAATTGGCTCTTCATTACTTTAGGAGGTGAATGATTTTCGAAAAACCTATGTCCGAATAACTAGGCTAAAAAACTCCTAAGATCTTTACATAAAAATGAATGTTAATAAGGGGGAATTATTGGTGATGAATAAGAAATTAATGGGTTTGTTGATGGCTTTTGTTTTACTTTCAGGATTACTAGCCGGTTGTGGATCGGCAACAACTTCAGGTAAGGATAAAAACCAAATTGTCATTGGTGCCGCGATGCCTGTATTCGACGATAAATGGCTATCTTACTTATATGATGGAATTAATCAATATGATAAAGAACATAAAAATGTTGAAGTCAAAATGGTAGATGCCAAAAATGACTCTAGTAAGCAAATGTCTCAAGTTGATACATTCATTACTCAAGGCGTAGATGCAATCATTATTAACCCAGTTGATACAGATGCAGTTGAACCAATGGTCAATGCTGCAAATGATGCTAATATCCCAGTGATTATTGTAAATAGAGCGCCAAGTAAAAAGGTTCTGAAAAAAATCTATGCATATGTTGGATCGGAGTCCCTTGAGGCTGGAACACTTCAAATGAAAAAGGTAGCTGAGTTACTAGGTGGAAAAGGCGATATTGGTCTAATGAATGGTACATTGGGTCAAGAATCAGTAGTAAAAAGAACACAAGGTAACAAAGATGTTGTAAAAGAAAACCCAGGTATGAAAATTGTTCGTGAAGCTTCCGCTGATTATCAAAGATCCACAGGGATGACCTTGATGGAAAACTGGATCCAATCTGGAAAACATTTTGATGCCATTGTTGCAAATAATGATGAAATGGCAATCGGAGCGATTGCAGCTCTTGATGAAGCTGGTAAGCGTGGAAACATTATTGTTGCTGGAATTGACGGAACAATCGATGCGTTAAAATACGTTAAAGAAGGCAAATTAAATGTTACCGCTTTCCAAGATGCATTTGGTCAAGGTAAAGGAGCCATTGAAGCAGCCATTGATGCTGTAAAAGGTAAAAAATTAAAAAATAACTTTATTAATATCCCATTCCAATTAGTGACAAAGGATAATGTTGACGAGTTTATCAAAAAATGGGAAAAGTAATGCCCTATTGTAAAGGTCGCTCAGAATCGAGTTCTGAGCGGCCCCTTTACAAAAATCTTAATCTAGGCGGTGACGTAGGGTGAGTGATTATATTCTCGAACTCGAAAACATTACAAAGGAGTTCCCCGGGGTAAAAGCATTAGATAATATCCAGTTAAAGATAAGAAAAGGATCTGTTCACGGCCTAATGGGTGAGAATGGGGCAGGAAAATCCACTCTAATGAAGATTATCTTTGGGATCTATACTCCAGATGCAGGCACCATTCGGTTCAAAGGTAAAGAATTAAAAGTAAGCGGGCCAAAAGAAGCGGTGAAAAATGGGATTTCCATGATCCATCAAGAATTAAGTCCTGTCCCGCATATGACGGTGGCTGAGAATATTTTTTTAGGTAGAGAATTTTCATTTGGAAAGACCGGCTGGGTGAATAATAAAAAAATGGTAGAAGAGTCCAGAAAACTCTTTGAAACATTGAATATCAATATTGACCCTACCACGAAAATGAAAGATTTAAGTATTGCCAATATGCAAATGGTGGAGATTGCGACCGCTGTTTCATATAATGCTGATTTAATCATTATGGATGAGCCAACATCGGCGATTACAGATAAAGAAGTTGATCAACTCTTCGGAATTATTCGTTCCTTGCAAGTCAAAGGGGTTTCTATCATTTATATTTCACATAAAATGGATGAAATTTTTAAAATCTGTGATGAATTAACAGTCTTTCGGGACGGCCAATATATAGGTACAAAATCAGCAAAAGAAATAGATGAAAATACATTGATTCAGATGATGGTTGGGCGGGAAATAAAGCAAGTTTTTCATAAAGAAAAAGCTGAATTGGGAGAAGTCATCTTAGCAGTCAAAAATCTTTCCAGGAAAGGGAAGTTCCAAAATGTTAATTTTGAACTTCGTAAAGGCGAGATTTTAGGAATTGCTGGACTAATGGGAGCGGGGAGAACAGAGGTCATTGAGAGCATCTTTGGAATTGACCCTCCTGATACCGGAGAGATTTACATAAAAGGCAAAAAGGTAAAAATAAAAAATCCGCAAGATGCCATTAAAAATAAAATGGCGCTGTTAACGGAAGACCGGAAATTAACGGGTGCCTTTCTTCCTCTATCTATTAGGGAAAATATGATTATCTCAAATATTAATCGTTTTTTAAAGAGTGGTTATATCAATAATAGCCTAGTGAAAGAAAAATGTAATGAACAGGTCGAGCTGTTAAATATTAAAACCCCTCACCTCGATCAGCTCATTATGAATTTAAGCGGTGGAAATCAACAGAAAGTATTACTGGCAAGATGGCTTCTGAATGATCCGGATATTCTCATCCTGGATGAACCGACAAGAGGTGTAGATGTAGGGGCTAAATCAGAGATTCATAAGCTAATGTCTAGACTCGCACAGCAAGGAAAAGCCATTATTATGATTTCTTCCGAAATGCCGGAAATCTTAGGGATGAGCGACCGAATTATTGTCATGCATGAGGGGAATAAAAAGGGAGAATTAGGGCGAGAGGAAGCAAACCAAGAAAGAATATTAGAAATCGCTTATCATTAATATTTTTTAGGGAATGGAAGAGGAGGGTTCAAATTGAGTAGTCCATCAACTAGTACTGTTTCAGCCATAAATCAAAGCAGTGAAAAAAAGCTTTGGAAAGAAAAGATTGGCCCATTCATTAGTAAATATGGAATTGTGTTTGTTTTACTTGCGATGGTTATTATCATGTCATTTCTATCACCGTCCTTTCTTAAAACACAAAACCTATTAAACATTGTCAGGCAAATCTCATTTATTGGTATTGTCGGAATTGGCGTTACCATCGTTATTATTACAACCGGTATTGACTTATCTTCCGGTTCAGTTATTGCATTGACTTCCGTTATGGTAGCGAGTTTTGCACACCCTGGGGACTCTCTGATCCTATCATTATTGATTGGAGTAGGGGTTGGGGTAGCCTGTGGAGCAATAAACGGGATTATTTCAACGAAGGGTAAAATTCCGCCATTTATTTCAACACTTGGGATGATGACAGCAGCAAGAGGTTTGGCTTTGTTGTATAGTGACGGAAGACCAATTCCGAACTTATCTGATTCATTTATGTTTTTAGGCAGGGGGGTAATTGCCGGAATTCCGGTTCCAATTATAATATTTGCTCTAGTAGGGATTGTCTCTCATGTATTACTAGCTAAAACAAAGTTTGGTAAGTATACCTATGCGATTGGCGGTAATGTTCAAGCTGCGAAAATCTGTGGGATCAATGTTGACCGCTACCTAATTTTAATCTATGTTTATGCAGGATTGTTATCTGCTATTGCCGGCATGCTGCTAACTGCAAGGGTAAGTGTCGGGCAGCCAAGTATGGGAGTATCCTTTGAGCTTGATGCGATTGCTGCTGCCGTTATTGGTGGAACTAGTTTAGCGGGTGGGGTTGGTACCATTCCTGGAACGATTATTGGTGCCTTAATAATCGGCGTTTTAAACAATAGCCTTGATTTATTAGGAGTATCTTCTTATTGGCAGCAAATTTTAAAGGGTGCGATCATCGTAAGTGCTGTTTTAATTGATTCTCGAAAAAACAAAAAAGCTTAATAGAGAAGAACAGATGGTCTGACTTTTAGAGGTCAGGCCCATTTTATGAAACAAGATAAAAGGTTTTCCTAAAATAATAAAAGGTGGAGATTTCGGATGATTAGGGTAAAGGTTGGTATTGTCGGTTTAGGAAGATTAGGTCGACTGCATGCAGAAAATTTGGCATTTCGGATTCCAAATTGTGAATTATCAGCAGTTTGCAGTGTAATCCCCGAGGAAGTGGAACAAGTTCAAAAAGATTGGAATATTCCCTATGCCTATACGAATTATGATGAAATGCTAAAAAATAAGGAACTGGATGCCATCTTTATTGCCTCTCCATCCGGTTTTCATTGTGAGCAAATTGAGAAAGCTTTAAATGCTGGATTCCACGTGTTTAGCGAAAAACCACTTGGATTGTATTTAGAAGAAGCCCTCCGTATTCGAAAAGTAGTAGATGAACATCAGGAACAAGTATTTATGCTTGGTTTTATGCGCAGATATGATAAATCCTATGCATATGCGAAAAAGAAAATAGAAGAAGGCAAAATTGGGGAGCCATTTTTAATTCGCTGCTATGGTCTTGACCCGGCAAAAGCCATCAACGGATTTATGCAATTTGCAAAAAACAATTATAGCGGCGGTTTGTTCCTTGATATGGCAATTCATGATCTGGATCTTGCCAGATGGTATTTAAACGCAGAAGCCAAACAAGTTTGGGCTATTGGCGGTGCCTATGCCTATCCCGAATTTTCAGAGTTAAATGATGCTGAAACGGGTGCGGCAATGGTAAAATTTGAGGATCATAAAATGGGGATTTTTGTAGCCGGTCGTAATAGTGCCCATGGCTATCATATTGAAACAGAGATTATCGGTACAAAGGGTACGTTACGAATTGGAACGGTTCCTGAAAAAAATATGGTTACTGTCTTTGATGAAACAGGTGCAGTACAGGAATGCTCAGATGGTTTTTTAGAACGATTCGAACAGGCTTATTTAAGTGAAGTTGAGGAGTTCATCTCTTGTGTTAGGGAAAATAGAAAGCCAAGCGTTACAGTCGAAGATGGAGTGTTATCAACAGCTCTTGGCTATGCTTGCAAAGAATCATTTGAAACAGGAGAGTTGATTACAGTTCAATCTCCATATCATACACGGATCAATAAATGACTCAATATTTTGTTAACAAAGACTTTCATTCTAGCTTTGAGGATGGTTCCATTCCGAAACTGCTCTATATTTGTAACGTTGATTCAACTCATACAAGCTTCCCTCGTACGATGCACATGCATCATGATATTTTGGAAATTATTTTTATCAAAGAGGGAAGCGGTGGTCAATTAATTGGCGATCGGCCTTATAAAACCCTTAAAGGTGATATTTTAATTTATAATAGCGGTGTGCTTCACGATGAATATGGAGATCCAGATAATAATATGAGCGTTTTTTGCTGTGGAATTAAAAATTTAAAGCTATCTGGATTACCTAAAAATCATTTGGTTTCAAAAGATTCTTCCTATGTTTTGCGCAGTGGGGAGTATGCTTCGAATATTGAATCATTAATGGAAATGATGTATTCACAAATTTCGGAGGAAAAGCCTGGCGCGGAGGAAACTTGCATCTATTTGCTTCGGGCACTGATCACGCATATCTTGCAAATTCCGCAGGAGAACCTCGTGGTATCAAAATCAGAAGAATCTATTTTATCCAATAACATAAAATCTTACATTGATGAGCATTATTTGGAAGATATTTCATTGAGCTTTCTTTCTCAAAAACTTCACATCAGTTCCTTTTATTTGGTGCATGTCTTTAAGGAATATACGGGGTTTTCCCCCATTCAATATATAATTCGACGCCGAATTGGGGAAGCACAGTCATTACTGATTAACACGAACGAAAGTGTTACCAAGATAGCCGGTATGGTTGGTTATGATAATACTAGCCACTTTACAACCCTTTTTTCTAAAACTGTAGGAATGTCTCCAAAAAAATACCGACAATTATGGATTAAAAAATGAACTATGGAGCCGGCCAGGTCTAGCTAGTTAATAGGTAAATATTTTTCATCATTATATCATTAGGGAATAGCTCTTAAGGGGAGTTATTCCCTTTTTTTCTAATGTCTTTACCGATTAAAAACAAGATAGTGAAAGTTTTACTAAAATAGTTAAAAAAGTCCGCTTAAATTCAACAAGATTACGAAAGCGCTTTATTCTAAATAAAATTATAATGAAGTCATAAATTTTGGAGGTGTATCAAATGAGTATAAAAATTTCAGGAGCCCCTTGCTGCTGGGGTGTGGATGATCCCAAAAATCCTTATCTGCCTCCATGGGAGAGGGTGCTAAACGAGGCATCACAAGCTGGGTATAAAGGTATTGAGTTAGGGCCATATGGATACATACCTATGGATATTGAGAGAGTACAAGCAGAACTCTCTAAAAATGATTTGACGATTATTGCGGGGACGATTTTTGATGATCTAGTCTCAGAGAGTAATTTTAAGAATTTATTACAACAGGTAGATGATATTTGTTCATTAATAACGAAACTTCCCCCTTCTCCAAAGGAAGAAGGTCAAAAATTTCCGACCCCTTATTTGGTTATTATCGATTGGGGACATGATGAAAGGGACTACAATGCCGGCCATCCCGATCGGGCACCAAGATTATCCACACAGGATTGGAACAATATGATGACCCATATTCGTGCTCTTTCAGAACGGGCGTGGAATAAGTATGGCGTACGGCCCGTCATCCATCCGCATGCCGGGGGTTATATTGAATTTGAAGACGAAATTAAGAAACTATTAGAAGATATTCCTTATGAAACCGCAGGACTTTGCCTCGATACCGGGCATCTATATTATTCAAAAATGGATCCAGCGCAGTGGCTTAGAGACAACAAGGATCGGCTGGATTATATCCATTTCAAGGATATTGATCTAGAAATCTATCATCAAGTGATGGATGAACATATTCGATTTTTTGATGCTTGCGGCAAAGGGGTCATTTGTCCAATCGGACAGGGGATTATTGACTACAATTCGATTCATCAATTATTAAAAGAGATAAATTACCATGGGTATATTACGATTGAACAGGAACGGGACCCTCGAAACGCAGATACTAGTTTGCGTGATGTAAAGCAGAGTGTGGACTATTTAATAAGTGTTGGATATTAACGGTAAATAGATTTTTAGAAAAGGAGAATTTAAAGATGATATATGGTGAAAAAAATGTGGAAAAACCAATACGTTGGGCAATGGTAGGCGGAGGACGCGGAAGTCAAATTGGTTATATTCATCGTTCCTCTGCATTACGTGACAATAATTTTGCATTGGTTGCAGGTGCTTTTGATATTGATCCGGAGCGCGGAAGAGATTTTGGAGTAAATTTACATGTAGATCCAGATCGTTGCTATTCTGATTACAAAACGATGTTTGAAGAAGAGGCAAAACGTGAGGATGGCATTCAAGCGGTTTCAATTGCAACTCCAAACGGCACCCACTATGAGATTTGCAAAGCTGCGCTTAATGCGGGTCTGCATATTGTTTGTGAAAAACCTTTGTGTTTTACGACCGAAGAGGCAAAAGAATTAGAGGACCTAGCGAAAAAGAAAAATCGTGTGGTGGGTATTACATATGGTTATTCCGGTCACCAAGTCATTGAGCAGGCCCGTCAGATGATTGCGAATGATGATTTAGGGGAAATACGTATTCTTAATATGCAGTTTGCACACGGGTTCCACTCTGGAGCCGTTGAAGAAAATAATGCTAGTACAAAATGGCGTGTAGATCCAAAAATGGCAGGTCCAAGTTATGTTCTAGGAGATTTGGGAACACATCCTCTTTACTTGTCGGAAGCTATGCTGCCAAATTTAAAAATTAGGAAGCTTATGTGTACTCGCCAAAGCTTTGTTAAGAGCCGTGCCCCACTGGAAGACAATGCCTATACCATCATGGAATATGATAATGGCGCCGTTGGGACTGTATGGTCCTCATGTGTAAATGCTGGTTCCATGCATGGACAAAAGATCCGTGTTATCGGTTCCAAGGCTAGTATTGAATGGTGGGATGAACAGCCTAATCAGCTTCGTTATGAAATTCAAGGAAAACCGGTGCAGATTATAGAACGCGGAATGGACTATCTCTATCCTGAAGCCTTAGCGAATGACCGTATCGGCGGCGGGCATCCTGAAGGGTTATTTGAAGCATGGTCAAATCTTTATACTCGGTTTGCCAAGGCTATGGCGACTGTAGATCGTGGAGAAACGTTAGAAAATGTTTGGTACCCAGGAATTGAGGCAGGAGTAGAAGGTGTCCGTTGGGTGGAGAACTGTGTACGGTCTGCGGATAATGGCGCTGTATGGGTTGAATATCTATAAACGTAAGTGACAATTTCAAAAGGATCTTTAGATATAACGATCTCAAAGACCTTTTTGTTATATTTCATTTTTAATCTTAGACTCTAGAAAGCTTCATAGGCCCAATAAGGATAAAAGAGATCAACTTCTGTTTAAATTAAAAAATTATCGGATATTGGGAGGATAAGATGATAAAAAGAGTTGAACACGTTGGGATTATCGTTTCGGATATGGAGGGTTCCATAAAATTTTACGAAACTCTACTTGATTTTAAGGTTCGTGTAAGAAGAAATAATGGAGATAAAGAGCTCACTTTTTTATCCCATCAGGGGTTACCAGGATTTGAAATTGAACTCATTCGTGATCTTCAACAAGGTGTCCAATATTCGGAATATGGGTTAGTTAATCATCTAGCATTTGTTGTTGAAGACATTGAAAAAGCTATTTCTTCCTATAGACAATCGGGGATTGTTTTTGAAACGAGTGAACCCAAACATGGGATCAATGGCCGTAAAACCATTCGTTTTAGAGGACCGAACGGGGAAATGCTGCAATTTGTGGAAGAAAGAATGGAAGATTAGTTACTAGGATATTCACAAATGAGAGACTGGGCATTTTCAGACGGATTTGTCTCCATTATCTTGTAAAGTTAACCGCAGATTGATTAAATAAAATAATAATAAACGCTAATTCCCTATTTGTTGGCGTTGATTATTGTTCTATTCTTTTCAAGTTTTATTTTCATCAAGACCTTCCTTATCTCGGTAGTGTATTGAATCCCTTAGGTTAAATTTGTTTACCTTAAATAGGTTTTAATACGAGCATTTCCATAGGAATCGGCTGCTTTCCTGTAAGCCTTCAATGTATTCGCCATGAACCGTACTAGTTTTTCCATTTAGATTGCCTCCTTATTTTATTTATGCCTTTATTATTGTCGTTTCAGGATTATTTGACAAAGACAGTGAAAACGGGAACATTTACCATGAAAGCGACAACATCGGAACATATCGAGTAAAAGGTAGGATTTTCTCATAATTTCACGTTATAGGAATAGTTGCATAGCAATAACTAATTGCAAAAAATGTACGACCCAAATGTTGTCTAAAAAACATAAAAAGGCTGAATCGCTATGATTCAGCTTTTTTCCCAAAAATATAAGTTTTCGGAAATTTTTTCGCCGTTCCTCATTCACCAGCCATAGCCATGATGGTGCCATGGATGATGGAATCCATAGCCAAAACCGCCGAAGAATGGGTAATGATGATGATGATGGAACCCATATCCACCATACATATACGGACTATACCCTACACCGATGATTGGATAACCAAAAACTCGATTCATATGAACACCTGCTTTCATTTATTTATACCCACACTTTAGAAATATGAATAATGGATAGTAAAGGAGCAAATCTCACTAAAAATGGGCATAAGGTGAAAGTGATTGTGAAAATTTCACATGGTTTTTTTCGCATGTTTACAGTTACAATGGCAAATAATGACTTCAAGAGTATTATAGATGTGAAGGATGAATACGTTGGAACATTATGTAACTTTATCAATTTTCCGTACCATTGTTTCTTATTTTATTTTAATGGTGGTCACGTACCACCTTGGGAAACAGGTGAACGCTCATAAAAATCATAATAATTTTGCCATATCCATAACATTAGGTTCATTTATTGCAAATATGGGCTTTGATACCAATCTTAAATTTTTCCCGATGCTGGCAGCCTTCCTTACACTTGTTATTCTTTACTTTATCATGTCCGCTGTTTCTTCCAATAGCAGACGTTTTCGCAAGTGGCTTTCAGGACAGCCAACCGTCATCATCGAAAATGGCAAGCTTTTGGATTCAAACATGAAGAAGGTAAAATACACTCTCGATCATTTGAATCTGCAATTAAGGGAGCAGGGGATTTTTGACATTGTTGAGGTGGAATATGCCTTGCTTGAAGTAAGCGGGAATTTATCGGTATTAAAAAAATCAGCCTATCAGCCTGTAACAAAAAAGGATCTAAATCTTGCTCAGCCTAATCAAAAAAATAGCCTTCCAGTAGAACTGATAATGGATGGAGTTGTCATTGATAAAAACCTGAATGCTTCTTACTCTAGGCAATGGCTCGGAAAGGAATTGGACCATAGGGGAGTAGAGATAAAAGATATCCACTATGCCGTAGTCGGAACCAATGGTTCTTTTTTTATTGACCTCTACCAGGATCATTTGAAATCACCGGTGGACAAAGAATAGGGTGGAGTTCATTCGACAAAAATCGGGTGGTGCCAGGCACCATCCGATTTTTGTTGAATTTATTTTTTCAAATCTTCAATTGAATGGATATCCATGTATTTTGGAACAACGAGGCCGAGTTTTGTTCCGGCTAAGTTTTCTCCAAGGTCTTGGAATTTGCCTTTGTATTTTTTGTAGTAGTCGGCGTGGGTGGATGGGAGCCAGGCTGCTACGGAGGCGTCGAGGCTGCCGTCAGCAACGCCAGTCCACATTGGGCCTGCTTCCACTTGTCTTAAGGTGACTTTGTAGCCCATGTCGGTTAAGACTTTGCCAATGACATTGGTGCTGGCAATTTCACTATCCCATGCGACATAGCCGATGGTGATTTTGTCGCCGGATACTTTATTGGCACCTTTTGTCCATTGAGCTACCTTATCCCCATTTTTCTTTACCCATTTAGCGGCAGCATCTTCCGGATTGTCACCATCCTCAATTCTGTTCATCACGACACCCATATCATCCGGAGTCCAGTGGAATTGATCAAGAATCTTATAAGCGTCTGGAAGATCATCTTTTAGACCGTTTCGTGCAAGAGTATGAATGGTTTCATCCTTCCCGAATGACCCTTTTGGATCGTCTAAATATTTTAAATCAAATTTGGAGAACATCCAATGCGGCGTCCAGCCAGTAACAATAATAGGTTCTTTCCTGTCGTAGGCCTTTTTCAATGCAGCAGTCATGGCAGCACTGGAACCTTCCACAAGTGTCCAATCATCCAACCCGTAATCTTTGAGGGCTTTGGCTGATGCTTTCATCAGTCCGGCACCCGGGTCAATCCCGATAATCTTATAATCCACACTATCTCCCACAGTTTTTGCCTTACCATTTGTTTTATCTGATCCACACGCGGCAAGTCCCGCGGTCAATAGAGCTGCGAGTAATATCAATATCCACTTTTTCATTTAGGCAGTTCTCCTTCGTTTCTTATTTTTTCCAATATTTTGCGTAATCCGGTCAAGTATGATAGCGATGACAACGATCGAAAGACCGGCTTCAAATCCTTTACCAATTTGAATCTGCGTCACGGCCCGGTATACATCGGCACCAAGACCAGGAGCTCCGACCATGGAGGCAATGACGACCATGGATAGCGCAAGCATAATACTTTGGTTAATCCCCGCCATGATGGTAGGCATCGCCAGAGGCAATTGGACTTTTAGCAAGCGTTGCCCGGTTGTCGAGCCGAACGCCTCTGTGGCTTCAATAATATCGGCGGGAACCTGCTGGATGCCGAGAATCGTTAAGCGGATCGTCGGCGGCATCGCAAAAATGACCGATGCGACAACGCCTGGAACGACACCAATATTAAAGAAGAAAATGGCTGGAATCAGATAGACGAAGGCAGGCATCGTTTGCATAAAATCTAAAACTGGTGTAACGGTTTGTTTCACTGCTTGTTTTTGTGAAGCCCAAATGCCAAGCGGTATTCCTACAACAATCGAAATGATGACGGCCGTTAACACGAGTGCCAATGTTTCGAGCATTGGATCCCAATAGCCGAGATTGGCGATTAAAAACAAACCAATCAACGTAAAAAGAGCCATTCCTTTATTCGCTATTTTCCAGGCAAGCAGTGTTAATAGAATCATAAAGATATAGGAAGGAATATAGCCAAATCCTGCGACCAATCCATCGACAAAGGATTGTAGCACTTTGGAAACTCCATCAAAAGCCACCGCAAAGGCGGTCGTTAGCCAATTGACAAAAGCATCCACCCAATCGGCAATCGGAATTTTTGGAAACCATTTTTCCATTGTTTTTTCACCCCCTACTTTCTTGAACGGCTGCGACTTCGGATTTGGCGGTTTCTAATGGATGAATCGTTCCGTTGTTTCCTGCCAGCGCAGCGATGACGGCCCCTCTGACAAGTATCCCGGTTAATCGCTTATTTTCCTCGACAACGGCTACCGGGATGGAGGCAGTCGAGACTTTTTCAAATAAATCGGTTAATAAAGTATCGGGCGCGACAGTTGAAACATCACTTTGTAAAATGTTTTGGAGTAACGCGCCACGTTCAAGCGCCTCTTTTGCATCGGAGGCAGTAATCGCCCCGAGCAGGGTTTTCTTTTTATCCACGACATAAATACTCGAGATTCCTAGTTCCTTCATCATTTTTAGGGCAACCCTCGGACCTTTTTCAATCGAAACAGACTCAGCCCGTTTCATCACATGTCCGGCTGTTAATACCTTTGATAGGTCCACATCTTCTACGAATCTCTCAACATAGTCGTTTGACGGGTTGATGAGGATTTCTTCCGGCGTTCCAATCTGGACAATCGATCCATCCTTCATCAAGGCAATGCGGTCGCCGATTCTCAGTGCTTCATCTAAATCATGGGTGATAAAAACAATCGTTTTTTTCATGGTGGCTTGAAGTTCGAGCAGCTCATCCTGCATATCTTTGCGAATTAAGGGGTCGAGAGCACTAAAGGCTTCATCCATCAGGAGGATATCAGCATCATTGGCAAGCGCCCGCGCTAATCCAACCCGTTGCTGCATTCCGCCGCTCAGTTGTTTCGGGTACTGATTTTCATAGCCCTCGAGCCCGACTAGCTTTAAGGCATCCAGTGCTTTTTGTTTGCGGGTTTCTTTTGCGACGCCTTGAACCTCCAAACCGTATTCGGTATTTTCTAAAACCGTCCGGTGGGGAAGAAGCGCAAATTTCTGGAAGACCATACTGATTTTTTTACGGCGTACGCCCCGAAGCTGTTCTTTGTTCATTTTTACAATATCTTTCCCATCAATCAGGACTTCGCCGGATGTGGGCTCAATCAAACGGTTGATCAATCGCACCAATGTGGATTTACCGCTTCCGGATAAGCCCATGATGACAAAAATTTCACCTGCTTCGACTTCGAAATTGGCTTGGTTGACCCCAACTGTTGATCCCGTTTTCTTTAAAATGCTTTGTTTTGATTCCCCTTCCTTTAAAAGCTGAAGGGCCGTTTTTGATTTTCCAAAAACCTTTGTTACATTACGGACCTGAATTTTAAAATGGTTATTCATTGACTCACCTCGATTTTTCCAACTGTCTTTCCTATTGTAGGTTATTTTGGTTTTATTGGGCAATGTTGGAATTACGTCAAATCTGTTCATAAAGTACGTACAGAAAAAACTTTACAAAGTGTATTCGTATTATTCTTACAATTCCTCTGGAATGCTCCCAGATCCTCCCCAACTGGCTCCTTTACTTTTCAATTTTTCATGATAATCTTATAAAGGACACGATTATAAAGTGAGTGTGAATAAGATGATGGATGGAGAACTGAAGCTTGAGCAGGCCCGCGAGCGGGTGATTGAGGCGATTTCTCAAAATATGAATTTATACGGGGTTACAGAATCCGTTGGACGTTTATATGGGGCATTGTATTTTCAAGAAGGCCCCTTGACATTAGATGATATGAAAGAAGAGCTTGGGATGAGCAAAACGAGTATGAGCACATCCGTCCGAAATCTTTTGGAGTTGAAAATGGTCGGGAAGGTTTGGCGAAAAGGAGTCAGGAAGGACCTCTATCAGGCTGAGCCGGACTGGTACCAAACGTTTATTGATTTTTTTACGATTAAGTGGAGAGCCGGCATTTCGATTAATGTCTCGGCGATGGAAAAATCAATCCGGGAATTAAGGCTGCTGGTGGAGGATGAGAGTGTCGAGGAGCAAACGAAAGAGAAGGCACGGCTGGATATTGAAAAACTTACCGCTGCACTTGAATACTATGACTGGCTGAACCGGTTAGTGGATAGTTTTGAGTCTGAGGAGATATTTGAGTTGATACCGAAAAAGAGATAGATTTTGTTGTAAGGAGGAAACCTTTTTGATGAGGTTTCTTTTTTCTATATGGAAGGTTGCTTGATAGAGACAAAATGAGCGGTCCAAAGTGTCGCGTATAAGCCCGATAAGCGACAAAAACGACAACGCCCCGGTCCAAAGTGTCGCGTATAAGCCCGATAGGCGACAAAAACGACAACGCCCCGGTCCAAAGTGTCGCGTATAAGCCCGATAGGCGACAAAAACGACAACGCCCCGGTCCAAAGTGTCGCGTATAAGCCCGATAGGAGACAAAAACGACAACGCCCCGGTTCAAAGTGTCGCGTATAAGCTCGATAGGAGACAAAACTAGCAGAGCAACAAGAAAAAGTGTCTCCAATAAGCTCGATAGGAGACAAAATAAGGAGCGCAACTAAGAAAAATGTCCCCACAAACCCATTTCAAAGAACAGTATAAAAGAAATCCAACATAAAATAATCACCCGCCAATGGCAGGTGATCTGCGTTTACTCTTCTTCAAACTTTTTAAAATGGTAACCGTTTTCCCATTATTGGTCGCCTTTACGAGTCCGATGTTTTTGGCAAAATAGGAGACATATCCGGAATCCTCTTTTACAACGACACAATTTTTAAATGTGCCAGCCGTGGTTTTGACGGTTTTCGTGATCGAGGTGATCCGTGCTTTGCCTTCGCTTTCGTAACCGATGTCCCAATTTTGACCGACCATTGCTGGATATTTGATATCGATATAGTATTCAGAGTCAATATATCCAGTGTAGAGACCTTTGCTGTTTTCGCTTACAATAAATAATTGCTTCCCATCTGCCTTAGAAGAGTAGTACCATTTGTCCCAGATTTGGTTGTACTTTTTCCCGGTGGGGATTAATTGAAAGGTTCCATTTTGACCTATATAGGTATAAATCTTGGTTTTATCGAGTAGAAAGCTTGTGCGTTTTGCAGCTTTGAAATTCAGATACTTCGTATAAATATAGGCCTTTTTCGATTTATAGCGAATTTCGGACCATTTTCCGTGATTTGGTTTGGAATAGACGGTGACCTTGGTGCCTTTTGTTAAAGTGCCTATTTTTTTTGCGCTAAGACTCGGCTTTTCTCTTACATTTAATATACTTGCCGTTACGGTCGCGGTCGACTTGGTAACCGCTTGTGCAGGGATATTAAATGGAAGAAAGGTTCCTAATAGTAGAGTAAGTAGGATCGTTAATTTCAATAGAGTTTTCAAAGCCACCCCTCCATTTCCTTTATTACTATCATTGTAACGAACCTGGAAAAGAGGGGTAACCCAATAAAATAACAAATATTCAGACAATTTATTCGAAATATTTCCCGGAAAATGTAGAAGATTGAAGAGTTTTGAATGGGGGAGGTGTGGTTCGACAAAAAACGGGTGGTGACAGGCATCACCCGTTTTTTGTCGATTAGATTTTTTCTACCTTTACTCTGCCTGAAAAGAAGGTGGCGCCGCCGCCCATGTCGGCGATTCGGTCAGGGGTTAGGGAGTTTACTAGTTGCTGGGTACCTTTTTGGTTGGCCCAAAGACCTTGGGTGGCAAGAACTCCAGGTAGGACGTTTTCGCCTACACTTACCTTTAAAACGCATTCACCGCGGTGGTTCCAGACGCGGACCTTCGTACCATCCTCAATTCCCTCAGCAACGGCATCGCGAACATTCATATGCAGCCGTGGTTCTTTTTCAAGTGTTGTATGTTTTTGATTGTTTGAAAAAGTAGAGTTTAAGAAATTATGGTTCGGCGCTGGAACAAATGAATAGTCGAAATCACCGTCCTCTTTTAATGGTATATAGGTTGGTAATGGAGGATGTCCATTGGCTTTCATTTTTTCTGAATAAAGCTCAATTTTCCCGCTAGGTGTTGGAAGTTTTCCTGGGAACAACGGTTTTACATTGGCTTTAAGATAATGATGCTCCGCCAGCCCCTCAAAATCAATTCCTTCTAAATAAGGATTTCTTGGATGATCAAGTGCTGCACCAATCATTTCCGCTTCTGTCTCAGCAAAAGCCTGCTCGTCAAAACCCATACCTTTCGCCAGCAGTCGAAAGACCTCTACATTCGATTTTGCTTCCCCAAAGGGTTCGATGACAGGCTGCTGAAGCTGGATATAGTGATGCCAGTAGGATGTGTAAAAATCTGTATTTTCAAAAGATGAAGTTGCCGGCAAAATGATATCGGCGTATTTGGCCGTGTCGGTTAAAAATAAATCATGGACGACCGTAAATAAATCTTCCCGTGCTAGACCTTCCCGGACTTTGTTGCCATTCGGCGCCACTACTGCCGGATTTGAACCGTACACAAATAGGGATTTTACAGGTGGGTCCAGTGTTAATAGGGCATCGCCAAGCAGGTTCATGTTGATGATACGGGTATTCTTGTTTTTTAATAAATCCGGACGCTGCAGACGGATTTCATTATGGGCTAGGTAGCCGCCATTTCCCTTGATGGCTCCGCCGCCTTTTACAAGCCATTGACCGGTGAGTGCCGGAAGACATGCAACTGTGCGGACGAACATACCGCCATTGTCATGGTGCTGCGGACCGTTGCCGATTCGAATATAAGAAGGGGATGATTTTCCGTACATCCGCGCCAATTTATAAATATCTTCGACGGGTACGCCGGTGATTCCTGAAACGGTGCTCGGGTCATATTGGAGGACATGCTCTCGCAGTTCTTCCTGTCCGACGGTATATTTTTGTAAAAAGTCTTCAGCGACCAGGTCTTCCGCAAATAAAATATGCATGATGCCAAGAGCGAGGGCGCTGTCGGTTCCTGGTAGTATCGGAATAAACCAATCTGCTAATCTGCCAGTCTGGTTTCTATGAACGTCAATGACGATAATTTTAGCACCGTTTTGTTTGCGCGCCTTTTGGGCAAGAGCGACCTGGTGCATGTTGGTGCTGACGGCATTGATGCCCCAAAAAATGAAGAGTTTTGAATGGATCGTGTCTTCCGGGTCAACACCGAAGCTGCCGCCCATTGTATATTTATAGCCAGCGGAACCGGCTGAGGAGCAGATCGAACGGTCCAGTTGGGAAGCGCCCAAACGGTGGAAGAAGCGGCGGTCCATGCCTTCTGCACTGAGATTGCCCATATTGCCATAAAAACTGTAAGGAAGGATGCTCTCCGGTCCGTCGGTTTGGATAAGGTTTTTCCAATGGGCAGTTATCGTTTCAAGGGCTTCCCCCCAAGTAATCCGCTCAAACTGGCCACTGCCTTTTGGTCCGACGCGTTTCAAGGGATATTTCAAGCGATTCTCATCGTTAATACGGTCGGCCATATGACGGACTTTATTACAAATATGACCTTGCGTTACCGGATGATCAGGATCTCCCGCAACCTTTATGATTTTCCCGTTCTTCTTATGAACAAGCAAGCCGCATTGATCCGGACAATCAAGCGGGCAAACCGCCTTAATAATACCGTTTTGGTTCATGAATAAAACTCCTTTCAGGTGTAGTTTGACAAATTCTCCTTGTATTCTAAAATCATCTTCTTAATTTTACCATCTGTTGTTGATTCGCATTCAATAAATCCTACTTATCTAGGAAAATTTCAATTGGAAAAGAATTGAGGGGAAAGGGGGAATCATTTTTTTGAGCCCCTCCAAGAGCAAAAAAATCCCAAGTACCGATTATGTACTTGGGATTTCATTTATCTCTTCTTATTTTAATATTTTCACCTTCACCGTTTTTCTTCCCCATTGAATGGCTTTTTTATAGGAAGGCATGAATACATCGATTTCTTTTCCTTTGATGGCACTGCCTTTGTCAGCAGCAACCGCATAGCCGTACCCCTCAACATAGACCTTTGAGCCTAATGGGATGACTTTAGGATCAACCGAAATTACTTTTAGATTTGGATTCTTCTTTAAGTTAAGACCAGTATATGTTTTTCCTGAGCAGCCCGCGCAATTAACCGTATATGCAGAGGCACTCACCGTAATGACTTTCACTGCTTTTTGAGACTTCTTTGTAGTTACTTTGCTAGTTTTTGTTGCTGTCACTTTACTAGCTGCAGGTTTGGTAACCTTTAATTTCTGATTTGGATGAATTAAATCAGATTTAAGGTTGTTCCATTTTTTCAGATTAACAATTGAAACATGAGTCGTTCTAGCAATCTTATAAAGAGAATCACCTTTTTTAACCGTATATGTATTAGATGCTGCAGATGCGCCACTATTATGTGCTAGCAAGAGAAATGCTGCAAGACTGATTGTTGTGAGGAATTTTTTCATAATTCAAACTCCTTTTCTTTGATACTAAAAAGATACCATAGTAGTATTACAGTTATATTTCAATCGTTTACTAGTTTAATGACATTTTTCTTAAAAAACGGCTTTTTATGACGAAATCGTGAAATGTTCCCCTTAATTTGGAATATAGTGGGGGATATTGCCAAAAATACGAAGAAAAGGGGATGTAAAAAAATCACATAGTTGCCAGGGCGCCTCGAAAATAACTAGAAATTTATTGAAAAGCAGTCCTTTTTGTTTAAATATCATAGGAAAGGGAACGACCTAGTATGGGTCGCTCCCTTTCGTAGTGCAACTACGCCTCATGAACCGCCCTTAGGGGCTCGTCAATCGGCGAGTTTTTCTTTAAAGTTATTCGATGATCCTCTCCTTCAACTTCTCCTTTGCCCCCGCACGCCAGCTTTTAACGGCAGACATGGAGACCTGTTCTTTTTTGGCTATCTCTTTAATCGAAAGATCGTTTAGTGTAGTGTAAAGCACCCATTTTTTTTGGTTGGGTGTTAAAGCAGTGCAATAGGACAAGATGGATTCTTCCTCTAAGGGATGATCGATGATGATATCTTCAACGGTTTCCCAGAATTCTTCTTTTGGTAGGACACATTTTTCTTCATACTTACTTGCTTTACTCAATTCTAATAGAAGAAACCCTTTGATATAGTTATAGGCATAGTTGGTAAAGTTCCCTTTCTGAGGGTCAAAGCGATTACTTGCCTGCCAAAGGGCAATCAGACCATGTTGGTAAAATTCTTCCCGATTTTTATAGATGTGTAGTGTGTGAATGATTTTATGGATCATTGGCTTATACTGGACAACCAACTGTTCAAAGCTTTCCAAGGGGAAATCCTTTCAGAAAGCGCGCTTCACCTTTTATTCCCGGGTACCTCTACCATAACGGGAAAAGCTTTTTCCATCGAACCGTCCTTTTTCAAATTTGAAGGGAAAATAAGGATAGAAACTCATTATTGGGGTTGGAAAATTCACTTTTGGAGGAGGTTTTGCTTTTTTAAGCTGGTTTTTCTATGATTTTCGACAGGTCCCTGACACTACCCGAATTTTTTTCGAATGGCGAAAAAAGGACTGTCATGATTTCGACAGTCCCATTCATGTACTATTAAGGCTCTTTTTCGTATACTTTGTTGCTTTTCGAAAATATCCATCATTAAAGAAACAATCGTTGTATAAGCCAAATTGCACCTAAAACGGCAATCACAATCGATCCATATTGAACCATTTTTCCGGAAATCTTTTGCTTGAACATATAAGTTAAGAGCGGTAGCAGTAAGAGAACAATGGTCAATTGAACGGCTTCAATTCCAAGGTTAAAATTCACTAATGCAACTGCAAGGTCCTTCTTTGGAATCGCCATTTCCCGTATAAGAGTTGCGAAACCAAGCCCATGAATTAAGCCGAATAGGAATGTAATTGACCAACGGTGCCGGATTTCTTTTCGAAAAATATTTTCAACTGTTACATAGCAGATGCTAAAGGCTATCGTTGCCTCGACAAATCTGGAAGGAAGTGTCACCAAACCTAATACCGACAGCGTTAGCGTAATACTATGAGCTATCGTAAACGAGGTGACAATGGCTGCATATTGTTTAAAGGTTTGCTTCCTTAACAACAGTGCAAGCAGAAATAATAAATGATCGTAACCGGTTAAGATATGCATCATCCCTAGTTTGAAAAAAGAAAACCAGGTTGAGGTTGTAGACTGAACATGCGCCTCTGGCGGTGTTTTTTTCTGGTATTGATCTGATACGGTTTGACCGTTATCGGATTGTTGCTCCTGCTGAACCTCGGTTAACAGCATTGTCCAGGTTCGATTATCCCCCTGCAAGGCCGCTTCACTTGTTTCCCCCTGATAATTCGCCGATATTAAATTTACATAATTGGTCGCAGGATCGTTGGCATAAAAGCCATCATTAAAGCTAATCGTTTCACCCGGCGAAAAAACTGGGTACTTTAAAAAAATAGAAAGAAATATTTTGTTTGATTTTTTCACAATCTTCATTTTTTCAAGTTCCGGCGTTTGCTCCTTGTTGTCTTTATCGAGGGCCATTCCTTCGGTGAGAAGCTCTTCGATATGATGCTTTTCTTGATCAATTTCCGATTGTTGGAGAACCCAGTCTTTATTTCTATCAATACCCTCAATTAATTCGATAATCGACAAAGTATCAATGGAAAATACCACTTCTGTTTTGTTTTGATCCATTGTTATTTGCGTATAACTAGCACTATAGGCGTGTGCTTCTGCTGTTAGGGGCTGGTAAACACTAGATATAAACAATCCGAATATAAAAATAGGGAGAAAAAATCTATATATGGTAGACGTCTGATCTAGTCGATTTTCTCCTGAAAATATGTTCACTTAAAAACCTCCTAAATTACTATATTAAAATAATTTAATGAATATACCGATTTTTTTAAGAGTAATCAAATCACCTTAATATAATCACATTTCATTTACGTTTGTATACAGCTTAATAAATAATTTACAAATTATTCATATAATAATTTCTATTTCTATATATCTAAAAATACCAAATTTTTGTAGAATTAAAGAGTATTAAAAAAATATTAAAAGGGGGTTAGAAAGTGGTTTTTAGAAATAAAAAATTTAATCGCTGGACAAGCTCATTTCTGGCAGCTTTGCTCCTTGTCGGCACGTTTTTACCAAGCGGTTTAATTGGCAGGGCGCATGCTGATATGGCGGAACATGTGGTGATTTCGCAATTTTTTGGAGGAGGAGGTAATAGTGGAGCCCCGTACAAAAATGACTTTATTGAGTTATACAATCCTACGGACCAGGATGTTGTTCTCGAAGGATGGTCTGTCCAGTATGGCTCCACAGGAGGAACTACTTGGCAGGTTACCCCATTAGCCGGGACTATTAAGGCACATGGATATTATCTTGTTGCTGAGGGTGCTGGTGCGGGAAATGGAGTAGATCTTCCAACTCCAGATGTATCTGGTGCTATATCAATGGGTGGAACCGGCGGTAAAGTAGCTTTATTTAAAGATAAAACTACTGCAGCAGCTGGTGCAAAACCTTCAGAGACAATCGATTTTGTTGGTGTAGGTTCAGCAAATGCTTTTGAAGGTTCTGCAGCGACTAAAACTACATCCAACACTACAAGCGCCCAACGCCGCCCATACGCAAATGTTGACCCGGCACCGGGAAAAGGTAATGCCTGGGACACCGACGATAACGCAGCAGACTTTTACGTAGGACCTGTTGCAACTCCAAGAAACACAGCAAGTCCAACAGAAGACCCAATGGTTCCGGCAATAAGCTTGCAACCGAAAGGAACTAATATTCAATTTTTACAAGATGGTACTTCAGTCAAGGTAACAGGAGCTGCTGATGCAGCTGAGCCAAATTCAACTGTGAAGATTTACGAAAGCGCAACCAAGGGAACTGATCTTGCAAAAACGACTGCTTCAGCAGATGGTTCTTTTACAATTGACTTTACAACAGATAAAACATTCCCATCTGTTTATGTAGCATCTACACAGACTGACCTTGCGGAAAGTGCAGCAATTGAAATCAAGGCAGCAATAGCAAGTGCATTAGTTGTCCAATCTAAATTAAGCTATGCGATCAGCGAGGGAGTCGGAACATTAATTGGCGGTACAGGCTCTGCCGCGGCTAATTCGATCATAAATGTTTATTCAGATGATACTGCCACTACAAAATTAAACAGCCAAGAAGTTAAGGCAGGCTCATCAGGTGATTTTTCTACCACGATTAAAAATGCTCCTGATAAGGTTTATGTAACACAGACAACAAGCTCGAGCAAAGGAATCATGCTAGAAAGTGTTCCAGTTTCGGTCACAAAGGCAGATACGACTGTTGTTACACCGATTAAGGATGTAAGAGCATATGATTCAAACGGACAGCCTTCAAATCTAAATAATTCCTTTACGATTGAAGGTGTCGCAACTGTTGACACACAAATTCTCGGAACACAGAAGCAAAACTTCTATTTGCAAGATGCGACAGGTGGAATCAATATTTTTAGCGGTTCTTACGATACTCCATTCAAAGTTACAAAAGGGGATCAATTAAAGATTACCGGTAAAGTTCTTATTTACAATGGATTACTAGAATTTGAACCCACTTCTATTGTTAAAATTAGTGAAGGGAATCCAATTCCGGAACCAAAGGTTTTATCCATCGTTGATTCAACAACCTTCGCTACGGCAGAACCACTTGAAGGAAGCCTTGTTACCGTTACCGGTAAAGTATCTGCTGTGGCCGTTACGGGTGCTAATTACAATGTAACCTTCGTGGATGAAAACAATAAAGCGACTACCTTAAGGGTTATGGGTGCAACCGGAATCGTTCCAGATAACGATTTAGTTATTGGAAAAAGCTACACCGTTACGGGTGTATTAGGGCAATATACGACGAATAAAACGCAATTAACTTCAGGCTACCAAATTTATCCACGTGACGTAAAAGATATTGCACCTATTCTAGGAATTACCCATACAGCATTAACAGAAGTCTATGAAGATACAAATGTTCTTTTTGAAGCAAATGCCGTTGGTGCCGAGTCTGTTACGGTTTACTACAGGGCTGCGGGTGCTGACAAATACACAGCATTGCCAATGACCAAAGGCGGTGAAGGCCGCTATACGGCAACATTGGATAAAGCCAATGTTCCTCAGGACAGCTTTGATTATTATATTGAAGCAAAAGCGGGCGGGCAGGTGAAAACTGCTGGTACAAGTGATAAGCCTTATACTGTAAAAGTGATTAAGGATACAGTTGGACCAGAATTTAGCGGTGAAACCCCTCAAAATGGAGACAAAGTGGAAACACCTCATCCAGAGATTAGTGTTTTAATTAATGATCCAAGTGGCGTGGATGAAAGCTCCGTACAATTTTTATTAGATGGGAAGAATCTAACCAATTCTGATGCCACAATTAGTAAAACACAAGTGAAATACACACCTTCTGAAGACCTTGCAATCGGAACACATACAGTAAGAGTAACGGCAAAAGACGAAAAGGGAAATACCAATACAAAAGAGTGGACCTTTGAAGTTGTACCGCGCTTTACTGGCGGACATCACTATCGTGGTACAACACATAACCATACCAGTATTTCTCACGATGCTGCCGGTACCCCGGAAGATGCATTAAAAGCAGGAAAAGCTCATCATTATGATTGGTTTGCATTCTCAGACCACTCACATGATATTGATCCCAATTTGCTTGGCAAAGATACTGTAGACCATAAAGGAATGCAGGAGCGCAAAGGCGGAGAACAATGGCAATTAGAAAAAGACCTTGCGAAACAATACACAACAAGCGATTATGTCGTCTTCCCTGCATTTGAAATGACATCGACAACATGGGGCCACTCCAATATTTTTGGAACCGATAACTTTATCGACCGAAAAATTAATGGCGGGCAATACCAGGATTTGAATCAATATTATGCTTGGGTTATGACCTATGATGATATCGTTGGTCAGTTCAACCACCCGGGCATGTCGGCAAATGCCTTTAATAATTTCAAGCCGTACAATAAGAATGTAGATAAATTATTTACGATGCTGGAAGTAGGAAATGGATCCGGACACTATGGATATGCAAATGCCGAAGCGAAATTTTTCTCTGCACTAGATTTAGGATGGCACGTTGCCCCTACATATGGCGAGGACAACCATGAAGGAACATGGGGTCAAACTAATCAGCGAACCGTTATCGTCGCAGATAACCTTTCTCAAGAATCATTAATGCACTCGATGCGGAATATGCGTGTATATATGGAAGAAGATCCAAACTTCACCTTAGATGTTTTAGCCAATGGCTATTACATGGGTTCAACCGTTGATAGCAAAACATTAAAGTTTGATATCAAAGGAAGTGACTTAGTAGCTGAAACTCATAATGATAGCGACTACAACTACCTGCCAACAAGCTATAAATCAGATGACCGCATTGCAAAGGTCGAATTGATTACAAGCGGTGGAAAAGTAGTGGATTCTATTACGCCTATGGAAAAAGAGTTTAACTGGAAGCCTGAGTATACCGTAACAAGCGGTCAGCAGTGGTTTGTTGTAAAAGTAACGCAGATGGACGGAGAAAGAATTTATTCTGCACCAATCTGGTCAAAAGAACAGCCTGCTGATGTAAAAGTGAACAGCATTGATATTGATGGCGGCGTGATTATCGGCGGGAATCCAGCAAAATTAACCGCAACCGTTGCGAATAATGGTACACAGCCAGTGAATAACTTGAAGGTTGATTTTTACTATGATTCAGTCGACCAAGGGCATTTCATCGGAACCAATGATGTTCCATCGATTTTAAGCAAAGGTTCCTCGTCTGCATCGGCAACATGGGATAATCCTTTAACAGGTGACCATAAGCTAATCGCAGTCGTCACCTCAAAGGATGGACTGGATATTGGGGATGTTGAATTCTCTTTACCGGTAAAAATTAAAGATCCGCTTGGCATTAAAGTATTGATTGATGCGAATCATGGTAACGAAAATACCTCGGGCGACAGTGGTTCATACAAAGATAACTTGAAATCCTTTACTTTAGAACTGCAAAAAGAAGGATATACGGTATCGGAAAATAAAACAGCCTTTACAGATGATGTGTTGAGCAAGGTTCAAGTACTCGTGATGACTGCTCCAAGAACTGCTCTCACGGCAGACGAAAATGCAGCTGTTGCGAAGTTTGTAAAAAATGGCGGTTCCCTATTAATGGCAGGAAAGAGCAATAATAGCTCTGATCCTACGATTAATAACGGATTATTAAGTGATATTGGTACAGCGATTCGCATGGGTAATGACGGAGTTTTTGATGACAGTAAGACGGGTAACTTCTGGTCCGATCCGAAAGTCAGTCCGTGGGCTGTACGGGTTCACCAGGATCTTGTATCCAACTATATTACGGACCGTGTTTCGTTTATTGACTACTATAGCGGGGCAAGTTTATCAGGAGCCAATAATCAACCGCTAACCCAAACTGGCAAAGTGGTTATTTTAGCAAAAGGAAATGAAACATCTTACCAAGGTAATATTAAAGGTGGATATACCTATGATGCCGTGTCGGATGAAACAGGAGGATCGGCAATACCACTCATTGCATCTGAGGAGATTGGCGACAAGGGACGAGTGATTGTCTCTGGTATGAACATCTTTAATGATAAGCAGATGGATGAGTCATATGAGCCAAAGGGTAATGACGAGTTTTCGTTGAATGCTGTAAACTGGCTAGCCCACCGCGATACGAAAGTTTCTAACATTACGGATGTTCGTAAATTAGCTGACGATCAGGAAGCTGTTATTGAAGGAACAGTTACAACAGGTGCCGGTGTATTCTTTGATGCTTTCTACCTTCAGGATGAAACTGGCGGTATTATGGCATTTAAAGAAACTCCAGATGGTTCTTTAAAAGCTGGGGATAAGGTCCGGGTTTATGGCCACCTTAAAACCTTTGAAAATAACAAAGAATTTGAGTTTAATAGTTTTGCAACAGATGTGATTAAAATTGGCAGCGGGTCACCCATTGAGCCAAAAGCAGTTAAGACGGGTGAAGCAACATCTGACGCAAACCAAGGGCTGCTTGTGAAAGTAAAGGGGACTGTCATTAAAAAATATGATGACAATTCTTATGTCATCAATGATGGTTCTGGTAATGTGCTCGTATTTACGGACGGATACATTGTGAACCAAGGCGGTCCGGTTCCAACTCTTAAAGCGGGTGACTCATTGGAAGCTATCGGGCTTTCTGGTAAGTTTGCGGAAGGCGACCGGATTCGTGTCCGTGATACAAAAGAGTTAGTGGGCACACCGGCAAAAGCACCCGAAGTAACGGGGGTAGAAAACAATCATACCTACAACTATGATGTGACCATTTCCTTCGATAAAGGAACGGCCACATTAAATGGTAAAGGGTTTGAAACTGGAACAAAAGTTAGTGAAGATGGAACCTATACACTAGTGGTAATGGATCAATATGGAAATGCAACCACCGTTATTTTTACCATTGATCAAACAGCCCCAAAAGTAACAGGCGCAGCCGACAATGGTCTTTACAATCAAGATGTTCTGATAACCTTTAATGAAGGAACCGCGACATTAAATGGTGAAGATTTCGAAAGTGGAACAAAAGTCAGTAAAGAAGGAACTTACACGCTGGAAGTAAAGGACGGCGCTGGAAATGGAACAACCGTTCACTTCACGATTGATAAAACCGCTCCTGTTCTGAAGGTGACAGTGGATAAACCGATTCTTTCAACCCCTAATCATAAAATGGAAACTATTAAAGTGAATCTTGATGATTCAGATACATTATCGGGGATCAATTCTGTTGTACTAGAATCGATTACGGTTAACGAAACAAATACTTCGGCAGACGACATTCAGGATGCAAGCTATGGAACTCGGGATACAGAATTTAAATTGCGTTCTGAAAGAAACGGTACCGGAAATGGTAGAGTTTATAAGATTACCTATCTGGCAAAGGACAAAGCAGGGAATACAACTAGAACAACTGCAACGGTTACTGTGCCGAAGGGGAACCAAGGGAAATAACCTTTAGGAAAAAACAGCGGGGTAAAAAATCGACCCGCTGTTTTTTATTCTTTACGTTGTTCTCATGAACGGTTTGCTTTTATATGGATATTTAAGTAGATAGGGGATAAATTGCTTTTGTCAAAATCAAAATGATCGGAGAAGATTTTCGATGACACTGTTGATTTGAAAGCGGAAAATATAATGAAGAGTAATGGGGAAGAGGGTGTGTACATTATCATTAATCATACCTGAAATAAGTTTCATCTCTTTTCTGCATGAATACTAATCCCCAACGTCCCCATTGGAGCCTTGATCCCCATCTGAATAATGGTTTTCAGAAGAGTATTCCCTTTCATAGGAGTTGGTTTTGTCATGATGATCATTACTTTTAACATTTTGGTTTCCATTTCCACCGCCGGGGAAAAATAAAAGGGCTACGATAATTGCTACAATCCCCGGGAACTTCTCACCAGTTACGATTAGATAAATGCCATCCAAGAAAAAGAGGCCGCTAATCACTTTTAAAATTACCCTCAAAGTTTTCAGTGCCATTCCCCCTAGAAAAAGGCTAAAAATCCCGTATATAAAATGAATATTACCCCTATGGGATATTTATACATTTCCATTTCATTACAAATTAAAACTAAAGGGGAATAAGCAAAAAAGGGTGGAAGAGTCCCAGCCTTCCTTTGGTTGGTCAAGGAGAATACCCGATTAAGAATTAGGCTAGGAATCGACAATTTTTTTAGATATAAAGAAGGACTTTAAAACTAGAAACCGAATTATTATTATGGTAGGAAATTTGCTACCATCACTACACCAATCATCCCCATTTCCATCAACCTTCTTATCAAAATGAACCTTCAAAAAAGGAGTGGTCACGCATACCTTCTTGGTGAACCCAACCATATCGAAACGAATCAGATCTTTTCCTACTTCCCAAATCCACCAATCAAATATTATCGAGAATTTATCAAAAAGCCATTTATCGATGAAGCAGCAAAATAATTTTTCGAAGAAATCTTTTGAAAGGAAGACTAACTAAATGTGCGCAAAAGTAACCAATATCGGTTTAAAAGGACTCGAGGGGTATGTTGTGAATGTGGAGGTCGGGGCATTTGTTGGCAATGATTCAATCAAAATTGTCGGGCTTCCCGATGCGGCTGTGAAAGAATCCAAGCTCCGCATTCTTGCTGCTCTTCGTTCCCTCGGGTATATTCTTTCCAGCCAGAACATCATCATCAATTTATCTCCAGCCGAACAGAAAAAAAGTGGTCCGACATTTGACTTTCCGATGGCCATAAGTGTGCTTTTAAGCCTAAAAGAACTGACTGTCACCATCCCGGAAGAAATCGGTTTTATTGGCGCGCTGTCCCTAGATGGGCTGGTCCAGCCTTTCGAGGGAATGTTAGCCGCCGTGTTAGCCGCCAAAAAGCTTGGCCTGCGGAAGCTTTACCTTCCCTACGATGCAAAACTGCCTTACCTGAAGTTTCCCGAAATGGATCTCATCTTTGTTTCTTCATTAAATGAAGCCATCTCCTATCTCGAAGGCGGATGGCAGCCAACCGTCCATCAGGAGCCTGAGCAACCTGAAACCGAGACAACCTATCTCAATTTTGCACAGATCATCTGCCAGCGCTATGCAAAAAATGCCTTAGAAACAGCAGCCGCAGGTGAGCACCATGTGCTGATTTCCGGACCTCCAGGCTGTGGGAAAAGCTTGCTAGCGGAGTGTTTTCCGACGATTTTACCTGTTTTGACAAGGGATGCCCAACTCGAAATGATTAGCCTCTACCAACTGAGAGGGTATAACATTGCTGCCCCGAAAATGCCTCCATTTCGAAACCCTCACCATTCTGCTTCGTCTGTTTCGATTATTGGCGGAGGAACATTCCCGAAACCGGGAGAAATATCGCTTGCCCATCGAGGAGTCCTGTTTTTAGACAATTAAATTCAGGTGTAAGTGGAAGACGCAAAAGCAGTCTTGTTTTATAAAGGAAAAGGGATGCAGAAGCGTCATTCTACATCCCTTTTCGGATTTACTCATCTTCTTTTTTCTGATTTTTTTGCTGCTCCTGTAAGGCTTTTAGGAGGTCCTGCACATCAATTTTTCCTTCTTTATTTAAGTCAGCCAGAATGCTATCCGGTGTTGGGGCCGGAGATGGATTTGCTGCTGCCACAAGAGTCTGCTGTTTTGGTCTAAAGGCAAAGGTGAAGACTAACAACAGTATGACCAACAGTCCTGAAACGCCATCGACAATATAGAATAAGGTGCGGTAATCGGACCAAAGGATTTTACTGTCGTCGACCTTTTTCTCGGCATTGGTAATATATTGCTTGATTTCTGAATGATTTGGGTATATCCGCTGAACAGCCTCAAATTTGTCTAATGCATTTTTGTAATAGCCGCCCCAATACAATCGCAGTCCTTCTTTATAGAGGGTGTCGGTTTCGCTCTTCGTATTTTTAGCGCCGGCATCATTAACGAATTCCTTCACGGTATTAACCGGAACGGCAAAGTTAAAGCCCTGGACCTCCTGACCATTGACAGTGTCGCCTCTAAAGGTTAATAAACCAACGATTTCTCCCTTTTCATTCACGACTGGTCCGCCGCTATTTCCGTGGGTGGCGGCAGCATTTAGTTGAATCACCGGACTGCCTTGCTTGGTATTTTTTGAAGCGGTGGTGATTTGGCCGGCATTTGTGGTCGAAATTAACGAGGAATCAGGCGATAATAGATCAGAGTCGGCAGCCGCTGGATACCCGCTGACCCAGATATTGTCTTGGTTTTGGATATTATCAGAGTTTCCAAGCGTTAAGGTAGGGAAGTTTTTCCCTTCAATTTTAAGAACAGCAACGTCTTTGCCTTGATTGATAGGGGCGCCGTAAGCTTTAATTTCGCCATCGAGAATATCCCCGCCAGGTAAAATTACTTTTGTCACCATCTGAACGTCTGTGTAGAGGTTATTTTTAGCGAGATAATTTACGACAGCGTTATAATCGTAATGATAAGCAGTGGCGATTTGTTCGGCGAGCTGTTTCATTGCTTCAGTTGCGACATCACCTTTTTCCATCTTGGAGATTTCTACTACATGAGCATTGGTTACAATATAGCCATTTGAACTAATGATCGCACCGGACCCGGATCCGCCAATGACGGATTGATAATTTAATTTTTTTAAATAATCATTGATATCTGTGTTATAGCCGTTATATTGCCAGCTAATAACGGCATAGTTTACAATCCGTACAACAGCCGGACGGATGTACTCTGCTAGCTTTTGCCCGGT
The DNA here is from genome assembly GCF_031456445.1 of Neobacillus niacini. Classification (GTDB taxonomy): domain Bacteria; phylum Bacillota; class Bacilli; order Bacillales; family Cytobacillaceae; genus Neobacillus; species Neobacillus niacini_I. The sequence goes on along the minus strand of NZ_JAVDUQ010000004.1, from coordinate 115,353 downwards.
CTTTAAATTTCCAGTGGCCGGCTTAATACTCATTAGAAAGAAGGAAGTAACCATAACAGCGATAAGCAGCACACTGATTGGAATCGTAAAAATAGCCCGTTTTTTCAAATAGAAAGCACCCCTTAATGAATTTTTACCTCAGCAATATATTCAGGGGTTGGAAAAATGTAGTTTTGTACACAAAAAAAATAAATGAAAAGCTCGTTGGGGCGCCTGTCACCGTTCGTGGAATTTTTGGTTGTTTTGTGCGTATGGGATGGACATATCTAATTTGTTTTTTTCACTCTATGGAGGTTAAATACTTTAGCGAGACCATTTACATGACCGCGTGCTACATCGTTAATCCAAGCTGGATCCTTCATCTTTGCCAAGTCATCCCCATTGTCAATAAAACCATTTTCCGACAGCATGGCATCCATGTTAGATTCCCGAAGAACGTGGTAGTTTGCTTTCTTCGTACCACGATCGATAAGATCGTTTAATTTAATGACTTCATTATGAATAACCCGCTGAATTTCCGCTGTCCGCGAATGATTAGAAAGAAGATCGTGGATATAATCCTCGTAGCCGGTTCCGTCCCCGAATTTATGTGAACAGCTAAGTAAAAATCAGCACCCCAAGCATTCGCCATATCAGTCCGTTCCTCTAGGGAAACCGTTTGGTCGCCGGTTCTGCTCATTTTGACTGTGGCATTTTTATATTCGTCCTGTAAAATATCGCGAATTCTTGTGGCAATTTTAAGAGTGACATCTTTTTCGGATAAACCATATCTGACTGCTCCCGGGTCACTTCTACCATGACCGGGGTCAACAAATATCTTGACCATATTTATCACCTCTTTATTTTATATGTAAAAGGTCAAACTCCCGCTATAGGTCCATCGTACTGAAAAAAGCAGGTTAAAGTGACAGGCACCGCCCGTGGCGATACCTTTGTACCAACAGAAGATCTCATCGCAAAGCACTACGAAGAATACATTCCTAACCCGACAAATATACATTTAAGCCTAGAAGGCTACCAAATCGTAGCAAAAGAATTCTGGAAAGTGATCGATAAGAGTAAAAATTAACAAATAAAAGAGTGGGCCGACTGATGGCCCACTCTTTTCAATGCCTTAAACCAATATACTTATTTTCATTATAAAACACTAAACTTCTCATCCCGAACATCGCTGATAAACATATGTCCAGGTGCGTGGGTGATCATGATGGTCGGTTTGCTTTGGATGGCAACCGCTTGTGGTGTAACGCCGCAAGCCCAGAACACTGGGATTTCACCAGCTTTAATGGTAACAGAATCGCCAAAGTCAGGCTTAGAAATATCAGCAATGCCAATTTGACTCGGATCACCGATATGAATCGGAGACCCGTGTACAGCTGGGAAACGTGAAGTGATTTGAACGGCGCGAATGGCGTCCTCAGGTTTCATCGGTCGCATGCTGACAACCGTTGGTCCTTCAAACATACCAGCTCTTTCACATGGAATATTCGTCTTATACATCGGAACATTACAATTTTCTTCAATATGACGAACCGGGATTCCGCTTTCCATGAGCGGTGTTTCAAATGTAAAACTGCAGCCAAGTAAAAAGCCAACCATATCGTCTTCCCAATACTCCGTAATATCGGTTACTTCTTCGGTAAAAACACCCTCTTGATAGATACGATATTTAGGAATATCCTTTCGAATATCGGCACCGCGAGCAATTTTACCAGGAATAAAAGACCCAGGTTCCGTTACATCCAGCAGGGGACATGGCTTCGGATTTCGCTGGCAGAACAACAGAAAATCAAACGCATATTCTTTCTTTAAAATCACTAGATTCGCTTGTGTGAATCCTTTTGACATCCCCGCAGTCGGTCCTGTGATCGTTTGATTGCGAATCAGTTCTCTGATTTCAGCTGGAGCCATATTTTCATACCCAACCATTCTATATCCCTTCCTTATCAAACCCTATTTAAAAAGCAATGGAATTTGTTCGATTAATGTATCGATTCCTAAATACCCCATGACAAGTACCACTAATCCGCCTGTTATCGTAAGCCATAGTGGATGTTTATAATCGCCCACTACATTTTTCTTATAGACCCCAATTAACAAGGTTCCTAATGCAATTGGTAAAATCAGTGCATTGAGGGCACCGACTAGAAGTAAAATTTTCACCGGTTTGCCAACCAACGTAAACGTTAAGGTAGAAACTAAGATAAATAAGATAATAATCCAATTGTGATATTTCTCAATCACCGGACTGAAAGAACGAATAAAGGAGACCGAAGTGTAGGCTGCTCCTACAACGGAAGTAATCGCGGCAGCCCACATGATAATACCAAACATACGGTAACCGATTTGCCCTGCAGCCAGCTGGAATACAGAAGCAGGAGGATTTGCTGCATCAATATGAAGTCCCTTTGAGACAACTCCTAGTACAGCTAAGAATAAGGCGACACGCATCAAACCTGTTACAATAATGCCGGTTACAGAACTCTTTGTTACTTCTGGTAAGGCGTCAACCCCTTTGATTCCAGCATCTAACAAACGATGTCCGCCGGCAAAGGTAATGTATCCGCCTACGGTTCCGCCAACCAGCGTTACGATGGCAAAAATGCTGATTTTTTCTGGTGCAACCGTATTGACTATAGCTTCCCCAACAGGAGGAGAGGTGATGAAAGCAACATAAATCATTAAGAGGATCATGATGGCACCGGCAATTTGCGCCACTTTATCCATCGCCTTGCCTGCTTCTTTTACAAGGAAAATAAAAATCGCAAACGCGGCACTAATAATGGCGCCGGTTTTCGGGTCTAGTCCAAGCATCGCATTTAATCCAAGGCCTGCGCCGGCAACATTTCCAATATTAAAGGCAAGACCGCCAATAACAATGATAACCGCTAAAAAAACGCCTAATCCAGGTAAAACCTTATTGGCAATCTCTTGACCGCGCAATCCGGAAACCACAATAATCCGCCAAATATTGATCTGTGCAAAAGCATCTAGAAGTAAGGATAGTAAGATGACAAAGGCAAAACTTGCTGCCAATTGTTGAGTAAATACTGTCGTTTGAGTTAAAAAACCGGGGCCAATTGCGGATGTAGCCATTAAAAAAGCGGCTCCAAGTAAAACACTGTTGCTGACTTTCTTTTTCTTCTTTCCCTTTTCTGTTGCAACATTTTCTTCTACTTCAACTTTTTTCGCGATCATTTCCTTTCCTCCCATTCTATGTGTTGATAGATGATACAGAGATATCGTTTTGTTCTAATGTTTCTTTAATATATTTGGCAAAAGCAAGTGCGTGTTCACCATCACCATGGATGCAAACGGTATCTGCTTTTAATAAAACTTCGGTGTTCTGCTGTGACGTGACTTTGCCTTCTGTCACCATTTTGATGACCTGTGCGACCGAGTGTTCTTTATTTGTTATTAAGGCATCCGGCTGCGACCTAGAGGTTAACGTACCATCCGACTGATAAGTTCGGTCAGCGAAAACTTCATGTGCGGTGGTAAGGCCAAGATTTTCTCCAGCTTTCACCAATTCACTTCCGGCAAGGCCGAATAAAACCAATTCAGGGGAAACATCATAGACCGCTTGGGCGATGGCCTCTGCGAGCTTGGCATCTTTTGCTGCCATATTGTAAAGTGCCCCGTGCGGTTTTACATGCTGCATACCCTCGTTACACACGGATAAAAATCCTTGAAGAGCCCCAATTTGATAGACAACCATGTCATAGGCTTCCTGTGGTGAGATCTTCATTTCACGGCGACCAAAGCCATTTAAATCAGGCAGTCCAGGATGCGCACCGATTTTTACCTGATTTTCAATTGCTAGCTTGACCGTTTCTCTCATGACACTAGGGTCACCGGCGTGAAAACCGCAGGCAATATTTGCGGACGTTACATATTTTAAAATTTCTTTCTGTTCAGCTAAGCGATATCTGCCAAAACTTTCTCCAATATCGCAATTTAAATCTACCTTAAACACCATGTTAACCTCCTTTTATTTTTTGATGGAACCTTCAAACCCTACTTTTATAAAGCGTTTTCATTTAAAAATTGGAGTTTAGTTCCGAATTAAGGAATTGAAGTTTTGAAATTTAAATTCATTCTATCATAAAATAAAAAATCTGAGTAGACAGAAATCAGGAATTTTCTAAAAATATAAATATAATTAATTTTTATACAATAAACAGCTTGTTTTTTGAATTCTGAATATTATAATGATCATATATCCGTTTTTTAAAACATAAGTTCCGAATAACGAAACTAGTCGGAGGTTTTTACATGTGTTCTCTTATAAATGAAACCGTCATCAAACCTTTAGGTGATTCGGCTCTGATTGTACAGTTTGGAGACGAAATCAACCCGGTCATTCATCAAAAAGTTCAAGCGTTCTCAGCATTGCTAAACAATCACCCATTTAAGGGTTTTGTGGAGTCGGTGCCTGCTTTTACGAATATAACCATCTATTACAATCCGGTGATTGTCCATCATTCCATCGTGACTACCCAACCCATGACTCCATTTCAAAAAGTGAGTGCAAAGCTCAATGAATTACTACAGCAAATGGATGATCAGCAGGTTTTTGAGGGTAGACTGGTGGAAATTCCTGTCCTCTATGGAGGAGAATATGGTCCGGATTTAGAGTATGTAGCCTCGTTTCATAAGATAACAACTGAAGAAGTGATCAGAATCCATACCGAAAGCGAATGTCTAGTTTATATGATTGGATTTGCTCCAGGGTTTCCGTTTATGGGGGGAATGGACGAGCGAATTGCAACGCCCCGAAGAAAAAGCCCAAGAACGGCGATTGTACCCGGTTCAGTTGGAATCGCCGGAAAGCAAACGGGCATATATTCGCTGGAAACCCCTGGCGGCTGGCAAATTATTGGCCGTACGCCGCTTAAATTATTTCGTCCTGATTTGAATCCTCCAACCCTACTAAAAGCGGGAGATAAGATCAAATTTTTCTCGATTTCTCCGGAGGAATATAACTCATATAAGGAGGGGAGCCGATGACGGTAAAAATACTTCACCCAGGATTGTTAACCACCATTCAGGATTTAGGAAGATATGGGTCGCAAAAATATGGTGTTATTGTCAGCGGTGCAATGGATTCCTACTCCTTGAGGGCTGCAAATTTGCTCGTCGGAAATAAAGAAAATGAAGGTGCCCTGGAAGTCACATTATTTGGTACCTCCCTTTTGTTTGAGGAAGATCGGGTCATTGCGATAACTGGCGGGGATTTACAGGCAGTGATTGATGAAAAAAAAGCTCCAACATGGCGACCGATTTTGATAAGAAAAGGCTCTGTTTTACAATTTAAATCCGCTATCAATGGGTGCCGGGCCTATGTTGCTTTTGCTGGCGGTATGGCTGTTCCCGAAGTAATGGGCAGCAGAAGCACCTATCTTCGCGCAGGAATTGGCGGATTTAAGGGCAGGGCCTTGCAAAAAGAGGATGTTCTTGGGTTCGGTGAAATGAATGAACTCAATCAATCGATAGTAACAAAGCTTGAACAAACGGAAAGAAATCCAACCTGGTCCATCAATTTTACAAAACTGGTCAATTTGCAGCAAACCCAGACCATCCGTGTCATTCGGGGCACAGAGTTTAACCTTTTTAATGAAAAAAGTAGGAGAGGCCTGTTTGATGAACCGTTTAGGCTAACGATCCAATCCGATCGGATGGGCTATCGAATCGAAGGTCCTCATCTTTCTTTAGAAAAGCAATTTGAATTATTGTCTGAAGGGGTAACGTTTGGAACGATTCAAGTACCGCCAAACGGAAACCCAATTGTCCTAATGGCAGACCGGCAGACCACTGGGGGCTATCCCAAAATAGGACAGATTATTTCCGTTGATTTATCAAGCATGGGTCAACTGCAGCCGAATGCTGTTATCCAATTAAAAGAAATTTCCCATGAAGAAGCGGAAAAAGAACTATTGGCGAAGGAAAAAATCATCAATGAAATAAAAGTAGGAATCCGCTTTAAAATACTTGGATGAGAGGAAAATAAATCATGAAATTGAACGAACTGAAGGAACTAATCGAAGTACTCAATCGATCTTCTTTGGATATTTTAAAGGTAGAGAATCAGGATATCAAATTATACTTTCAAAAACACAATGCCACAAATGTAACCATTGATGTGAATGAGCAGATTACGTCAACAGCTGAGTCTGCAACAGCCGAACCGGAACCAGAAAAACCTGCTGCAAAAAAAGAGGATGGTTTTCACCAAATCAAGTCTCCCATGATCGGCGCGTTTTATTCCCGTTCCAATCCGGAGGCAGAATCCTTTGTACAAGTAGGGTCGGTGATTGAAAAAAATCAAACGGTATGTGTTTTGGAAGCTATGAAACTATTTAATGAAGTGGTCTCAGATGTTGCGGGAGAAATCGTTGAAATATTAGTAGAAGATGGACAAATTATTGAATTTGGACAACCTTTGTTTTTAGTGAAGGTTGGTGGCTGATTTGCTGAAAAAAGTCCTCATAGCTAATCGCGGGGAAATCGCTGTCCGAATTATTCGTGCCTGCAAGGAAATGGACATTAGAACGGTTGCTGTTTATTCAGAAGCAGATCGAGAGGCGCTCCATGTGAAGCTTGCTGATGAAGCATATTGTATAGGAAGAGCCCCTTCAAAAGAAAGCTATTTAAATATGGAGCATATTCTCGGTATTGCTACCTTAACAAAGGTAGATGGAATCCATCCAGGGTATGGATTTCTCGCGGAAAATGCTGATTTTGCCGAGTTTTGCCGCAAGTGCGACATTGAATTTATCGGACCCTCTCCAGAATCGATTCGAAAAATGGGCATCAAGGATGTCGCGAGAGACACGATGAAAACAGCCGGTGTCCCGATTGTACCTGGTTCAACTGGAACGATAAAACAGATTGCGGAAGGTTTAGAGATTGCTAGAAAAATAGGTTTTCCGGTTATTATAAAAGCAACGGCGGGCGGGGGCGGAAAAGGAATCCGTGTCGCCTACAACGAGGAAGAATTAAAAAAGGGAATAGAAATGACCCAGCAAGAAGCGAAAACGGCATTCGGGAATCCGGAAGTGTATCTAGAGAAATTTATTGAAGATTTTCGTCATATTGAAATTCAAGTCCTCGCAGATTCTTACGGAAATGTCATTCACTTAGGGGAACGGGATTGTACGATTCAGCGGAGAATGCAAAAACTTGTAGAAGAAACCCCATCGCCAGCCCTTTCGGAGAAAACCCGAGAAATGATGGGAGAGGCGGCTGTTCAAGCAGCAAAAGCGGTTGATTATGTCGGGGCGGGAACGGTTGAATTTATTTATGATTATAAGGAAGATCGCTTCTATTTTATGGAGATGAATACCCGGATTCAGGTAGAACATCCGGTCACAGAGATGGTTACAGGTATTGATTTGATTCAAGCACAAATTCGTATTGCATCAGGCGAGCCGCTTGGGATGACGCAAGCGGATGTTACCCTCAACGGCTGGGCAATTGAATGCAGAATTAATGCTGAAAATCCCGTCCAAAATTTCATGCCTTCACCAGGTAAAATAGGAGAATATCGATTGCCGGGCGGTTTTGGTGTACGGGTTGATTCTGCTATTTATGCAGGCTATCAAATCCCGCCATTCTATGATTCAATGGCGGCAAAATTAATTGTCCATGCTTGTACCAGAAACGAAGCAATAAAGAAAATGCTTCGTGCCTTAGATGAGTTTACGGTAAAAGGCGTGGCCACAACGATTCCATTCCATCAAGCACTGCTAAAAAATGAGGTCTTTACCAGCGGCGAATTTAATACGAATTTTCTTGAAACCTATCCATTAGAGATCGTAGAAGGTTAAGGAAGCAGGACACAATAAACTCTAAAAAACATCCTCTATTCTCCTGAAACCCAGGTATATAGAGGATGTTTTTTACGTCTGACTATATCCTAACCGCTTGGAAATTTCTTCTGTCGCTGCCTTTAGTTTTTCGGCAAAAATAGAGATGTTTTCGTTTTGATAATTTGCCTCAATCCCCGCAACACTCATACCGGCAATGACGTCACCTTTATGGTCAAATATGGGTGCCGCAATGGCTGCTGTGTGATCCTCTAATTCCGAATAACTAATTGTATACCCATTTTCTTGCGCTTGGCGAATGGAGCTAAACAGCTCATCCTTATCGATAATGGTTCCCTTTGCAAAAGAATTCAACTCAGCTGAATCCAAGTAGGTTTGAATTTCTTGCTGGGGTAAAAAAGATAAAATCGCACGAGCACAAGCACCCGCATACAAGGGGCTTCTTCTGCCAATGGCTGTATATAATCGAACCTTTTGGTTTGTATCAATTTTTTCAATATAGATTGCCTCGTCTCCTTGTTTGACGATGAGGTTGATCGCTTCCCCTACATCATCATGTAGCTCTTGCATAATCGGATAGGCAATTTTTCGGATATCGAGTCTGGATGAAACAAGATGACCGAACTTAAGAAAGAGCAACCCTAAACGGTATTTGTTATCCGGTCCCTTTTCTAAAAACTCCATTTCTTCTAAAGACATTAACATTCGATAAACGGAAGTTTTCGGAATCCCTGACAGATCAATCATTTCTTGAAAGGTTAATGCCGCACGGTCTTTAAATAAATTTAAAATATCCATTGAACGGACAACCGTTTTATTTTTATGATTCATCGTTTATCTCCCTCTAAAAATAAAGCTTTTCCTATTATAATATCAAATTTTTAGGAGGGATTGTAGGTAGATTCATTAATATTCGTTATGTTGACTCATATGCTAAAATATACGTCTTAGGTCTTAGTCTTTTTTACATTTCCAGGTCAATGGAAAGCAGGATTTTTTTCGTGTATTGTTGAAATATGGAAGAGCAGCACTTGATTCCATGTGAATTTTACAATAAAAATGAAACAAACCATCCACATCTCTCGTATGATTAAAGAGGACTATTAAAGTCAGGAGTCGATTTATCATGAACCCTATCCTTTCGTTGATTATTCGATCGTTGGTAGCCGTACCAATGACAGTTATTGTTTGGTTGATTAGCTTTTTTCCGTTCAATCAACCCTTCTTGCTTTCCAGTGCATTTGCCATTGCTGCCGGAGTCATCATCCATTTATTCCTTGGCTTATATATGCAAACGAAGTTTTTGAAAAAACATCGCCTTACCCGAAAAGAATATCTTTATATTATGAAAAATTTATCGGAGGCTAAGCGAAAAATCCGCCGTTTGAACAAGGCGCTTTTTGGCGTCCGCGATATTGCTTCCGTTAAACAAAGAATTGAAATTATCCGGATTTCAAAAAAAATATTTAAAATCACCATGAAGGAACCAAAGCGTTTTTATAAAGCGGAGCCCTTTTATTTTTCCCATCTTGATTCTGTGGTAGAGCTCTCTGAAACCTACGGATTCCTCTCCACGCAGCCGAAAAAGAATACGGAACTCGAACGATCGTTAGCCGAGACGAGGAAAACGGTAAATGAATTAAACAAAACGTTGGAAGAGGATTTGTATAAGCTGATTTCCGATGATATCGATCATTTGAATTTCGAAATTGATGTGGCAAAGCATACGATTAAGAAAGAAAAAGAAGCAAAATTCCATGAAGAAAACAGGTGGTTGAAGTGAACGAAAACAATGTAAATAAACAGGGGAATTTATTGGACGATATTCTGGCGGATCCGTTTGGTGATCTGGAAGCTGCCCAAGTGCCGAAACCTGCACTTCAGAAGGTCCAGTCAGACGACAGGCCGGTAAAACTAATTGATGTAATCCCCGAAGAAAATCGGGCAAGGGCTTATCAGATTGCCGAGCAAATAGACCCAACCAACCACCAGGCAATGATTTTATATGGAACGCAGGCACAGGGGAAGCTGTTATCCTTCTCCCATACGATGCTTGAGCACGTCCAAAAGAAGGATGTCGGCGAAATCGGCGAGATCATTAATGATCTAATGAAGCACCTAAACCAGGTAAATCCGGATGAACTAAAGGAGGGCAAGCCGTCCTTTTTTGCCCGTATGTTCGGAAAAATTTCAGGCTCGATGCAAGAGGTGCTATCCAAATATCAAAAAACAGGTGCGCAGATAGACCGAATCACCGTAAAACTAGAACGCAGCAAAAATGTACTGATGTCCGATATCAAATTGCTCGAGCAGCTTTACGAGACGAATAAAGAATACTTTCATGCGTTAAATGTGTACATTGCTGCTGGGGAAATCAAGCTCGAAGAAATGCATGAAAAAAGCATTCCACAGCTTCGGAAAACAGCAGAAGCAACCAATGATCAGATGAAATTCCAAGAGGTAAATGATATGCTCCAATTTGCTGATCGTTTGGATAAACGCTTATACGATTTGAAGTTGAGCCGCGAAATTACGATACAAAGTGCACCGCAAATCCGGCTGATTCAAAATACAAACCAAGCCCTTGTGGAAAAAATCCAGTCCTCGATTGTGACGGCCATTCCACTATGGAAAAATCAAGTGGCGATTGCCTTGACGTTAATCAGACAGCGCCATGCCGTTGAGGCACAAAAACAGGTTTCAAAGACAACCAACGAGCTATTATTAAAAAATGCCGAAATGCTGAAAACCAATACAATTGAAACCGCCAAGGAAAATGAACGCGGTCTCGTAGATATCGAAACCTTAAAGAAAACGCAAGAAAGCCTCATCACCACACTTGAAGAAACTATGCGCATTCAAGAAGAAGGGCGAAACAAACGTCGCATCGCCGAACAAGAACTTGCCGCGATGGAAAATGACCTAAGACTAAAACTCCTCGAAATCAAGGGGAAATAACCTGCGACAAAAATCGGGTGGTGTCTGGCACCACCCGACTTTTTGTCGAATCCCTCTATTTGTTTACTGGTGTTGCATTATAGTATTCTTCCAAGCTAATTCCCTTGCTCATAATTTTGGTGGCAATTTCTTTGCCCACATAACGGATATGCCAAGGTTCGTATTGGTAGCCAGTAATCGAGTCCTTCCCTTTAGGGTAACGGATAATAAAGCCGTACTCTGCCACATGCTTCTCTAGCCAAACGGCTTCTTTTGTTCCACCGAAGCAATCGGAAGCAGCACATCTTCCATCTCCCCCCGTCACATCAATAGCAAGCCCTGTTTCATGCTCGCTCGTGCCCGGCAGCGCACTGTAGGTCCGAGCCTTTTCGTAGCCATCTCGTTTCACATAGGTATTAAAAAGAGCAACTTGAGTGGCGTGTGAACGGTAGGCCGACACACCTAAAAACGTCAACCCATCCTTCTTCGCCCCGTCAAACAGCTTTTGCAGTGCATCCGCTGCTTCCTTACGCATTTTCCGCTTATCAGAATTTTCCGGCGCCCCGACAAAATCTACTTTCGTAAAAACTAAGTCTTTAGGATTATAGTTATCCGGCAGTTTATTTTGCTTATTCACTAGAACCGGAATGCTCTCTGGATTTGAAACCGTTTGGATGCTATCGCCCTTCGGTTTTTTTGTGCTTTCTGATTCTTGGCTTGTCCCATTATTTGAATTGGACTTTGGAGGAGTTGTTTGCTCCGTCTTTGGCGGATTTGTTTCCTTTGAATTTTGTTCTGCATTCTGACCGAATGATCCACAGCCTGCTAAAGAAACGGTTAGAAAAAGACTACATACTCCTGCTGACAATAATTTAAACATCTCAAAACTTCCTTTTTTATAAAATAGTACAAGTGATCCTGCATGAATGCCCTCTATGCTTTTGACGAAAATAATATGACGAAGTTACCACATTATATATCGAATATTTGTAACAGGGAAGACAACCTATAGAATAACAAAAAAACATCTGAGTTTAAATGGAAAATTCGACTCAAAAATAGAATATATCCTACGCAAAAGACCGGGTCCAAGACCTCATTTCCTTTGTCCTTTTTATAAAATTTGGTATCATGAGGTTGGACGATTTTGCCAGTAGATACAATTTGGAGGCTTATATGGAGAAAATTAAGGTAATGACCGTATTTGGTACAAGGCCTGAGGCTATTAAAATGGCTCCACTTGTCAAGGAACTAGAAAAAAACCATGAACAAATCCAATCGATTGTGACGGTAACAGCACAGCACCGGGAAATGCTGGACCAGGTTTTACATATTTTTCAGATTACTCCTGATTACGATTTAAACATTATGAAAGCGAGGCAATCGCTGCTTGATGTGACAACGCGCAGTTTAGAAGGCTTAAATGAGGTATTCCAGAACGTGAGGCCGGATATTGTACTCGTACATGGCGATACAACCACCACTTTTGTTGCCAGCCTTGCTGCTTTTTATCATTCGATTCCCATTGGCCACGTCGAGGCCGGGCTACGCACGAGGAATAAATATTCGCCTTATCCCGAGGAAATGAACCGTCAGCTGACGGGAGTCTTGGCTGACCTGCATTTTGCGCCGACAGCCCAATCCAAACAAAATCTTTTAATTGAAAATAAAAAGGAAGAATCTATTTTTGTTACCGGGAATACAGCCATTGATGCACTTAGCACTACGGTGAAAAAAGATTACTCCCATCCGGTACTGGATCAACTAGGAAGCAGCCGTTTAGTGTTAATGACGGCCCATCGCCGTGAAAATACCGGTAAACCAATGGAAAATATGTTTACCGCCATCAGAAGACTAGTTGAAAAGCACGAGGATATCCAGGTTGTCTATCCGGTGCATATGAATCCGGTTGTTCGTGAAATTGCCGGTCGGATCCTTGGGGAGAATAATCGAATTCACTTAATTGAACCACTAGATGTGATTGATTTCCATAATTTTGCGTCAAGAGCGTACTTAATTTTAACCGATTCAGGTGGCGTTCAGGAAGAGGCACCATCATTAGGCGTGCCGGTTCTTGTTTTACGAGACACAACCGAGCGTCCGGAGGGTGTCGCGGCAGGAACCTTAAAGCTTGCCGGAACCGAAGAGGAAACAATTTTTCAACTTGCCGATGAACTTTTAACTGACCAGCAGGCCCATGATAAAATGGCGAAGGCGTCAAATCCATATGGAGACGGCCATGCCTCCGAACGAATTGTCGAGGCAATTCTTTATCATTTTGGTGTTAAAAAGGAAAGGCCGGCTAGCATTGGTGAAAAATAATTAGAAGCTGTTTCAAAAAGCCACTAATGTAGCTTTTTGAAACAGCCTTTTTTTTGAAAAGACTAGATAGGCGCGACAAAAATATTGTTCAGAGTAGTCAAACTGTCGCTAATAGCCTCGATAGGCGACAAAAATGCTGCAGAGAGTAGTCAAACTGTCGCCAATAGCCTCGATAGGCGACAAAAATGCTGCAGAGAGTAGTCAAACTGTCGCCAATAGCCTCGATAGGCGACAAAAATGCTGCAGAGAGTAGTCAAACTGTCGCCAATAGCCTCGATAGGCGACAAAAATGCTGCAGAGAGTAGTCAACCTGTCGCCAATAGCCCCGATAGGCGACAAAAATGCTGTAGAGAGTAGTCAAACTGTCGCCAATGGCCTCGATAGGTGACAAAATTGCTGCTAGGAGTAGTCAAACTGTCGCCAATGATCACTTGCGCAGATAAAATTACTTTTATCGCAGATAAGCGGTCTATCTGCGCAGATAAAATTTAAATTTTACTTTAATTTGTGACCAATTGCTATGATATCACCATTTAAGATGATTAACCAAAGACTAAAACCCTAAATAGAGAGGGGATTTTTTATGAAATTACTAAAAATCCACCATGTTGCCATCATTTGTTCAGACTATGAAAAAAGGAAGGTATTATTGGCATTTATTCCAATACCGCCACAATGAATTGCTTCAGCAGTACTGTCTCTGCGAGGAGTTAAAATCAAAATTGAAGGTCAAAGCGACCTACCACAATAGTAAAGCCATTGAACTGGCGCACTAATGTGATGAATCTTGATGATGACAAAAAGCCTGGGAAATTTCCCTAGGCTTTCATTATGGTTATTTTAAAATTAAATTTTCGACTATGAGAATTGTCCAGCACCAGCACCCGTAAATGGACTGCTTCCGCTTTTTCAATTAAAAATCAAACTTCTGGACAAAATTGCAGCTTGAGCAAGCCCGCCAATTTTTCGACAACATCTGATACATAAAGAAGGCCGGCCCAGTGGACCAGCCTTCTTTCGCTATATTTTGGGGGAGGGGTTAATAAACTAATTTTCAAGCTTCTGCACCTACTTATTAATGTTTAGCTACATCAGGTTGTGCAGGCAGCTTACCATCTTTAGTGACAACTAATTTAGCAATTGAACCTTTCATCGCCTGATCAAATTGGTGAGACAATACGGAGTAAGTTCCTTCTTCTACTACGGTAAATTCAACTACTGCCCCGCCGCTGGCAGGAATCATGACGGATTGCATTCCTTTAAGGTGGTTATAAGGGTTACCATCAAGATATACATCATCTAAAACTGTACCAACAATGTGGAAGGAAACAGGTTGTGACATACCCACATTTTCAAAGTATATACGAACCTTATCGCCAACTTTAGCAACGAATGGAGTATCGCCAACTTTACCATTTGCTAATTCACGAACACTCATCGTATAATGAGAAGGATTACCTTGCTTCATATCTTCAGCATTACCACTATCAAACCATTCGTTATTAATGACAACAAACTCTTTATCTACTTTGTTAGGATAAGGGTTAGCATTATCCTTAACAATGATTGTACCAACCATACCATTCGCAATATGCATCATAACAGGAGCAGTACCACAGTGATACATAAATACTCCAACATCACTTGCTTTATAAGTGAATGTACTTTTATCATTCGGTTTAACATCAGCAAAATTTTTGGTAGGTGAAGTATGCACAGCATGGAAGTCCATTGAGTGCATGACAGTTGGGTCATGATTCTCTAATGTAAAGTGAATCGTATCACCTTTATTCACAACAATTACAGGACCAGGCGCTTGACCATTGTATGTCCAAGCTTTATATAATACATCGGGTGCTACTTGTACATCCGTAACAGTTGAGGTCATGGTTACATTAACCTCATGCTCACCAATACGTTCAACTTTAGCAGGTGTAGCTTTTTCGTTAATTTTCTTTTGAGTAGGTAGAATCGTATTTTCATTCACATATTTACCATGTTTCATATTACTCATACCTGCCATATTATCATGGTTAGCAGAAGCATTCGTTTGGGTAGTTTTATTGGCAGTTTTTTCAAGTTTCAAATTTGTTGTATTACAAGCACTTAAGACCAACATAGAAGTCATCATCACCGCTGCAACTTTCCCCACTTTTTTCATTTTAATCTCCTCCATTAAGCTTTATTTTTTTATAAAAAATAATAGTTTTGTATGTCGTTGTTTGTATGACTTTAGCGCCTAATATCCTTGGCTTCTCAGCTTTTCTTGTAATCTGATTACATTTTCATTGTATTCTCGGGGGGATGTGGCACGAGTGATATAGGTCACTTAAAAAGAGGTGCTCAGTGAACAAATTGTGAAATAGTGAGCAAGGTAAACATAGTGAAAAACATAGGTATATTGTTAGTGTGAATAAGCAATATTTAGGTCATTCTAATAGTGTAAATTTGAAAATCCGGAGGAGTCAGCATGAAAAAAGAGCAGGACAATACAAGTGAAGGGCTAAATCAAATATTTGAAGTAATCAATGCAAAAGGGGACACGGGGGAGCTAAAGGAAATCATCGGGGATAACGAGTCAAAACCAAGTGAAGAACAGGATCAAGAATAGGATTAAAAAAATCTTCCCTTTTGGCTAAAAGGGGGGGTTCATTGCTATTTGGGAGGTAACTTCCAATCCAACCATTATATTTCTAACAATTAAGAATCAAAAATGAATAAAATAAGGATAAGGATAGAGATATTTGCCCATCCATATGGTAAGTTATTAGTATTACAATCTAAAAAAGGGGAAAATCTGATGGCACGAAAATGGAAGTGGCTAATTGCCTGTTCCTTCTTTCTTCTTTTCTTAAATGGCGTTGGGATTTTCGCAGTGCATTTTTTCAGCAGATAAGAGGTATAGGATAAATAGGAGAGGGGGCAGGACACATGATGACAACAAATCTAACGGAGCCGCTTTCAAAAAAAATGCTGGCGGCCATCCTTTTCATCACGTTTGGTGCTGAAATTGTTCTGTATTTTATGAGATACAGTTATTTGGCTGGTACTTTATATGATGCCATTATGGTCTCGTCTTTCTTTATTGGCTGGAAATTGAATCGCAGGCTCGCTGACGAAGGATGCGGACGACTGACAAAGCGCCAGCGCACCCTACAATTTACCGGTGCCTTTCTCGTTTTTTTTATTGGGAGCACAATTATCAATATTTATTCGAATATAGTCTTCCCAGCCTTTAACAAGAATTACGATCAATATGTTCAAGTGTACACCGATCCGCAAACTGCCACGGCTGGAGCTTCTTCTGCGCTTTTTTCAGCGATTGATAGTGTTGGCTCCGATTTATATAATGATCTGCTGGCCGGACTTGAAGAGGTTTGGCGCCTAGGTTATATCGTTCTTTTTCTGTTTATTTGCAAAAAGATTTTCCCCCGCCGCTGGGAAAACGGTTCAAGGGACTTATTTATTCTATCCGCGCTCTTTTTTACCTCGATTCTTTTCGGCATCGACCATACATTGGATACCGTCCAAACATGGCCAGTAAGGATTGGCGCGATTGTAACTTTTGCTAATATGGGACTGCTCTTAGGACTCATTCTATTGTGGACACGAAGCCTATGGGTGACGGTTATCGTTCACTCAGTTTACGATATTACGACCACTTTTTCATGGAATTATTTCCATTATGCTGTTGAAACCTTTGCCTTATCCGCCTTTATTCTTCATATTATTCTTTTAAAATTTGAAAAAACACAACAGCAACAATCGATTGAGCTCACAGATTAGGGGATGCCATTATGGCATCCCCGTTTTATTGTCCACCGTACTTGGATATTGATTTGGGTAAAATTAATTTGAATTTTGGAATTTTCCTGATGGGACGTTAAAAGTCCACACTTTTCCATCCTTTGCTTTAAGCTTTATGTTAAAACCATTATAACCAATTATTTTAACCGCTCCATGTTTTTCAGGAGTTTTATATGTTTTTACACCTTGAAACTTTCTGCTTGCTCCATCTATCATAACAATTACAATTCCTTGGGAAGGGTCTTTAATTAAAGAGCCTGCCTCAACTGTTACAATGCGGCCATTCATCTCATTATTTTTAACCGTACTAATCCAGCCGTTTGTAAATTTTATCGTTTGGTCATTAAAAGGGTCTTCAATATGATTCAATAGTTGAGTCGTCACTTCACGGTCGTGTTGAACGACTAGAGGACCATTTTTACTATCCTTTTTCGTGATATTGTCATTTTTGGCACGTAGTTTATTAATATCTTTCCGTTCTTGTATTTCTTTTTTTTCTTTTGGCAATTGGTCATATTTAGAATCAGAGGCAGAAACGTGAAAATAGGTTGATCCAATTCCGCAAAGAATCGTTGCAGTTAAAAGTGTTGTCATAAGTTTTTTTTTCATCTTTCTTCATCCTTTCTGTATGTTCTTTTTTAATTTTCGGCCCTCGCAGCTTGCGCTTTTCTTAATGCCATTTAATATCTGTTGATAAAATGACGGACTCGGCTGTTTTCGGGTCACTATTCAATTCATTATATAATTGGTTCCAGCCTTGCGAAGGATTATTATCAAGTGAATAGTTGCATCCGGATTGCTGGCAGGCACCATATTGGGTTAACTCGCCTGAAAAATCCATATAAGCATTATGTGTAACTACAGAGTATTTGTTAATATTTTGCCACTGCTCCGCCATATGTCCGCTATTGTCATATATTTGCGGAATTGGTCTTGCTGGGGCTGCTCCCCATGAAATATAGTAAAGATCTTCATAATCCCAGCCGTTATTGCATGAATAGTTAATCGTTCCGGAATTCGTATTGGAATGATAGCAGCCATCGGCACTGCCATAATTATATAGCGAATAGTAGTTGGCAGAATCATACCCTTTTACCCAAGCTCGTGTACTGGTTGGATCATCATAGCCAGGTTCCATATCATTTCCGCCATCCACTTCGACTTGATCCGAATAAGAATAAGTGTTGTTATGACTGTTAATGCGGTTAATCATTTTTGCGAAATTCTGTCCGCCTTCATAGGTTACCGTATAAGAATTGTTTGTACCAACGATAATATGTACCATCGAGCTTTTATCGGATCCAGCACCTTTCCAATAACCGTGAGAGTATTCCTCTATGGCCTTTTCTACCTGGTATAAACTCGCATCCGGCATGCCTCGGAGTGATACAGTTGTACTTGACGGCTGTCCTCCAAAGTCAAGAATCACGATACTCCTTTGGGTTCCTGATTTATAATAGTCCGCTCTTCCCTTTTGGTAACCCATGTTATAGAAGGTTCCCGTATCGATTGTATCCATATAATAACTGACAGCGGAAGATGGTGTAGTAGCAGCGCTTACACCTTTAGGCGATGTGATTAGGGAAGCAGATGCCAAAACAATCAGCACACCTAACAAAAACATTCCTTTACTTAGATTCATTCGACAGCAATTTACAAATTTCATTTTTTTTCCCCTTTTTTTGATAGATTCAACACTAATAGTAGGCTATCAAATATAAAAATATTGAACGAGGTAATTTAGTAGGATTTTCTTGGATTGGTATATTAAGGTTGAAGGCGATATAAAGTCTCATGATAATGGTTACTTTTTACAAAAAAGGTTAAATACTAATTAATATAAATATAATATTCCCCATTACTTCCGAATTCTGGGATACTATTAGAAGCAAAGCATTCATTTTTTAAACATGGAGACTATTATACTAATTTTCTACCGAATCTCCCGAATCTAGTCCCGAGGTGGTAATATATAAATAAAATATGTTTTAAAGGGGCGAACGATTTGAGATATTTATGGTCATTGGGCGTGATGCTGCTTTGCATGTCATGGATGGGAACAGCTGCCTTTGCTGACGAGTTAATCACCAACACGAATCTACCAAAAACAAATATGGAAACCAATGCATTTAATGACCAGGAATTAATCGTTAAGTTCAGCTCGAATCTTTCGAAAACAGAAAGAAATTCCATCTTAAAACAAGTAAATGGAACAGAAGAAGCACATTTAGGGGATGGAGCCTTTTCTTTTATCAAATTTCCTAAAGGGACAGATTTAACAAAAGCAGCCCAGAGCTTATTGGCGCAAAAAAAGATCGTATGGGCAGAACCAAACTATAAGGTGAAAAGCACCTATATTCCGCAAGAACCTGACTACTCCAAACAATGGTACTTAAATAAAATTCAAATGCCAAAAGCATGGGACGTCACAAAAGGATCTTCCCGTATTACAGTTGCTGTCATTGATGATGGGGTGCAGCAGGACCACCCTGATCTGAAGGGGAAAATCGTCAGCCCATATAATGCGGTAACTGGAAACGCACGGTATACACCCCAAGAACATGCAACACATGTGGCAGGAATTATCGCCGCCAGCTTCAATAAAACGGGAATTGCCGGGATTGCACCTGATGTAAAAATCATGCCGATTAATGTATTTGACGGGGAGGAAGCGAGTGATTACGCAGTCGCCCTTGGGATTAAATATGCGGTCGAACATCATGCAGACGTCATTAATATGAGTTTGGGAAGCCCGAACTATAGCGTTCTTTTAGACTATTATGCAAAGTATGCAAAATCTAAAGGAGTAATCCTCATTGCCGCTGCTGGAAATGATGGAACCTTTACAAAAACGTATCCGGCCGCGCTTGATTCAGTTGTGGGAGTGGGTGCAACAACAAGTCACGATCATGTTGCCTTTTACTCCAATAAAGGAAGCTTTGTTGATTTCACGGCTCCTGGGAGTAATATCTATTCCACCATCGATGGAAGTTCCTATGCACAATTAACCGGTACTTCGATGGCATCGCCGGTTGTATCAGGTGTTGCCGCTTTAGTCCGTTCAAAGAATCCATTTTTAACTCCGGATCAGGTTGAGAGTATTATGAAGCATTCAGTCGTTGACCTGGGGACGAAGGGCCGGGATGATTATTACGGTTACGGCAGGATTGACGCCTATAAGGCTGTGTCGAACACGCCATCGCCGAAAGCAAACATAACCGCTCCGAAAACTTTTACTATGACGGGAAAAAATAAAGCGGCGCTCGCTTTGAAGCTTCCAGGTCATGCCAAGGTTACCTTGATTATTCAGAATGCGGACGGTCAAACCGTTAAGGAAGTACTGAAAAAAACAGTCTCTGGCACAAAACAATCGGTCGTTTGGGATGGAAAAGCGTCGAATGGAAAATTTGTTCCAACGGGTACTTATAAGGCAGTAGTTAAAGCATCAAACAGACGAGCGTCACTCTCAAAAACGGCTATGATTCAGGTTGTGAATCATACGTATGCGGCTATTTTAGTAAAAGGCGATTATACGTTTTCCCCTAAGACAGGAAAAACCGTTAAGATTCCCTATGAGTTAACGCAGAAAGCAAAGGTTACGGCTGTTGTACAAGATAAAACTGGTCGGGGCGTCAAAAACATCATGATAGGGAAAACCTTGTCAACGGGAAAGCACTCCATTATATGGGATGGGAAAAACAGCAAGGGGCATAGCATGAAGGATTCGACCTATCGTTTAGTTATGTCCCTAAAAGACACACATAATAAAAAAGGAAAAACGAAAAAGGTCTTTATTAAAATAGATACCATTCGACCATCCGGAAATTTTACACTGTCATCGACCGTGTTTAAAATGGATACGAAAAACCAAGCTAAGGCAGCACTGGAAGGGACGGAAACAGCGAAAGTTCATGTGTTTGTAATCGATGAAAAGGGTAACATTGTGAAACAACTATTCTACAAACAAGCGAAAACAGCTACCTTCTCCTGGAATGGAATGAATGCTAAAAAACAATTTGTTCCTGAGGGGCGCTACCGTTACCTTGTCCAGTTAAAGGATCCGGCTGGAAATCTTTCGACCATCAAAAGCAATTTCTTTACGCTGCAGGATTGGCGCGTTCCAACCATCCAGGCGGAAAAGGATGTTTCTTTAACCTTACAAGACATGAAGCCCATTGCTTATACAGTAAGTAAAGCAGGGAAAGTAACGATTGACGTTACTCAAGGGGAAACATTCATCAAATCTATCAAAAACTTTGGAGATCAATCGTTCCAATGGGATGGAACAAATAGCACAAACGCACTTGTCTCCAGTGGTGACTATCAATATAAAATTACGCTAGTAGACAAATACGGGCTATCGCAAGTCTTTACCGGAATCATTCATATTAAGGAATAAAAAAACGAGGGCTCCTTTTTTTAGGAGACCCTCGTTTCCATTTTATTTCAATTCTAGTTGCGCTTTAAGCTCGTTTTGAATTCGTTGTTTTTCAGCATCTGGAACAATATAGTAATAGATTTTATTGATCATTGTTCCGTTTCCTTTAATGCTCATTTGCTCCACATTATTTGCAGCACTTTTATAATTCTTTTGAATATCCATCATTTGATCAAACGAAAGGTTTGTTCTAACATTGTTGCCTAGAGCAGAAAAAATACTTTGATATTTTGTCAGCGAGGATAAGCTTGCTCCCTCTCGAAGAATTCCCTTAATAATTTCGCGTTGGCGTATTTGACGGCCAAAATCTCCACGAGGGTCTTCATGTCTCATTCGCGTATAGGCCAACGCCTTTTTCCCGTCTAACGTTACCTGCCCTTTGGGGAAATGATAGCCCCCTTGGCTGAAATCCAGGTCATTGTTAACGGTAATGCCGCCCACAGCATCAATGATATCCTTAAAACCTTCCATGTTTACTTTTATATAGTAATCAATCGGAATGTCCAAAAAGTTTTCCGCTGTATTCATTGCCATTTCTTCATTACCAAAAGCGTAGGCATGATTAATTTTATCCACAGTGCCGTGACCGACAATTTCCGTTCTCGTATCACGTGGAATACTCAACATTTTTACAGAATTATTGTTCGGGTTTACCGTTAATACAATCATCGTATCAGAACGACCTTTGTCGCCTTTGCGTTGGTCAACCCCGAGTATAAGCGCGGAGAATGGCTGCTTATTCGTTAACGAAACCTCTGCGTCCCGTTTATCTGATTTCCGGTCTAATGGTTGATGCATCGTTTCGACCGCATTTGTTAATGATTTATATACGGAAAATCCATAAATACCAATACCGACCAAGAGGACTAACAATACAATTCCAGTGACACGGAGCCATGGTTTCTTTTTCTTTTTATGTTGACCAGCTCTCATTAAATTTTCCTCCAGTATAAATATTTTAAAACAACTACTAGAATAACAGATTTGAGCAGATTTATATACAAATATTTGAATTTGGATCGAGAGAATCGCCGCTTTTTATTGGAAATCCGCACTGGTAATTTCCAAAAAAACACAAGCGGATATTGCTCAAACACAGGTGCAGTAGTAGGGACTGCTAGTACGGGTGGAAAAGTAGTGTACACAAATTATCCAAAGAACTGGATAACAGTGGGACGTACCTACCAAACCTTCTACTTTTACCCCAAAAAATCAGTTACGAATTTTACTTATAATAGCATTATAAAAGTTTATTATACTTATGATGGATTAAGTTATACGTCTTACCTTTATAGATAACCAAAGGGTGTCCAATTTGAGGACACCCTATTTATAAATCTTTTATATGAACCAAATTGACTGTTTTCTATGGGGAAACGAGGAAATATTTTAGTTCTATATAATTATATGGATATTTTTGCTAGAATTATAGTGTATTAGACATAAAAGGATGGGGAAAAAGGTTGAAGGCAGGAATTTTTTTAAAAGGAATTTTGGCATTTTTCATGATTGCTGCTTTGATGCTGCCAAGTCAAAGCGCAAGTGCGGCAGAATTAACGGCCCAGAAGGATTTTTCGAAAAAGGCACTAGCAGAATTAAATCGATACATAAAAAAGGCTGGAGGGACAGTTACCCTTCAATACCAAGATTTAATAACGGATGACAGCTTGCAAATTAGAGGGAAAACAAGCGGCCGTGCCGCAAGTACAATTAAGCTTCCGCTTACCCTCTATATCATGGAGCAGGCATCTAAAGGAAAAATTAATTTAAATCAAAAGCTGACCTACAAAAGGTATCATTATTACGGCGGAAGCGGCGTGATTCAATATCAGAAGGTGGGAACCCGTTATACGATTCGTGACTTAGTTAAAAAAGCAATTATCTATAGTGATAATATTGCTTTTATCATGTTAAAAGAACGAGTAGGTCAGGGAAATTTCATCCAATATATGAAAAGCCTTGGCGGTAAATATACCTATCCGAATGGACAAAATCTAACTTCTTCAAAGGATTTAACAATCTATGCAAAAAAGCTCTACCAATTCTCGAATAAAAGTAAATATGGCAAGGAGCTTGTTGGATATTTGAAAAAGACGATTTATAATACAACGATTCCCCGCGGGATAAAGGGTGTATCGATTGCCCATAAGGTAGGAATGATCCCGATGTACAAAGTGTATAACGACGTGGCTATAGTCTATGAGAACAAGCAGCCCTTTACATTAGCCATTATGACAAAAAATATTTCCTATGAGAAATCTCAAAGGGTCATTGCTGATCTAGCTAGAATTGTATATAAATATCACAAAGCAAAAACAGCCGCGAAATATTTTAAGAGTAAAACAGATGTTACTGTCTATCTAAAGAACTCAAAAACAAAAATTCCACTGCCAACTAAGAAAAAAAAGTATGATCAGAAAAAGGCTAACCCCTATCGGTTAGCCTTTTGTTATTTTGGAGGAATGGTTCCATTTTTGAAAACAACAAATTTACACTATAGTACATTATTAGTAAATTATGGTATAATCTAAGGAGTAAGAAAGGGGGATTGAAGGTGAAAAATTACATAAAATTTGTACTATGCATTGGTATTTTATTTGGTTTGTTGTTTAGTACATCTCAACCGAGCACTTTAGCTGCAAGTAACAAAAAAATATTAAAATACCAATTTATCAATGGTTTAGTCACTTTCAAGCAAAACAAAAAATATGGATTGATGGATAAAAAGGGAAAGGTTGTCGTCCAGCCGATTTACCAGCAGATTGATCAGTCAAAACGCACCAATTTAATCCGCGTGAAAAAGAATAATTTGTACGGTTTTATTAATCAAAAAGGGAAAGTGTTGGTAAAGCCTCAATACAATTATGCTGATGTGGGCTTTGAAAATCCGATTACAGTCATTAAAAGTAAAAAATATGGCTTGATCAGCACAAGTGGTAAAACAATTGTAAAACCAAAATATGATGAAATCAGTAATTTTAATAGTGGTATCGCCTATTTTATAAGTAAAGGTAAGTACGGAGTCATAAGCAACAAAGGGAAAATGATCCTTCCGGCAACTTATGAAAAAATCAATTATATCACTGGCGGCGTGATCACCATCTGTCAGAATAAAAAATATGGTATGCTCGATAAAAAGGGAAAGGTGATCGTAGAACCAACCTATGATTATATCGGATCATTTGAGCATGGGCTCGCCCACATCAAGTTAAACGGAAAAACTGGCCTCATCGATACAAAAGGAAAAATCATTGTCAAGCCAAAATATGATCGGATTGGTTCATTTTTTAACGGTGCTGCTGAAATCGTTTTAAACGGTAAATCAGGATTCGTTAGTTCAAAGGGGAGAATTATTTCTGAACCGATTTTTGAAGATGTTTACGTGTTCCGAAAAGGTTTAGCGGCAGTGGTTCAGGACGGGAAAATTGGGTACTTGTCTACAACAGGACAAATGGTCATCCCCGCACAGTTCGAAACAGAATATGCCATGGAATATGACACACCAGAATTTTGGCAAAATGCTGCGGTAGTGATTAAAAACGGTAAATACGGGGTCATAGATACACAGGGGAAAGTTTTAGTTGATTTTACCTATGACTGGATTGGTCCTTTTAATAAATATGGCTTAGCCATTATCTATAAGGATCAAAAATATGGTTTTATCACTGTCGATGGGAAAGTAGTCGTGCAGTCCAAATATAATTATCTAAGACTCCCAACCTATGCCGACGGAGAGTTTAGCGGTGATTTTGTTATTTTTAAAGAAAATAACAAAGAAGGCGCCCTTAATTGTAAAGGCAAGGTGATTATCAAGGCCAAATATGACCGACTCGATCCTTTTGAACATAAAGGCCTTATTAAAGTGACGGAAAAGGGCAAGTACGGAATGCTTAGCTCTTCGGGAAAAGTCTTGTTAAAACCTAAATACGATAATATTGAACTATTCTATAAGCAAAATTATTATTTAGCAGCTATTAATTATAAAGGCAAATTTGGTTTTGTAAATGACAAGGGAAATATCGTGATCAAACCTCAATATGATCGCGTCGGAGATTTCCATGAGGGACTTGTTTACGTAAAAAAGGATGGAAAAACAGGATTTATTGATAAAAATGGAAAAGTGGTACTGAAATTAATTTATAATTAATCCCAGAAAAACCACCATGTAAGTTTAAGTTTTAAACTATATAGGAATATCTACTAATTAAGAAGGGTCTACAGATAACAGTCAATTTGACTTTCTGTAGACCCTTTTTTATTACGACTTTAGTCAGTTGAGCCGATAGGCGAAACATTAATCCATCTGCTATGCGGGTGGGCAACAAAAAAAACCCTCGAATTTTTTCGAGGGTTTTACATTTGAGGTATATAATCCAAAACATCATATTGTGATGAATTTTTGGGGAGATTGACGTTTTTAGCGAAAAAGCGAGAAGGTGAAGAGATTTATAAGAGTCTATTACGGTCTTTTTAGGGGCGTGGATGTACCCAATATTATAAAAAAATTATGTTATAATGACGATGGTGATGATATGAAATCTATACTTATAGTTCTTGTATTGTGTTTTACTCTATTTTCGGGAACTGCTAAAGCAGCTGGAACAACTAATAATAAGGTGTTAATCATAGCTCATAGAGGGGATTCAGGGTATGCGCCTGAGCATACAATGGCGGCTTATAATTTAGCCAAAGAGCAGGGGACAGATTATATTGAATTAGATTTAGGCTTGACTAAAGATGAACACCTCATAGCCATTCACGATGACACCATTGATCGGACCACTTTGGGGAGCGGGTTGGTTAATTCTCTGACTCTTTCAGAAATTTCTCTGTTAAATGCAGGCTCTTGGTTTAATGAAAAATTTCCTGATAAAGCAAAACAAGAATATAACGGACTAAAAATCCCAACTTTAGAAGATGTGATTAATCATTTTGGGACTTCAATCAACTACTACATTGAAATAAAAAATCCAGAAGAATATCCGGGGATAACAGATAACTTACTTAAAGTTTTGGAATCCCATCAATTAATAGGAAATAATGCAATTCGCGGGAAGGTAATAATTGAATCATTTGATCGTAATAGTCTTAAAATGATTCATAAAAAATACCCAAATCTCGTTCTCATACAATTAGGTGATTATCCTGAAGAAATGAATCTGGCGGAGATTGCTACATATGCTGATGGCGTTGGGCCAAATTATTCAACTATGAAGAAGGAATTTGTTGAAAATGCTCATAAGAACCATTTACTTGTTCATTGTTGGACTGTTAATAATGAAACTGATATGAAAAAACTAATTAGCTGGGGGATTGATGGTTTTTTTACCAACTATGTTGATATTGGCAAGAAAAGTCAAAATGCCATGATAACGGCTAGTGTAAAAGACGTAACCGCCCCATCAAAGCCTGTTGTCAATCAAATAAATGACTACGATAAAAAAGTAACGGGAAGAGCTGAAACAAGCTCAACCGTTACGGTAAAGGCTGGATCAAAGGTACTTGCTAATGCCATAACAAAAGCTGGTAAGTTTACGATTACGCTAAAAAGCACTCTCAAAGCGGGAACGAAATTAAGTGTAACCGCTGCTGACCATGCTAAAAATGTAAGTGATGCAACAATAGAAATAGTAGTGGATAAAACAGCTCCAAGGACCCCTACCGTATATCAGATGAAAAATAATGATAAAAAAGTGACCGGCAAAACAGAACCAGGTGCAAAAATTACCGTTAAGTACGGCAAAAAGGTAATTGCAACTGCCCGAGCGGGGAAATCAGGTAAATTCAGTGCAAAACTAAAGTCTTTTCAAAAGGCAGGAAGGACTTTAACCGTAACGGCTATGGATATGTCGGGGAACATAAGTACTAAAAGGACAATTAAAATAGTAAACAAAACAGCTCTAAAAAGACATTTAAGGTGACCATAAAAAAGCTTTAAAAAAGAACTATAACCTAGTCGAAATAAAAGGACTTGGGTATAGCTCTATTTTTTATATATGGAATCATCTCAGATAATAAAATAACCATTTTTTCCATTCCCTATACATAACCGCTAAATATTGTTAAAATCTAATAGAATATTGTCGGAATTTCAGGGAGGATGAAAAAGGAAGAATGATAAAAACACAAGAATATAAGGTATCGATAATAATTCCCTATTACAACTCAATGGAATTTGTCGAAGATTGTTTGAATTCTGTATTATCTCAAAGTTACACTAATTTAGAAGTAGTCATCATTAATGATGGCTCTGACCAGGAAAATACAAAACATATTGAGTCGATGGTGACGGATGACAGAATTATTTACTTAAAAAATGAAACGAACAAAGGCGTGGCGTTTTCCCGCAACATGGGACTTAAGCAGGCAACGGGTGAATATGTCTTTTTTCTTGATAGTGATGATTTACTCGCAGAATATGCGATTGAAATACTTGTTGAGAGTATTCAAGATCATCCGGCTATCGTTGGCAGAATAAAACGTTTATTAAGACCTTCTGATCTAGAACCATCTTTGGAAGAAACACAATTGCAAATAAAAGAACGAACATGCGGAAAACTATTTAAAGGTGGCAGCATTTTAAATGTCCTGATTAGTAGCGACTTTATCCATAAACATAATATCCAATTTTATGAAGGAACATTAGGTTATACGGATATATCGGGGATTATCCCATTCATATTATTTATTGAAAAATTACCAAGCTTAAACATACGTACCTATTATAAGCGAGTTCGAAATGATCCAATTTCAAACCCTAGCTTGGAACAATCTCCAATAGAAGAAAGAATGCGAGATTTTGTTCAAACTTATCTAGCAATGGTCAAAAAGTTTGAACAAGCTGAACAAGCAAAAAAGTATTTAGATCGTTTATTTATAAGGTTTTTCCGTAGACAAGTAATCAATATTTTTAAGGATGAAAACCACTTTGAGGAATCTTTTGATTCGTTAGCTTCTGCAGTCCAAGTGTTAGACCTTTCCTCTATTCATTCACAACCCCTCCACATTAAAAGGGAAATCAAACATCTTCGAAAAGGAAACAAGGATCGGTACAAAAAGGGGCTATGGTTTCATAAAGAAGCAAGGGACCTGAAAAATGCGCTAAAGGGTCTTACTAGATTAAAAAGGTATATATATATAAAAGTTTTCCTTAAACAGCCAATAAAAGAAAATTATATAATTTTTGAAAGCTTTTTAGGGAAAAATTATTCTGACAGCCCTAGAAATATTTACGAGTATATTATTGATAATGATTTAGACTACCGGTGTATCTGGGTGTTTAATAATAAACATCGAAAAATACCTGGTAATGCAAAGGTTGTCAAAAGATTCAGCTTTGCCTATTATTATTATTTTGCCGTATCGAAATATTGGATTAATAATATGCGCCAGCCGCTTCACCTTGTAAAAAGGCCTGGGAATGTCTTTCTCGAAACTTGGCATGGTACGCCCCTGAAGAAACTGGTATTTGATATGAAGGATGTTTATTCGGCAAATCCAAGATATAAGCGAGATTTTTATTTGCAGTCAAGGGCGTGGGACTATTTATTATCCCCCAATCGCTATTCTTCTGAAATATTTACAAGTGCTTTTAAGTTTGATAAGAATATGCTTGAGTACGGCTATCCGAGAAATGACATTCTTTATTCTTCTGACAAGGAGGAACGGGCTAGACAAGTAAAAGAAGCAATTGGCATTCCAAATGATAAAAAAGTCATCTTATATGCCCCAACATGGAGGGATGATGATTTTTATGAGCCAGGAAAATATAAGTTTCAGCTTCAGCTTGATTTAAATAAAATGAAGGAAAAACTCGGGGATGAGTATGTAGTAGCCTTAAGGATGCATTATTTTATTGCTGATGATATTGATGTGGAAGGACTGGATGGCTTTGCCTTTAATCTTTCAACATATGATGATATCGCCGAGCTCTATTTGATTTCAGATTTGTTAATTACCGACTATTCATCAGTTTTCTTCGATTATGTAAATCTCAAGCGGCCTATTTTGTTCTTTACCTACGATTTGGATAAATATAGAGATCAATTAAGGGGTTTCTATCTTGATTTTGAAAAGGATGCGCCAGGTCCGCTTCTAAAGACCAGTGATGCTGTCATCGATGCAATTGTTAACATCGAAGAACTGAAAACGGAATACACCGAGAGATACGCAGCCTTCTATGAAAAATTCTGCAGCTGGCATGATGGTAAATCGACAGAGAAGGTAGTTAAAAGGGTACTGTTCGGAGAAATGCAGAATGACGAGTAGTTATAGTATACTTATTATTGATTAATAAGGAGGTATGGTTATGACCATTTTAGTTACTGGCGGCGCAGGGTATATTGGCAGCCACGCTGCAGTTGAGCTTTTAAATAATGGGTATGATATTGTCCTTTTGGATAATTTATCTAACAGTCAAATAGAGTCCATCAATCGAATTAAAGAACTAACAGGAAAGGATTTTCCTTTTTATCCGATTGATTTATTGAATAGGGGAGAGTTGGAAACCCTTTTTGCCAAATACGATTTTAAGGCAGTCATGCATTTTGCAGGGTTAAAAGCAGTAGGCGAATCAGTGGAAATTCCTTTAAATTATTATCATAATAATATAACCGGTACCATTAATCTATGTGAAGTGATGGCAAAATATGAGGTGAAAAAGCTTGTTTTCAGTTCCTCGGCCACTGTGTACGGGAATCCTGAACGTGTACCAATCGATGAATCCTTCCCATTGTCTGCAACCAATCCATATGGTCGCACAAAGTTAATGATTGAAGAAATATTACGTGATTTATATGTATCCGATTCCACTTGGCGAATCGCATTATTACGCTATTTTAACCCAATTGGAGCCCATGAAAGCGGAAGAATAGGGGAGAACCCTAATGGAATTCCTAATAATTTAATGCCATATATTTCACAGGTTGCGATCGGAAAAAGAGAAATGCTTTCAGTTTTTGGCAATGACTATGAAACCCACGATGGTACTGGAGTCAGGGATTTTATCCATGTGGTTGATCTTGTAAGAGGCCACTTGAAGGCTCTTCAATACTTGGAAAACAATGAAGGGATTGAAACGTTTAATCTAGGGACTGGCACTGGATATAGCGTACTAGATTTAATCAATACATTTCAATCTGTCACTTCACAAAAAATCCCTTATCAATTCGTTGAACGACGTGCAGGAGATATAGGGATTTGTTTTGCAAATCCAGAAAAAGCAGATAAAGTCCTTGGCTGGAAGGCTGAAAAAAATTTAGAGGAAATGTGTAGAGATACGTGGAATTGGCAAAGAAATAATCCGAACGGATATGAAACGAGTAATGATATTTTACTACATGAGATATGATGCAACTAAGGAGTAATAAAGATATGACAACCAAAAATGTTGTTTTTGTATTAAATGAATACAATGGACACGGTGGAGCACAGCGCGTGGCTTCTATTTTAGCTGATGAATTTAAAGCAGACGGACACAATGTTACCGTTCTTAGTATAAATAAACAAAAGAATGCATCAAGTTATTTTCCCGAAAATATTCCCGTTCATGTAGTTCACGAAGATGGTTACCGCCCGCCTGCACCTAAAAAGCTTTTGTCAAATCTTAAAGCTTTAAAATTTGGGATCGTAAAAGGAGAATTAAAAAGGCGTTCACAGCTAATTAAAAGGAGAAAAGATGTAGAGAAATTTTTTGATGCATATAAAAATGAAGAAGTTTTTGTCATTGTTATTCAAGTGTGGGGCATGCAATGGCTTGAACCACTTTTATATAGGGAAAATATAAAGATTATCGGTCAAAGTCATGAAAGTGTTGCGGCAGCTCAAAATTCTCGACGGTATAATCGAATTCTTAACTATTATCGGCAGGTTTCAAAATTTTTGCTTCTGACTCATAAAGATGCTCAACATTTTGAAGATTTAGGGTTCCAGCATGTTGGAGTGATGTATAATCCTTCACCATTTCGAAAGCGAGCTAACCCATCAGAATTGTATAGCTTTAAAAAAATAATATCAACTGGAAGATTGGTGGATGGTAAAGGATTCGACGTGTTGATTGAAGCTTTTGCAAGTGTTGCTGATGATCTTCCAGGTTGGAAATTGCATATATACGGTGACGGTCCCGCCAAGAAGTCCTTGAAAACCTTGATTAACCTATTAGGTATGAAAAAACGAATTATTTTAAAAGGTCAAACGGAGGATGTTCAATCTTCCTTATTGAATTCTAGTTTTTTTGCTCTCGCATCAAAAGCTGAAGGTTTGCCAATGTCTTTAATCGAAGCGCAATCTTGTGGACTGCCGTGTATATCAACAGATTGTGCACCTGGAATCCGAGAAATTGTAAGTGAATATAAAAATGGCTATCTTGCTCCAGTGGGGGATGTCCCGGTTTTGGCACGTCATATAAGACGCCTTGCCCTAGATTTAGAAGTTTTTAACTCGTTTAGTGAAGATGCTTTTCAAAATAGCTTAAAATTCGACAAAGAAGTGATTAAAAACCAATGGTACGACCTTTTTGAAGAATTAGGAGGACATCGAGATGTTAAGTAACATAAATACGGAGAAAAGGCGGCCTAAACTCTCGGTTGTTGTCATTGCCTATAATAATGAGCTATATATTGAAGAAGCATTAGAGTCTTTGGATGAACAGACATTTGATGATTTTGAAGTTGTTGTTGTCAATGATTTTTCTACGGATCGTACTGGTGAATTGATTGAACGGTTTATTGAAGGGAAGCCAAAGTTTAAAGTAATCCATCTTCAAGAAAATAGCGGAGGCTGCAGCACACCAAGGAATACGGGGATTGCACATACAACAGGGGAATATATTATGTTTCTTGATGGAGATGATTGGTATCCTGTTGATGCATGCGAAAAGATGGTAGCAGCAATTGAAAGGACGAATTCTGAACTTGTTGCTGGACAGGTTATTCGTACAAACAATTATCGTATTTGGTATCATAAAAAAATTTATTCGATTGAAAGAGTAAATATCAATGTTCGTGAATTTCCAAAACTTCTACATGATAGTTTATCTGTAAACAAAATTTACAAGCGTTCTTTTCTAGATCGACATCGCTTGAGGTTTCCTGAGGGAATCCACTACGAGGATATCGTTTTTTCAGGAAAAGCATATTTTTTAGCCGATTCTATAAGTATTATTCCAGAACCCGTCTATTTCTGGAGAGTAGTAGAGAATGCAGATGTTAAATCGATTACACATCGGCGATTTGAATTTGAAAACTTTAAAAATCGAATAACCGCACATCGCCTTTTTGATCAATTCCTTAAAGACAATGGCGATATTCTCTATCAAGGTCATAAAAACAAAAAATTCTTAGCCCATGATTTAAAATTATATACAAATGATTACTTACAGTTTGATGACGAGTATAAGAGCAAGTTTCATGAATTAATTTATGAATATTTGCATGAGGTAATGGATGAATATTCCTTTATCAAGTTGTCTGAGAGAGAAAGAATCTTGTATTATTTATTGTATATTGGCGACAAAGAGGCATTCCAAGATTATCTTTTCTATATAAATGGAATGCCAACAAAAGTGAATCGAATTTATTCAAAGGGAAATTCCTATTATTTTAAATCAACGATATCAGAAAAAGATCATGAAAAATTCCTGCTTTTTCAAAATTTAGATATTAAATTTACAATCGATCATCTTGAGTTAACTCATGAAAAATTATTATTTAATTTTGAAGTTCACATTGGGTCAATTGACAATAAAGAGCTTTCTTATTATTGGGCGTTATATAATAAGGATACAAAGTCAACGATTCAATCTGTGCTAGTTGGTACAAATCAGGCTGTTCTTTCACTTGAAAATATGACTCCTGGGAAATACTACCTATATTTGTATGTAAATCATCAGGGGAATACACATAAACGAATTGTTAAAAAAACGAATATAAGTAACTTGCCGAATCTTAAGGTGGCTGATCGCAAGTTTTCCAAATTCTTTTATATCAATAAAAATAACTCGTTTGCGGTTAAAGTTTTATCTCTAAAAAAACTCGATCAAATAAAATGGTCATTTAAAATAAAAAAGATTTCCAAAAAGAAAAAAGGCTTTTTTGAAACCTTATTTATGAAGTATGCAAAAAGTTTTTCCCTTAAACTTCCAATCCGATCAAACTGGGTGTTGTTTGAGAGTCATATGGGAAAACAGTATAGTGACAGTCCAAAATATATTTACGAGGAAATGAGTAAAACGCATCGTAATTATAAATTTATTTGGTCTTTTGAGGACCCAGAATTGGTTGAAGTGCCCGGTTCAGCTATTAAAGTGAAAAGAAAGGGCTTAAGGCACTTCTATTATATGGTTCGATCAAAGTATTGGGTCGACAACCAAGGAATGGCTAAGTTGGCTCCTAAAAGAAAACAGCAAGTTTACTTACAGACCTGGCACGGTACTCCGTTAAAACGAATGGGCTATGATCAAAAACAATTGCCAACGGAAGAAGAACTTGCTAAACTTCAGTTTCAGAAAAATGCGTGGGATTACTTTATATCCCCCAATTCTTATAGTACAACTATTTTTAGAAGAGCATTTAGGTACGGAGGTAAAATAATTGAGACAGGCTATCCGCGAAACGATCTTTTAATTACCAAGCCTGAAGAGATTATTCAAAAGACAAGAGAATCCTTTCAAATAGGAAAAGAGAAAAGAATTATTTTATTTGCACCGACATTCCGTGATTGGGACCCGGATTCATTCCAAAAAACGCTAAGAGATATTCAATCCCTTAGTAAAGGGATTGGTGAAGATTCCATTGTGCTTTTAAGGCTGCATTACTTACTCTCAGATAAGATTTCTAATCAAAGCTTGCCTCGTAATGTAATAAATGCATCTAGATATCATGATATTCAGGAATTATATTTAATTGCTGATATTTTGATAACAGACTATTCTTCTGTTATGTTTGACTATGCATTATTAAAGCGCCCAATCCTTCTTTATTGCTATGATTTGGAGGAATACTTATCTCGTAGAGGGACGTATTTTAATCTTATTGAAAAAGCACCAGGACCAGTTTGTACGAAAATGGATGAGGTTATTTCCTATCTAAATCAACCAAAAAGATTAAGTGAATATGATCAAGCATTAGAAAAGTTTTCTTTAGAGTTTGGCAGCTTAGAGGATGGTCATGCGGCTAGTAAAGTGATTGAACAAATATTTAAATAAAGATAAAAGAGCTGCAAGTAAATTGCAGCTCTCAGATTGTAGACAAAAGGTATCCCGAATGATCCCATTCGGTTGCTTTTTTCCATTTTTAAGCATTTTTTCGTTAACTTTTTCTTGAATTAGACCCCTCCGGGGTCAATTTTTATGCCATTTTTGGACTAATCCAAGTCCAGTTTGCCATCTTCTTTAAATTCATGGCAGCAAAAGTAAACATCGCCTGCATGGACAATTTTTTAAGACCTCTTAACGTTGTCCATCGCATACCATGCTTTTCTTTCGCATCCGCAAATACTCGTTCAATCGTTTCTTTACGACGTGCATAAATAGTTTTATTCTCTTCTGTGTGTCGAAGGTGTTCAGCTTCCTCAAGATACTCTTCCCAGACATGTCGTTGAATGAGCTTTTGATGATTTTGACTCTGAGTACATTGAGATAGAAGCGGGCAATCCTTACATTGAATGGGATTGGAGATGTACTGACGATACCCTTCTTTAGTAGTTGTTCTATATTTAAGAACCTGTCCTTCCGGACATATGTAGCAATCATAGTGCTCATCATAAACATAGTCGTGTTTTTTCAAGTAGCCTTCCTTCGTACGAGGGCGTGTATAAGGTAATGCTATCATTGGTTATTATTTTCTCAAATTAAACAAACAACCTTATCGTCTATTTCTCCAATTTTACTTTGCGGTCTACAGCAGGAACCCTGTCACTAAGCCAATACATACGTATTGTGTGTTTGGGGAAACTAACATAAAAACTGAAAATGTTAGGGTGTGTGTATGAAAAGAAACATTTGCATTATGTTAATTATTTCTTGTGCTTTAGTTACTCCAAAGATTGGTGAGACAGTCTTTGCTACTTCAAACCATAATAAACCGCCAGCTTATGAGGAAACCCTTTTTGAAATAGGTTATCAATCGGTTGAAGAAGCTTTAAAAGCTTTTGAACATCAATCCAATCAAAGCTTGAAACTACCCGTAAAAGTCCCCCTTTAACTTTTACACATTATCTCGGAAGGTTTAGCAATATAAATGATTCTTTTGAGGTTAAATTCTTAAACGATAAAACTGCTAAAAATCACTATTTTATTCGTATTATTCCCACTGAGTACAAGTTACCTATTAAGGAAATAAATGTTTTAAATATCTATAAACTAAAAAATGGAAATGAAGCCATTTATACAACGATATCAGGATTTAATGTACTAGTTTTTGAAAGAGATAATTGGCAATATATGCTTAATGTTGATAAAAGAGTTTCTGATAAAGTGACTCCTCAAACTTTAGTTGAAATAGCTAATTCTATTGATTATTCACATAATAATAAAAAGTAGTTCTTTAATGGGTGCGTTTTTACAATAAGGTGGAGACGCTTTTTAAAGATTTATATGATAGGTACCCGGAAGACCAATTACTGACGAAATTTCCATTAATTAAATATCAAGATGACGGGTAAGGGCTTATATTCTTCCTCAAGTACCTCGATATGCCAACTTAAGGGAAAACCTTTTAAGTTGGCTTTATTGATAAATTAAGAGAACAAATAGTCTTTGGTCTTAGATTTTCTACGGTATCGCTAGGTGCAAAGGGGTACAATTTTCAAGGTTATTAAGTCTTAATTTGTAAATAGCTTTATAAAATAGAGGTTGATACATATTAGTCAAGAATAATATGTATCAACCTCATTCTTCTTTTTCAATAATAGTTGTATTTTAGGTTAACCAAAAACCAATAAAACATCCTAAAAATTACTGAAGATCAGTATTTAATAGAGTATTTGTAGTAATTAAAATTGGTATGATTCTTGCTTGATAAAAAATTGTAACTTCTGAATTTTATAACACAATGAAATGAGGTGGATGGCCTATTGAGGATCATTCTACAGATGACATCAACAAAATTTGGTTTATTAGATCCTGGAGGAAGAAATTTTCAAATGACAAACTGGGTAACTGAGGAAGAAAGTAAGAGAATAGTATCTTATGTTGTCGATCGATTTTTGCAGGTAGGTATAGAACATGACCTAATATTTGCTATAACCCGTATCATGTACTCTCAGTTTGGAGTGAGTTCCGAAGATGAAGTAGAAAAACTGGTTAAGGACCATCTAACATCATTGGGTTATATACTAACGGTAGATTAGAATCTACCGTTTTAATATGATTGTAATTTTAATTTTACTAATAGGCGAAGCAGTAGCCTTTGTAATAAATGAGTGGGGAAATACCAAAAAATGGGGTAATGCCCTATAGGTTATTAGGCACCCCTCAACCAGTTGAAGAGGGTGATTACGTTGATAAAATAGTACTTGTTGTTCCGCATTTTAGACAGCACCCATTGAACATATGGGAACAGTATATATTTTTACGGTCTGGAGCAGCCAAAGTGGCTGCTTTTATTTTTTTTCCCTTTTGCCTTCCGCATGGTAAAACAGCGCAAGCTTTCATCGATATTTATCCTGAAGTGGTTTAACAAGTTTTCATCAGAATTTCTAACAATTGAAAAATTGTCTACATTATAATGGCCGTCAAGGATTGAGCAGGTCTTGTAGAAAGCCCATTTGTAGAGTGTTAACCTAGTTAAACACTCCATGCGACTGCCCGTCGCAAAAAAGATCGCCACAGCAATCCCCATCTTAAACTCTCGTTTGCGTAAGTTATTATAGGAAAAGAAAATCCTCATTTGCCCCACTATCCTCCAATTTCAACCCAGCTATCACACTATTCAAATGCTTCTCCATTGCTTTTTCCGCTTCCAGTTTATCTCCTGATTCAAGGGCTTTTACTATAGCAATATGCTCTTCAATAGATGGGTTAAATTCCAAAGTATCCAGTGGGTCGAACAATATCACATAAATCGTTGTTCTGCTTACAATATCTTTAACATATTCAAGCAATAGTTTGTTTTGTGATGCTTCAGCTATGATTAAGTGGAACGAGTCATTCATCTTATAATAATTATCCGTATCTCGATGATCAAATGTCCGTTCCTCTTCATTTATTAATTTATAAAGCTTTTCAATGTGTTCTTTACTAATCCTCTCTGCTGCTAATCCAGCGGATTGCTTTTCTAGAAGTAACCTGACTGAATAGGCATCTTTCATTTCCTCAGCCGTTGGTTTAATGACAAATGCACCTCTATTAGGGGTAACTTGCACAAACCCATCATGCTCTAATTTTTTAATCGCAGCCCTTACAGGTGTCCGACTAACATTTAGCTTTTTGGCAATTGCCGCTTCCACAAGCTGACTACCTGGACGGATGAATCTTTTATAGATCGATAATTTAATCTTTTTATAAACAAGTTCCTCCATATTTGCTTTTTGAATACTTTCCTGACTCATATTGTAACCACCTAATGGATAGGAATAATTGTCTCATCATTTCTTTTCATTATATTATTTTCTCCTCTCATTTCCAACTAACTAAAAGGACAAAACAATTCAAAACTTTAAACCTACTAGAGAATAGGTAAGTAATAAAGTTTGTTTTTATCAGAAATTTTAAAATGAATTGTATACTATTTTAGTGTACTATGTTATCGTATTTTTAAGAAATTTGTCATTTCTCTATTGTTTAAACCAACCCTTTGTCATCTTTTTTTTCTCATCATGAACAATAATGTTTCTTTACCCACACTGTAGGCGTAAAAATTGATGTTGAGGGTTCCAGCTAGCTGTTTAATTGTTTAATTTGATTTTTAGATTGTTACAAAAGTGATGTTATGAGATATGGAACAAAGACTGTCTTTTTCACATATGGGTGAGATTTTCGTCGGTTTTTCTTTAGTAGGTGGAACAGACGGAGGAGTGTTCTTATACTTCTCCGGGTGTTTTATTGTAAGGATTGATAAAGAAGCAGAAAATAATCTTTAATTATATACACAGCTGGTAGCTCACATCGGTTTTTTATCATCGAACAGGGAACGGTAAACGTGAAATTTCAATGATCCGTGAGTATCGAAGAGTAAAAATGTTTGATAATCGAGGCCGTCAAGTGAGGTTGGCAGCTATGGAAAACGCTGTGGTAGAGAAAGATGCAAAGAGCGATATCATCAATATTGCCATGGATGAATTGGTGAAGCATAGTTATGAGCTTCATGCGTTTAGCACTCTAGTAAAAGCAGCCGATTATGTTCATGCTTCAGTTTTTTCCATAATCCGAGAAACACGAAAAAAATTTGCGTCAATAATGATTGGACGCCAGAATAATTAATAGTTTATGAAGAACGAGGAAATAGAGATGAAATTGCAATTAAAAGCAGATTTAGCGCTACTAATGATTACGTTTTTTTGGGGTGCATCCATCCTACTTACAAAGATTGGCCTCAATCAAATTCAAGAATATAATTTAATCGCATTGCGTTTTCTGATTGCCTTTTTCATTTCAGGCATCGTATTTTACAAACATTTAATCAAAATCGATTTCAAAACGGTCAAATATGCATTTATATTAGCTTTGATTTTGTTTCTCGTTTATATTTGTGCTACGTTTGGCACAAAGTACACATCGGTTTCGAATGCCGGATTCTTAATGAGTCTGACTGTCATATTCATCCCCATACTGGAATTTGTATATTTTAAGAAAAGGCCCGAAAAAAAAGTAGTGGTCGGAATCCTGTTGACCATAGTGGGAATCAGCTTATTGACATTGAACAGCGAATTAAGGATCGGTTTTGGGGATCTGTTATGCATTTTATGTGCCTTATTCTATGCCGTTTATATCCTTGTTACGGGCGCGATGACTAAGCATGCCGATCCCATTTCCCTTGGTGTTTTACAACTAGGTTTTGTTGGATTGTTCGCCTTCGTTTTTTCCATGTTTATAGAAACACCCAGACTTCCCGATACGTTTGAATCATGGTTTGCAGTCCTCGCTTTAAGCATATTTTGCACTGCAATCACGTTTATTGTTCAAATCATTGCCCAGCAGTATACCAGTCCTACACATACAGGCCTTATTTTTACGTTAGAGCCGGTGTTTTCGGCAGGCTTTGCCTATGTTTTCACAGGAGAAACGCTGGATCTTAAAGGTTACCTTGGGGCAACACTTATTTTATTGAGTGTATTAATTGCTGAACTCGATTTTAAGAGTTTATTAAAACAAAATAATTACAGCAAAAATATGGAGTAAATCATTTGCTGCTATTCCCTATTGAGATCTGAGGTTGTCTCAAAACTCCATGGCTTAGCAGCCACCACTTATGAAAATGTTTTAGGCCTGTTAGCCTAGCTAATTCTATTATGACAATAATGGATTTAGCAGGTTACAGGCCGTTACTTTTTTGGTAGATTGCTCCTAAAACCTATTTCAGCATAACTCCAAATTTTATCACTCACTTGAATAGGCCTTTGACGCTTTGCTTCAACAAAAGACGGTTCTTCTGACATTAAAATAGGAGAATCGTCTTTTTTATTTCCAAAATACGAATCCGCGTTTTCAGCAAGAGTACCTTACTTTCAAATATTTCGATTAGCACCAAATCTTTTTGAAGAGGAGATTCATCTGTTTTAAGAACATTGTTCATAATATAATAATGGCTATATTTTAGTTTATCCAATAACCAATAAAACATCCTAAAATGTATTGAAGATTGGCATTTAATAGAGTATTTGTAGTAATTAAAATTGGCATAATTCTTGCATAATAAAAAACTGTAACTTCTGAATTTAAAAGCACAATGAAATGAGGTGGATGGCTTATTGAGGAGCCACTCAAAATAACGGGGGGAAAACTCCAAAGGATATAGGAGGAGCGAGATGAAAAAAGAATTTCGGTATGGGAGGATACTTTATGCAATCTATTAGGAAAGAGGCAGCAGTTGAAAAGACACCTGCTCAGGAGAGAGTAGAGAAGAAAAGAAGATTCGTACAGCTTGACGCTTATGTTCTATTATTTTTTGTTGCATTGATCTGCGCTATTGCCACATACA
This sequence comes from Neobacillus niacini, assembly GCF_031456445.1. GTDB lineage: Bacteria > Bacillota > Bacilli > Bacillales > Cytobacillaceae > Neobacillus > Neobacillus niacini_I. The sequence continues at coordinate 74,887 of NZ_JAVDUQ010000004.1, read as the reverse complement.
TTTTACCGGCAGGTGAATTTGAAAGTAAAATAAAAGGAGATATCACCGTAACGGTACCTGGAAGTTTTCATTTTGTTGATTCAAATCCCACTGGTTTCGTAGACTTCTTTACTACGATCCAAAATGGAATGGTAATGGGTGCACCGCTTATTTTCCTAATCCTATTTACAAGCGGAGCCTTAGCTGTCATTGAAAAATCGGGTGCGATCGATGCGTTTCTTAAGTCCACCCTTACTCGATTCAGGAATCGCTTGCTGTTTTTAATTATCCCTGTAGGATTCATATTGTCTGTTTTGGGAACGACTGGAATTGTGGTCAATTCGGTAATCGCTTTCATACCATTAGGATTATTTATCGCACGCGGATTGAAATTGGATGCTATTTTCGGCGTTTCCCTTATCTATCTAGGAACCTATGCTGGTTGGAACGTACCTGTTTTTGCTCCTCAAACGCTTGGACTTTCCCAGCGTATTGCCGAACTTCCGCTTTTCTCGGGAATGGGTTACCGGATCATTATCTACCTAGCATTTCTTGCCGGTACTCTTTTATATGTATATTTGTATGCACGCAAAATTCGAAAGGACCCGACCAAGAGCATCCTTGGCCCAGAATCGTTCACTTCTGAGATTGCAGTGAAAGGTGCTGAAGTAGAGACTACGGTAACGGTTTCCTTGCAGCAAAAGCTAATCTTATCGTTTGCGGGATTATCTTTGCTAGGCTTTATGATTTTCTCTCAGATATTTAAATGGACGGAAAATGAAATGGCTGCTCTTTTCATTTTTATTGCCATCGGCGCCGGTTTAATCGCGCGAATGAGTGCAAATGACATTGCATTGACATTTATTCAAGGCTGTAAACAAATGGTCTATGGAGCTCTTATTGTGGGGATGGCTAGAGCAGTGGGTTTAATCCTTGGTGATGCAAAGATATTAGATACCATCGTCAATGCGCTGGTCCACCTTCTTGAACCGTTGTCTCCGATTGCCGCTTCGATTGGAATGTATATCGGAAGTGCGGCTCTGCACTTTTTGATTTCTTCCGGTTCCGGGGAATCTACCGTGTTGATGCCGATTCTTGTCCCTTTGGCAGATTTGCTGCATATTACACGTCAAGTAGCTGTCCAGGCGGTTATGCTTGGGGAAGGAATAGTAAACACCATCAATCCGACATCCGGTGTGCTGATGGGTGTACTAGCAATGAGCGGCATCTCTTATGGAAAATGGCTGAAGTTCATGCTTCCATTAACGGCAGTTTGGTTTGTTCTCGGATTTATTTTCATCATTATCGGTATGATGATCAACTGGGGACCTTTCTAAGAAATAGACGATAAATATAGGGGATTTGAAATATGGATAAAGTACTTGAATACTTAAAGCAGCACCAAGAAGAGATCCTGGAGGATCTAAAAACACTTGTGCTTGCTGAGTCGCCTTCGCATTCGAAAGTACGGGTGGATCAATGTGGAGAAGTGATTCAACAGCTGTTTAAGAAGCATCTTGACGTTGAGGCGGAAGTGATTCCCCAAGAGCATGCGGGGAATCACCTGCGGTTTAGTTATGGGAAAGGCGATGCCCAAATCTTAATCATAGGCCATTTTGACACTGTCTGGGAGGTGGGAAGGCTTTACTACCGAGTAGAAGGAAACAAGGCGTATGGGCCGGGCATTCTGGATATGAAAGGAGGAATTATCCAAACTCTTTGGGCGCTGAAAGCCTTCCGTGAGCTGAGGATTTCCTTACACAAGCAAATCGTTTTCTTATGTACAAGCGATGAAGAGGTTGGAAGCAAAACATCTAGGGCATTAATCGAACGGGAAGCTTTAAAGAGCCAGGCTGTTCTCGTTCCGGAGCCGGCAGCGCCACATACAGGTGCACTTAAAACAGTCCGAAAAGGAATTGGCAAGTTTTCGATCCAGATTAAAGGAAAAGCAGCACATGCAGGGCAAAATCATCAGGATGGAATCAGCGCGGTACAGGAAATGGCTCATCAAATTTTATTTTTGCACTCACTTACCGATTATGAGTTGGATACAACCCTAAATGTCGGCGCGGTACGAGGAGGGAGCGCCGGAAATGTGGTAGCAGAACAAGCGGAACTGGCTGTGGATCTGCGAATCAGTCAGTTCCGTGAGGCAGAGCGTGTTTCGAAAATCATTTATGGGCTAAAGCCGCATATAGAAGGGATATCCTTAAAGGTTTCAGGTGGAGTTACCCGCCCGCCTATGGAAAGAACAGCTCAAAATGAAAAATTGTTTAATCTGGCAAAAACATGTTCATCTGAATTAGGGTTTCACTTGACTGAGGAATCAGTGGGTGGAGGCAGTGATGGGAATTTCACTTCCGCATTAGGCATTCCAACGCTAGATGGGTTAGGTCCAGTGGGAGAAGGTAACCATGCCGAAAATGAGCATATTGAAATCAATCAACTTCCAATTAGGGCCGCTCTGATTTCTCACCTTCTTCGTAAGCTATAATTTTAATAAATAAAAGTACAAGTGCCGGTTTGGTACTTGTATTTTTTCCGCTTAGGAAAGTTTAAGTTAGAAAAAGCGTGAAAAGCGAACAAATTTTTCTATCGGGATAAAAGACTTCATCTAATAGCGGTCTGTCTTCCTTGAAATACTTTAATAGGAATTTTTTATTAGGTGTTTTAGGTTTGTTTTTAGGTTATTATTCTAAAAAAGGAGTTTTAAGAGGAGAGAAATAATGGAGAGACCATGCATTTTATTGCTAACAAGAGGGGAAAAGCTAGCACAAACCTTTGAGAATAACCTGAGAATGTTTTTCGGTACCAATATTCAGATTTATACCGTTCATGAGCACCAGGATCTGGATAGCCAATTAGTGGATGAGTGTGAACTGATTCTAGTTTCCGCCGATAGTTTATTGGATCGGTTACCGAAACTACTCCATGAGCAGGCACTGCTTGCTAGAAGAACCGTTCATTTGCCAAAGCTCGAACAACTGATGGATTTAGCTCCAGGAACCCAATGTCTATTTGTCTCGAACAGTATGGACACGATTGTAGATGCCATTGAGCTTTTGAATCGCCTGGGGTTTGATCATTTGCACTTTATTCCATATGTACCGCATCCAGCGGAAATCCGTCCTGCACTTGAGGGTATCGATGTGGCGGTTACACATGGATTAGAAGAACTCATCCCGGAGACAATTGGTAAAGTGATTGATTTGGGCATACGTCCGATCGATTTGACAACGATTTATGATATTGCCCGACAATTGAATCTTCCTATGGAAAATGCGCATTTCTATACAGCGGAGTTTTTCCGAGATTTTGTCCGCCTTGGAAGAAACTTAGCCAATTCCGTAAACAATGAGAAGCGGTTAAATCAAAAGCTGGAATCCGTATTTAATGCTGTTCATGAAGGAATAATTAGTATGGATGAATGGGGATACATTACAGTTTTTAATGAAGAAGCGGAGAAAATCCTCAGTCTGTCTGCACAGAATTGCCTTGGAAAGACGTGCTGGGATGTAATCCCTGAGTTTAACCTGAATCAGATTTTTCAATCCCACGCGGAGGAGTCCAATCAATTATTGGAGATACGGAACAAGGTTCTTCTGGTTACCAAAGTTCCCATGATGCTGGACGGGCATTTGATGGGTGTCGTTGTTACGTTTCAAGATGTCACGATTGTCCAACGAATTGAACAGGAAATCCGCAAAAATAGCAGCCGTCTGGGATTAACGACAAAATATTCTTTCGAAAATATCATCGGTGTAAGCGGGTCCATCACCTCTACCAAACAGGTTGCTGTCAGACTGGCAGAAAGTGATTTTACCGTATTGATTACAGGAGAAAACGGTACGGGCAAGGAAGTATTTGCCCAAGCGATTCATAAGTATTCCACCCGGCGGGATGGCCCATTCGTCCCGGTCAATTTCGCCGGCCTTACAGAAAGTTTGGCAGAAAGTGAATTGTTTGGATACGAAGAGGGCTCTTTCACAGGAGCAAAAAAAGGAGGGAAAATGGGTCTATTTGAATTGGCCCATAATGGAACCATTTTTCTGGATGAGATTGGAGATGCTCCTCTCAGTATACAGGCCGCCTTGCTGCGTGTGCTCCAAGAGCGGCAGGTGATGCGGGTAGGAGGAAATCGCGTAATTCCCATCAATGTCAGGGTGATCGCTGCCACAAACCGAAACCTGAATAGTATGGTGTCGAAGGGTGCTTTTCGGGAAGATTTGTACTATAGACTCAACGTTTTGCCGTTAAATATCCCAAATCTTAGAGAACGGCATGAGGATCTTTTTATCCTCATAGACTATTTCCTTTATGATAATGGGAGAAAGCTACAATTTACACCTGAAGTAAAAAATGTTCTTTTAAACTACAGTTGGCCAGGTAATATTCGGGAGTTGGAAAATTTCATTAAGTATCTGAAGGTAATCGTAGAAGGAGATACAGTAAAATTACAACATATTCCTGAACGTATATTGAATAGCAATAGCAGCTTGTCACTCCCTCACGTTCCAACAGCCGGAGGGGAAACAGTGGAAAGGGAGGAAATCCTTCAATTCTTGTCGCGTCACGGTTCCCTAATGGATTATGAGGATATATTGACAATCCTGTGGAGTTTCAGTAAACGGCAGGAGCGGGTGGGACGAACCGTTTTATGCTCATTGCTCTCTCGTCCCTTATCCGAAGCTCAAATTCGCAATAAGCTATCGATTCTCCAACGGTGTAGATGTGTCGCAATAGGTGTAAAGAAGCAAGGTACAACGATCACTCCTATGGGAATACAGGTTTTACAAATGATCAAAGAGAAAATAATGAATTGAAAAGAAAGTTCGTTAGGTGTAAAAATAACTACAAAGTAAAAAATATACGTTTGGTTGAGGATCATGATAATGATTGCAAAATTGATGGTATTGGAGCTATGCGATTAAAATCTGAATTTGTTTAAAAAGTATAATTATCCAAAAGTGGAGTTATCGTTAATGACCGATTATTCAGCTGAATTAGTGGAAAAGATTCGTCATTTTCAACTTCATGGTGTATTAGTAAAAAATGAACTGAATGATGAAAGCATCGTACAGGAGCTTGTATTTGAAGAACAACTCGTATTAATCAGTGCTCCAGAGATGAAAAATATTGAAGAATTATGTCATCAACCTTTTCTCATGAATACTAAAGGTTGTCCACATCGAGACCAACTTGAAACTTGGTTGAAAACAATAGGGATTGGTAAAATTCGATATTTAGAATTCAATCATCCCGATGCTATTATTCAAGGTGTGATTTCTGGACTTGGAGCCTCTTTGGTGCCAAAGTCTTCGATTCTATCACTTGAAATAAAAGGGTTAGTACGTTCTTTCGAAATTCCAGAACAATACAGCACCGCCAAAACCTTTTTTATTCGACACAAGGATAGTCTAATGACAAGCGCGCTTTCAAAATTTATTGAGATGTTAAAACAAAGTTCAAGCGTAGGATGGGGCTGATACTAAGGGTAAGAGCGGGGCGAATCTCACTTTCAATTAAGTATTGGGCAATAGCAGGTGTTTTATATCCAGCGTCTGCTGCAACAGCTTCCGGTTTACCGCAGTTTTCAATTACCTTTTCAAGAAGAGGTTCTAACATAATACAACAGGGTCAATACTCGGACGTCCTCGTTCAGATGAATACATATCTTGAACAAGTGAATAGATAAAAGAAAAATCGATAGCATCCTCAATCTTTCGGACCAAATGGTCCGCAGGTACAAGTTGTTCTAAAGCTATCATTTCTATTTGGTCACGATTCATCTGTGTATTTTTAGTTAGCATTTCATCACTCCAATAAAATTTCTCTCATCTTAATTATACAAAAAAGACTGCCAACAAATCCGAATTTATTCGAATTTGTCGACAGTCTGAGAGCTGCAAGTAAATTGCAGCTCTTTTATCTTTATCTTGGGATATTGATTTACTTATTCTTTAGAATTACTTCTTTTACTACTCTTTCTGCAGCATGTCCGTCTTCTAAATAGCAGAAGCGTTGATAAAAGTCATTGAACCTTTTATTCGAATCTTGATCTCTGGACATATTTTTGATTGCTTCAATTACTTCCTCTGTCGTCTTAACGATTGGACCGGGTGCTTCTTCTTCAAAGTTAAAATAAAAGCCGCGTATATCTCCTCGGTATTCATCAATATCATAGGTAAAGAAAATCATTGGTCTTTTTAAGTTGGCGTAATCGAAAAATACTGATGAATAATCAGTAATGAGTAAATCAGATATTAAGTAGAGATCTTGAATATCTTCATGCTTTGAAAAGTCATATGCAAAGCCCTGATAGGCATCTAAGTCAAAGTTTTCTGCAACCAAATAATGCATTCGGAGAATAACGATGTATTCCTCTCCTAATTCATTTCGTAGTTTTTCTAAATCTAACTTTAAATCCATTTTATATTGGCCAACCTGATGGTATTGATTATCCCTCCAAGTAGGTGCATAGAGAATGAATTTTTTATCTTCAGGAAGTCCGTGCTTTTTCTTAAATGCGCTGGCTCTTTCATCACGGACTGAACTGTAAAAGACATCATTTCTTGGGTAACCTGATTCAATCATTTGTTTATCGAACTGAAAGGCACTTCTAAATATTTCAGTTGAGTAACGATTAGGGGAAACCAAGTAGTCCCAGTTTCTTGATTCTTTATGAAAGTTTTTCTTGTATTTTTCTGTTGTCGTACCGGGCATTAATACCTCTTTTTGATCCTGGGCAAGCTTCTTTAAAGGTGTTCCGTGCCATGTTTGTAAATAGATAGTGTTTTTTGGTTTTGGTATCCACAAAGGCATTCTGCTATTGGTTACCCAAAATCTTGCTCTCGCCGTCAAAAAAAGCCATTTAATCGAAAAACGATTTACATAAGGTACTCCTGTTTGTGGGAGGCCCTTTTTAAAGCGAGGATCCACACTCCAATACATTTTGTATTCTGGGTGATGATCCTTAAGGTATTGGTAGATTGCTCGAGGATTATCACTATATTGCTTACCAAGAAAACTTTCAAACATGATTAAATTGTTTTTAACAGGGAAATTCGATATATATTGAAAAGCTTTTTTGTAAACATACTTTTTGAATCGTTTTACACCTCTAATCCCGTTTCTGAAATCCCTTGCTTCGATATGCAGGCGGAGGAATTTTTGGAATTTCTTTTGATTTCCTCTTTCAAGGTGTTTTATTTCGCCTCTAATATGCATTGGCTGAGACGATAAACGGGATTTATCTAGAAGCTTTATTGCCTTTCCATATAATTTAAAAAATTCATCAAAATTATTGGAGTCCTTGAAAATATAGATGACTGTTCTTCGATAATAACTTAAAAATATCCGATCTAAAAATCTTTTAGCCGTTTCAATTTGTCCATATTCTTTATTCAAATCTAGATATAGTTTAATAAATTCACGGACCCTTTCTTCAATTGGACGCTGAATGAGTGCTGGATTGGTAATCGAATGGATGCCTGCACGTTTATAATAGGTGCGAATAGTAAGCTTTGGTAATTTCTCTACATGGATAATAAATGGAATGATTCCGGAAATATCCGTATAACCTTCAGTTCCTTCATAAAATCGAATATGATTTTTCCGAATAAATTCACTTTTAATTAATCCATTTAAAATGCTGCCGCCTTTAAACAGTTTTCGAGGAGATAATTCTTTCCTAATTACTTTAGGCTCATCTATCCATTTAAGTAGTTCTTCGGATTCAATTGGTTCCGAAGAGTCACTTGATTCTTCAATATCATTAGGCACATTTATATCCGATGATCGGACTAAACGTTTTAATGTTCCAAATATGGCCGGGGAATCCTGAATATTTTCAACAAGAACCTCTAGCGCATCGCTTGTAAGAAGGTCATCGCTGTCAAGAAAAAAGATATATTCACCGGCTGCTTTTTCTATTCCTATGTTTCGTGAAAAAGCAACGCCGCGCTTCCTGTCATTTTTAATGTAGACGATACGGTCATCCGTTAATAATGATTCAAGAAAGTTTGAATTTTCTTCATCAGAACCATCATTTATAATAATAATTTCAATATCCGAGTAGCTTTGAGCCAAAACTGAGTTTAAACATATTTCAACAAATTCCATTGAATTATAGTAAGGGATTATTACAGATACCTTCTGCTTATTTATATTCATCATGTGACCTTATTCACACTCCTTGAAAATCAAAAATTCCCTTTAAAGATTTTAACAAGTAAAAGTCGTAATGTATATAATTTTGTTTGATTTTGTCGAATGGAACAATCTAGTTCATGATTAACAATCATCATTAACACAGTTTTATAAATAAAAGGCTCCATTTTCAAATGGAACCCTATTGCTTATGGATTTAAAACAATCTTCTCCGTATCGCGATCAAATACATTATACACCTCATTGATTCGAATAAAAGACTCTATCGTATTGATCGCACGGTTTGTTTTTAGGCTGTTAATGTTTTCGCTAGTCAAATGATTATAGGTAGGGTGGTAGACTGAGCCAGGCCCGCTATTTTTCCAAGGCATAAATTGAATAGGACGGGCTGTATTTTCAATTTTATTATTGCGAAACGTCGGGTTCATCGCTCCACTCGCCAGAATTCCACGGAAGGTTCCTTTTTGTCCTGCTACATTTTTAATCGTATTGTCTTCAATGATTGAATTAGACCAATTCAAAACCCGGATTGCATCCATACGTGTGGTCTCTATATCATTTTTTTGGATAATGATTTGATCATGGTACTTTCCTTCCGAATATTTATGTGTACCGATGGCTCGATCAAGATTTTTAAAAGTATTGTTATTAATGGTAATATTGCGGTTTGGAGTTTTGTCGTGATTACTCCAAGGATTGTTGAAGCCTTTTGTTAAAAGATCTGGTGTATCAAGATTAATGGCTTCTTTATTTTCTTTAGGCGATGCTTTTGAATCGATAAAATAATTATTTGTGATTAACATATTCTCTGTAGCATCCACTTCAAGAAAATGTCCTGAATTAAGATGCTGGAATTGGATATTTTGAATCTGGATGTTCTGGTTATGGCCACATACAATTGCAATGGTATGTTCATCAAATTGGAGATCGATGATTGCCTTTCCTTCCCCTATGAAGCGGATATTTTTTTCGCCATTATATTTGCTGCGAATTCCATTTTTATAGGCGTCAGATGGCTTGACTAGCTGAAATATCGATTTGGAAGGGCTAAACTTTCTTGTACCAGTGTCTCTTCCCTTTAGAATTTTTGAGCCGCTTTTAAAGTAAATGGTCACATTGGATGGAACATATAACGTGTTAGTTATTGTATAGGTTCCCTTATTTAGGATAAGAGTTCCCCCTCCAATTTTTTCTAAATGCTCTAGGTATGAACGGAGTAAATAATACTGTTTGGTATATTTATTATAGGTGCTAAAATTTGTCATACCTCCTTTATATGGTTTACTAGTAGGTGTAATTGTATAAGTTTTTGAAGCCGCCAAAGATGTTCTCGGTAATTGAAAGCAGATTAGCAGCATTACAACTACAAAAATCGTCCATTGATTTACCCTCAATTTTAATTCCTCCTTATTAATATGGTCATTCAAATCATAATTAACATGGATTGTATCAAGAAATTTTCACTGTGTATATATCGTTCTTAGTTTGATTTTGGGCAGCCTTGGGCATTTTTTGCGTTTTGACAAAGTGGTTTTCTGTTTTAACTTATATGAGAAGATTTTCCTGTTTTTTATTCTTTGTAACAAGTATTTCCATAAATCTATTTAAAAACTCCTATTTATAAGCGATAATAATAGTATTGTAGAAAATTGCTATTTAATAGAAGGATTTGGCGTAAAAGGGTACAGAAATACTACAGGGGTGTTATTCAATGAAAGAAATCGGGAAAATCGTTCTTTTATCGACAAGTTTGGTTTTTAGTGGGTCTATAGCCCCTTTTTCTCCATACAGTTTAGGAAAAGCTGAAGCTGCCAGCATCTTGAAGCTTGCAAATATCAGCTATCAAACATCTGCAAATGTTAATCTTAGGACAGGCCCTAGTATAAAAAGTAAAATCGTTACAACGATTCCAAAAGCAAAAACTGTCACTGCTTTTGAACAAACGGGAAATTGGTTTAAGGTTTCGTATCGTTATATTTCAAAGGGGAAAACGGCCACAAAAATAGGCTGGGTAAGCGGCTCCTATCTAAAGAAAATCACTCCAGCTGCATCTCCTAAAACCGCTTCAGTCAAGTTTAAACAAACAACGTACCAAATGATGGAAAGTGTCAAGCTTTACTCTGGGGCAGGGACGAAATATAAAGTCTTGTGCACGATCCCGAAAGGAAAGACGATTTCAAGCACAGAAAAAGCAGGAACGTGGTATAAGGTAGTTAATACATATACGTCCAATGGTAAGACCGTAAAAGTGACTGGCTGGGTAAGCGGTACATACTTAAAAGAATATTACAAAACCTCCGGAATCACTGGCGCTTATTATTTTACAACAAAAACGGCGAGTCTTTATCCAAGTGCTGATACAAAGCAAAAAGCAGTATACAGCGTTTCATTAGGGAATGGTTTTTTCATTACGAGTCAAGTCGTAAATAGTATTGGTGAAACATGGTATAAGGTTTCCTTTAATGGAAAGTCACTTTATCTTAATGGTAATGATGTTAATAAAGCAGCAATTCAATCTTTTTCAGCAACTGATTATCAAGCGAGTACAGATACCTACATTAAATCGTCAGTTGGAAAAGCTTTTTCAACGGTAGTACAAATACCAAAGGGTACGCTTATTTCTACTGGCAAAAAAATAGGTAATTGGTATGTAGTAAATTATAACGGGAAATCCGGTTACGCTGATTCGAAGGATTTTACAAAGTACACCGTGCCTGTTGAAAAACAGCTGGATAAAGAAACAGATTATCTTGCAGTGACAGATGTCGTTTTAAGAGTTTATCCGGAAGACTCTTCTAATCTATTATCGACTGTCCCTAAAGGATCAATGGTTACTGCCATTATGAAAACCGCCAATAACTGGTTTAAAGTAACGTATAGCGGGATGACCGGTTATATCAATGGAACCTATATCCAAAAGGCAGAAGATCTTCCTCCTGCAAAAGAGGATCCAAGCGAGGTTCCGATTGCAAAGGCATCCTATGTGGTTTTGACAGAGTTAAACCTTCGGGAGTCAAATGATAAAGGGTCAAAGGTTCTGGACGTAATTCCGAATGGAACGATTGTTATTCCCGCAAGTTATACTTCTGATGGCTGGTATAAGGTCTTGTACAAAGGGAAAACCGGTTATGTTTTTGGAAAGTATCTTTCACAAGTAATTACGGGTGATCCAATGGGAAATCGAGATAGCTACCAATTTATTGATTTAAGGACACAATCTCCTGTAACACCAAGTAAAATTGACAACTATATTGCAGGATATGAGAAAACAAGCGGTAAGACAAGCATCCTTCATGGGAAAGGAAAAGTATTTATTGACACTGGCAAAAAGTATGGTGTAAATGCTTTATATCTAGCTGCACATGCAATTCATGAAAGCGCGTTTGGAACTTCAGCCATATCAATTGCGAAAAATAACCTGTTTGGCTTTGGTGCCTACGATGCTGCACCATTTATGTCCGCTTATCGTTTTGACAGTGTTGATGTGTGCATTGATTATATTGCCCGTGAAATCAAAACTACATATCTGAACCCAATAAATTGGAAGTATAATGGCGCTTATCTTGGTTTTAGCACAAAAACCTTATCAAACACCAGAATTGACGAAGCCAGCGAAGGCATGAACTTTTATTATGCCAGCGACCCAAACTGGGGGAAGGCGATTGCGCAGCATATGGAAAATATTCTACACTACGATAAATCTTATTATGCAAAAGCAAGCACTGATACTGCCATCCCAGCAAGACCGGTTATCCCTGCGGGCAGTGATGTGTTCCCTGCAAATATCATGGCAATTGCCAAAAGTAATATTGTCCTTGATAGTAATAAAGGAGTGAATGATGCAGTTAAAACCATTAGTAAAGGGGCATCATTCATCATTTTAGAAAAAACCAATGATTACTGGTTAAGGGTTAATGTTGATGGCAAAGAGTATTGGACGAACGATATTAAATTTAGTTCCTATACGAATTATCTATCCGTGCAAAATTTAGGCAGGGTGACATCTGCAAAATTAAATGTCCGTCCGGATGCGTCGACAAACAATACACCAATTGCAACTTTATACTTAAATGATTTTGTTCAAATCGTTATGAAAAAGGATGGGACATTAACGATGGACGCATCTAAAGGCTGGTATCAGATCGTATTGGCAAATGGAACCACTGGATGGGTTAGTGCTAGTTTACTATATTCGAAGGATTTTAAATAATTTTGAAAATAGAATAATAGATTTCGAGGTGATGCGATCGCTCTTACTTACGTACGTTCTATTCTGTTATGAAGTTCTCGTTAGACAGCGGGAATAGAAACAGTTGTAAAAGGAAGAGAGAGAAAAGGAAGTGTATGGAATGAAAAACATGGGGAAAGCAATTATTTTATCAACAGGTCTGCTGATTGGAAGCGAAATAGCTGTTCCGTTTGCACCAATCAATATCGGACATGCTGAAGCGGCAAGTCTTGTCCATTTTAAAACAGCGACCTATCAAACCACCGCTAGTTTAAGAATGCGGTCAGGTGCCGGCACGAAATATAAAACCATTTTAACTATTCCTAAAGGAAAAATGGTCCTATCATCTCAGAAAATAGGAAACTGGTATAAGGTTAGTTACACGTACAAATTAAAGGGAAAAACAGTTACCAAAACGGGTTGGTCAAGCGGATCTTATTTAAAGAAAAAAACGGTCAGTTTAACAAAGACCTCGGTTCCGAAGATCGTTAAATTTACAAAAACAACCTATTATACATCTTCTAGCTTAAATATGCGGTCGGGTGCAAGCACAAGTAATAAGATTATCATGACCCTTACTAAAGGGAAAACAGTAACATCTAATGAGAAAAGCGGCAAGTGGTATAAAGTATCTTATACCTATACCTCTAAAGGGAAGCCTGTCATCAAGACCGGCTGGGCCAGCGGTAGCTATTTAAAAGAATATTATCGTTATACAAAAACAAGCGGGGCTTATTATTTTACGAAAAAAACGGCGAAGCTTTATTCCCAACCGGATACAAAGAATAAGTATATCTATAGTCTACCTGCTAATAACGGCTTGTATTCGTCGCAAAAAGTGGTTAATAGTGTTGGACAAACCTGGTACCGTGTTTCGTTTAACGGAAAAAACCTTTATATCTCCAGCGGCGATGTCAGTCAATCGACATCCAAGACCTTTGCGAAAAAAAATTATCAGGTAAAGACAAATACATATGTTTATTCCTCTTATGGAAGTTCCTATAAACATCTAATCAGCATTCCAAAAGGGGCCATGATTTCTACAACGAAAAGTGTAGGTGATTGGTATGCTGTAACCTATAAGGGCAAGACGGGGTATGTTCCTAAATCAACGTTGCAAACACCGCCAAAAGTAAATAACAGTGTTCCAGAGGAAAAAGTTACGGAAGAAGCAAAATCCTACTTAGTAACTGCGAGTTTGAATTTACGAAAATCATCCGATTCAAAATCAACCGTACTAACTGTTATTGCATTAGGTACAACTGTTAAATCAGGAGCAAAAACAGCGGATGGCTGGTACCAGGTAACTTATAATGGCAAAAAGGGTTATGTTTATGGCTCCTATTTAAAGGAATATGCCCAAAATGTGGATTACCGATTTATTGATTTACGTACTCCTTCAAATGTAACAGCAACGCAAATTAATAATTATATTGCTGCAAATGTAAATGGCAAACCTAGTGTGTTACTTGGCAAAGGACAGGCCTTTATTTATGCAGGGAAAAAATTTGGTGTCAATGCTTTATATTTAGCAGCCCATGCGATTCACGAAAGTGCCTATGGAACATCGAGTATTTCTTTAGGGAAAAAGAATTTATTTGGTTATGGAGCCTATGATGCCGCACCATTCTTTGGAGCTTACCGATTTCCTTCCGTCGAAGCCTGCATTAATTATGTGGCTCAAAAAATGAAAGCCGATTATTTAAACCCTAATGGAACCCATTTTGAGGGGGCATTCCTTGGCTTTCGGGCTAACGATTCGCATGGTACAAGGATTTCAAGTAAAAGTATCGGAATGAACTATTGGTATGCAAGTGATCCAAACTGGGGCAATGCAATTGCAAGGCATATGAACAACATCATGGCATTTGATAAAAAATATTATGATAAAGCGGCCATTAACACAAAAGTTCCTGGTATACCTGGAATTCCAACTGGAAAGGATCAATTGCCAAGCGGAATTCAAGCTGTCGCGAAAACGGATTTAACGAGTACAGTTAAAAAAGGAACTACTTTTATCATGCTTGAAAAAACAAACGATTATAATGTGAAAGTTCAGGTAAATGATACAGAAGATTGGATTGGAAACATTCGTTTCTCACAATACAAGGACTATATTTCAGTTCTTAATTTAGGCAGGGTAACTACATCGACGCTAAACGTACGCTCAGGTCCATCCACATCTAAAGCTGTTATTGGTTATTTACAGTTAAACCAATATGTTCATTTAGTATTAGATGATGACAAAAAAATCATCATGGACAGCACGAAAAATTGGTATAAAGTTGAGTTAGCGGATGGAAAAACTGGCTGGGTAAGTAAAGCCTATATCACAAAAGAACTTAATTAAACTAAAAGCTGACATGCATCATTTATGATGTTGTCGGCTTTTTTTACATTTTTCTAATTTAGGTATTTTGGTGGAACATAATGGATATGGATTGAAATTTAAGATTGATAGTCTTATAATGAGTTGGTAATGTTAATTTGATGTAAATTAAAGTTGAATTTTGTGTAAATAAGTTACATTTTAATAGATCCATAATAAATTAGGAGGTAACACTAAATGAAAAAGGTACTAACATACGGAACATTCGATTTACTACATTTCGGACACATTAATTTATTAAGACGTGCAAAAGATTTAGGCGACCATTTAATTGTTGGTCTTTCAACAGATGAATTCAACAAAGGTAAGAACAAACAAGCCTATCACAGCTTTGAAAATAGAAAATTAATCTTGGAATCGATTCGTTTTGTCGATGAAGTGATTCCTGAAAATACTTGGGATCAGAAAATCCAGGATGTAATCAAGCATGATGTAGACATTTTCGTAATGGGTGATGATTGGAAAGGCAAGTTCGATTTCCTTAAGGACTATTGTGAAGTAATATACTTACCAAGAACAATCGGGATTTCAACATCACAAATAAAAGACGACTTAGGAATGGTGAGAAATGGTTAGGGAACTAGCCATTTCTTTGTATCTATTTGTCTTTAAGTGTGTATTTTCAGTATTTAATTTGATTCCGCTTAAAGATAAAACCACCTTTGTCATCAGCTTTGGTGACAACAGTCGATATGTCTTTGAGGAAATGCGCCGCCAAACTATTCAAAATGAAGTGGTTTTCCTGTGCAAAGGTAAAAGTATCGCCCTTTTTAAAGATTATGATGATTTTACCTGCGTTCCTTTTGAAACCTATCATCTTTTGAATTGGTTTAAGTCTATTTATCATTTAGCGACTTCAAAGCATATTTTTGTAGATAACTATTTTGGTTTTCTTGCTGCTGTAATATTTAAGGAAGAAGTTACCTGTGTTCAGCTTTGGCATGCATCTGGTGCGATTAAAAAATTCGGACTCGAAGATGGCTCTGTTAAAAACAGAAGTGAGCGTGCCAAACAGCGGTTTTTACAGGTTTACCAACAATTTGATAAAGTGGTTGTTGGTTCAGATGTCATGGCAGCAACCTTTATGAAATCCTTCAATCTTAAAAAAGAAACTATTTTAACAACAGGGGTTCCAAGAACGGATTTCTTTTTTAATGAAAAGGAAAAGCAAAAAGCGATTCAAAAGCTGACACGAACACATCGTGTATTAAAGGATAAAAAGGTGATTCTTTATGCACCTACTTATCGCGACCATGAGTTAGAGAACTTTTCAATTCAACTGAATGTAGAAAAGATGAGCCAGGAACTTGGAAATGAATACATGTTAATTTTGCGTTTGCATCCCGCTATAGGAAATTCGGTCGATTTTTCTAAAATACAATCAGATTTCGTTTTCGATTTCTCCTCAAGTCAGTATGAGATCAATGAGTTGCTTGCTGTGGCTGATTATTTGATTACAGACTATTCTTCCATTCCATTTGAATTTTCCTTATTACGAAAACCAATAATCTTTTTTGCCTACGATTTAGAAGAATATAAAAAGAATCGCGGTGTGTTATACGGCTTTGAAGAAAATCTCCCTGGCCCCATTGCAAAGGACACGGATTCGATTATTAAGTTGATTCAAAACAATGATTTTGATCTAAACGTCGTTGATCGTTATGCTGAAAAATGGAACAAATATTCTAATGGCCGTTCTAGTCAGAATTTAGTTTCTTATTTATTTGAAGAAAAAAGCCCTCAAGTCGAACAACGCAGGGCATTACTATAATAAGCAAAGGCTTCGAGTTATTTTCTCGCTCGAAGCTTTGTTTTTATCACGCAATAACGGGCAGTAGGACCCCTGATTTTATGAATTCGTACAATTTGAAGTTTCATTTTATAATGCTCATTTGGGGAAATTAATGTATAATGGACAAGGTTATTAATTGTTAAAGGAAGGACAAATTTTAATGAAGTCAATGATTACCATCATCAAGGAGCAAATAAGTTCCTTTTATCTGATTATGAGACTATCTGCTTTTGAATTAAAAAGTGCCAATACCAATCATTATTTAGGAAGAGTTTGGGAAGTACTGAATCCAACGATCCAGTTGGCCATTTATTGGTTTATTTTTGGCATGGGGATCCGGGGCGGCCAGGAAATTAAAATGGATAATGGAATGCATGTTCCTTTTTTTATTTGGATGGTTACCGGAATGGTTGCTTGGTTTTTTATTAGTCCTGCCATTTCAAATTCATCTCGGTCCATTTATTCAAGAATCCAATTGATTTCTAAAATGAGCTTTCCGATGAGTGCCATTCCTTCATATGTGATCATGGCCAATTTTTATTCTCATATCATGCTGCTTTCAGTAGTAACGGTCTTTTTGCAATTTACAAAATATAAACTGACTGTATATTTTATTCAGCTTCCTTATTTTATGCTGGCCACTTTGGTGTTTTTGTTAGCTCTTGCACTTGTTACTTCTACACTTTCGACAATCGTAAGAGACGTACAGCAGATTGTGAATTCGATATTAAAAATGCTTCTATATATTACGCCGCTCCTATGGCATAGAGACAATTTAATGATTAAAGGGATCGACTTTTCCATTTTGCTAAAAATGAATCCATTGTATTATATTGTCGAAGGTTATCGGGCTTCCTTACTTGGATCGGGCTGGTATGCCTATGAATATCCCCAATATACCTTGTATTTTTGGGGGACAGTCCTTGTTTTATTATTGATCGGGTCCGTTCTGCATTTGAAATTTAGAAACCGCTTTGTTGATTACTTGTAAAATTGGGGTGAATTCTTCATGACTGAAACGGTTATTGTCAAAAATGTTTTTAAAAAATATAAAATGCATAAATCTCCAAAGGAAAAACTTTTGGATGTGATTTTACCAGGAGGATATGGGGAGGATTTTTATGCATTACAGGATATTTCGCTGACGGCAAATGAAGGGGATGTAATTGGACTTGTTGGGGTGAATGGTTCCGGGAAATCAACCCTTTCAAATATTATCGCCGGTGTCGTTCCGCCAACATCCGGGTCAGTAGAATCTCATGGAACCTCCTCAATCATTGCCATTTCCTCTGGATTGGATAACAATCTAACAGGCATGGAGAATATTGAATTAAAATGTTTAATGCTCGGCTTTAAAAAGAGGGAAATTAAAGAGCTTGAACCGGAAATCATCGATTTTGCGGATCTTGGAAAATTTATTGATCAACCAGTTAAAAAATATTCAAGCGGTATGAAATCACGTCTGGGCTTTGCTATTTCTGTAACGGTTAATCCGGATATTCTCATAGTCGATGAAGCATTATCGGTTGGAGACCAGGCCTTTGCCGAAAAGTCGAAAAACAAGATGTTTGAGTTTAAAGAAAAGGGAAAAACGATTTTCTTTGTCAGCCATTCCATGGCTCAAATTAAAGAATTTTGTGAAAAGGCGGCATGGCTTGAATATGGGGAAATTAAGTCTTTCGGTTCCGTTGATGAGGTTATCCCTGATTATGAAAAATTTCTTAAAAAGTACAAAAAAATGACCAAAGAAGAACAGAAGAGATTTCGCGAAGAGGTAATACGGAAACAAAGCGGCCTTGCGACAATTTAAGATGAATTTTAAAAAACCTAAATGGAGAGCTGTGCTTAGCTTCCGTTTAGGTTTTTTTTTTGATGAATGCAAATAGTAATAGTAGTGCTTGTCAGGAATGGGGGCGGTGGAAAATCATTCGTCGAATTGTTTTTATTTACATTATGTTGCAGCCGATCCTGGATCTATTTACGTCGTTATCGCTTCGGCTGCAAGGACAGGATTTTACTGCAGGATTGTTGATTCGCTTTGCTTTTCTTATTTTGATGGGGTTGTATGCCATGTTCTTTTCGAAGACGGTGAGAATGTACTTTCTGTTTCTGGCTGTCTTTTTCATGATTCACTTACTTATCAATCAATCTTTCAAGCCTATATTTTCGGCTTCCGCTGAAACGAAGTATTTTGTTAAACTTTTTTATTTTAATGTTGCTTTGCTATTTTATTTTGTGTTTTTTAGACATAATAGGGTTTCTCGAATCTTGGATGTTCTTGTTATCTCCATGACTATGATTGGGGCTGTAATGGTTGTTTCTGGCTTAACCGGAACCGCTTTTAACAGTTATTCATGGGGAAAAGAAGGTCATGTTGGCTGGTTTTATGCCGGAAATGAAATTGGAGCGATCTTGGCGATGGGATTTCCTGTTGTGGTGCTGGCAGCACTCCAAAAATCTAACTGGGCGTGGATTTCGGTGGTGCTTGTCATTTACTCGTTATTTGCCTTAGGGACGAAGGTAGGTTTTGGGGCAATCGTTATCGTCTTGATTTTGGCGCTGTTGATGTCCCTTTACGGATTATTCAAAAATCATTCCGGATGGTTGCGGCCCATAATGCTATTAGGACTCTTCGTCGGAACCTTTTGTTATTTTCCCTTTTCTTCCATTGCTAAAAATATGAATATGCATCTAAACCGGTTGGAATCGAATCAATCGCAAGCCGTGGGGGACGTTAAATCAAATGCCCCTGCTGTACAAGTGGAAAATCTGGTGTTAAGCGGTAGGGAAAATTTCCTTATGGTACAGAAACAATATTTTAGTGAAGCTCCCGTTTTGCAAAAATTGTTTGGAATGGGGTATGGGGGAAATTATCAAGAACAGCCAAAAATGATAGAAATGGATTTCTACGATGTTTTTTATTCACTTGGGATCTTCGGATTTATTTTATTCTTTATCCCTTTGGGTTGGATACTGGTCAGAATAGTACGGAACGTATTACGCTATTTTCCGGAAAGTTTTTCGACAAGAAATGTATTAATTTCGACAGGTGTCGTCCTTGGATTGGGTATTTCCTTTACAGCGGGACATGTTTTAACAGCCCCAGGGGTAAGTATGTATTTAGGGCTGTTGCTGGCTTATTTACTGACGACTATTCAGGACCGGAGCGGAGAGCTGGGATAATGAGGGAACTTGCCAAGGAGCGAGTTCCCTTTACGTTTGTTTTCTCCTTTTTATAATCTGCATCAGTCCGAGAATTTCTTGAGATTTTAGGAGAAGTGCTGCGGCTGTAAATAAAGCAAAGGTAATGAGTGTAACGAGACCGAGATGAAGAATAGGATTTGTAACCGGAATAATGAACGCTGATAGTCTTGAAACCAAAAAGACAAGCCCGAACAGGATGAGTAATTTCCCCAAGCTTTTCTTAAAGGATAACTTGGCTGTTTTTTCAATAGGAACATGCTTGGAAAGACTGAAAAATAATAATAATGTTTGAAACAGCATGGCAATGGCAGTGGCAAGGGCAATTCCCCCAACTCCGAAAAAATGAGCCAAAATAATGCTCAACACGATATTTAATGCAACCGAGAGGATGCTGCAGGTCATGGTCACCTTTGTTTCTTTTAAGGCAACAAAACAACGATTCAAATATTCCTTTAATGCCATAAAAACCATTCCAAAGGTGTAAAAGAAAAAGGCCTGTTTTGTCATGCTGGCTGCCGAATCATCAAAAGCCCCCCGTTTAAAGGCGAGTTCAACCAAAATGCTGCTCTCAATCAGCATTACCACAGCAATTGGAATCGCGGCAAAGGTAATCAATGAAATCCCTTTGAAAACCCACTGGACAAACTCTCCGCCCCTCTTAACGGCTGCATCTACCACAGACGGAAAGATCACAGTAATCAGGGATAATAAGAGAATACTAAGTGGCAGGTACATTAATTTATTGGCATAGTTTAATGCTGAAACGCTGCCCTCTGGAAGCCGGGATGCCACCATTCGGTCCACTACAGCATTTATTTGATAGGCCCCAGAGGCAATGAAAATCGGCGAAAACAATCTTAGCGTGTCGAAGATTTGTTTCTGATACGTTTTAAAGGCGAAATTTACGTAAAAAACCTGATACTTTTTTATAAAAGGATAGAGTATGAAAAATTGGCTGATGGCGCCGAGCAGCGTTGCAACTGCAACACCATAAATCCCATATTGTTTAGTTAAAAAAATAATCGTGATGATGACAAATAGATTTTGTGGTATTGCAATAAAAGCGGGCGGTGCAAAGACTTTTTCATATTCCAGAATTCCAGTCATGATTGCCGATAGAACAAAAAAACAAAAGCTCGGAAGCATGATCATGGTTAATTGGTTGGTAAGCCCAGCTTGCTGGGTGTTGAAGCCTGGTGCAATCAGTTTCGTCATAAAGGGTGTTGCTAAATAAAATAGGAACGTCAGGATAATTGACAGCGTGATAAACAGTGTTGCCAAGATGCTAATGACATCGCGAGCCTCCTGCCTGCTTTTTTCCTTTGCTTCCGCATAAATCGGCACAATTCCGCTGGTAATGGCCATACCGACAGCGGCAAACAACAGGACGGGAATAATCGAGGCAACAAAAAAGGCATCGGTGACGGTAGATGCGCCAAAATAAGCGGCCATCAATAGGTCGCGGCCAAAGCCGAGTATCTTGCTGACAATCGCAATTAACGTTATAATTCCAACAGATTTAATCATTTTCATAAAAGTCACCGTCTTTGTCTTGCCAAATGGTTCATTAGCCAGTATGGTCAATAATGGAGCAGGATATATGTAAGGATATGAAAGAATGAGGATTACAAATGAAAAATAACGTGAATATATTGGGAATAAATTTTTTAAATAAAGGTTTTAATGAGGTTGTTGATTTGCTAACGGAGCGGATTACTAAGGGGATTAAAACGTTTGTCGTAACCGCCAATCCGGAAATTGTTATGTATGCACGGGAGGCCGTGGATTATCGGGAAATCGTCCAAAAAGCCGATTATGTCGTTCCGGATGGATCCGGGATTATATTAGCCGCTAAAATTCTGAATACGCCGATTCAGGAAAGGGTCGCCGGATATGATTTAACGGTACGGCTTTTGGAATTAGCAGACCAGAATGGGTGGCGAATTTACCTCTTGGGCGGAAAGGAAGAAACGAATAAGAAGGCAGTTTCCAATATTTGCAATCAGTATCCTCATTTGGTGATGGCCGGTTCGCACAATGGCTATTTTAAAGGGAAAGAGGATAAGATTGCCAATGAAATCAAAGCAGCAAATGCTGACATTGTTTTTGTGGCATTAGGTTTTCCAAGGCAGGAAAAGTGGATTTCCGCTCATTACGCGGCCTTTTCAAAGGGGATTTTCATGGGGGTTGGCGGCAGCATTGATGTCCTTGCCGGGGAAGTTAAGCGTGCCCCTGTGGTTTGGCAGAAGCTAAATCTGGAATGGTTTTACCGGCTTGTGAAGCAGCCATCCCGCTGGCGAAGAATGCTAGCACTGCCTAGGTTTTTGGTGGAGATTTTAAAGATGAAAAAATAATCTATCACCCATCTCATCACGTTGGATAAATCTAACGTACATGATTTTCCGCCGTTATGGCAATAAACAATAATAGATGAAACTTTTTGTCAAAAAAAGTCGTCAATTTAATTGAGCCAGAGGGTGAAAAGGGTGAAGGTGCTTCATTTAAATGCTGGAGTGGAAACCGGCGGGGGAATGGTTCATATTCTTGATTTGCTGGAAAACATTCAAGAGACCGAAATCATTTTAGGACTTTTTGAAAAGGGTCTTATGTATGAAAAAGCATTAGATAAAAGAATTAAAGTAGTGCTTTTCAATCAAAAATCAAAATGGGATCTAACGCTTCTCAAGAAAATCCTATCTTTAATTGATCAAGAAATGATTGAAATAGTGCACACCCATGGACCGCGGGCTAATTTTTACGGCTGTTTTTTAAAAAGAAAAAGGCAAACACTAAGCTGGATCACCACCCTACATAGCAACCCGCGCCATGACTTTCTTGGCCGGGGATTGCCAGGTACTATATTTACCGCCCTTCATTTATGGGCATTAAAAAAACCAGATCATTTCTTAGCCATTTCCGAGCGATTTAAAAGTTTATTAGTCGCAGAAGGTATTGCTGAAAATAAAATTACCTCTATTTTTAATGGTATTGATTTTAAAAAAAGCTTTTGTACGGAAGAAATCTCGCGTAATGAATTAAACATCTTGGACAATGACTTCTTAATCATCATGGTTGCTCGATTATGTCCGGTAAAAGGTCATTCCATCGTGTTTCACGTTATCAAAGAATTAAGCCATCTGCATGACAATATCAAATTGCTCGTGGTAGGAACAGGCAGCTTAGAAACAGAACTAAAACAGCTTGTTTCACAGTTAGGAATCGAGAACCATATTCTTTTTTTAGGGCAGCGTCAGGATGTTCATGCTTTATATGAAATCTGTGATGTCAAATTACTTGCATCCTTTAGTGAGAGTTTTCCACTCGTCTTGCTGGAGGCCGCTCGTGCAAAAAAACCAGTCATCACCTCCGATGTCGGCGGTGTTCGTGAATTAATCCCTTCAAAAGAGTTCGGCTGGATTGTCCCTGTTAACCAAAAAGAACCACTGCTTCATGCAATAAAAGAAGCCATTCATTGTCGTGAAATGGGTAAACTAAAAGAAATGGGCATGAATCTTTATAACCATGCTTCGACACACTTCACCATTGAAAATTTTCGTAATAGTGTCCTTACAACCTATAAAAAGCTTGGATAGAAAAAGGGATCCATCGCGGATCCCTGTCTGGAAATGGTCCGTATTATCTTGAGAAAAAAACGGTTTTTTTGACATTATTTTTACAAAATGATTTCTTTAGACCAAACCAAAAACTATGTGTTATAATATACACGTTGTATTAATAGAAAAATATGCCTTGGTTCTAAAGTTCAGAAAGGGGCATTATATTCATAAGGAGGGTCTTTATGCTTTATTTGACCTTTTTATTATGTTTTTTATGCTCTATTCTTTTAACCCCAATTGTAAAAAAGTTGGCTTTTAAAATAGGAGCAACAGACAAGCCAAATCAGCGTAAAGTTCACCAGAAGATTATGCCGCGCTTAGGCGGATTAGCGATATATGTAAGCTTCACTCTTGGGCTGCTTCTCATGCATCCGAATAGCCCGTACCACGCAGCTATTGTGGTTGGGAGTATTATTATATTAGCTACTGGCGTTTTAGACGATATCTTTGAATTATCCGCAAAAATCAAGTTTTTGTTACAAATAGCAGCAGCCCTCATTGTTGTCTTTTGGGGTGGTGTCCATGTTGATCGCATTAACTTGCCATTCGGCGGGGAAATACAATTTGGTGCCATGAGTGTACCGATTACCGTCATCTGGATTGTTGGGGTCACCAATGCAATCAATTTAATTGACGGACTTGATGGCTTAGCAGCAGGTGTTTCATCAATTGCATTAATTACGATTTCTGCAATGGCGATTGTGATGGAAGATCCGTACGTTATGGCAATGGGTGCGATATTGTTAGCTAGTACATTAGGATTTCTTATCTTCAACTTCCATCCCGCGAAGATTTTCATGGGAGATACAGGAGCTCTTTTCCTTGGGTATATGATCGCTGTGCTTTCCTTATTAGGTTTTAAAAATGTAGCGTTTATCTCCTTCGTTGTTCCTGTCATCATTTTAGGTGTTCCGATTTCAGATACATTCTTTGCGATTGTGCGTCGCCTGTACAATAAAAACCCGTTATCTGCTCCGGATAAATCCCATTTACACCATTGTTTACTTAAATTGGGCTTTACCCATCGGCAAACGGTATTGTTGATTTATGCCATGAGTGCAATGTTCGGCTTAGCAGCGGTTATCTTTACGATGACAACAGTATGGGGTTCCTTCTTAATGCTGGCCATCATTTTGCTGGCAATTGAACTAATTGTGGAAAGCATCGGCTTAATCAATGCGAATTACAAACCATTGTTAAAAATCGTCCAGGTATTAGCAAGAAACCGCCAATAAATGAAAGGGCCTCGGAAAGGTCCTTTTTATTTTTTTGTTTTTTGATATTGCCTCGGGCGAATGTCTCTGATTGGAGACATTTTTCATGGGAAAGAAGAGAATTTTGTCGCCAATGGAGCTTGTAGGAGACATTTTTCATGGGAAAGAAGAGAATTTTGTCGCCAATGGAGCTTGTAGGAGACATTTTTCATGGGAAAGAAGAGGATTTTGTCGCCAATGGAGCTTGTAGGAGACATTTTTCATGGAAAGAAGAGAATTTTGTCGCCAATGGAGCATATAGGGGACACTTTTCAAGGATGAACCAGAAGATTTGTCTCCAATAATATAAAGCACCGCTTTTTCATTAAAAGACCCCGGCTGATTCCTTCAGCCGGGGTCTTTTTTATTATTGACTTGTTCCAGTAGTATCACTGGAAGACGTACTTGTTTTTCCAAGAAGATGGTTCTTCAAGATTAATTTCGTTTCGTCTAATGAGACTTGATCTAATTTATAATAATAAATTCCATTAATTGTATCATCGGAACCTTTAATCGTAAGTGATTGGGTATTTAAGCCGCTTCCCGCTTGTAAATATTTAATAAATGATAGCATTTGGTCAAAGGTTAAATCTGTCGTCATATTTTTACCAACTGCTTCAATTACCTTTGAATAATTGGTAACATTTTTAACAGAAGTTGCTTGTGAAAGAATCGCCTTCATAATTTCTTGTTGACGCTGCCCACGATAAATATCACTGTCATAATGTCTCGTTCTTGCTAAAGCCAATGCTTGTTCCCCGTTCAGATGCTGCATTCCTTTTTGTAAGGTAATCGCACCTTTATGGTCTTTAGAATCCTGCTCCGTAAAGGTATATGGAACATTGGCATCAATTCCACCAAGGGCGTTTATCACATCCATAAAGGCATTGAAATTCATTTTTACATAATAATTAATCGGCATATCGAGCAATTCTTCAACGGTATCAAGGGTAAGTTTTACACCGCCATAAGCATGTGCATGGGTGATTTTCGTGTAAATATTCTTTTCAGGAATATGAACATAAGAATCACGCGGGATACTAAGGAGCTTAATGGATTTATCTTTTTTATTAAAGGTAGCAACCATCAAAGCATCAGAACGTGGGTTGCCTTCTTTCCGTTTACTGCTGTCATCGACTCCAATAAAAAGAATTGAAGTGTTTTCTACTGGGACATTTTTAAAGACCCTTTTTGATTCCCGTTCAATCGGTTTGTATGATTTACTCATCACTGATTCTGCCTTGCTATAAAGAAAAGTGGCATAGGCTGCACCGCCTAATCCAATGACTAGTATAGGCAATAAGAACCAGGCTAAAAGTCTTTTTCTTTTTTTCTTAGATTTATTATTTATACGGTCTTGTCTATTTGCAGACATAGATGATCTCCTTTTCATTGTAAAATACTGTATGAAAACATACAGAACCATGATTAATTCTATAATATTTTAGGAGATTGGTAAAATGAAATTTTTTGTAAATCGTAAATTTTATGTTGTTTATTGTTGGAATTTGCAAAAATTTGTATTTTGAATGACAAAACGACCAATCGATTATTGGCCGTTTAAACATCTTCCTCCAGGTACAGTATTTCCCCTTCGCTGATTCTAGCTTGTCCATTGGTCATTTCTATCATCCAAGTGCTGAAATACTCAATTTCCCCTTCCTCAACAAAAACTTCAAATTCTACTGTATCTAAATAATGAATTTCTTTAATGGTATAAACGGAAGAACGCAGTTCATTTTCCAACTTACCAAGCCATGTATAATCGACGGTAACATGCATGACTTTCATTAATTTTCGCTCAACCATACCAGAAGCCGCAATTCCTTCTGAAGTTGCTTTTCCATACGCACGAATCAGTCCGCCGGCCCCCAATTTAATTCCGCCAAAATAACGGGTGACGACAACCACTGTATCCTTCAGAGTTTTCTTCTTTAATACTTCTAGAATCGGTACACCAGCCGTGCCGCTTGGTTCGCCATCATCATTGGCTTTTTGTATTTGATCGTTCTCGCCAATTAGATAGGCGGAACAGTTATGGGTAGCATCCCAATGTTTTTTCTTAATCGTCTGGATAAAATCCTGTGCAGCTGTTTCCGTTTCAACTCTTTTTATATGGGCAATAAAACGGGATTTTTGAATAACAATTTCATGTTCTCCGGATTCTTTTACCGTATAGTAGCGGGCGAGCATGATGATCCTCCTTCTATTTTTCTGAAAAAATATTTAGTGTAATATAACTTTAATATATGTGTAACCTTAGCATGGTATAATAAGTCATGTTTAATAGTGTAAACTTGTTAAAACTTATTATTAATAGTAAAAAAGTTATAGGTATCGTCCTCTTATTATACAACTTTTTTACGGAATTTGAGGAAGCAGTCAACTTCAAATTTCTATTTTGATACAATCCAGGGTAAATTATGTGAAAAGTAAAGATAGAAAAGCAGGTTACACCAAGCTTCTTATGGAGGCATTTTTATGAAGATAAAAAAAATTAATATGAAGTCGATTGATGAGATTCGTGAAAAAATGATTGAAACCGTTACTTCCAGTAAAACGGATATTTTTCAAATTGAAGAGCAGTGCCGCCAGGATTACGACAGCATGAGGAATGAGCTACAGACCATTAAGCATTTGGTGGAAAAACTTTCGGGTGAAGGTGAATCCCTTGAGGATCAGGTTCGGCAGGCTCGTTCAAGGCTTTCTGATGTGAGTATGAACATTAAACATTATTCAGAGGGAGAAGTCCGGGAAGCGTACGAAAAAGCGCACCAGCTTCAAATGGACCTTACTATTAATTGGCAATATAAGAAACAGCTATTGGATAAACGAGATGACCTTGAGCGAAGGCTGCTGGCACTGGATGATACCATTGACCGGGCCGAGCATCTGATTTCGCAAATTTCCGTTGTGATGAATTATTTAATGAGCGAAATGGGCGTCGCGCTCGAGGATGCAAAAGCGAAGCAAGATTTCGGCTTAAAAATTATTGAGGCACAGGAAGAAGAACGGAAAAGACTGTCACGTGAAATTCACGATGGTCCTGCGCAAATGCTGGCCAATGTGATTATGCGCTCAGATTTAGTTGAGCGGGTGTATCGTGAGAGCGGACCTGAGGCTGCTTTTTCAGAGATTCATAGTTTTAAAAAAATGGTTCGATCGGCTCTTTACGAGGTGCGCAGGATTATTTATGACCTTCGTCCTATGGCGTTGGATGATTTAGGTTTGGTTCCTACCCTCAGAAAATACCTGTTAACTATCGAAGAATATCATAACCACTCCAAAATTAATTTTGTGAATATTGGACTAGAACACCGTCTTCCAACTAAGTACGAGGTCGCATTATTCCGAATGATTCAAGAGTCGGTGCAGAACGCATTAAAACACGCCAATGCCTGCGAAATAAAAGTAACGTTAGAAATAACCAAGGCAGCCATTACGGTTCGTATTAAGGATAACGGGGCCGGATTTGATACGACTCAGAAAAAACCTGAATCATTTGGCATTATTGGCATGAAGGAACGGGTTGACCTGCTGGATGGCGAGATTATGATTGAATCAAAAATCGGCATGGGGACCTCTGTTACGATTCATGTTCCACTATCTGAATAACGAGTGGATTGAATTTGGGAAACCATTAACAAGAATTTACAATAATTTAAATAACGAAATCTTATTACGAAGGATTAGGGAGGCGAAGAAATTGACGACTAAAATTGCCATTATCGATGATCATCAATTGTTTAGAGAAGGAGTAAAAAGGATTCTCGAATTTGAAAAATCATTCGAGGTTGTTGCCGAGGGGGATGACGGCAGTGAAGCGGTTCGAATTGTAAAGGAATTCAATCCGGATGTGGTCATCATGGATATAAATATGCCGCAAATGAACGGCATAGAAGCAACCCGAGAGCTCGTAGAAAAATACCCGGAAACAAAGATCATTATTTTATCGATTCATGACGATGAAAATTACGTTACCCATGCACTTCAAACCGGTGCTCAAGGGTATCTTTTAAAGGAAATGGATGCCGATGCCCTCATCGATGCAGTTCGCGTCGTTGCAGAAGGCGGATCTTACTTACATCCAAAGGTTACGCATAATCTAGTGAATGAATACCGCCGTTTAACAGCAGGAAAGGTATTTGGCAGCTCTTACGTTCAAACAGTGGAAATCCGCCGGCCGCTGCACTTGTTAACACGCCGTGAATGTGAAGTTCTGCAAATGCTGGCGGATGGAAAAAGCAACCGTGGAATCGGGGAAGCCCTTTTCATCAGTGAAAAAACCGTTAAAAACCATGTCAGCAACATCCTGCAAAAAATGAACGTTAACGACCGGACACAAGCCGTTGTCGTTGCGATTAAAAATGGCTGGGTGGAAGTTCGATAGATTAAAATACTTTTTGAAGAGGGCACGCCTTTCGGGCGTGTTCTTTTTGTTGGATTCATTCTAAAAATAATGTAATTTTTTGATTCGCGGATAAAGTGTAATTTTATATATGGTGAATATCTATTACCTAGTAAAATGATACAATATAGCCGGATTTCGGATAAAATAGAACAACAAGAGTATAGACAAGGATGGTATTTTGTTATGAAAATAGCAGTTGTCACGGATAGTACTGCATACATCCCAAAGGAATTACGTGATAAATGGAAGATACATATGGTCCCGTTGAATGTTATTTTTGGAAACGAGGCATATCAAGAAGAAGTTGATCTTTCCGCTGAGGAATTTTATCAAGAAGTGAAGCAAAAAGGTCTGCCAACTACATCACAGCCGCCAGTCGGCCAACCGCGAAGCAGAAGCTAACGAGTGGAAGGCGGAGTTATCGGCATTGTATCCAAATGTTGAGTTTTCGATTGGTTATTTTGGCGCAGTGATTGGCACCCATCTTGGTGAAGGCGCGATGGGTATGGGCTGGATGAGGAAATAAGAAAATTGACCGGCACATAGAGTTGGTAAATTGGAACATATATTGCTTAACTTGGAACATAAATCGTGCGAAACGGAACATATATTGCTTAACTGGGAACATAAATCGTGCGAAACGGAACATATAACGTTCAAATTGGTATATAAAGTTGAACCACACCTAAAAAATGCCCGGGATCTACATGAAAATAGTCCCACCAATTAAAAAAAGGGAATGAAAAATACCTGAGCCAGGCTTTCGCCTGGCTTTTTGACTCCAAAATATTCGATTGGAACATAAAAATCGGTAAATGGAACATATATTGCCTAACTTGGAATATAAACCGGGTCAAAAGGATCATAAATAGTCTACTTGGTACATCAAAAAAGATTTTTCGACAATTGCAGGAATATATCAGTTACTGTCGAATTTTTTAAACGAAACTACCAATATCTCCTCGACAAATTCCTACTACAAACCCCAAAAAAGAAGGTGCCCCCCATGCGTTTCGCAACAAAAAACAATATCCTCGTTCCACAAAAGGAAGATTCCCTTCCGATTTCACACATCCGCAATATACCCCAGCCACTGCCTAATCCACACTTCAACTTTAACCCTGAACTTCAACAGCTCCTTACCGGTAAACAGCTTCTTATAGACGACATCCCATCTAATGAAATCCAAGCACATTATGAGAACGGCTATGCAACCTACCGTAAAGGCATTGATTACCTCGGGAAGCATCCAATTTGCAACCGTTGTGGTAATAAGGACCTGCAATGGTTCGCCCGCTTTCCCTGCTCACGATGCGGCGAGATATGTCTCTATTGCCGTCACTGTATTATGATGGGAAGGATAAGTGAATGCACTCCTCTTATCGGCTGGAATGGTCCGCCACCGGTTACTAAACTACCTGCAAAAATCATGGAGTGGCAAGGGAAACTATCTCATGGACAGCAGGTATCTTCAGAAAGTGTCATAGAGGCAATCCAGCAGAATAAAGAGCTGCTAGTGTGGGCAGTTTGCGGGGCAGGTAAAACCGAAGTCTTATTCCAGGGGATTGAGACCGCTCTTGTCGCACAAAAAAGAGTTTGCATTGCGACCCCGAGAACCGATGTCGTTCTCGAACTTACTCCACGTCTTCAAGCGGCTTTCCCTGGAATCCCCGTTGCCTCACTCTATGGCGGGAGCAAGGACCGCCATCTATACGCCCCGCTTACGATTGCAACCACACACCAGCTGCTAAGGTTTTACCATGCCTTTGATACCCTTATCCTTGATGAGGTCGATGCATTTCCATATACCGTCGAAGAGTCACTCCAGCATGCGGCAGTCCAGGCACGAAAGCCGGTTTCAGCGATGATTTATTTAACCGCCACCCCTAATCAAAAATGGCAGAAAGAATGCCTGCAGGGAAAAAGAGCCTATACCACGATTCCGGCCCGATTTCACAGATATCCTCTCCCAGTACCGCAATTTGTCTGGTGTGGTAATTGGCAAAAGAATCTCCATAAAAATAAACTACCCGCAAATGTGCTCCAATGGATAAAAAAACGAATTGAAAGCAATAAGCAGGCACTTGTGTTTTTTCCGCATATTCCTTTGATGGAAAAAGCACTCCCGATTCTGCGCCAGTTTGCCCCCACAATTGAGGCCGTCCATGCGGAAGATCCGGAACGAAAGGAAAAAGTCCAAAAAATGAGGACAAAGGAAATCCCTCTGCTTTTAACGACCACCATTCTTGAACGGGGCGTTACCTTTCCCAACATTGATGTCGCCGTGGTTGGCGCTGAAGATGACATTTTTACAGAAAGCGCGCTTGTCCAAATTGCCGGAAGAGCAGGTAGGAGTTCAGCCCATCCGAATGGGGTGGTCACCTTTTTTCACTATGGTAAAACGGATGAGATGCTGAGAGCAAAGCGGCAAATTGTTTTTATGAATCAGGAGGGAGTAAAAAAGGGACTAATTGATTAAAAGGGGTGAATACCGATGAAACTTTTCCAGCAGGACCGTTGTTATCTTTGCCATCAATCCATCCCGCCTGCAATTGGATGGAGGGCGATTTTTTCGGCAGAAAAAGATCATTTCATGTGCGCAGGATGTGAAGGGAAACTTGAAACAATTACAGGTGATATATGTAGGATTTGCTGCCGGCCCTTCCGCCATTTGGATGAGAAATTCCGCCTTGGAGAACTCTGTCATGATTGCCTGCGTTGGGAGCAGGACCCGCAGTGGCAAGGCAATCTTGTTAAAAACACCTCATTATTTCTTTACAATGATTTTTTAAAGGAAGTGATTGCGGTATATAAATTTCGCGGTGATTATATTGTGGCAAAGGTATTTGCAGACCGAATTAAAGAAGAACTTCAAAAAATGGAAGTTGATTTGCTAGTACCTATCCCCTTGAGCGAGGAGCGTCTTTATGAACGGGGCTTTAATCAAGCGGAAGCCCTTTTATTAGAGGCAGGCTATACTCCGACAGCTCTTTTAACCCGAGTCCACTCTGAAAAACAATCCAAAAAGAGCAGATCGGAACGGATTCACCTTCCACAAGTATTCGCAATTGACCCGCAAATCAATATCCAAGGAAAAAACATTGTTTTGATGGATGATATATATACAACAGGCTCAACCCTTAGGCATGCTGCAAAGCTTTTAAAAGCTACTGGTGCAGCCAGCATTCAATCGCTTACAATTGCACGATAAAAAAAGCAGCAGGTCTATCTGCCGCCACCTTCTCAAAAGCTAATATTTCATTTTAAGTGCGTGCTGGGCATTGTGAACATCCTGCCCAAGCAAAGGTCCTAAATCATAGGAAGGATAATAACCGTGTTTATGCATGTATTGATAGGCCCGTTCATGCCCATGAATCGCAGCAATTAACTGATTGGTAAAGGTTTTTCTTAATGCAGGTGTTGCCGTTTCCGTAATGGCGGCAGCCAGGCAGCGGACTAACTCTTTAGAGAAGGCCAGCAGATCGGCAGCAAAAAAGCTGACATCCTGACGGGTTTCTGCATCTCTCCCTTGATATCCTGGTGCCGAAGGGTAAAATTTGAGCAATTCATTTAAGTTTCCTTCAAGTTCCCCAATGCATGTTCTGTAAAGTTCGCTTAATTCCTGGTCTTCAACCTTTTTAAACGACATTTTTAGTTTCATTAATCCAATGGATTGAAACGCAACGATTTCGTGCAATTCCATTGTTTCATGCCATGCAAGTAATCGTCTTTCTTGTAGTGTCATTAGGATGCCTCCCATCATTTTTTCATCCTTTGTAGCCTATTCTATGGGCATATGTGTGGTAAATTGTCCTAAATAATATTAAAATCAAGTTATAATAAATTATCCATTTTACCCATATTTACCCATGCGTATTCCACTAAACGCATGTTTCCTACTATATATGCATTGTTTTTGTCATGAAATCGACAAAATAATGTACTGTTTTAGCAGGATATTCATAGGGTAAAATAGAAATGTATTTACATAGTTTTAAAAAAAGGAGGAGTTCACTTATGAATTATAACGTTCGTGGTGAAAACATTGAGGTAACTCCAGCAATTCGCGAGTATGTTGAAAAGAAAATTTCAAAATTAGAAAGGTATTTTACAGAAGCACCTGAAGCAAAGGTTAATGTTAACCTAAGGTTCAATCAAGATAAAACTTCTAAAGTAGAGGTAACGATTCCTCTTCCACATCTCGTTCTTCGTGCAGAAGAAACAAATGTAGATATGTATGCTGGGATTGACCTCATTTCTGACAAGCTTGAGCGTCAAATTCGCAAGCATAAAACAAAAGTGAACCGTAAATTCCGCGAAAAAGGCGATTTTCCAATCACCTTTGCGGTGGCAGAAAATACAGAGTCCCACGATTTTGAGGATGACGAACTTGAATTGGTTCGTACAAAACGCTTTGACTTAAAACCGATGGACAGTGAAGAAGCGATTCTGCAAATGAACATGCTTGGACATAGCTTCTATGTGTTCACCAATGCAGATACGAACCGTACAAACGTTGTATACAAACGGAAAGACGGCCGTTATGGCTTAATTGAAGCACATTAATAAAAAGAGAACGCAGCTCCAAACTTTGGGGCTGCGTTTTTATATTTCAATATACGATTTCGGAATATTCAGTGTAAAAGAGTTGCTAGACGTAAGGATTTTCATTATCATCCTTTTTATTGTAAGTAAAAAAATCGAGAGGAATTACCTCCCGATTTTTTGTTAAGGAGCAGGTGCTATTGATTTTTTAGGAGCATGGGCTGCCTCGATAAAGGATTTGCTTTCCCCACCATGACAGTTTGAACATGCCTTACTTTCAATATCCTTTTTGATTTCTTCCTCTGTACCTTCACTTATTATTTTATGACCCTGAATGGAATCATCTAGTGCTTTACCCGTTACCCCATAAATGGCTGTTTTTCCGTTATGGCACTTTAAACAGAATTCTCGTTCTTTACTTGCATCCCAATCACCAGATGTAAAGGTGAAAGCTGTATCTTGTTCTTCGTGACCTAACATTGATTTCAACAGCATGCGATTGGTCGACTGATGCGTTTCATGACATTCTGAGCAAGGTAAGTATCCATTCAGCTGACTGCCATCAACTGCCGTTATTTTGTGTTTAGAATCGCTATCCTGATAAAATTGAATAATATCCTTTGTTCCATCCTTCACTTCTTTTTCTTTATTATGGCAGGTGAAACATAAGTCATAATTATCTTTTTGCCCAACGGCTGAAAACCGCTGATAATGAGAAATCTTATAAGGATCAGGATCCTTTGGATCTTTTTCAGATGCCAATTGTCTTGCTAGGTTTTTATAATAGTTCGTATTCAGCTCATGGCATTTCTCGCAAAGCTGATGATTGCTGTCAATTTCACCAACCTTTTCTCCATCAAACTCATCTTTATCCTCATGTTTATATACAAAATGATCCTGTAATAAATTTGGGTTCTCTTCACTCCAAGTTAGATGTGGGTTATGGCAGGCTGTACACGTCCCTGATTTCATCTCATGGCCAGTAATTTGCTGTGTTTCATGCTTCGACTTAATATCTGAATTAACATTTTCAAAGACGGGCGCTGATGTACCATCATGGCAGGCCATACAATAACTATTTTCTAAGTTTTTGGTATTTCTGTTTTTAATCTCTAAGCTTTTGTTATCCCCATAATGGGGGCTATGGCAAATAGAACAATTATTAACATTATTTGTGTAGTAGCCATGTGGCTGCGACGTCCAATCAGAAAAGTCCTTAAATTCACCCGAATCAGTTTTGTATTTCTGATCATATAAAAATAAATTATTTACAGTAGTACTGACGGTTGTGAATTTCCTAATAATTGGATATGGAGGGGTACCCTCGTCATCCACATAGGAGGAATTATATAAAATATAATAAGTTGTGCTTGGTGACAAATCCTTCAATTTTAGCTCTATTTGATTTTGGGTATTTATGGTGACGTCTCCTGAAATTTGTTTCTCATTATTAAAAACAGCTATTGGGCTATATTGATCTGGATGGTCAAGAATAAGTTGTTCCAAAGCATCGTTATTCGTAACTTCAACGGTTAGGGTTGGGTTCAACGAGATATGTGTTAAATCATCATTTTTTATGATATCAATTGATTTGGATACTTCTTCTATTTTTTCATTTCCATCAACTATTTCTTTTTTTTGTGTAATAAAAGCTGTAATGGAAAGAGACTTTATATGAATACGGTCATCTTTTACCGGGTATTTTTCTGATTCAATCGAGCTGTCGCTTGCTTTAATATAATAGTTGCTAGCTTTTTCCGTTAAAACTTTTTTCATTGTCCAATTTCCATCTGCAGATGGTGTTAATGGAGAATCAAATTGTGGTTGATCTTTTGAATCAAATAATTGTAATGTTACATTTTCTAAGGGGGTTTGATCATCGGAAACAGTTCCGGTAATCGTAGTTTCATCTCCATCTACATTAACATTGTTAATCAAAATAGAAGGAGGGGAATTTGGGGGAGGATCCTCAGCAAGAGTTTTAATCGGTAAGGTAAGGGAGTATATAAGGATTAAAATCATTATATAAAGGATATTAACTTGTTTATTGTTCTTTAAAGATTTCATAATGGGCTCATTCCTTTAGGCTGAGATCAGTTATCAATGTAAACAAATTAATTAATTGAAATATAAAAATTTCGAGAATCTACATTATTATTATACTTCTATTGATAAAGTAAATGGATAACAGAACTGTGAATAATATTTGTTTCTTTTGTGAAGGGAATATTGACAGATTTGTGAATACCTACCTATAATAATAAAGAAAACAGCCTACCGAAGTAAGCTGTTTTTAGTTAAAATTTATATTCTCCATTCAGGAGCTATCAAATAGTGGGGCTATTTGGTAGCTTTTTTTTAATAGTCAAACTCGATACCGTTACGATCTGCATCAACACCAGGAGTTGGGTTGTATTGGTAAGTGTCAGTGTTTCTTGTTCCTTCTGAGTGAGAAGAGGTATGACATCCCCAACATACAGCCATGTTCGTGTAACGTTTTAGAGCAGAAGATGGGTTCTTATCAAGTAAATAGTCTTTAACCATTGTAGTACGAGCTTCACCTGTTACACCTGGGAAGTAGTTTGTAGTATCGTCTAAAATGTTTTGGTAAGTTAAACCACGAGCATCACGCATTACAGTTACATCAGTACCATGTGCATAGTGACAACGTACGCAAGTGTAGCTGTCTGATGTTGTGGTGTGGCGATATGCATGATCAAATGTACCAGTTTCTTTTCCAGAGCCAGCTAGGTAGTCAGTGTGACAAGCAGAACAGAAAGTTGACATTGCAACCCCTCTGTTTGCTACATAACCTGGGTTAGAAGATCCATCAGCTTTTTTACTTGCCCATAGAGAAGATGCTGTAGTTGTTGTTACATTATTTGCATTAGGTGCTGAAACGTCTAACTTAACTACATAACCACGAGCAACGTTACCGGAAGTTAATGATTTAACAGTTGTAACTAAAGCTGTTTTGGAAGCAGGAACCCCGGCAAAACCGTTACCTAAAATTTCGCCTTTTTTCAATTGATCAGTATCGAATACTTCTTTACCAGTAGTATCTTTGAATGCTGTCCAGTAATGTTTGACATGGTTTTCATCGAATTCATAACCATGTAACCATGGATCTGTATCGTTTACATATTTCGTGCCGTTCCACTTCATTAATTGAAGAATAGTATCGCCAGTTGTTAAGCCTTTTGCAGAATAAGCAGCATCAACAGTTGTTCCAATATCGAAACGATAAAGAACATAGTTTATTGTTACATCTGCGCCAGTTGCATCCTTGTAAGTAACGTCTGCACCAGTAACTTTAGATGAGATGTCAGATACAACAGGAACGTTTTCTAAACGCTTACCACCATCTTTAACAAGTGTGTTACCCATTTCGTTTGGATTTTCATGTAATAAGCGGTCAGAGTAAGAACCGTGCGGTGCGTGACAGCTTGCACAAGTAAATTCTTCTTCCCAGTTGCCTGTACCGTCTTTATCTCCACCAGGAGCAGCTTTCAATTCAACAGTACCGTTTGCTAAGTGAACAGACATATTGCCATCATGCGTTCCGCCGAATGTACCAGCAGAGTTAGAACCAGTGAAAACATTATAGAAACCTAATGTACCATCATGACAAGCTGTACAAGTGGCATATTCGCCATTTTTGAACAATAAATTCTTAGATGCACCTGTGTGTGTTTGGTGACAGCTGGCACAGGAGTTCGTGTTGTTCATGTAAGAACCGTGTGTACGTTGTGTTCCGTGTGTACCAGTATT
The DNA here is from genome assembly GCF_031456445.1 of Neobacillus niacini. GTDB lineage: Bacteria > Bacillota > Bacilli > Bacillales > Cytobacillaceae > Neobacillus > Neobacillus niacini_I. Next base: position 37,529 of record NZ_JAVDUQ010000004.1, on the reverse strand, counting down.
GTCTTTAACCATGTCTTTAGACTTAATAACCTGGTCAAAATTAGCATTTTGACCGCCAACACCAGAACCAGTTTTGTTATCGTTGATAAGTCCGTTATCATTTGTTGCGTCATCTGGAGCCAAACCATTTTGAACATCTGCAGGATCCCCGGGTGGTGTAACTACAGGGTTACTACCTGCAGCGAAAGCTACTACGCTAAACATTCCCACAAAAAGCAATGTAAGCAGGAATGAAAAGCCTAATTTGACCTTACTCATTCCAAAAACCTCCCTTGTTACTTCTCTTTTTGACTCTCTCTTTTTAAAACTACAAATCTAAAACCTATACAACCTCTTTTGAGGCACCACCTCCTTAAAGTAAAGAATTTATTTAATTGTACATTGCAATACGTTCATTTAAGGTATCTGTTATATAAACCTGATCATGGTCATCAACGTATAGACCGTTTGGCAGGTAGAATTGTTCGTTTTGATCGCCCATTGTTCCGAAATGGAAGACCTCAGAACCTTTTTCGTCAAACCCATAAACCATGTGAGTGAGATTGTTTACAATGTAAAGGATGCCTCGTGAATCGACGCCAATTCCGCGTGGATTTACAAATACGGAGGAGCCCTTACCATCTTTTGAACCGTTAATGGTTCGAATATATTTACCGTTTTTATCGTATACTTGGACACGTTGGTTACCAGAGTCGGAAACAAAAATGTCATTATTTTTCTTGTCGATTGCCACTGAATTTGGAGCTTTAAAGGTATCTTGTTTATTAGCTCCGGTACTAATTTCAAGCAATTTTTTACCATTTAGGTCAAAGATAAAAACCTTGTTCTTTTGAACATCGGTGACATACAATTTTTCATTATAGATACGGATTCCGGCAGGGGATTTCAATAGTTTCTTTTTATCATCAAAGTATTTTATAAATTTCCCTTTTGGTTCAAAGATAGAGATTTTTCCATTATATAAATCTGCAACATACACATTTCCTTTCTTATCACCAGCGATACCGTATGGAAAATTAAATTGGCCTTTCCCTTGACCTTCTTTGCCAAACTTAAATACAGGCGTTCCAGATGAATCAAAAACTTGAACTCGCTTATTGTTTGTATCAGAAACATAGAGGAACTCGCCAATTTTTGCGACATCCATCGGTTTATCCAGTGAATTATCAAAATCCCCATAAATTACTTGGCTAAAGGAAGGAGGTCCATCCGGATTAACCGCACTAGGAACCTTCTTTACAACTGATTCCATATTAAAAAAGTATATTGCGGTAAAGGCAGCAATAGTGAGAACAACAATACCACTCATCCACCAATACACAATTTTTTTCTTCATTGGTTTCCAACCCCTTTCTAGTTTTTAGCAACTCTTTTCAGCCCATCCAAGGCTGGTTTGTACATAGGGTCATAGTTCAATGCCGTTTTATAAATTTCTTCCGCATTTTTTTTATCTCCTTGATCTTCCGCAACCAGCCCTACTTCGTAGATGATATCAGTATTGGCTGGCATTAAACGATTTGCTTCATTAAGTGCTTTAATCGAATCTTTATACATTTTAAGCTTTCGGAAAGACATTCCTTTCAAAAGCCAGCCCTTATAGTCTTTAGGTGATATTTCAGTTGCTTTTTGGGCCATTTTAATGGCATCATTTAGGCGATTTTCCTCATTATAGACAAGTCCCAAATTGAAATAGGCATTAAAGTAATTTTTGTCTAAATCAAGAGCTATTTTGTATTCATTAATAGCCTTATCGTTGTCCTCATTTAAAAAATAAGCATATCCGAGGTCTACATGGGACTTTGGATCATTCGGCTTAGCATCTGCTTCGGTTTTTGCACTTTCTAATTGCTGTTTAAGCCGGTCCATATCGTATTTTGGCCAAAGGTACTTATTGCTTACGTAATAACTTGCACCAACTGCAACAACTAATGTCATAGTCAGAATCAGCAGTGTTTGCCACCAATTAAATCTATCTTTTTTAGTTTTTTTCATTCTTTCCTTAGGTGCGTTTTCTGTCTGCGCCTCTTGCTTATGGTTGTGTGGTTGTTCATGGGCTTGCATACTAACCCTCCTAATCTAGCAAATATAAATCATTTATTCTCTGTGACAAGCAGAACAGGTTCTTTTAACGTGACAGGTATAACAGAAATTTGTCACCTTTTGAATTGCTGCTAACGGAATAGGGTGCCTTTTCTTGTCAAATCCTTTGTGCATAGCTGGATGACAGGAGGAGCAGGCTACTGTTGTCGTTTGGTACTGACTTGTTTGTTGATCGTTATGACAAGCCAAGCATTTCTGTTTATCCTTAGACGCTTGAATGTTATGTTCCAACATCCACCGGCTATTATGACTTGCCGGGCGTTTACTATGGCAGTCCTTACAAAAAGTATTTTCTTTTGCATAATCCAACTCGGTAATATGTGGTTTAGTCGTTTTAATATTTTTCAAGACCTTTTCAACAGAAGAGACTGCCTCAAGACCTTCAATTTTTTCTTTCGACATATATCCATGGCAGGAGTCGCATTTCTGAAGATCCTTGCCAGCTGTTAAACCATGGGTGGATGTTTTAAAGTCAGGACTTTTATGGCTTTTTGGTTCCATTCCCGTTTTATGACAGGTTTTACATGCGGTTGAAACATTCCGAGCCTTATGGCATTCCATACATGTGTCCATATCAGGACGAGTAAATTTCAAATCGGACATTGCTTGTGTACCAACGGATTGATCCCATTTAGCATAATCTGTTTGGTAGGTCATTTTTCTGTCGACGATTTTGCCGTGGGCAATGCTGCTATGACATTGAACGCATTCTACCCCTTTTTTTAGATGCTTTTCATGGGGGATGATGAGATCCCCCGATGGTGTCACATCACGGGTTTTTAAATTGTGACATTTTTCACATGCACTGTTAGGCACCTCGTTGGGCATTCGGATAGGAGTAGCAGTGACGTTCAAAGAATGGTTTTTTAATTGTCCAACTAGTCCTTCCGCTTTATCTTTCGCCAGTTTCTTAAATATCGGATCGGTATGGCAATTTACACAATCCACTTCATTATGAGTCGATGCCTTCCACGTATAATACTCCGGTTTCATCTCATGACAACTTTGGCAAAACTTCGAGCTGGATGTTGCCTCTAGCCCCGTAAATCCTGCGAAGAATAAGATGGCTAGAAAAAACAATGTGATTGTCATATATTTAATTAACTTATAGCGATTACGAGGAGGGGCCGGCAACTCATTTTGTTCTTCTTCCATAAATAAGTCCCTCCCTTTTTATAAATTAGTTTTTTACAGGACTCTTAAATCCAGTTCTGTGACAGTATTCGCAATATACATCTGTTGGTGCTTTCGTATCAGTTGATCCCGGTTTTGGTTTTTTCTGGTCATGGCAGACGAAGCATTGTGATTTCGCTTCAGCTGTCAGTGCTTTAGTTGAGTGAGCTGTCAGCCATTGATCGCTTTTCGTATGTCCAGGAGGACGTTTACTGTGACAGGTGCTGCAAAACTTATTAATACGGGACTGATCTTTCACTAGAGTGATGTCAGGTTGATAATGTGATTTTTTTGTACCTAATTTAAGGAGCGAGATGATGTCTTCTTTTGGAATTTCTCTTGCCCATTTGGAATCTTGGTGGCAGTTTACACATTTATTTAACTCCTGAACCGCTTTACTTCCGTGTTGTTGTTTCCATAGGGCAGCCTTGTGGGACTGCGGTATTTTAAGCTTTTTATGACAGGTTCCACATTCCATTGAAACTTTCACATTTGTTTTTTGCTTTCCAATTGCTTGTAAAATGATTTCTTGCGTCTTTTCATCATGTTTTGCTGTGATATCTTCGGCATTTTTGCCTTCCTTACCTGTTACCGTGGATGCTCCTTCGGTTTTTCCTACTGTAAGTTTTTCAAGCTCTTCTGGGTTTGGCGGTACATTGTATGCGACATCTTTCCAAGGTTTTTCACCTTTGTTTACTTTATCGTGACAATCGATACAAGTTCCCATGTTCGGACGCACATATTTTTCCTCAATTAGTTTTTGTGCATTTTTCTCTGTCCACTCTCCACGGGCACTGTCTATGTTTAAACCGCGGGCTGCAATCTTCGCGTGAACAACCCCTGCGTGACAGGTGATACAAGGAATCCCTTTTTCAATATGACCTTTATGATTGACCTTTAAGTCACCAGATGCGGTGACAAGCCGGTTTTTTGAATGGCATTGTAAACAGTTTTCGTTTGAAACAGCTTCTTCTTCTGTTTGAACGATTTGTTTTGGAACACCGGTAACATGGTAGTAAACTTCTTTCATTGACTTCACTTTGTGTGTTAGCATGTTTTTGACGCCCGGCTTGATATGACACTGCACACAGGAGATTTGGTTATGAGCGCTGGCTGTATAGGTGGTGTATTCCGGCGCCATTTCATGACAGCTGGAGCAGAAGGTTGGTGAGTTTGTGATGGAAAGAACACCATACCCTCCACCAAATACAACGATACAACCAACGAGTGATGCAAATAATAATTTCCAACGAGTAACGGGATTTGTCCAATCTATATTTCTAAACTTTTGCCAGAGTCTATGAATGGGGCCGGATTTTTTTCTATTTTCTCGAGACTCGGGCTCGATTTCAGTCTCGGAACCTTTCTTTTTTCCCCAACTGCCCATTTTAATCACCCTTCCCATTATAAATTGAACTATCTACTTTATTTTTCATCTAAACCTCTCTAAAGGTAGTATCTAACATTGAATATGTATATTCCAATGTACAATTTGTGAATATTTTTCCAAACCCCTTTTATGATAAAAACAATATGAATACCTTGAAAAATAAAGGGTTAATTACTAACTTGGAGGTAGTGGCTAACTGTATAATTATGAATTTTTATACATTTTTTAGAGCTTTTATACATTTTTGGATTGCTAAGAAACTGGAGCTTACTTGTCCGAATTATGGCAGTTATTGTCACAAATTTTCCTGGGGGGAACTTTGTTGTCACACACATAGCGGAAGTGGTAAGATGGAAAGTGATATTCAATTCATTTTGGCAGGATTTAGTACTTAATATTGCGAATTCTTTATAATAGTAATCTCGATAAAAAGGAGAGTTCAATCACATGATGGGGATTTTAAATAAATTGTATGATGTGAATAAACGTGAGTTAAAACGGTTGGACAAACTCGCGAATGAAATAGAGGCACTTGCGGCTGAAACGGAAAAATTAACCGATGATCAACTGCGAGAAAAAACAGCAGTATTTAAACAACGCTATCAAAATGGTGATTCACTTGATGATTTACTGGTTGAGGCATTTGCTGTTGTCCGTGAAGGAGCCCGTCGTGTTCTTGGATTATACCCTTATCATGTACAGTTAATGGGGGGGATTTCTCTCCATGAGGGCAATATTTCTGAGATGAAAACAGGGGAAGGTAAAACGTTAACGGCTACGATGCCGGTTTATTTGAATGCCCTTTCCGGTAAAGGGGTCCACGTTGTAACGGTCAACGAATACCTTGCAAGCCGTGATGCTCAGGAAATGGGTCAGCTTTATGAATTTTTAGGATTAACGGTTGGTTTAAACCTAAATAGTATGACAAGTGAAGAGAAGCAGGAAGCATATGCTGCCGATATTACTTACGGAACCAACAACGAATATGGTTTTGACTATCTTCGTGATAACATGGTCCTTTATAAGGAACAAAAGGTTCAGCGCCCGCTTTTTTATGCAGTCATTGACGAGGTGGACTCCATCTTAATTGACGAAGCGCGTACACCGCTGATTATTTCAGGTTCTGCGCAAAAATCAACGGCTCTTTATATTCAAGCAAATGCGTTTGTCCGTACGCTGACAAAAGAAAAGGATTACACATATGATGAAAAAACAAAAGGAGTTATGCTGACCGAAGAAGGGATCAGCAAAGCAGAGAAGGCCTTTGGCATTGAAAACCTGTTCGATATGTCCCATGTTTCGTTAAACCATCATGTTAATCAAGCATTAAAAGCTAATGTCAGTATGCATCTTGATGTGGATTACGTCGTTCAAGATGGCGAAATTGTGATCGTTGACCAATTTACGGGACGTTTAATGAAGGGCCGCCGCTATAGTGAAGGCTTACACCAAGCGATTGAAGCTAAAGAAGGTTTAGAAGTTCAAAACGAAAGTATGACAATGGCAACGATTACGTTCCAAAACTACTTCCGTATGTATGAAAAATTAGCAGGGATGACGGGAACGGCGAAGACGGAAGAAGAGGAATTCCGGAACATTTATAATATGAATGTCATCGTAATTCCAACAAATAGACCGATTGTTAGAGATGACCGCGCTGATTTAATTTATTCCACAATGGAAGGTAAGTTTAGGGCAGTTGTGGAAGATATTGCGGAACGCCATCAAAAGGGGCAGCCTGTGCTTGTCGGTACGGTTGCGATCGAAACGTCTGAATTAATCTCTAAGCTTTTATTGAAAAAAGGTGTCCGCCACAATGTCTTGAATGCGAAAAATCATGGACGTGAAGCGGAAATCATTGCGGAAGCAGGCCACCAAGGTGCAGTAACGATTGCGACAAACATGGCCGGCCGTGGTACAGACATTAAGCTTGGTGAAGGGGTTACTAAATTAGGCGGTCTTGCTGTTATTGGTACAGAGCGTCATGAAAGCAGACGGATTGACAATCAGCTCCGCGGGCGTTCCGGCCGTCAAGGGGACCCAGGGATTACCCAATTCTATTTATCGATGGAAGATGAACTCATGCGCCGCTTTGGCTCTGACAATATGAAATCAATGATGCAGCGCCTTGGGATGGATGATACCCAGCCAATCCAAAGTAAAATGGTTTCAAAAGCAGTGGAATCAGCGCAAAAACGCGTTGAGGGCAATAACTTTGATGCGCGTAAGCAACTGCTGCAATATGATGATGTGCTTCGCCAGCAGCGTGAAATCATCTATACGCAGCGCGATGAATTACTGGAGTCTGAAAACTTGCGTGAAATTGTGGAAGGCATGATTTTACGAACAATCGAGCGGAATGTTGAGGCACATGCGTCAATGGCGGATGATGAAGAAAATTGGAACCTCCAGGGGGTTGTGGACTTTGTCCATGCCAATCTTCTTCCTGAAGGGGATATCACCTTGGACGATCTAAAAGGTGAAGACCCTGAAGAGATGACTGAGGCTATTTTTGCAAAAGTGAAGGTGCGTTATGATGAAAAAGAGGAGCTGCTTTTCTCAGAGCAAATGCGTGAATTTGAAAAGGTCGTTACCCTTCGCTCTGTAGACTCAAAATGGATTGACCATATTGATGCAATGGATCAGCTTCGTGATGGAATCCACTTACGTGCATACGGACAGACGGACCCGCTTCGCGAGTACCAGGCGGAAGGCTTTGCCATGTTTGAAGCAATGGTTACTTCGATTGAAGAAGAAGCTGCTATGTACATCATGAAGGCAGAAATCCGCAACAATTTAGAGCGTCAAGAAGTGGCAAAAGGCCAAGCGGTTCATCCGAAGGAGGATGGAGAACCGGTTAAGCCGAAACCAAAAGTGAAGCAAATTGATGTAGGACGAAATGATCCATGCATTTGCGGCAGCGGTAAAAAGTACAAAAACTGCTGTGGAGCAGGAAAATAATTGATTTTTGAAACAAAGCCGGCTGGATCGTTGTTTCGATTAGGAATTTATTCATAAGAAGCGAAATCATATGAGATTTCGCTTCTTGTTTTTGTTTGGGTTCCTATTTTAAGGATTGTGAATAACTTTTTTATTACTGTGGATATTGTTTATTGAATTGTTTATATCTTTTGTTAATTTGTTAATAACTAACTGGATATGTGGATAAATAAATCTATTATGTTGATAAAAAATTTAGATTATTCGGTTATCCACAATCCATTTCTTCATTCGTCTAGAAGTTATCCCCAAAATTATTAAAACGGCTAGTTTTGGATTTTTCGATGGTATGCCGTTATAATAGATGAGGACTGACCTAAATTATTTGCATATATTTATGATACAAACTGAATTTTTATAGAGGTGACCAAAATGGAATTAGCAGAAATTCGCAATGAATTAGAAAAAACAGCTAAACGTTTAGCGGACTTTAGGGGGTCTCTTTGACCTTGAAAATAAGGAAGCAAGAATCGCTGAATTAGACGATCAAATGCTTCATCCTGATTTCTGGAATGACCAGCAAGCGGCTCAGGTCGTGATCAGTGAAGCGAACGCATTAAAGGATCAGGTAAATGAATTTTCTGATTTAAATGAAACGTACGAAAATTTGGAGCTGACCTATGAGCTCGTGAAAGAAGAAAGTGATGAGGAATTACAAGCAGAATTGGAAGATGAGCTGGGGCAGCTAACAGAACGCTTAAATCAATTTGAATTACAGCTCCTGTTAAGTGAAGAGTATGATAAACATAATGCCATTTTGGAGCTCCACCCGGGTGCAGGCGGTACAGAATCTCAAGACTGGGGTTCCATGCTTCTCCGGATGTACACCAGATGGGCGGAGAAAAAGGGCTTCAAGGTGGAAACGCTTGATTATCTTCCTGGGGATGAAGCAGGAATTAAAAGTGTAACCTTAGCGATCAAAGGGCATAATGCGTACGGTTATTTGAAGGCGGAAAAAGGGGTTCATCGCTTGGTTCGGATTTCACCATTTGATTCCTCGGGCCGCCGTCATACCTCCTTTGTTTCATGCGAGGTTATGCCGGAGTTTAACGACGAAATTCAAATCGATATCCGCACAGAGGATTTAAAAATTGACACGTATCGTGCTAGTGGTGCCGGTGGTCAGCATATCAACACAACCGACTCAGCTGTACGGATTACCCATCTTCCAACTGGGGTAGTGGTGACGTGCCAGACAGAGCGTTCCCAAATTAAAAACCGTGAATCAGCGATGAAAATGTTAAAAGCAAAACTTTATCAACGTGAAATTGAGCAACAGGAAAAAGAGCTTTTGGAAATTCGCGGCGAGCAAAAAGAAATTGGCTGGGGGAGTCAAATCCGCTCTTATGTGTTCCATCCGTATTCCATGGTAAAAGACCATCGTACCAATACTGAGTCAGGCAATGTCCAAGCTGTTATGGATGGAGAAATTGATCCGTTTATTGATGCTTATCTAAGATCGAGAATTTCGTAATGAATGAAAAAGCTTTTGCCGGACGACACGGCAAAGGCTTTTCTGTTTTTTATGGGGCAAAATACTGTGGATTACTATGCAAAATGTTCTATAAAGCAATTTTAAGGACAGAAGGGTAGTAAAAAACAAATGCCACCGGGAGCTACGCTACCGTGGAAGGGATACTACTCCAGATTCAGTCGCATAGACCCCGGCTAGGCTACCGTGGAAGGGATACTTTTCTGGGTTTGGTCGCATAGACCCCGGCTACGCTACCGTGGAAAGGTACTTTTCTGGGTTTGGTCGCATAGACCCCGGCTACGCTACCGTGGAAAGGATACTACTCCAGATTCGGTCGCATAGACCCCGGCTACGCTACCGTGGAAAGGATTCTTCTCCAGATTCGGTCGCATAGACCCCGGCTACGCTACCGTGGAAAGGATTCTTCTCCAGATTCGGTCGCATAGACCCCGGCTACGCTACCGTGGATAGGATACTTCTCCAGATTCGGTTGCATAGACCCCGGCTATGCTACCGTGGATAGGATACTTTTCTGGGTTTGGTCGCATAGACCCCGGCTACGCTACCGTGGATAGGATACTTTTCTGGGTTTGGTCGCATAGACCCCGGCTACGCTACCGTGGATAGGATTCTTCTCCAGATTCGGTCGCATAGACCCCGGCTACGCTACCGTGGAAGGGATACTTCTCCAGATTCAGTCGCATAGAACCTTGCTCAAGCAAACCGCCTATAAAAAAGGTTTTTTTGGGACAAAATTATTGAGAAGAAGAAATTTCTCTAATTTACCGCTGTTACCCGATTTTCACTTCAACGCGGCAGTTCAATGCTATTTACACCAAAAAATACCCATGCTATACTCACACTCGAAATTGAGAAAAACAAGGGGAATAACGAAATGAATAAAGTTCTGGAACTTACACAAACGAATCCGAAAATCGAAGCAGCCGTTGATTATGTATTTGTTCTCATTGGTTCAGCTATTATTGCGATTACTTTTAATGTCTTTTTACTGCCCAATCAAATTGCTTCCGGTGGAGTAAGCGGCATAAGCACGATCTTACATACTGTTCTTGGTTTGGAGCCAGCCTATGTTCAATGGGCCTTCAATATTCCATTGTTTATTGCCGGCGTAATTTTATTAGGAAAACAGTTTGGCGCAAAAACACTTGCCGGTACCATTTTTTTACCACTCGTTGTTTATTTTACAAAAAATATGGAACCTTGGACCCATGACGCTTTACTTGGAGCTTTATTTGGAGGAATTGGTGTTGGTCTCGGTTTAGGAATTGTTTTTAGAGGGAGAGCTTCAACAGGAGGAACGGACCTCGCAGCCCAAATTATTAATAAATACACGGGATTTACACTTGGGACATGTGTCGTACTCATTGATGGGTTCATTGTACTAACCGCTGCAATTGTATTCGATATTGAAAAAGGGCTTTATGCACTCATTGGTTTGTATGTGACCAGCAAGACCATTGATTTAATTCAAGTTGGTTTTGGCCGTTCAAAAATGGCCATGATTATTACTAGTAAGCAAGAAGAAGTTCGCTCAGGAATTTTGAATAAAATTGACCGAGGTGTGACAAAACTATCAGCATATGGTGGATTTACTGACCATGAACGCCCAGTTCTTATGTGTGTGGTTGACCAAACGGAGTTCACAAAATTGAAACAATTGGTCAAAACCCTTGACCCATCTGCATTTATCGTGGTTATGGATGCTGCGGAAGTATTGGGAGAGGGTTTCAAACGCGCGTAGTCTTGGTATACTAGTTAAGTAATGGTAAAATTTTCTGAAGGGGGAGTAGCAGTGAAGAAAAAGCTACTTACATTATTATTAGGAACTTCCCTAGTAATGGGACTTGCTGCTTGTGGCGGCGGATCGGACACATCTAAAGACAAAGACACAACGAACAAAACTACAGACACAAGCGGCGGGGGAAATGATGTTGCCGCAGCAGCTGAGAAAATCACAGCTCAAAAATGCTCAAGCTGCCATGGTGAAAACCTTAAAGGGGCAGTAGGTCCAGATTTAACAAAGATTGGCTCTAAGTACTCAAAAGATCAAATTTTAGACATCCTCAAAAAGGGTAAATCCGGCGGAATGCCTGCTGGCTTAATTTCCGGCGATGATGCTGACCAAGTAGCAACATGGCTTGCCTCTAGAAAGTAAATGGAAAAAAACGTTCTGTTCTAACACAGAACGTTTTTTTTTGTAGAAAAAGCAGAAAATTGTCGAAGTTTGTTACGTTTGAAATCGTGAAATTAGCGGGAAAAACGTCTGCTTTTGTATTCTTTGAAAAGAAACTGTAATATTTTTATCGCTTTTTTTAGTGTTTGATGATGTTATAATAGGGCTATGCGAAATTTTGCACGGTTCGTAAAGTATTTTGCAGCCTTTTGCAAAAAATAAAAGATTATTGTCGAATTTACTTCGTCCACAATAACTTTCATACAGGTGATTAAATGATAGAAATGCAAGAAGTATACAAGAAATACCCAAACGGTGTATCCGCCATTAATGGGATTGATGTTCGAATTAATCAAGGTGAATTTGTTTATGTGGTAGGTCCCAGCGGTGCGGGAAAATCTACTTTCATTAAAATGATGTATCGTGAAGAAATTCCGACCTCCGGCACCATCACCATGAATGGTGTCAATTTAGCAAAATTAAAAATGAAAAAGGTTCCAATTTTTCGCAGGAATCTTGGCGTTGTCTTTCAAGACTATAAACTTTTGCCTACCTTGACCGTTTATGAAAATGTTGCCTTTGCACTTGAAGTTATTGAGGCACAGCCAAAGTTTATTAAAAAACGAGTCATGGAAGTATTGGATCTCGTTAATTTAAAGCATAAAGCTAGAATGCTGCCAACTGAACTTTCCGGTGGAGAACAGCAGCGCGTTTCGATTGCCCGTTCCATTGTGAATTCTCCGAAGGTTGTCATTGCCGATGAGCCGACGGGAAACTTGGACCCTGAAACCTCTTGGGAAATCATGAAAATATTCGAAGAAATAAACAAGCGTGGAACAACCGTTGTCATGGCGACCCACAACAAAGAAATTGTTAATACAATCCAACATCGCGTTATCGCTATTGAAGGCGGAAAAATTGTTCGTGATGAGCAAAGAGGTGACTACGGTTATGAAAATTAGAACCATTGGCCGTCATGCCCGCGAAAGTTTAAAAAGTCTCGGCAGGAATGCATGGATGACATTCGCATCTGTAAGTGCTGTAACAGTAACCCTCATTTTAGTCGGTGTCTTTTTTGTGATTATGATGAATCTTAATAAAGTTGCCCAAACCATTGAAGAAGATGTTCAAATCCGTGTTCATATTGATGTTGCTGCAAATAAAGTAGATCAGCAAAAATTACAGAGCGAAATTGAGGGCATTCCTGAGGTTAAAAGTGTTACATTTTCACCAAAAGAAAAGGAATTAAAGGACCTAATCAAAGGTCTTGGTGAGGAAGGACAGTCATTTAAGCTTTTTGAACAGGATAATCCACTTAATGATGTTTTTATCGTAAAAACAAAAAATCCAACTGACACCATGTTGGCTGCCAAAAAAATTGAAAAATTTAATTTTGTTGCAAAAGTAAAATATGGGCAGGGCAGCGTGGAAAAATTATTTAAATTTATTAAGGCAAGCCGAAACGTCGGTGTCGTCTTAATCCTAGGTCTATTCTTTACGGCTATCTTCTTAATTTCAAATACAATAAAAATTACCATTGTTGCGAGAAGAAGAGAAATCAAGATTATGAGACTAGTAGGAGCAACGAATAATTTTATTCGCTGGCCATTTTTCTTGGAAGGTCTATGGCTGGGAATATTAGGCTCAATTTTGCCGATTATCCTGATCTCGATTGCTTACTATAACGCATATGATTATCTGGCTCCAAAACTTGCCGGCAATTTTATGCAGATTCTTCCGTACGAACCATTTATCTACCAAGTATCCGGTATTCTCATCCTCATGGGTGCGTTAATTGGTATTTGGGGAAGCGTTATGTCTGTAAGAAAATTTTTAAAAGTTTAGATATCCAGAGGAAGGGTTCTTTGTAACCCTTCCTTCCTGTTTGATAACTAAATTTACATAATTTTCAGGGGAAAGGAGAGACCGGACAATGAAAAAAACAGTTGTTGCACTTACTGTTGCTGCTTCGATGGGGCTGGGCAGTTTATTTACGGGGAGTTCCATTGTAACGGAAGCGGCCACCATTTCAAATCTAAAAGATAAACAAAATGAAATTCACAATAAACGTTCAAATTTAAAATCCGATATTAATGATGCAAATACAAAAATTAATGTTTTACAAGGTCAGCAAGCAAATGTGAAGTCTGAGATGAAACGCCTTGATTTTGCCATTGGAGATACCAATGCGAAGATTCACGATAAGACAGCTAAAATTGTTGAGACCCAAAGCAAAGTCAATCAGCTTCAGGGAGAAATTGAGGTAATCGTGAAGCGGATGGAAAAGCGCAATAATTTATTAAAAGAGCGTGCACGTAATTATCAAGAAACAGGCGGAATGGTCAATTACATTGATGTGTTGATGGGTGCAAAAAACTTTAGTGATTTTATTGACAGAGCCAATGCCGTTGCAACGATTATGGAAGCCGATCAGGAATTATTAAAACAAGCGGATATGGATAAAAAAGAATTGGTAGAAAAACGGACTAAGGTAGAAAAAGATTTGGCTAGTCTCCAAGAGATGAAGAGCGAATTAGAACAAATGAATAAGCAATTGAGTTCACAGCGGACAGCTAAGAATAAATTGCTTTCAAAACTTGTTCGAAAAGAAGAGGAAGTTCATGAAGGAAAACTAGCTTTAGAGGAGCAGGAGCAGATTCTTGCCGGGCAGGAGGCAGCTATTCAAAAAGCCATCCAATTAGAGAAAGAGCGTCAGGCGGCAGCTGCCGCGCCAGCAAAGACACCAACTCCGAGTGGTGGTGGTGCTGGTAAGGCACCGGCGATTTCTGGCGGTACCTTTACAAGACCGGCTGCGGGTATTATAAGCTCCGGATTTGGGACACGCCCTGGATTCCGTCCAGGTGAATTCCACTTCGGTGTTGATATTGCCAACCATGCATCGAATGTACAGATTCTTGCAGCTGCAGATGGGGTCGTGATTCGTTCCTATTATTCTAGCAGTTATGGAAACTGCATCTTCATTTCACATTCAATTAATGGACAAGTTTATACGACGGTTTATGCCCATATGGAAGCACGTTTAGTAGGGACAGGTGCAGTCGTGAAGAAGGGCCAACAAATTGGAATCATGGGAAGTACGGGCGATTCTACCGGCCAGCACTTGCATTTTGAACTTCATCGAGGGCAATGGGTACCGGACCGTCATAACGCCATCAATCCTGTTGGTATTGTTCCACTATAATGGAAGAAGCTATGCTTCTTCCATTTTTTTAGCTAATAGGTAACTTTTCTAAGTTTCGTCCTTGAGGACTCGCCAATTGGCGAGTTTTCTTTGGTTTCTTGATATCTAAATTCATATCTCGTCCCTTTCTAACATATAAGTTAATCATTAGGCAGTGGGTGCTTTGAAATTGTAAAAAGGACATGCACTTTTCGCCAAAGGAGGGACAAGCTTGAATCGAAAATGGATTGCCTTAATGATGACGGGATCGCTCCTGACGGGGGCAGGCGGAACATATGCTGCAATGCAATGGGTAGAAAAGCCAAAGGGGAATTCTGTCCTTGATACCATTGATTATGCATCGGTAACAAATAATACTGAAAACTTACAAAAGGTAGATCAGGCCTATGAATTGATATTAAATCGCTATGTTGAAAAGGTAAATCGAAATAAACTGGTTGAAGGAGCTATTCAAGGGATGCTTTCAACATTAAATGATCCTTATTCAGTTTATATGGACAAAGAAACCGCAAAACAATTTAGTCAAACATTGGATTCTTCTTTTGAAGGTATTGGTGCGGAGGTTGGAATGGAGGATGGAAAAATTGTCATCGTTTCTCCATTTAAAAATTCTCCGGCTGAAAAAGCCGGTTTAAAACCGAATGATCAAATATTAAAAATTGACGGGAAGAGTGTCCAAGGGCTTGACCTGAACAAAGCTACCCTAAAAATCCGCGGTAAAAAAGGTACGACTGTAAAATTAGAAATTGCCAGACAGACACTTAGAGCCCCGATTACAATTGAAGTCATGAGGGATGAAATTCCCCTAGAAACCGTACATGCATCAACAAAGGATCAGGACGGGAAAAAAATTGGCTATATTCAGGTAACCTCTTTCTCTGAAAATACGGCAGCCGATTTTAAAAAGGAATTGAGTTCGCTTGAAGACAAGCATATTAATGGACTGGTTATTGATGTCCGCGGTAACCCTGGCGGTTATTTAAACAGCGTTGAAGATATTTTAAAAGAATTTGTGCCAAAGGATAAGCCAATGGTCCAAATACAAAAGAGAGATGGCAAAAGAGAACGATTTTTCTCTTCATTAAAAGAGAAAAAGGATTATCCTGTGGTTGTTCTTGTTGATAAAGGCAGCGCATCAGCATCCGAAATTCTAGCTGGGGCTTTAAAAGAGGCAGATGGGTATCAACTGGTGGGGGAAACCACTTTTGGAAAAGGAACGGTTCAACAGCCTGTTTCGATGGGGGATGGCAGCAATATAAAATTAACCCTATTTAAGTGGCTGACCCCCGATGGAAATTGGATTCATAAAAAAGGAATCAAGCCCGATGTCGAAATGAAACAGCCGGAAATTTTCAATACCCATCCACTTCAGGTTACTGAGCCGCTAGAGCAGGATATGAATAATGAACAAGTAAAGAATGCTCAAGAAATATTAACAGGATTGGGCTTTTCTCCAGGACGCAACGATGGATATTTTAGTGCTGAAACTACCAATGCTGTAAAGGGATTCCAGCAATTTAATGGTTTACAGCCATCAGGAAAAATTGATTCGATAACAGCAGCAAAACTTGAAGAATCAGCAATTAAGGAAAAGAAAAAAGAGAAAAATGATCTGCAGCTTCAAATTGCCTTAAGAATTGCAGCGAAATGAGAAACAGCGACCCTGGTCGTTGTTTTTGTTGTGTGTGAACAAATTCTGACAATTCCGCAAATTGTTGCGGAATTATAGGGAATTTCCGCGGAAATAGTAACGAGTTGATCGATTAAACTCCTAACTGTCCAAAATACTATTGAATTTCTGCTAAATTGTATTTTTTGTCCAATTTCAAAAAACTAGCAATAGGTTTTACAGCTGCAATTTGATAAAATATAGTTTAAGAGATTTTGCAGAACTATTTATAAAGGCAGGTGACAAAAAATTGGCGCAAATATGGGTTATAGAACTGCTAAAAGGAATTGGCAAGTTATTTCTTCATCCCATTTTCTACTATCTTCTATTTTTATCAGGAATTTTAGGGGTAATGAGAGTAAAGCGGGAACGGAAAAATTTCCATGTTCGGGCTCATGATGCTTATTTTGAGCTTCGGCAGCTTTTTCCTCTGGGAACGGTTGTAGGTCTCGCGCTTTCGATTGTGTCGATCGTAGCCGGGATCGCGGTTCCGTTTGCTGCAATTCTTCTAATTGCTGCCTTTACATTTTTATGGAGCTTTACGGCTAATATTCGGTTGATGTCGCCTGTATATACAGTTGGGGCTACATTTTTTACTTTAATCATCATGGCTGAAAACAAATGGTCCATTCCGATATTTACGGGATCCTTTGAGTCGCTTGATCAGAAGGTATATCCTTCAGTAACTGTTTTATTGGCTCTCTTATTTATTGCCGAGGGAGTAATGATTGTAAAAAACGGCAGCAAAGGAACCTCTCCTAAACTTGTAAAAAGTAAGCGGGGGCAGCGTGTTGGGGCCCACGAGGTAAAACGATTATGGTTTTTGCCAATGTTTCTTCTCGTACCAGGAAATGCCCTTAGCCTTCCGTTTGACTGGTGGCCTGTTTTTCATGTTGGTGCTGAAAAGTACTCACTCATGCTGGTTCCATTTGCAATCGGGTTTCAACAGCAAGTTCAAGGGATGCTTCCAAAAGCGACCATTCAGCTTTATGGCAGACGGGTGATCGTCCTTGGCTCGATTATCGCAATTCTATCCATAGTCGGCTGGTGGTATCCGCTTATTTCCATTATTGTAGCGGCAATAGCCGTGATTAGCCGTGAATCATTAGCGTTAATCCAAAAATTAAAAGATGATGGTCTTCCATTTTATTTTTCAAGAAAGAATAATGGTTTGATGATTCTTGGAATCATTCCGGATTCCCCAGCAAGTAAAATGGAACTGAAGGTTGGAGAGCTTGTGACCAAAGTTAATAGTGTTGCCACCCACGACGAAAAGGCCTTTTATGAAGCACTGCAAAAAAATCGGGCTCATTGTAAACTCGAGGTCCTCGATACAAACGGAGAAATACGCTTCGTCCAGAGAGCCTTATACGATGGCGATCATCACGAACTGGGAATCCTTTTTGTTCAGGATGAGCGGAAGTTTGAGAATGAGAAAATTGGCTAGTGGAAATTTTCATAAATAAGCGGAATGCTTTCATAGATTACCGGAACTGATTTGTCTAAAATCTCTCGAATTTTCATATTTCTTCGGATTATTCTTCATTATCAATCGAATTTGTTAATCGAATATTAGGCGAGAGAATTGTTTCTCTCGCTGTTTTTATTGGGCGGTTAATATATGAATAATAATTATTTATTATGTTTTGAAAAAACTTTTGAAAATTAGAGTATAACAGGTTATATTCAGCGTATAGTTTTTTTAAAAACTGGCTAGTAGAATTTTAAGAATAAATTTTGCCTAAAGTTTTTGATCTTTTTTTTATAAATATTGCTACGAAATACATGATTGGAAAACCGAGAATGCATATTCCCGAAAGAATAGAAAACATAATATTTCCTTGACTAGAACCATAATAATTTAAAAGTATTCCGCCTGCCAATGGCCCTATTACTCCTCCAAGTTCTGAAAATCCTACAGCTCCAAAATAGGTTCCCTTAAGTTCAGGCTTAGCTACTTCATCAATAAATATATCCCACATGGAAAACATAAGTACCTCTCCAATTGTAAATATAATAGTTGCTACATACACTTGCCAAGATTGTTCGGAAATCCCAAATCCGATTAACCTCGTACCCATTATTAGAGCGCTAAACATGATAGACACTGAGGCGGAATATTTCTTTCCAATACGAGTTAGTGGGTACTGAACAAATAAAACTGTTACACCGTTTAACATGATTATTTGAGAAAATAATTTTGTACCTTTACCAGAGTTCGTTGATAATGCTAGATATTGAGGTACAGTTGAGCTCAATTGTGAAAACCCTGCGTATATACATATCATTCCGAGTAATGCTAATAGAAAGACTTTGTCTTGACTGATAACGCTTAGGGAATTTTTAATTGTAATACGTGAGATTTGTTTTTTATGGTCATCAGGTATTTTTAAAAGCTCTAAACTGAATGATTAAACTCATCATATATATAGAGTATATAAGTGCCGCTACGAAGAATGGCAGGCCACTTTCCGCACTTCCTATTTGTAGACCAATTAAAGGACCAACTACAGCACCTGCGTTAATGGCTCCGTAGCGAAGGTTAAAGACCAACAGACGGTCTTCCGGAATTGTTATATCAGCAAGTAAGGCCTTCGATGCTGGTTCGAAGAAGGATCTACAACAACCATTTAAGGCACTTAGGACAAGGGATGTTAGCATACTTGTCGCTATTCCATAACTTATAAAAACAATGATCCATGCTGTCATTGAGCTCAATATAATTTTTTTGCTCCCATATCGATCAGATAAACTCCCACCGAAAAAACTAGTAAATACCGCTGCAAGGGAACTATTTCCTATAATGATACCTGTGGTTTGGGGAGATATTGACTTTGTTGTTGTAAGATAAATAGCTAAAAAAGAAATACTCATAGAAGTTGCCATTCTAGCAAAAAATGTCCCTAATATGATATTTAAAGCAAGGGGATTATCACAAATTATCGGGCAACTCTCTCTCAACAAAAGCTAGGAAAGGGAATAACTGCGTTTATTCTCTTCCAAGCTAGTAATTGTAATCAGTTTGTAGACTTTTGTAGACAATCACCTGATGTCATTGATCTATACAGGATCAGCGGTCAATATAACTATTTGATGAAAGTGGTCACAAAGTCTCCAGAGACATTAGAAGCTTTTAGCGACTCATGCAACAAATTGGGTATCCCAACAATTATAATGGTTTTATCTACGCGTTTTGAACAGAAAGTTATGCTTCCGGAGTTCCCTATGGAATAATAAAGGATAATCATTTAGCGTTATGCAGAAATCGCCACATGGGTAAAAAACATGGCAGATCAAAAAGGATTGAAGACTCCGAGTGCAGAGGTTGTCTTAATTAATCAGCAATCCAGATTGCTTCCTTATCTTCCTAAAAAAGTAAGCTGCCAAATTGAAAAAAGGTTGAATAAATTGGGTGTAAGAATTCTCCATAAGGTAAAGGTGAATCATGTCGAAAAGAATAAAATTGTAGGACATGACGGTTCTGAAATTTTATCCCATTATAGTATTTGGACGGTTGGATTAAAATCACAACCATGTCTGCAAAAATTAGGACTTCCATTAGAAAATAATGGTAAAATACTTATTGATAGCTGGAGATTTTCAAAGCTTTTATTGCATTGGCCTCAGACCAACGGATGGGGTCGTCTGGGCGCAAAAATGGGGCATTGATTTTGTTCTTTCAGGTAAAATTGGTGTCAAGATGAGAGACTTTACTTGGAATCTCGCTAGTTTAATTGACTCGCAGTGATGAATGAGGAATCCTGATAAGCTGAAACTATAGGTTAGGAAGGTTTGGACTACAGGTGTGATGAATCGTTTTACAGCTATAAAAACTGTGGGCCTATGCCACAGTGTTCAGGTTTGTACAAAAGAATTATTCAAATCATTGGGCATGGATTCTGAAGGTGTTGAGGAAAAGATTGCAGGGATTAACCATATGGCATGGCTGTTGGAAGTAAAAAGAAATGGTGAGGATCTCTATCCATTCATTCCGATTACACGTCATGCCGTATACGCCATCTTTTCTAGCTAAACAATTTTATTTGCTTCATAATATAGAGCAGTGGACGCAGATTTTAAATGAATATTCACAAACATAAGGGATATAACAAGGAATTTAAAAAGACCAAATCATATGCGATTTGGTCTTCAAATTAATATGCTCTTTCCAATGTTTCTCCACAAAACTGCTTAATATTGAGTGCTTTCCTTATGAATTCGCTTCACTTACTGAACAAATTTTTTACCCCTTTATAAATTAAAACGAGTGAGAAGACTAGAACAGTAAGTATGCCAAGGATATTAGTGACTGGGGAAATGCTTTCAAGAAATGAATCAGTTAAAGGAAGTTTAATAAGTGCAAAACCAGATAATATCGTTACAAAGAATAAGAAAAACCGATTATCCATTGCTTCCACCTCCTTTAGATGTGATTGATAAATTATATTACTTGAATGTTACGAATATGTCAGTTGTGTAAAAAATTATGCAAACGGGTGCAATGGCTATATTTACAGTAAATCTAAAAAGAATATTGAAGCTAATGAATCATTAATAAGGGAGATATAGACCCCCAATCACACAAAAAACGACTCAGAAATTCAAATTCTGGGTCGTTTTTTGATCCACTTCTATAATCCCTCCAAAAAATCCGAAGGATTTTCAGTGCCCTCGGCAAAATTGGCATCTTTTTGTGAAATTCCACAAAAGGATACCGTATTTTTCTCCTTTTCTAAGGTTGAAAAAATATTTCGAACATTCTATAATCGGAATGCAATAAGATAAATCAAAGGGGAGAAAATCTAATGAATGTCGGAATACCGAAGGAATTAAAAATATTCCCAAGTCCAAGTAGTACAGATTTCTTGTAATACCTATCCTTTCCACAAAAACCTTTTAAAATTTTTTTTGTAGTGTTTTTGTCGAATAATGTAGTTTTTTTATATTACGGATGACCTCTAAATAGGGAGGACAAGATAAGAGAGGGACTTCCAAAACGAAAAATTTTTGTATAATTAGGATTTGGTAAATCTATAATGTGAGACTGTAAGACTTAAATTTTCTGAATTTTTGAAAATAAAAGAACATCAAGGAGAGATGCATGAATGAATCTTTTTCGTAAAAAATCCATTAGCAGTTTACTTGCTAATGCAGAACAAAAAGAAACAAGTTTGAAAAAAGCACTTGGCGCCTTTGATTTAACGATGTTGGGAGTCGGTGCTGTTATTGGGACCGGGATCTTCGTCCTGACTGGTGTCGTTGCTGCACAGCATTCAGGTCCGGCTATTATTCTTTCTTTTATCTTGTCAGGCTTAGCTTGTGTATTTGCTGCCCTTTGCTATGCTGAATTCGCTTCTGCTGTGCCTGTATCAGGAAGTGCCTATACGTATGGTTATGCGGTATTTGGAGAATTACTCGCTTGGATTCTTGGATGGGATCTGATCCTGGAATATGGACTAGCCTGTGCAGTTGTTGCCAGCGGATGGTCCGGTTATTTCCAAGGGCTGCTTACAGGGTTTGGTATTCATCTGCCGGCTGCTATCAGCAGCGCTTATAATCCCTCACAGGGAACATATGTCGATGTTATGGCTATCGTAATCGTCTTGATTCTTGCCTTCATCTTAACTCGAGGAGTAAAGGAATCGACGCGTTTAAACAATGTTATGGTGTTATTGAAGATCGCTGTTGTACTTTTATTTATAATTGTAGGTGTAAAGTATGTGAAGCCGGGAAACTGGACACCGTTTATGCCATTTGGTTTTTCGGGAGTTGTGAACGGGGCAGCTACCGCATTTCTTGCTTATATCGGGTTTGACGCTGTTTCATCAGCTGCAGAAGAGGTAAAAAATCCGCAGCGCAATATGCCCATTGGAATTATTTCGTCATTACTCATTTGTATAGTCCTGTACGTGAGCGTATCCGCTATTCTGACAGGGATGGTGCCTTATACACAATTAAATGTGAAAAATCCGGTTGCGTTTGCACTTCAATATGTTCACCAAGATTGGATTGCCGGTTTTATTTCTCTCGGCGCCATTATCGGGATTACAACGGTATTATTTGTTATGATGTATGGACAAACTAGACTTTTCTTTGCTATTAGCCGCGACGGTTTGCTTCCTAAGGGGTTGTCTAAAGTGAATTCGAAAACAAAGACGCCGGTGAAAAGCATCTGGTTAACAGCTTTAATGGCTTCCATCTTTTCAGGACTTGTTCCTATTAATCATTTAGCAGATTTGACGAATATCGGTACTCTGTTCGCTTTTATCGTCGTATCAATCGGTGTCATCGTACTGCGGAAAACACATCCGGACTTAAAGCGCTCGTTTAAAGTACCGTTCTCACCTGTATTGCCTATCTTATCGATTTTATCCTGCGGCTACTTAATGGTTAACCTTTCATCCCTAACATGGCTTGGTTTTGCAATATGGTTCATCATCGGTCTTGTATTGTATACGAGTTACGGATATAAAAATAGTCTTCTATCAAACAAAAATATCAAGTAAAGAGGACAATAGAAGCCTCTATTACGACAAATGGAGCCACAAGCTCCATTTTTATTTTGGGTTCTAACAATTCTCGATAGACAGACCCTTTTATGATAATTGTTTTACCGATCATACCCTTAAGTTTATCTTGGAATGTTGACATATTGTTCATCTTTTACATTAAAGTGTTTTTTATCTTAATCATTGGTCCGAAAAATCGGAATTTCGATTTAGGGGGATTGGCGGGTCATCGTTCTTTTATTGAAAATGGGTTATAATGACAGTAAGCGGCCTTGTGCATCCATTATAAATCACAAGGCCGCTTATACTATTTCTTCATTCATTATTTTTTACTAACCTTTCTACCTATTGCCATAGTTGGTTACGTTATATTAAAGAAAAGGGGGCGTTTTTTAGCATACATGGAAAATACTTAATAAAAAGATAACTTGTGTGAATACCCAGCGTCTTTGTAACACGCTTTCGCCTTTCTCATTTCATTGGAATCACCTTCTTTCTTTCTTGTTTTTCTTTAACCTCCTTTCTATGTATGATGTATTGCTTGTCCTAATCATATTAAAAAGTCACTATATTGTAAATACTCTAAAAATTCAGATTTATAGTTATTTTAATAGGTTTTCTCGCCCTTTCTCGTATTTTCTACAAATTTCACATGTTTTTAAAAGTTTTGTCGGTTTAAAGCGTTTTTATTGAAGATTTTCCAAGGTGAAAACCTCCAAATAAAATATTTGACATTCAAACGATGATTTGAATATTATATAATCAAACGAACATTTGAATATAAGAAGGTGAAGGCATGAAGGAACAGGATGTTTGCGAAATAACCTGTGTGGAATCCGAAAAAACTACCCGTATTCAACAGCATCTGCAAAATCGAAGTATCGTTGAAGTTACGAAAATCTTTAAAGCGTTAGCCGATGAAACGAGAATGAAAATTGCTTTTGCCCTAACCTTAGAGGAAGAACTTTGTGTTTGTGATGTGGCGAATATTGTGGGAGCAACAACCGCAACAGCTTCCCATCACCTACGCCATTTAAAAGGCTTAGGTCTTGCAAAATATCGAAAAGAGGGCAAGCTTGTTTATTATTCCCTTGATGACGGTCATGTAAAACAGCTCATTCACATCGCCTTTGCCCATCAGGAAGAGGTGGCCGGCCGTGAATCCATTTCAGTTAAGTAAATGCCTAATCATGACAGAGAAAAGAGGTGAACTGCTATGAGTGAAACAATAGAAAAAAGTGTTTACCGTGTGCAAGGCTTTTCCTGAACAAGCTGCGCCGCTAAGTTCGAAAAGAACGTAAAACACCTGGATGGTGTTGTTGACGCAAGTGTAAATTTTGGCGCATCCAAGCTAACAGTCTATGGAAATGCCAGTATTGAAGAATTGGAACAAGCCGGAGCTTTTGAAAAACTAAGCCTTTATCCTGAAAAAGAAAAACAGCAGCCTGCACCTAAGATCCCATTTTGGAAACGATATATTTCAATCAGTCTATCATTGCTTTTCCTCCTGACTGGATATATTTTTTCCGAAAACCTTCTGTTTGCAGCGGCAATCTTACTAGGAGGATTTTCACTTTTTAAAACAGGATTGAAGAATTTACTCCATCTTGATTTTGACATGAAAACCCTCATGACCATTGCCATCATTGGTGCCGCTATCATCGGTGAATGGCAGGAAGGGGCAGTCGTGGTTATCCTATTTGCGATTAGCGAAGTGCTTGAGAGCTATTCCATGGATAAAGCGCGATCATCCATTCGTTCTTTAATGCAAATAGCTCCAACAGAGGCATTGATTATTCGTAATAATGTAGAAATCACCCTCCAGGCAGAGGATATTGAAGTAGGGGACATCATGGCTGTCAAACCCGGGAATCGGATTGCCATGGATGGGGTGGTGGTTGAAGGCCTATCGTCAGTCAATCAAGCAGCTATCACCGGTGAGTCCGTTCCAATTGAAAAAACGGTTGGGAACGAAGTGTTTGCTGGGACACTGAATGAAGAAGGCTTTTTAAAAGTAAAGGTAACCAAATTAAGCGAAGATACAACCATAGCAAAAATCATTCATTTAGT
Source organism: Neobacillus niacini (assembly GCF_031456445.1). Lineage (GTDB taxonomy): Bacteria > Bacillota > Bacilli > Bacillales > Cytobacillaceae > Neobacillus > Neobacillus niacini_I. The sequence continues at coordinate 12,748 of NZ_JAVDUQ010000004.1, read as the reverse complement.
CGAAGAGGCGCAAGGAGAAAAGGCACCGTCCCAGCGGTTTGTGGACCGCTTTGCAAAATACTATACACCAGTGATTATCCTGATAGCTGCCTTGACAGCCGTCCTCCCGCCGCTTCTATTTCATGGGGATTGGAAAGAGTGGATCTATGAGGGGCTTGCCGTATTAGTCGTCGGCTGCCCGTGCGCACTCGTCATCTCGACCCCTGTTTCCATCGTGACCGCCATCGGAAACGCGGCAAGAAAGGGCGTGCTGATTAAAGGCGGCAGCTTTCTAGAAGAAGCTGGAGCCATCAAGGCCATTGCCTTCGATAAAACGGGAACTTTAACCAAAGGAACTCCAACCGTTACCGATTTTATCAGCTTTTGTGAAAAGGAACCTAATGAAGTACTCGCCATCATTGCTGCACTTGAAAGCCGGTCCCAGCACCCGCTTGCAGCTGCCATCCTTAAAAAGGCAGATCAACTGATGTATCAGAATATAGCTGTTGAAAAGTTTACATCCTATACAGGCAAAGGGATCATCGGAATAATCGAGGGAGTTGAATACAAGGTTGGTAACACGAAACTCTTTGAGATGATTCCGGATGAGGTTCGGGCAAAAATCACTGTTCTCCAAAGCCAAGGTAAAACGGTGATGATGGTCGGGGCTCAAAAAGAAGTTCTAGCATTGATTGCGGTAGCAGATGTGGTTCGTGACAGCAGCCGTGAAGTCATTTCCCGACTCCATCAACTTGGAATCGAACAGACGATTTTACTGACTGGGGATAATCAAGCCTCGGCTGAAGCAATTGGGCAAAATACTGGCGTTAAAAAAATAGAAGCTGAACTGCTTCCAGAGGATAAATTGAATTTTATCAAAAGGCTTAAACACCAGTTTGGCCGGGTTGCCATGGTAGGGGATGGCGTCAATGATGCGCCGGCATTGGCATCAGCAACGATCGGGATTGCCATGGGCGGAGCAGGTACGGACACAGCTCTCGAAACGGCGGACATCGCTTTAATGAACGATGACCTGACGAAGCTTCCATTCACGATTCACCTTAGCCGTAAAACATTAAAGATTATTAAGCAAAATATTACGTTTTCGATTGTGATTAAAGTAGTTGCGCTACTACTGGTCGTCCCTGGCTGGCTTACTCTATGGATTGCAATATTTGCTGATATGGGGACAACTCTATTGGTTACTTTGAATGGACTAAGGCTGCTAAGAGTAAAGGATTAGCTGCGGGTCTCCTTCTAGTAAGGCGTTTCGTGAGATGTATCGAAAAAGATAGATCAGAAAAAAATAACATAATCGAAGTGCAGATAACAAAAGGGCCCTTTACATCATACAGTAATTGAGAGCTCTTAGGGGGGACTAAATTGGGACATCACCATCACCACGGACATGATCATGGACACCACCACCATCACCAACCAGCCAATTATGGATTTGCTTTTGGCTGTGGGATTACCTTAAATGTAATTTTTATCCTGATTGAGGTCATTTATGGAATCATCAGCGACTCGTTAGCATTACTTGCGGATGCGGGACACAATTTAAGTGATGTTCTCGGACTGGTCATTGCATGGATTGCAGTATGGTTAGGAAAAAAAGCACCGACCTCTAAACGAACGTATGGATTTAAAAAAAGTTCCATTCTTGCTGCCCTTTTTAATGCAGTATTTTTACTTGTAGCAATTGGTGCTATCGCTTGGGAAGCGATTCAAAGATTTTCAGCTCCTGCTCCTGTTGCCGGGAAGACTGTCATCATTGTTGCTCTTATAGGCATCGTAATAAACACAATAACCGCATTACTATTTATGTCAGGAAGAAAAAATGATTTAAATATTCGTGGGGCCTATTTACACATGATGGCTGATGCTGTAGTGTCACTAGGTGTTGTCATATCAGGTTTTATTATGCTGTGGTCTGGTTGGCAGTGGATTGACCCGCTTGTCAGCTTGATCATTGCCATCGTTATTTTCATTGGTACATGGGGCCTATTAAGTGAATCATTAAATTTATCTCTTGATGCCGTTCCAAATGGCATAGATGTCGATAAAGTTAATCGTTATTTAAAAAATTTACCAACGGTTTTGGAAGTACATGATTTGCATGTTTGGGGAATGAGTACGACGGAGCCTGCTTTAACCGTACACCTTGTCCGTTCGGAAATTACGGATAATGATCAATTGCTACAACAGTTGAATAAAGAGCTTCATGACCAATTTGGAATTGAACATACCACCATTCAAATTGAAAAAGGTACATTCAACTGTACCCAAGCCCCGGTTGATTCTATTTAATCGCTAAGCAAAAAAAAACAACGAATGACTATATAGAGAGCAAATATTTATACTAAAACTTAATAATAATGAGCTAAAACAGCCTCTTTTGGAATAAAAGGGGCTGTTTTTTATTCCAACATTAAACGAAATATTGAGCAAAATATATACCAAATACGATTACTATTTGTTATATGATTACTAATACATACCTATAAAATGACCTCATTTTACTACCACAACAAACCAAAAAAGCTAATTATTCACAACAATATAATGGTGTGCTAAAATAAGAACGAATATTCCGGGAACAAGCGTTTGAATTTAGGGAGGCAACGAATGAAAGAATATAGTGTTAAAGAAGAAGCCCAACTTGTAGGAAAACATGAAGAAACTGTCAAGCGATGGATTCGGTCAGGTAAGTTGCCGAACTCGTACAGAAACAGCGATAAGGAAGGATGGAGAATTCAGAGGATGTACCCGTTAAGCTGAGCCAGATACAAACTGTTTGTAATGGTGCAGCAATATTTCCAGAAACCGATGCAAGTAAGGCTGTCCTACAAAGAAGTTAGATATTGGACCCAACTTTCGCTATGAATGGGAAACGACCAATATTTTTCACCCTCATCCCCGAACAGAGCAATTAATAAATAATTCATAATATATGTAAAGAACAATTTGACCGTGGCAGCAAGGACTTTTCTATAATCACCATAGGGGGGATCAGTTGTAAAAAAGGGACCGTCCATACAAACTACTCGTAATAAGGAGGGTGAAGGTTATAGGGCTTTGATGCAATGCTGGGCAGATTATGCTAACGGTACCATGAAAAAAACAAAAAACAAACAAGAAAATACTACATTAGACGAAATACTTGCAGGTATATCTGACCCGACCATTCGAGCATTAGTTGGCGTTGTTTTAGCTGAAAACCGCAAACTAAAGCGTGAGAATTCACTGCTTAAACAGCAAACAAAACTTACAATTGATATGAGAGCTCCTGCTCGACCTTTGTTAAATGCCAATGAAAACACTGAGGCATTACCACAAATAAGTAGTCTCCTTCCTTTGGAAATTACAGCACTACAAAATGCAATATCCGATGAATTTTTTACGGAATGGGGTTATACAACTGATGAACAAGGGCGAGTCAAGTATAAAGGTCGTACTATATATAAAGCTGGATATGTCACAGCAAAAAAAAATCATTTCAAATTACTCGAACTGATAATAAAGTTAAGGCTCTGTTAAACAATGATATTGATTTTTGTACAAAAGAAAAGGACCTCTTTCGAGGTTCTTTTAATTATTCCATATTTAACTAAAGCACCCTTTCGTTAAATAAAGCCTGGTTTTGTTATTTTTGCATTTTATAACCCTCATATACAAATTGCCATTCAAGAGGTGCTCTGTATTGATACGAATTAACCATTTGCTCAGTCTACGACCTCTATATTCAGGAAGTATAAAAACATCACCGATCCAAGAAAATCTAACAAGGTCAGATACAACCCTAGCAAAACCAACCTGTTTAGCAGGACCTTCATTGGGATTATCTTCGTAAACCACAATGAATTACTATCACCATTCCTTCCTGAACTCTTTCTTGAAGTTGTGGTAAAAGTGTTCGGTCCTATCCAAACTACGGAAAATCTGCTTATTTTACTAAAGCAAGCGAGCCCATTGGATCCCATGGCTGAAGTTCAATCGGATCTTGGTTATACGCTTCAACTAAATCCTTACTCAAGTATTTCTTATGTACAACAACTTGGTAAGCATATTCATCCATCCATTTGTCGCTCATGACAAAATAGCCTTTATTTCCCACGTCTTCTCCCCAACTATTTTCCACTTTCCATCGGTTCGGTTCCCCATCGACAAGATTCACTCCGGTTAGAACCATAGCATGAGTTAAACTGCTTTCTTTATAATCTAAACGCTCAGCTTTCGTAAGATTAAAGCGAATTCCAAAAGCTGATTCATAATCAAAAAGATCTGGATCAAGTATCCCCACCTTACGATCAGAATATCTTGCAACATCGGATCCAAACCAAACTGTTTCTCCATCTTTAATTTGTTGAATAGCTAGACTTTTCAGTGTCGGCATGTCAACATTGAGGTATTTCAGTTGTCTTCCATCTATGACATTCCCAAGATACTTAACTGTAAAAGTTTTTCCAAGTGATTTATCTTTTGTTGGAGCATTAATAATGCTGATATAGTCATCTAAATCTAGACCAACATATTTCTCAAAAAATGTGTGTGGCGTTAATTTTGTTTCTCTATGGAATTTACCTTTTTCATTTCGGTATTCAAAATCAAATGTCTTTGGTGGTTCTCCGAGTAAAAACACTAATATTTTGTAAATATCACCTAGCATGTTAAGTTTGTCTTCTTCTAACTCATGTTCAGTTCTTCCATCTTGATGCATACTTCGTAAAACAAATGCACAATCCCGTAACTTCGCATTGAGAATTGAATTTAATTCTGGAGAATCGCTGCTTTGGTATGATTCTGGCATCACTTGTTTTGGAACGACACCGTATTTTTTTACAAGGGAAACTAACATATCCCATTGGCCTCCATCTTGTTGTGGCTGGGTTAAAAGCCAAGAAACAAGTCTTCCTTCCAGGGGTTCGTCCAATGTTTTTAAAATACTTTCTAAAAAAAAGTTCGATTTTTCGAGTTTATCCCAGAACATCATGTAATTTTGTGATAACTCAAAGTCCTTAATGTTCAATTTTTCACTCATTCTATGTCGAAACGTATTAAGGGCCGCGAAAATCCAGCATCTTCCACTCTTTTTTTGATTTACGACTTTTCCAGTTTCTATTTCTTCTGAAAATACATAATTCATTTCTACAATTGCATGATTATTGAGAGTTGCACCATTAATTCCATTTGCTATAATGGCATCTTTTAATGCTTTATTCTCTCTTGTTATGTCAACCCCCTCTGCAAACTTTTCAATGTCTTTTTCAGAAATATCTTTCATGCCACTAACACCACCTTTTTTTATGCTTTATTTATATAGTGGTTTATTAAGGAATAAATATTCTGATCCTTGTTATAGTACATCCCGGTTTGAAATTAAAATACCTTGACTATCATATCCTGTGTTTCTCATTTTCCCGTATCCAAATCCGATACCCCTCTCTAAAACTTAGGTTCATGTATTAATTAAACACGCAGAAGATGCATCTTTTCCAATTAATCATACAACTGGTGCATTCTCACTTGCATTAGCAGTTCTATTTCGTCAACGAAAAATAGGATTAGAATTACTCGCACTAGCAATTTTAACTGATATTTCTCATTTATATGTTTGTCATCATTATCCATTTGATATAGTTGAAGTGTAATTGTGGGGATTTTGGTTAGTAAAGTGGTAGCTTATTTCTCGATCCGGTTCCCAATACAATCATTAAAATTTATAATCAAATTCCATTTTTTTAAAAGTTATGAAATAAATCCCTGTTTTATCTTTTTTTGTAGATAAAATAGGGATTTTATGATAAGGGGTAGCGTCAGGAAGCTCCAGTTACAACGTTAAGTATATTCCAATATTAAAAAGACCAATTCCTCAGCATTAAAATTGAGAAATTGCGCATTTTTCATTACTCCATAAACGCACCCGTTTGTTTAAGTACAATGTTTCACAAACTTAAACAAAACTCCTTCATATACGAATAACAGCGTTTAATCAGAATTAGTGTCAACAGTATATTTTTCCTTCAAAACAAAATACAGATACATTAATCTAACAGCTAATACAAACTTTTTCTTTTCTGTTAAAGAATCTGGATTTCGTAATAACTCTTCCAAGTCTGTCGTTTCTACTTCACCAAAAACGGCTAACGTCTCATAACTTATACCAATAATTCTATGCAATGAATCTATAATGGAACATATTCTTCGTGTATCATCTATATCGTCAATATGTGCCAAGAAAGAACTAATTTCTAATGGATGATAGGGATACACTGTTTCATTCTTATATAAAATCTTATTTATTAAATAGAGGAAACTCGTCTCAGGACGGGTTTTTTCTGATACGATGGAAATAACAACCAATAAGGGAGATGGCTAGTTATGAAGAAGAAGAAAGACATTTACATAGTAGTTATTTCGTCTGTTATTTTCCTCATTGTTCTTTCTGTCTTTATAACATGATGGTTGGTTCAGGGGCAAGTATTGCTATCATCATAATACTTATTATCGTAGCTGCATTATTATTCAGATTCAATCTTATGTAAAACAAAAAACTCGTCGTAATGACGAGTTTCTTTTTTATTAGTCTTTTTAAACCACAGGCTCTGCCTGTGTGCAAACGAAACTTGTAGAGTTGTACCAGAAAAAAACTCCAATCGTTATAATAGAAGATGGCCGTCAAACCAACTTCAAATAACGAGAGGAGTCCTGCTCAAATCGAGCGACAATAGTTTATCACATACAAGGTGGAATTGTAAGTACCATATCGTATTCATTCCAAAGTATAGAAGGAAAATTGTGTACGGGAAATTAAGAAGAGATATAGGTGCCATCTTAAGAAAACTATGCGATATGAAAGATGTAGAAATTATTGAGGCACATGCAATGCCAGACCATATTCACATGTTAGTCAAAATACCACCCAAAATGTCAGTTTCGTATTTTATGGGATATTTAAAAGGCAAGAGCTCTTTAATGATCCACGATAGACATGCAAATTTGAAATACAATCATGGAAATCGAACATTTTGGGCAAAAGGCTATTATGTAAGTACGGTTGGCTTAAATGAAAAGACAATCACAAAATATATTCGAGAGCAAGAAGCAGAGGACCGTTTGCGAGACAACATGAGCAAGCGAGAATATGTCGACCCATTCAAAGATAAATAGGAGAGTAAACGGTTGACGGTCAATTTTAAGGCCCCTTTGTTGGTAAAGTGCCCTTATAGGGCGAAATTAAAACCGCCCGTTCTACGGGCGGATACTTACTTAATAAGATTTCGTAAATGTTTTCGTACATATACCAAAACCTAAAACCAGTAATATCATGGTTCAATTGCGTTTTGTTATAGATATTACTATATATTTAATGACTCGTTGTTTTTTTGCTTACTTATTTTTTCAAAATGATTTTAAAGCATGTTCCTTTCCCAAACTCGCTTTTAACTGATATTTCCCCTCCATGCGCTTCCACTAATTGTTTCACAATCGCAAGACCTAATCCAAAACCCCCGGTCGATCTGGAACGGGATTTATCCACTCTGTATAAACGGTCAAAAATATGCGGAAGGTCCTCTTGCGGGATGCCTAGCCCTTGGTCATTCATCATCATATGAACGGCTTCATTTTCTTCAAAAACTTTTATTAGAGCAGTTGTATTTTCTTTTGAGTATTTAAGGCTGTTATCCAACAGGTTTAAAAGAACTTGCTCGAACCGTATGGGATCCAAATCAAAAGATAAATTTTTAGGGCATTCCAGCTTCAATTGGATGTTTCTATCCTTAAAGGCCGGTAAAATTTTTTCTAAGATAGATTGTAAATAATCATGAAGGTCAACCTGTTCTTTCGAAATGGAAAAGGTATTTTGATCCAATTTTGCGAGATCAAATAACTCCTTAAGTAATCGGCTGACGCGGTCTGCTTCCTCTTGGATAATATCCAGGTATTTGGCACGGTCTGTTTCCTCTAATTCCTTTCTTTTCGCAATATCCGCATAGCCCTTAATATAGGTTAAAGGTGTTCGAAGTTCATGAGAAATACTTGCAAGGAATTCATTTCTTTCCTGTTTTAAATAATTTAAATCATTTGCCAGAGTCTGAATGGATTGCGATAATTCCCCCAGTTCATCATGAGAAGGGGAGGAAAGGGTAACAGAAAAATTGCCCTTGCTTATTTTTTTGGTCGCTTCCTTCATGGAGATTAGCGGCTTAGTTAAAGCTTTCGATAAAAGGAAAATCGTAATGATCATAAAGAATAATATTAACAATGAGGCTAACAGAAAATGTCTATTTAATTGGGAGATTAGCTTTTGAACTTCATCTGTGTTCTTGAACATATAGACATATCCGGCTTTTTCTCCATTTTTATTAAAGGCTGTAACAGTTACAATATATTGTTCCTTTTGCCAATCAGATTGCAGAACTCGTCCATTTCTCGGAAGGTTATTGATCGATTTATTTAATATAGCCCTCATGCTCCGGTTAATTTTACTAGAGGAAAGCAGGACATCACCGGTTGTATTTGTGATGACAACTTCTGTATCTGTATGGGATTCCATTAATCCAATATGATGAAGTGTGGCTGCATCTGAATTGATTTCCAAGACAGCTCGATGACTATTGCCTCTTGCCTGAAGTGAATTTAGCTCCTGATGAACCTGGGAATGGACTAAATTGTTGTGTAAAAAAAACATTGAAAAAATTTCAATCACCAATATACAGAAAAAAAACCATAAGCCTAATTTAATGGAAATCTTCATGCCAGCCACCTCTTGTTTTAATTACTATCATTTTAAACTATTCATGTGAAGGAAATTTGCAGAATTTGTGACGATGAAATAAAATGCATAATTTCTCGATACTTTTTTGATAAATTATTCACATAAAGAATTTAATTTTTTTCTAAAGATAAATAGTCTGTTTGAGGTGAACGTAATGAAAAAAGTTGTTGTATTATCCGTTTTGTCCTTAAGTTTACTTCTTTCCGCATGTAGTTCAACTGAGGAGTCTAAAATTACCCCAGTAAAAAGCGGGAAAAGGATTGAAGATATTCACGGAGTAGGTGTATCAAATGATGGGACAACCTATGTTGCCACCCATGAAGGGCTTTTCTCCACAAAAGGCGTAGGGAAAACATGGAATAAAGTCGGCTCAACAAAGGATGATTTAATGGGATTCCATTTACGATCTGACGGAACGATGATGACGAGTGGACATCCAGGTACAAACTCGGAATATCCAAATCCAATCGGGATATTAATGAGTAGAGACAACGGGTTACATTGGAAAAAGCTAGAGTATGTTGGTAAAATTGACTTCCATATTCTCACAACCTATCATCATGATTCTAATATTATCTATGGACTAAATCAAATGGGTACGGGACAATATGGGGCTGGTATTTATAAAAGCACTGATGAAGGTAAAAATTGGACCAAGGTAGAACCAAAAGGATTGCCTAATGACCTCATGAAGGTTTATTCTCTTCTTGTTTTACCAGACAATAAAGACACTTTATTAGCAGGTACTGAAATGGGCGTGATGATTTCAAAAGATGGCGGGGAAAATTGGGATATGTTTGATGATACCCGGCTTATCACTGCTATGACTGTCATGCCTAATGGTAAAGACATTATTGCTTATTCAATGAGCAATATGGTTTCTGGTGTTATGATTAGTCAGGATAGTGGTCAAACTTGGTCGAAAATAGGTTTGGATTTAGGTGAAGATGCTGCTTCCTCCATTTCTGTAAATCAAAAGGACGAAAAACAGATAGCTGTTTCCACTTTTAGTACCTCGTTATATGAAACGAAAGACGAGGGACAGGATTGGAATCAAATGATTAAAGCCGGTAAGTTAAAATAAATGAAAAAAAGCAGTGATTATGCATTCATAATCGCTGCTTTTTCAAGTGGTTTTATTAATGTAATTCCGGATCTCCTTTTACCCATTTATACCCTATTCCCCAAACGGTGAAGAGATGGTTGTCAATCGGAAATCCTGCATTTCTTAATTTTTCTCTTAAATTTCGAATATGAGAATCTATCGTTCGGTCATCTATATTTGAATTTATCCCCCAAATGGCTGTCACTAAATGATCTCGGGAGTACACTTTTTGCGGACTTTTTAAAAACAATCCAATTAATGCAAATTCCTTCGGTGTTAGTGGAATAAGTTGTTTTTGAAATTTTAACTCCACCGTTTCTTCATTCCATTCTAATCCATTAAAAACAAGCTTATGATGATGATCGATTGAATGACTAGTTCTTCTTAACAATGCTTCAATCCTGGCCAATAACTCAGCTTCTTGAAATGGTTTCGTAACATAATCATCGGCACCATATTTTAATCCTTTGATGACATCGGCTGTTTCACTTCTAGCCGTTAGCATGATAATTGGAACATCTGAAAATTCCCTAATTTTTCGGCAGGTCAACCACCCATCCATTTCAGGCATCATCACATCAAGGAGTACGATGTCGACGTTTTCCTTCTTAATATGAGTTAAAGCCACTTTCCCTGATTCAGCCTTTATACATCTAAAATCATAAGGTGCTAAATATAGACATAAAAGGTCGAGCATACGGGTTTCATCATCCACTAGTAAAATTGTCTTCATCTCTCTCCCACCTTACTCTTGTTACTATCATTATAATAGAAAAAAATAGGAAGAAACTTTGCAGATTTAAGTGTTTTTTAATCATTTTATTTCGATTTTGTGTCAATTAGCTCAGTCTTCATAAAAGACAAATTTTGTCCAAGGAAAAACCATAATTTCTGCACATTTTTCCATTAAAGTGAAACCATGTTAATCAATAATCTTATTTTAAACATTTTGGGAATGAGGTGAATGGTTTTGAAAGCTAAATGGTTGTTGATGATTATGTTGGTTATTGTATTTTCGGGCGGAAGAATGGCTATGGCTCATGAAGGGGACCAAAAGATGCCATCAACATCAAGCCTTAATGGAAATGAGCATTCCGAAACCAACATGGAAGGAATGGATATGAGCGGGGACCACGGCAGTGATGGTCACGATATGGAAGGAATGGACATGAGCGGGGACCATAGCACGGATGGTCATGATATGGAAGGCAGTGGTCACTCACATGGACCGGTAATTGAAAAACCGGCCAACCTAAAGGTTTTGGGTACTTATGGTGCTGTTAACCTTTCCTTTATTGTGATTGGAATATGGAATAAGTGGTTTAGAAGAAAGGATGGTTCCAATGGCAATTCCAAATAATCAATTAGCTAAAGAGAAAAAAAGGATGGAAGAAAAACAGCCTTATAATCTATTAACCATACCCATCGTCAAAAAATTTATTCAAAGCCAGTGGTATCCAGGCATTTTTCAATGGATTGTCCTCATCGTTTTTTCCGTTATTGTTTATGAATTAGTAGCTGGAACGGTTGATCCAACGCGAAATGTCGGAACTTCGCTAACCTGGGTTTTATGGTGGCCATTAATCCCGATTTTTTTCTTGATAATAGGAAGGTTTTGGTGTGCGATTTGTCCATTTGGCAAATTGAGCGACATCGTTCGAAAAACGATTGGCAGCAATCGACCGATGCCGAAGTTTTTAAGAAAATACGGGCTTTGGATGATCGACCTTTTCTTTATCGCCATAACCTATAGCGATCATATTTGGGGGATTGTGGAATCACCAAGAGGCTCCGGTTATTTACTCCTTTTACTTGTGACGATGGTAGTAGGGACTTCGGTTTTCTATGAAAGAAGAACATTTTGTAAGACTCTTTGCTTCCTAGGAGGATTATCAGGTAACTATTCACGCTCCGGCTCACTAGAACTTCGTGGGACACCGGAGATTTGTAAGACGTGTAAAACTCAGGCCTGTTTTAAAGGAAGTGATAAGGCTGAAGGGTGTCCAATGTTTCAATTTGTCCGTACCATGGATTCATCGGCAGACTGTAACTTATGCGGAAACTGTGTGAAATCTTGTCCAAATAACTCTATACGGATTTCTCCAAGGGTACCCACATCCGAATTGTGGGGAATTAAAAAGCCAATGATTGAACATACCTTCTTAGCCGCAGTTATTATGGGAATTGTGTTTGTTCAAAACATAACAATGGTCGCCATTTGGCAGGATATCTTAAAATCAATTGGTGCCGTAACGGGAACAGATAATTATAATGTAAACTTTACGGTTGCCTTTATTATTTCAATGGCTATCCCGGTTGGGCTTTTATTTGCAACAGCAAAAATTGCTACTTTAACAGGTGGTTCTGTTGAGAAGGTAAAGAAAAACTTTATCCGGTTCGGTTATGCGATTATTCCACTTGATTTAGCGGGGCACCTTGCGCATAACTTATTCCACATCATTACAGAAGGAAAAGCCATCTGGTATAACACCGCGGCATTATTTGGAGTGAATGTGACAAGAGGGGATCTTGCCTTCGCACCTGCTTCATCTGTTCAAATGCTGCAGTATATCATTATCGTGATTGGTATGATTGGCTCCATCTATACAGCTTATCGAATTGGTAATAAAGGATCATTTAAAGCGTTAATGCCATACTACACATTAATGGTAGTACTTGCGGTGGCAAATATTTATTTGTTCTCCCTTCCAATGATGCACCGGGTCTAAAACTAAAAAAAACCTTAGCCACAAGATCAATTAAAATGTACCCTTTGTAAAGGACATTTTAAAAAAAGCCTAGGCAGTTTTAAGAAGATGATCTCTGTATTGAACAGGGGTCATCTTTTTTAAATTCCATTGGTATCTATAGTGATTGTAATAGAT